>NZ_JBQFRU010000003.1:0-583945 GCF_056537585.1 Ruegeria sp. C9
TCTACTTCCGTACAACTGACGTGACCGGCACCGTGACCCTGGCGGCTGGCACCGAGATGGTTATGCCCGGCGACAACGTCGGCTTCACCGTCGAGCTGATCGCGCCCATCGCGATGGAAGACGGCCTGCGCTTTGCGATCCGCGAAGGCGGCCGCACCGTCGGCGCCGGCGTCGTCTCGAAAATCATCGAGTAATCACGGTAGTCGGGCTTTGGCCCGGCAAATCGGTGAACTAAAGAAGGCCGCTCCACATGGGGCGGCCTTTTCTCATCCAATCTTCTCGGCGCATTGAGATTATTCGTCGAATAATCTCGGGCAAGCTGAGTTCATTGAACAAAACAGAAGTCGATCTCGCATTCTTAATCTACCGTCCACTCCAAACGAAGACTGAACTCCCAGCTCTCTATTGCAACAGCAAGGGTGACGCGCAAATCAAGCGCGTCCCGGCGATCAGGGGAGACTAAGATGTTTGGTTTTGAATTTCTGAACTATGGAACGCAAATCCTTCACAGCAAGGATTTGGACGATATGAGAGCCGCTGTTCTCGGTGATGACGAACAGGAAGTTGAGTGCAAAATCAGCGACTTTTGCCGAGAGCGCAAGCGATTTGATATCAAGCTTGCTGAAATGTCGGACAGCATGGCGAGAGGAGCGACCTCGGTCAAAACCAGCGCAGACGCGGCCTAACGGCGCAATGGTCGTTTCAAGCCGGTTTCTGGGTTCACATGCTCTTTGCCCATGGCTCACGCCCGACCATCCGGTCGGCCTCGGCGGTGATGTCGTTCATATGCTGCTCAAGGCTCAGACGAAGGGCCTCAATCTGCTCTTCGCTGGCCTTGCGTGGAACTGGATCGGTCCATTCGCGGCACAGAAATACGCCGTCGTTGCGCCAGGGGCGAGGCATCAGCAGACGATCCCAAGTTCCGGCTTCGCGCCCGTGCCGCGCGGAATAGGTGATGCCGAAAACTCGTTTACCTGATGTGCGAGCCCAGACCAGCGGTACGGTCGAGGATACCCGCTCGGGTCCGCGAGGGCCGTCGGCGGCAATGCCAATCGAGATACCCTGTTTCATCTTTCCCAGCACTTCGCGCGACAAGGCGACGTGGCGCTTGCGGCTGGACATTGCAATTGTATCCATCCCGAACAGCTTCTGCACTCGCCCCACCATGCTGCCCGCGCGCGCTGCCGAAGTGATCGAGCAGATGCGGCCTTTGTCCAGTGGGAAGAAATATGGCGATTGTGCCAGTCTCTGGTGCCACAGCACCACGATGACCGGTTCGCCCTGTTCGGCCAGTTGATCCAGTTCTTCGTAACCGATGCGCTGCCAGCGTGTGTTGCGATGCACCAATCGGATATAGCTTGCGATCCGTCGCGCGACCCAGTTCAGCACGGCTTCGCTGTCTGCGATTTTCTTGCGGATGCTCAAGGCTGCGGTCCTCCTGCTGGCCGAGCCTTGTCTTAAAGAACTGCGCGCCGGGCGCAACTTTTTTGTCAGCGGTAAAGTGTTCGGAAAACTCAAAAAGCCTCTTGAGTCCGCTGCGCCTCTGTCATATCTGATGGCCCAGCCTAGGGGTATAGCTCAGTTGGTAGAGCGACGGTCTCCAAAACCGTAGGTCGCGGGTTCGAACCCTGCTGCCCCTGCCATTTCCCACCAGACAAGCGAAATTCCTGCAACAGAGGCGTGGGCTTGGTGCTTACGTGTGGCGCAATTCACTTGACGTGTGCGGCAATAAAGAAAAAGCTTGATCAAGGCTGAAGGAAAAGCCATCAGGACTGTCCAGCTAATGTGCTAAAGTCGTTCGGCTTTTGTGTCACAATATGCAAGCCTGACCGGGTAGGGGAACCCGGAGACGATCGGGGACAACGGGGATAATGACAGAGATCGACGCATTCCTTGAAGAACACGGGCTGTCGAAATATGCGCCGGTATTCGCGTCGAACGAAGTTACATTGGCCGATCTCGCACATCTCTCCGAACATGATTTGATCGACCTTGGGCTGCCACTTGGACCAAGGCGCCGATTGATGGCCGCATTGGGGCAGGCGCGGGATGCCAACCCGACCCCGGTGCAAGGCAGCGGGAAGATTGTCGCCGAGCGGAGGCAACTGACAGTTATGTTTGTTGATCTGGTTGGCTCGACTGCCATGTCCGAGCGGCTTGATCCCGAAGACTTGGGGGAGCTGCTTCGGCGGTTCAAGGAAATTTGCTCGACCTCGGTTGCTCGCTTTGGTGGACATATCGCCGATTTCATGGGTGACGGGGCGATGATCTATTTCGGGTATCCTCACGCGGTGGAAGATGCGGCCTCGCGCGCCGTTCATGCGGGTCTGGATATTCTTGAAGGATTGAATCGCATGGAAGGCGAGGAGCGTCTGACTGCGCGGATCGGTGTTTCGACCGGTCTTGTCGTTGTGGGCGAGATCCATGGCGAAGGGTTGAAGGAACATGACGTGGTCATGGGGCGTACACCCAATCTGGCAGCACGTTTGCAGAGTTTGGCCGAGCCCAATACACTGATCATCAGCCCATCCACTCGCAGATTGGTGGGCAATGCATTTGAACTGCAGGATCGCGGGTCTTTCGCACTGAAAGGGTTTTCGGAACCGATACAAGCCTGGAGCGTCACAGGGCAGGCGCGGATCGAGCGCAGATTTGACATAATGCCTGATGCCGGTTCTGGTCGGCTCATTGGGCGCCAGGCAGAGTTCCGCAAGCTGACCGACAAATGGAATGAGGCAAGTCAGGGCGCTGGACAATCGGTTCTTGTCACTGGCGAGGCGGGGATCGGCAAATCACGCCTGATTGAGGGGCTTAGCCAAGAAGTGCTGGATCAAGGCGCGCTTCGCCTGAACTTCCAGTGTTCGCCCTTTCATGCCAACTCGGCACTTTATCCGATCATTCAGCATCTGGAACGCGCAGCAGGATTTGCGCCGACAGACAACGATGAGGATAAACTGGGAAAACTCTCGTACCTCTTGCGCCATCACCCGCCTGAGCATGTGCGCCTGATCGCCGATTTGTTGAGCGTTGATGCTGATGCTACGCTGGGGCCTCTCGACCTGCCGCCGCAAGTGAAGCTTGAGAAGACGTTGGAGGCAGTGACAGAACAGCTTGCGACGTTAGCGCGAGAACGACCGGTGTTGCTGTTGTTCGAAGATGCGCATTGGGTTGATCCGACCACCTTGTCTCTTACAGATCGGGTGATCGAACATATTCGGGACTTACCGGTGCTGATCGTCGTAACAGCACGTACCGGTTTCGATCCGGGTTGGGGTCACCACAACAATACCCTGCGTATACCTCTCAAGCGTTTGACCAATCGGGATGTGGCTGAGATCGTAGCTGAGGTGGCGGGGGGGCACCCTGTACCACCCGAGGTTTGCGACCTTATTGCGGCCAAGACGGATGGCATTCCGCTTTATGTCCAGGAAGTGACCCGCGGTCTTTTGGAATCGGGGCAATTGCGCTTGAGCGACAAGGGGTATGTCGTGCGCGGCCCCCTGCCATCGCTTTCAGTTCCCAGCACGTTGCAGGATTCGCTGATGGAGCGTCTAGACCGTTTGGGCAAGGCCAAAGAAGTGGCGCAAACCGGCGCCGTGTTCGGGCGGCAGTTCTCGATCGCGTTGCTGGCCTCTGTTTCGTTTCTGTCTCCGACGGTTCTGCAGGCCGGACTGGAACAGCTCTCATCGGCCGGGATCATTCTTCAAGCCCCGGATGCGGCAGAGGATGAGTTCATCTTCCGCCACGCATTGATTCGCGACATGGCTTATGACAGCCTGCTGCGCACGGAACGGCAGTCGCTGCATGACCGCGCGGCGGGTGCGTTGCTAGAGAACCAGCCGCAACTGGCCCAGACTCAGCCCGAGGTTCTGGCACAGCACTACACGTTGGCCCAACGCGCGGATGAGGCCGTGATGCACTGGCAAAGCGCGGGGCGTCGAGCGATCGAACGCTCGGCCCAGGCCGAGGCGTTGACCCATCTGTCGAAAGCTCTGGATCAGCTTGCCGATCTGCCAAAGAGCCGTGCACGGGATTTGCAAGAGATCGACATCCAGATCCTGCGTGCCGGTGTCTTGCGCTCAACAAGCGGTATTTCGGGGGATGCGACGGGTGAGGCCTATGGGCGTCTGCGCGAACTATGTCACCGAGCTGACGAGACCGAGCGGCTGTTTCCTGTGCTCAACGGGCTATATGCATTCCATCTTGTGCGTGCCGAATATCGATTGGCGAAAGGCGTGGCTGCGCAGATCCTCGATCTGGCGGCGACAAGCGGCAAGACCGAACACCGCATGGTCGGTCATCGCGCCATGGGGGCGGTGCAATTGCATCTGGGCAACCTGTCAGATGCAAAGCGCCATCTTGAGCAAGCTTGGGCGCTTTATGATTTTGATCAGCACAGCCAGCTAGCCTATGTCTATGGAACGGATCATGCCGCGATTACATCAGCATTTCTGGGCACATGTTATTGCCTGATGGGTCGGCATCAAGATGCCCTGCAGGTGCAGAATACAGCGCTGGAATGGTCCAAGAACCTCAAGCACGCGCATAGTGTGGCGCAGATCTTGGTTTACATGTGCAAGGTTCACCTGCTGGCGCGCGACATCCCTGCATTGCAAAGGGATGTTAAGGCGCTGTCCGAAGTCGCCGAGGAGCATTCGCTACCCTTTATGGCGACCATTGCGCGGCTATGGGAAAGCTGGGCAAAGGCGACCACGACCTCTGAAGTCGAACATATCGAGGACCTGCGTCAGGCGTCGGAAGACTGGTGGTCGGTTGGGGCCGGAAATTACAAGACTTTCTTCCCTTCGCTGATTGCCGAGATTCAGACAAACGCCGGCCATCACGACGCTGCGCATCAGACTCTGACGCACGCCAGAAATGTTCTGAGTAAAACCGAAGAGAAATGGGCCGAGGCCGATCAGCTTCGTATCGAGGCCGCCCTTGTAGCCAAGACAGGGGGCGATCCCGTACCGCTGCTGTTGCGCGCTATCGAAACAGCGCAAAGGCAAGGCGCGCGGCTTTACGAGCTTCGTGCGGCGGTCGCGTTGGCGGAGTGGCGGCAACACCGAGGCGAACCGGTTGGTGAGGCGTTGATTTCGGTCATGTCGCATTTCCATCAAGATGCCCAACTGCCGGACCTCAAAGACGCACGAGCGTTGATGGAAACGATTACTTGACCCGAAGGCCAACTTGCTGCCAGCTTGGGCGCGGGCAGAGTTGGGATGATACCTGAATTTCGACTTTTAAGCGCTGGGTCACCAGTCCGGCGCCCCGCTCTTGTGGTATGAGGAGACCTAATGCGTAAGATCAGCAAAACACTTCTGGCCAAGGATGTCTTGGCGCAAAGCCGTACCGATCTGGCGCTGCAGCAGTACCATTCGATCACGCCCGATGAGTTACGTGAATTTGAGAAGAAACTGATCGGAACGGTCACTCTGCCGACCGACGCGGATTACAACAATGACCGGCAGGTTTGGAATCCGGCTTTCCAGGACTACCCAGAGATCATCGTCTATTGCGAGACCATTCAGGATGTACGCGCCAGCCTTGCTTTCGCGCGTGAGCATGACCTGTGGGTTGTTGCGCGGTCAGGGCGTCACAGCACGGCGGGGTATTCGGTCAATAACCAGATGGTGCTGGATACCAGCCGAATGCGTTACGTGACCGTCGATCCAAAGGTGCCGATGGCCTATGTCGGTCCGGGCACACCGTTCAAGATGCTGAATTCGGAGTTGAACTCCTATCACCTGCATGTGCCGGGCGGGGCCTGTCAGGATGTCTGCGTGGCGGGTTTCATGATGGGCGGCGGCTATGGCTTTACCTCGCGCCGGCTTGGGATGGCCTGCGACAACGTTCTGGGCGTCACGGTCATGCTGTGGGACGGCAGTATCGTGATCGCGGACAAAGATACGAACTCCGACCTCTTCTGGGCCATACGAGGCGGGACCGGCAACAACTTTGGTGTGTTGCTGGAAATCCGCTACCAGCTGCACCAGCTATATGAAGTCTGGGGTTGCCACATCACATGGCCGCTGGACAAAGCCGCCAAGGCACTGGAGTACCTGCAGGCCAACTACATGCGCACCTGCGAAGATGACCGTTTCGGGGCCTATATCTTTCTGGCCTATCAGGGAGATCGAAAAGTGCTGCTGGTGTCGGCGCTCTATGATGGCACGTCCGAAGAGGGGAACGCGTTTGTTCAGCCCCTGCTGAGCGATGAAATCGGCGGCGAGATGGGGGAGGACGACCAGAACTATGGCACCTATCAAGAAATCAACTCATGGCTGTATGACGACAAATATGACATCCCCGTCGTCCCCGATCAGGCGCGTGAAGATAAGCAGGCCGGATATATTGAACGCCAGCTCAACGAAGCCGAATGGCAGCGCGTCGTGGACTACCTCGACAGCACGCCCAACGCTTATGGCGCTGTGGCCATCGAACCCTATGGGGGGGCGATCAATCGGATGCCGTTGGGCAAACAAGGCAATGCCTTCATTCACCGTGATGTGTCGCTGAACTTCTACGTCGATGTGTTCTGGGTGTCGGAAGAAGAAAAAGAGATCGTGGTGCCGTGGCTCGACGGATTCATGGAACTGATGACCGAAGAAGGCTATTTCATTGACCGCGTCTATCAGAACTATCCGCGGCGGACTCAGAAGAACTATCGCTGGCAATATTGGGGCGAGTATTTCAACTCTTTGCTGTTCTTGAAGCAGAAATTCGACCCGCATAATTTCTTCCATTATCAGCAGAGCATTTCGCCTGTGCCGGATGACGCTCCGCCTGACATCATCCGAGATACGTCCAAGTCGATATTCGACGACCCAACGATCACATACGAGAGCTATTCGAACCCCTGAAAGCGGGGGCTGCCAAGGCCAAACGGGGGAGGGCCCAGTATGGACACGATCCAAGAGATTTTCTTTCTGCCACCCATGGCGGTTGCCCGCCTTGGACCGGGTGAGACACCGCTGGAAAGCTATGAGTGGCAGCAGGACATGGATGCCCATGGCAACAACAAAACGGTCATCCGGTCGAACATAACCTTTCGCGAGATTGAAGATGGCAGTGTCACTGCCTATCTTCCCGATCCCGACACAATCCGCTTTCGCGACGAAGGCGGCGCGTTGCGCCCGGTTGCCCCGTTCTTTGAGCTGTGGGCGCGGATGCATGATGCCGAGACGGGCGAGGAATATGAGACACCGGTGACGCTCGATCTGCTCGACGATCAGGGCCTGTCGCTGCAAAACGTGCGCTATTCGGTCACCGTCGGGAACACCAAGGCCGAGCGCCGGACTGGCGACGCGGCTTGCGGGTTTCGTGCACGGGTCGAGATTGCGGGTCAGGATTTCACCCCGAAACCCCTGCTGGCCTTCAGCCCGTATACGTCCGAACAACAGCCGATGGTCTATGAGCATAACCCGATCCCGCTAGGCTCAATCCGTGTGATGCATCCTGTGCAGGGTCATGATGAACCGGTCGAAGGGGAGTTCATCGACCGCAGCATCCTGCGCCTGCGCTTTATGCCTCCGAAAGGTGAGGTTTATGGCCCGCCTGATGCTGCATACGGTCCGGCGACGCTGGCCGTACCGGGCTATCAGAACGACCCGCCGAAATCGGAATATGGTCGCATCCACGAAATCGTGCCCGAACAGAACCGCATCCTGAACCCCGACACCCCTTGGTCGAAATGGATCATGATGTCCGGCACCTCGGACGACCCTGAGCCGCACGATAGTTACGACGGTGCCCGTGTGGGCAATGACCAATCCTGGGGAGTGGCCGATGACACCAGCGATGGCGTGATCGAGGCGACGCTGGCAGTACGTGGCGAACGCCTGACCGCGCGCGCCACGATCATGACCGGACCACCCGATTTTGCACCTGATGCGCGGCCGTTCTACAGCCTTGAGGATGATCTGGCCGATCGTGATCTGTCGCTAATCTCGGTAACTGAAGAAAACTACACCCAGGCCAAAGACGAGGTGGTCGATATCTTCCGCCGCGCCTTCGAGACCAACAGCCTGATCAACCTCGACGATATCCGCGCGCAAGGTTTGAAGGACAATGCCAAATTACAGGCGAAAACCGGGATTTCCCCGACGCCGGGCCTGCCGTCAACCGATGCGAAATCCATGACGGAGGAGGATGCAAGGCCGCCGGACAAGATCGACGAACTGATCCGCCCGCAACCGATCTCGGTCTTTTCGAACTCCGTGCCGAATGATCGGCTGCCCTATACAGTGGCGACGAAGTTCGTGCATGAGCAGTTGATTGACGAGGCCAACCTGCTGGATTTCCTACGCCGTCGCCCGGATTTCGTTAAAACACTGCTGCGTCCACCATATGGTATCCTGACCGAGCTTGAAACCGACCCGAACCCTGATCAAAATCCGAACCCGGATTTTCGCGATCCTCGGATTATCCGCGACTCGATGCACGACGCGCGGATGCCGCCCTATATGCGCGATTCCAACTATTACCCGCTGTCGCTGTCGCGCAGGCAGTACCATCTGGTGATCTCGTTCATCGACTATCTGGTTGCACAGGAAACGGAGGCTCAGAATGTCTGATCAGCCCGGCCAAATCCGCGTTAAACCCCGCAACCTGACCGCCCGCGCGGCCTATAAGGTACCGGGCAACCCCGACAACACGCGACTGGACGGATCGGTGGGGAATTGCTTTCCCGGTCTGGAAATGGATGTGCGCAACCTGGACCGCCGCTTTTTCCCCGGTCTGGTGTTCAACGCCGCGCGGGTGCCGCTGAACCCCGTGCCCGAGGCGCCGAAGAATTCACAGGGCTTTCATCTGGTTTTTGTGGACTATTTCTATGATCCGATGCTGCCTGACAACAGCCCCGAGGAGTGGGTGCAGACGCTGTTGGAGGCCTACAGCGGTGACATCGGCGCAAAGCTCAGCCAAGGTCGCTGGTTCCTGTCATGGGTCGAGCAGAGCGGTAAGCGCATCACTTTCAAGGAGGAAGACGGCACACCCTATGACGGGCTGATGATTTGGCGGTTCATCCGCAGTCTGGAACATGGTGATGACAAACCGGTCAGCATTGCTCTGGAACGGCGCAATCATGATGGCATCGTGGATACCGAGCAGGTCGTCCTGCACGGATTCCGCCGCCAGTACCGGACCGAGGCGGGTGTCTTCAGCGAAGCCTATGATCCCGGAGAATTGACGCAAAGCCTGTGCAATCCGTGGTCCCATGACTTCCGCGACTGCGGCTGCCACTACTGGCCTTCGAACCACCCCGACGTAGTGATGGCTGAGGTGGCGCATGACGATCAGCTGCCCTCGGGTCAGTCAAAGAACCCGATCGAGGCCGAGACCTATCTGGATTGGCTGCGCTCGGACAAGTCTCCGTCCGGTAACGTCGCGGCGCTGAATACGGTCGAACAAAACCGCCCCTACCAGATTGACCATTATCAGGTAAATCAGATGTGGAGCGAATTGCCTATCGTCGTTGAAGGCCGCGAAACGGGCGAGGTTTATGAAGTTGATCCCGAAATGCCAGGCGTGGAGCCCTATGACACGCCGCAGGCGATGATCGAGGACCTCAAGACGCGTCTGGCCGCGATGGAGATGACGCTGAGCCTGCAATATCTTTACGCCTATTTCTCTCTGGCGGATCCCGAAACGGCGGATACCCAAAAATGGCCGACGCTGAAAGACGATCTGATATTTGCCCGGCGTTCGGTGCTGGAGGTCGCGATTGGCGAGATGACCCATATGCGCTGGGCGAACCAACTGCTGTGGGAGCTTGAGCCCGAGGGGTATGAACCCATCTTGACCCCGTCCGAAACCTTGCCGGCGGGCAAGGGTAAGACGCAGCCGCGCGCACTGAGGCCACTGACGGCCGAAGCGCTTGCGGATTTCATCGAGATCGAGCGCCCCGGAGGCTTTATCGACCGCGCTTATGCACAATGTGTGGCGACTTTGGAGCAGGAGGATTTGTTCCCGGAACGCCGCCTTTATGCGCTGGCGGTACGGATCGACACCGACGGGGACGAGCACTTCCTGCGCTTCAGTCAAATGAAGGACGTTTTGGCCAAATACGATACGGGAGAGGGCACGCCTGCCTATTTGCGTCAGATTGAGGTTGGCACTGAAGAGGAGGCCAGGACGGCGCTGGAACTCTACGCGAAGGTCAAGGATGGGTTAGCCAACGCCTATACGCTTGAAGCGGATGGCAAATTTGAAGACTCCCAGGCCTACATCCAGCAGGTGCGCGATGACATGAAGCTGTTCCGCGTCGAGGGCGAAGCGCTGGCCGCCAAGGGGATTGGCATCCCGTTCTGGACGGAGGGTAAGGCGTGATCCCACCCGCCGCGCAGGTGCATTTCTTTGACACAGGGCATGGAGATCACATGCTGGCCGTTGATGGATCGCGCGTGTTTGATGTGCCTGAGGGGACGGCGGACCAATTCGCAACGATGGACAAGAGAAGTCAGAGCGCTTTCCTCAGGTCCATGGGATTGGATGGAACACCTTTCATCGATGACACGCCGCCTCAGAGTATGCCCGTGAGGTCGCTGTCACTGGCAGTGGCGCAGAAATGCAATCTGGCTTGCACTTATTGCTATGCTGCAGGGGGAGAATTTGGCGGACCCGCGCGGAATATGGAATGGGAAGTCGCCAAGGCTTCGGTTGATCGGCTGGTGGCCGAAGCCGAACCCGGTGTGCGGATCAACCTTGCCTATTTGGGTGGAGAACCTCTGATCAACCGCGATCTGGTGCAACGCACTACGGAATATGCCGTCGATCAGGCGCATGCCAACGGGTTGAGCGTCGGGTTCTCGATCACAACCAACGGGACCCTGCTACGCCCCGAGGATGCGGCGTTTTTCGAAGCGCATGGATTTGCTGTCACCATCAGTCTGGATGGCGTGGGCGAGGTCCATGACAAGCTGCGCCCAAATCGTGGCGGTCGGGGTAGTTTTGATACGATCCTGAAACGGGTCGAGCCTTTGCTGGCAGCTCAACACCTTATGCAGGTTGGTGCCCGGGTAACGGTTACGCCGCAGAATATGAACCTGCCAGAGACGCTGGATCGGTTTGTGGGAATGGGATTTCATTCGATTGGATTCTCGCCCATGCTGGCCTCGCCCAACGGTCAGTATGAACTGAACCGGAGTGATTTGGACGAGATGCTATCGCAGATGATCCGTTGCGGCGAAGTTTTCGAGGCGGCGGTAATCGAAGGGCGGCGCTACCCATTCTCGAACATGGCAGCGGCGATGCAGGAGATCCACCGAGGCACCCATCGGCCCTATGCCTGCGGGGCAGGGGGCGGGTATTTTGGCGTGTCCGCTGATGGCGGCCTGTTCGCTTGCCATCGCTTTGTTGAAGACGAAGCCGGAGCCATGGGCAACGTCTATGATGGCCCCGACCTACGGCGCGAGAACTGGTTGGCGGATCGGCACGTGCACACGCAGTCCCCGTGCGGCACCTGCTGGGCGCGGTATCTATGCGGCGGCGGGTGTCATCACGAAGTCATCCATCGCGGACGCCCCGCTTGCGACTACATTCGAGGTTGGTTGCACTATTGCCTTCAAGCCTATGTCCGCTTGTCCGAAGCACGTCCGGATTATTTTGGCGTGTCCGCTCAGGTGGCCTCTGCCTGAACGGATGGAGATTGAGACCGAAATCTGCGTGATCGGAGGAGGCCCGGCAGGTAGTTCTGCTGCGCTGAAGTTGGCTCAGCTAGGTCGGCGTGTCTGCCTGATCGAGCGGCAAACGTTCCCGCGCCAGCATGTCGGCGAGTCATTGCCGCCATCAATCTGGCCGATCCTGAACCTGTTGGGGGTCGACGAAACCGTTTCCCAAGCCGGTTTTCTGCGTGCAAGCGGATCGCTTTTGCATTGGGCCGGAGCGTTCGAACGTCGCGGCGTCGACGGTGATCACCCCGGACTTTTGGTTGACCGGGGCCAGTTCGATGCGGTGCTGTTACGTGCAGCACAAGCGGCAGGGGCGCAGGTCATCCAACCTGCGCGCGCATACCGCCCGGTGCGCCAGCAGTCTGGTTGGGAGATTCCCGTTCGGACCGACACGGGCGCCTTTCGGATCCAGGCACAAATCCTGCTGGACGCAGCGGGACGGCAAGCCGGGCTGGGCCGCAGGTTTCGCCCTGCATCCAAACCTTTGTTAGCGCTTTATGCTTATTGGCACGTGCCGCCGGGCTTTGGCCCGCAAGCCCGGGTCGAGGCGGGACAAGGACATTGGTATTGGGGCGCGCTGTTACCGGGAGGAGTGGTCAACGCAATGGTTTTTGTCGATCCCGACGCCTGCATCGGGCTGCCACCCGCAGATCGACGCGATCTCTATCTGAATCTTCTGGCCCGTTCGACACTACTAGCGCCCTGTCTGGAACAGCGCCGTATCGGACCTGTGCGGCGGGCGGATGCGACCAGCCAGGCCGAGACAACACCACCAACGCGCGACCTTCTGCGGGTCGGAGAGGCCAGCTTCGCGGTCGACGCGTTGTCGTCGCAGGGGGTGCAATTGGCGATGGGGCAGGCGGTGCAGGCCGCAGCTGTGGTGAACACGCTTCTGACAACCCCCGATCATAGTGATCTGGCCTTGTCTTTTTATGCGGATCGGCAATTCGAGCGTGTGCAGACCCATGCAGCGCTCGCAGCCGATTTCTATGCACGGCAGCATGCTGTCGATCCTTCGCACTTCTGGGCTGAGCGCGCAAAGCCGTTGGATTGGGTAAAGTCTCCAGCGTTCGATCCAAACACGGAGGCGTTGCGTGATGATCAGCCCCTCATCCTGTCACCTCAGGCCAAGCTCATCACTTCCGGCGTGCAAACCGCTTCGCATATCGAACCCGGCCTTGTCATAGGGCACCCGAATCTTCCAAGGCCAGTTGCAAATCTGGAGGGCGCAATGCTGGGACCGTTGCTAGAGCGGCTGGGCGCCCCGACAACCACTTTGAACATCATCAAGAGCTGGTCAGAGGTTTTGGCCACACACACGGCGTCGCGCATTCTGCGCTGGCTTTGGTATCATCGCATCGTGATCCCCGCCGCTGATCAGGCTTAATCGAGGTTTCCTCGGCGCGTTGAATCACCTAAAGTCCGCCGCAACGCCAATCGCCAAGAAACAAGAGGTCGCATGTCGCGTTTTGATGGGTATTTCCTGCGGCAATTGCTGGTGCTGTTTGGCTTTTTCACCCTTGTGCTTGTAGGGGTGTTCTGGATCACGCGTTCAGTCAGCCTTTTTGATCGGGTCATCAGCGGCGGCCAATCGGCGATGGTATTCCTGGAGTTCACGGCGTTGACCTTGCCGACGCTGATCCGGACGGTCATGCCCATGGCTGTGTTTGCGGCCGCTGTTTACGCAACCAACCGTTTGAGCCGCGAAAGCGAGATGACGGTGATGCTGGCAACAGGCTCCAGCCCGTGGCGACTTGCGCGAGCGGTCTTGGTGTTCGGGCTCAGTGCGGGACTGATGATGGCTGTCATCAGCGTCTTTCTGCGACCTGCATCGGTTGATCAACTGGAATTAAGACAGGATGAAGTTGCCGGAGATGTCACCGCACAGCTGTTGAATGAGGGCGAGTTCTTGCATCCAGCAGAAGGCGTAACCGTCTATATCGGCGATATCGATTTGGACGGAACGCTGCGCGAAGTCTTCGTCTCGGACCGTCGCGATGGGATTAACCCGGTCAGTTATTCCAGTGCTACGGCCTATCTGGTCAATCAGGCTTCGGGCATTCATCTGGTTATGCTGGATGGGATTGCGCTGCGGTATGATCAGGCTGGTAACACGCTGTCATCCACGTTGTTCGAAGACGCCTCTTACGACATTTCCGAACTGACCCAGAATTCGAGTATGGGCCATCGCAGCCTTGAAGCCATCCCGACGGTCGAGTTGATCTGGGATCGCGAAGCGGTCTCAGTGAAAGATGATCACAGCATCGGCCATCTGGTGGATGAGCTGCACCAGAGGTTTTCGTGGATTGCAATATGTATTGCGGTCGCATTGGTCGGATATTCGACCCTGATGCTGGGTAGCTTTTCGCGCTTTGGGCTTTGGCCTCAGATCCTGGGTGCCTTTACCATTCTGGTCCTGCTTGAGGGGGTTCGGGGATTCGTATCCCCGTTCGTCATCAATGATCCCAGACTTTGGGGCTTGCTGTATCTTCCCGCCGTTATGGGCGTGCTTGTGTCGGTTCTGTTTTTACTGGCCGCGGGGCGACCCTTGCTGCGAAAAAGGGTTCGAAACGGAGCACCAAAGCCGTCACCGGTCTGAAGTCAGCGGCGAAGTTCCTCCAGGCACTGCAGGATGTTTTCAACTTCTTGACTGTCCGAACGGACCACCAAATACAGCGGTAGCATTAAGTCGCGCGCATCTTTCTCGCGCAACAGCTCGCCTGAGTTCAGATGCTGAGTGATGACATAGTCCGGGAAATACCCATACCCGCCACGCTGTAGGAGATAGCGTAAAGCCATCAAGCAATTACCCAGAAAGATAGTTTGACCTGTCGCGAGACGCGCTGTGGAACGGACATGATCCCGGTAGGTCTCGCCCAGTTCTATGTTGACAAATACCCGTTCAGCGTCGGTGTTCGCATCCTTCCTGCTTTGAACCAAAGACAGCCGTTCGGGCGCAAGTTCGTGGAATACCACGCGCCGGTCCGCAGGTTTTTCATGGGTCAGCGCGGCGTCAAGTACGTGGGTCGCAACGGCGTCGACCATATCCAAATCATGGTCGTAATTCAGGGTTAAAAGCAATTGTCCAAACCGTTGTTCAAAGCGAACAGCAAGGTCCACCAGTA
Source organism: Ruegeria sp. C9 (assembly GCF_056537585.1). Taxonomy (NCBI): domain Bacteria; kingdom Pseudomonadati; phylum Pseudomonadota; class Alphaproteobacteria; order Rhodobacterales; family Roseobacteraceae; genus Ruegeria; species Ruegeria sp. C9. The sequence goes on from NZ_JBQFRU010000003.1 coordinate 14,795, forward strand.
ACGGATCCCACACGCTCAACTGGGCACCCAGACGCAGTGCCAACCGATTTTGAATCTGTTCAGGCAGGTCGTTGGCTGCGAACGACCACAGCGACAGCATCTGTTCAGCATAGGGTTTGAATTGGCGACCGTACTCGGTCAATACCGTTCCGCCTGCCCCGCGCGAGAACAGCGGTTTGCCTGTTGCGTCTTCCAGGGCCCTGATCCGGGCGCTGACTGCGGTTTGGGTTACATTCAACTTACGGGCCGCTGAGTGAAACCCACCGGTTTCCGCTACGCTTAAAAATGTTTCCAGAGATTTGGTTTGCATATTGAAAGTATTTTTTGATCGAATTGATAAAATCAATTCATTTTTTTGCCTATATCTGCCGCTTTAAAGTGATTTGACGAACGTAGCCAAAGGATTCGCGCGATGCTGGACAAGAGCCACAAACCCACCTGGACCAGTTTTGAAGAGGCGACCAAGGCCGACTGGGATGCGGTCATGGAGTATGAAGAGAGCTACAACGCTGCTTTGCCGGATCGCATACTGGACGCCATTCGTTCACTGGATGAAGAATGGACGCCGTATCCGGTGAATCGCTATCAGCACAGCCTACAGGCCGCGACACGAGCGTATGAGGACGGCGCTGATGAAGAGTTGGTTGTGGCTGCCCTGATCCATGACACCGGCGATATCTTGTCGCCTTATAATCACGGGGAACTGTCCGCCGCGATGATGAAGCCTTATGTCAGTGAGAAGACACACTGGATTCTCAAGCACCACTGCGTGTTTCAGGGCTACTACTACAATCATCATCTAGGTGGTGATCGGAATGCCCGCGACAAATATCGCGACAGCCCGTATTGGGAGGACTGCCGCTATTTTTGCCATGAATACGATCAGAAGGCGTTCGACCCGGACTATCCGACCAAACCGCTGGAGTTCTTCGAACCCATGCTACGCCGCGTTCTGAACAAGGGCGAAGGGCACATGGAACTGAATGAAACCGCGGAGAATTAACAGGCAGCCATTAGGCGATAGACGATCTGGGCGGCGGTAAAATCCCAGGCGGCATTGCCGTTCGGGGCCAGTTCGACGACGTCGAAACCCACACATTTTCGGCCCTTCAGGGCGTGTTCCACCAGGCGCAGGGCTTGATAATATCCCAGCCCGCCTGGGACGGGTGTTCCAGTGGCGGGCATGATTGCCGGGTCCAGCCCATCAACGTCAAAGCTGACGTACACCAGTTCGGGAAAATCCTTTGGCAGATCAACCGAGTGGATGTTGCCGGTAACCAGTTCTTCGGCGTCCACATGAAACACGTGGTTTCTCAGGCGGCTTTGGGCTTCTTCGGTCGAAAAGGCGCGAACGCCGAATTGCGCCAGACGGATACCTTCTTCGGCAAGAAGATGCATGACTGAGGCGTGAGAATGTTTCTCGCCCTGATAGGCGTTGCGCAGATCAGCATGGGCGTCGATCTGCACGATACCAATCGGTTGGTTTAGAGCGCGGGCAACACCCAACACTGCGCCGTAGCTAAGTGAATGCTCTCCACCTAGCGTCACCGGGATTTTGCCGGCGCGAACGGCCGCCTCCGTGCGTTGGGCTAGGCGTTCCATTATCTCTGACAACGCTGCATCGCAGTCAACGGGTTCTTCGGTCAAGATCCCCTCGACGCAGGGCTCGGCGTGGCCAGTGATGCGTTCCAGTTCATTACTGGCTTCGATAATTGCGTCCGGGCCTTTGGCGGTGCCCGCCCCGTAAGATACAGTGCGTTCTAGCGGCACAGGGATCACACGGAACCGCGCGTCCTCAGTGCGCTCGGATGCGGACAGTTCACTGTCGAGGAAAATACTCATGAGAGGCGGCCTTTAAAGTCGTCATAGCCGAACTGTTTGATGATTTTCAGTTCGTCCGTTTCGCTGTTCCACAGCGCTATAGTCGGCAGCGGAACTCCGTTGAAGGTGTTGGTTTTGACCATCGAGTAGTGCGCCTGATCGAGGAAGGCAAAGCGTTGGCCGATTTCCAGTGGCTTGTCCCAAGTGTAGTCACCGATCACGTCGCCCGCCAGACAGGACGGGCCGCCAAGGCGATAGGTATGGCCTGCCTCGGCCTCATCCATGAGGGCGGGGCGATAGGGGGCTTCGATGACGTCCGGCATATGGCAGGTGGCCGAGATATCGGTGATCGCAAGGGTCATACCGTTGGTCGGCAAGTCGAGGATTTCGCCAACCAGAATGCCCGCATCCAGGGCCACCGCTTCACCGGGTTCCAGATAGACGTCGATACCGTGTGTCTCACGGATGGATTTGATGAAGGCGACCAGCCCGTCGCGGTCATAGTCATCACGGGTGATATGATGCCCGCCGCCGAAGTTCAGCCATTTGAGTTGGCCAAGGTACGGTTTGAGTTTTGGCTCAACCGCGTCCCAAGTCCGCTGCAACGGCTCGAACCCCTGTTCGCAGAGCGTGTGCATGTGCAGCCCGTCCACGCCACTCATAGTCTCGGCGGTCAATTGGCTGACCGGCGTGCCCAGACGCGAGCAGGGAGCGCAAGGGTCGTATTTGGGGATTTCGCCTTCGGAATGTTCCGGATTGATGCGCAGACCGACCTGTACGCCGGCGGCTTGGGCTTTTGCCAGAAAGCGGTCCTTTTGCGCGGGTGAGTTGAAGATGATGTGGTCCGATAGCGACAGGATTTCGTCCATGTCCGCGTCTTTATATCCGGCGCAGAAGGTTGCGACCTCGCCGCCATATTCTTCGCGCCCCAGCCGCGCCTCATAGATGCCGGACGCGCAGGTGCCGCCAAGGTGTCGGCGCACCAGTGGGGCCAGCGAGAACATGGAAAACGCCTTGAGCGCGCTCAGGACATGTGCGCCGGAGCAGGTGCCTATCTCGGAGAGGATGGTCAGGTTGCGCTCAAGGGCTTTCTCATCGACCACGAAGCAAGGGGTGGGCACGCGGTTGAAGTCGAAATTGCGGAAAGCTCCGGCATCTCCGGCTTGGGTGGTCATCATGTCGGACAATTCGGGTGTCTCCGGATTGTGGAGAGGCGGGGGGGGCGCTGCCCCCCGGACCCCCCGAGATATTTATAGCCAGATGAAGCTGATGCGGATCAGAAATCGACGGGACCGTCGAGTTCGTGGACCTGCCACGGCAGGCCGTGGGTGTTCAGCATGTCCATGAAGTCGTCCGGGTCGAGCTGTTCCATGTTCCACACGCCCGGCTGGGTCCAGTTGCCTTTCAGCACCTGCGCCGCACCGATCATGGCGGGGACGCCGGTGGTATAGCTGACGGCTTGGCTGCCGACCTCGGCATAGCATTCCTCGTGATCGCAGATGTTGTAGATATAATAGGTCTTTTCGCCCGAGCCGTCCTTGGCCTGACCTGTGGCGATGTCACCGATGCAGGCTTTGCCCTTGGTCTCCGCGCCCAGATCGCCGGGATCGGGCAGCAGGGTTTTCAGGAACTGAATCGGGATGATCTCCTTGCCGTCATGCATCACCGGGTCGATGCGGGTCATGCCGACATTTTCCAGCACTTTGGCGTGAGTGATATAGGCGTCACCGAAGGTCATCCAGAAGCGGGCGCGCTCAATCTCGGGGAAATGGGTGCTGAGCGACTCCAGTTCCTCGTGATACATCAGGTACATGTTCTTGGGGCCGATGGCGGGGAAGTCGAACTCGACCTTGTGGGTCATCGCCGGGCTGTGCTGCCATGCGCCGTTTTCCCAATGGCGCACCTCGGCCAGCACTTCGCGCAGGTTGATTTCCGGGTTGAAGTTGGTGGCGAATTCTTGATCGTTGCTGCCGCCATTCGCGTCCAACACATCGATCTGACGGATCGTATCCAACTTGTGCTTCTTCAGCCATTTGGCGAAGACGGATGTAACACCCGGATCGAAGCCCGAGCCGAGGATGGCAGTCAAACCAGCCTCTTTGAACCGTTTTTGATAGGCCCATTGCCAGTGGTATTCGAACTTGGCCTCGTCCTCGGGCTCATAGTTCGCGGTGTCGAGATAGTGGATGCCGGCCTCAAGACACGCGTCCATCAGAACCAGATCCTGATACGGCAGGGCCAGGTTTACGAGGATTTCTGCACCCGTTTCTTTGATCAGTTTGACTGTATCTTCAACCTTGTAGGCGTCCAACTCGGCAGTCGCGATGTCCACACCGACGCGGTCCTTAACGGCCGCTGCGATGGCGTCGCATTTCGATTTCGTGCGGCTGGCCAGCGTGATCTCGGTAAAGATGTCCGAATTCATCGCCATTTTGTGCACGGCTGCGTGGGACACGCCGCCCGCGCCGACAACCAGTGTTTTGCCCATGGGATAGTCTCCTCTCAAGGGGTTATTCGTAATAGGTGTAGCCGTTGATCGAGTCGCGATAGGCGCTCATCAGGGTTTTTCGGTCCTTGGCTTGCAGAGTACCGGTCGAAATCGCCTCGTCCACCATTTTGCGGAACGCGGCGACACAGTCTTGCGGGTCGAATTCCACATAAGACAAGACTTGAGAAATTGTGTCGCCCTCTTGTTCATGCAGCAAGTCGAAGCCACCGTCGGTTCGCAGGTCGATGGTGACTACATTGGTGTCGCCGAACAGATTGTGCAGGTCGCCAAGTGTTTCCTGATAGGCGCCAACGAAGAAGACGCCCATGAAATACTCGCCTTCTTCGGGCAGCGAATGCACTGGCAGGCTGGGGGACACGCCGTCGGCCAGTATGAATCGGTCGATCTTTCCGTCGCTATCGCAGGTGATGTCGGACAAGACCGCGCGGCGGTCTGGTGTTTCATTCAAGCTTTGCAGCGGCACGATCGGGTGTAATTGGTCGATGGCCCAGACATCGGGGAGGGATTGGAACAGCGAGAAGTTGCAATGGTAGATGTCTGCGACCTTTTCAAGCTGGTCATCCACTTCCGTGTCCAGATCATCACTTGCCGCCAAGGCCTTGAGACGGGCCATAAGGGACAGGTAGATGCGCTCGGCCCGGGCCATCTGGCGCAGGTCGACATACCCGCGTCTGAAAAGCGCGCGCAATTCATTGCGATAGAAGGTTGCGTCGTTCCAGCATTCCTGCAGCCGATCCTTGCTGAGATAGCCGTGTACCGCGGCGAGGTCCGAAACCATGTGGTGGTCATCGGGCTCGGCCATTGGTCCGTCCGGGGCGTCGTAGAGTGTGCTTTCCAACACGTTGAAGACCAGCATGGACGACGTCGCAACCACCGCACGGCCGCTTTCGGTGATCAGTGTGGGGTGGTCGATTTCAGCCTCGTCCATGGCGTAAGCCACGGTTTCGACTACGTTGGCGCAATATTCCTCGACCGTGTAGTTGATCGAGTTTTCCGCGGCCTTTTTTTCGCCCGTGTAATCCACCCCCATGCCGCCGCCGAGATCCAGGTAGCTGAGTGGTACACCTTCACGCGAGAGTTCGGTGTAATACCGGCATGCCTCGCCAACAGCGCGGCGCACATCGTTAACGTCTTGCACCTGTGAACCCAGATGCGAATGTTGCAGCTTGAGGCAGTGCAGCAATCCCGCCGCTTTCAGCTTGTCCACGGTGGCAACAAGCTGGTCGGTGTTCATTCCAAAGGCGGAACGGTCGCCGGAACTTTCTTCCCATTTGCCGCTGATCTGATTGGTCAATTTGACCCGAACGCCTATCAGGGGCTCGATCCCCAGTTGGTTATAGACCTCGATGACGGTATTGGCCTCTTTTGGGCTTTCCAGCACTATGACGGTGTTGAACCCGATCTTGCGAGACAGGATCGCCAATTGGATGAATTCAGCATCCTTGACGCCATTGCAGACGATCAGCGCTTCGGGGGCCAGGCGATGGGCCAGGGCCACCACCAGTTCAGGTTTTGATCCTGCTTCAAGGCCATAATTGTATTTTTTGCCGAACTCGACGATCCGGTCGACCACCTGCGCCTGTTGGTTCACCTTGATCGGAAAAACACCGCGATAGTGGCCCTTATAGTTTACGCGCGCGATTGCCTCGGCAAAGCTCTCGTTCAGGTGCGCGATTTCATGCTCTAGATAAGACGCAACACGCAAGACCATCGGGGCTTTGATCCCCCGGTCGTCCAGATCGCTGAGGATGCCCGGCAGGCTGATTGCCTCGGCCTCGGGGGCCATCGGATTGCGCAGAGCTATCTCGCCCCTTTCTGTCACCTCAATGAGGCCATGGCCCCATTTCTCAACCCCGTAGATGGAATGCGGTGCTTCGGGCGTCTGTTTCAATCAGATCAGTCCTTAACTTGGGTGTGCTGGTTTAGCGCCTGCCAATACGGCAGCGGTTTGATTCGTCCAAGTGTAAACTGTGAGAGGGTTCGCCGCCGAATTCTAGCCGTATGTACGGATCGGGATCAGGTGGTTGTCCCACTGGCAATCCGACCGCGCGGTGATTTCGGCGCCGGTGGTCGTCAGAGTGCCAAATGCACCGGTTCCGGTGGTAAACGCCAACCCAGCCTTGCCGGCGCCTAAACCGCAAACATCTTCGAACACTAAAGCTTCGATGAATGCTCCGCTATTTACGTCGAAACGGTGCAATGCATCGCCTCGCGGACAGGTGATCGCAACCGATTGGCCATCGGTGGAAAAGGCAATGCTGCCAGCATACCATTGCAACTCTCTTTGCTGCGTTTCGGGCGCTGACAAAAGGCGAGGCTTTTCGCCCCTTCGGTGAAGCCCCAGAAGGGCAGGGTACTTGGTCTGGCTGCCTTGCCATTGCATTGCAAAACCCACTAGACCATCGTCACGCACCGCAAGATGGCGGATCGAGTTTTTGTGCAGCGCGCGGGGTAGCTCTACTTGCTCCAATATCGAACCCGAAATGTCGAGATAGCTCAGGTTGGGCTGCATCGTTGGCAGATTTAGCTTGGTCCGACCGCTGTCGGGGTGTGTCTCGATGCCGCCATTGGCGATGACCAGTATGGCGCCACCGGGCAGCAAGCGCATGTCGTGGGGGCCTATCCCACCTGACGAGAACTCTCCCAGCCGTGCGAAGCTGATCGCGTCCCAGACGCCAACCACACCTTCTGCGGCCTCATAGTCGTTTTCGGTTGTGAAAAACTGTGTTCCATCAGCCGAGAATGCACCATGCCCGTAGAAGTGGCGGCCATTGGGTGCCTCCAGCCGCTTTAGGACAGAACCATCTGTACAATCAATTACAATTGCAAAGGTCCCGGGGCGGCGGGCAAAGGCGACCGCTTGGGCTTTGAACGGATGGGCCGCGGCCGCGTGCCCGCGCGCGGGTAGCGGTATAGCGAACAAAACTGCGCCCGAGTTATCCAGGCCGGACAGGCGGTAGCTACCATCTGGGAATAAGGCAGCGGCCAGATAGCGGGGCGCGCCGACGGACGCCCAGCCCGGCACCGAAGCAAGACTGGCGGCACCAAGGCCTGCAAGAAATTCGCGGCGGTTCGTCAATGGTCAATCCCCATCCAGTGAGTTGAATCCGGCGCTGATGCCGAGCGTCGGGCCAAGCTCGGTCGCGGCGATCTCGCGAATGTCGTTGATCGATTGCTGCAGCGCTTCGATGCGGACGCGACCTTGCGGTGTCGCAACACCGGCAAGGGCGGGGTCGTTCAGTGATTGAGCCCGGTCGATGGCCCGCGCGAAACCGGCATCCAGATCTGCAGCAATCTCAGGGTGGTCAAAGGACAGACGGGCGGCCAAGTCACGCAGGGCGATCAGAGACAGCGTGACATGATGCAACGACCGCTTGGACCGCCGCGCTTCAGCACGGTTCGGGCGCGGACGCTCGAACGTTCCTAAAGGGCGTCCAATGCGTGTGTCGGCTGTGAACTCTAGCCCCGTTGTAAGCGCCTTGAACAGCTCCTGCATTGCCTCATCGCCCGAGCGATAGAGGCTGTTGTCCCCCGGCTGCGTCAGTCGTGGTGCGTAGCTTTGCCAGTCCGTGTTGATCGCGACGGCATTTCGGTTGATATCAGTGGTGATGGCGCGGATAAGCGCGCAACGATAGTCGGCGCTTCCTTGTTCTGTCATCGCTGGATCAAAGAGCATTCGTTCCAATGCAAAAAAGCCGCGCCCGGCGATTGAGGTTTCGGCAAAGGCATCGGGGTCGTCGACGGCAGTGTCTTCACTGGCGATGTGTCGGGACAGGGTTTTGGGCGTGAATCCTTTGGTATCTGGCCAGAAAGCCAGTGCAAAAGCGCGATCGTCAGCCTCGGACGGCCCAAAACGTAAATGGCTGGCCGAAATCCAGCTATCGAATGCCGTGGCGTAATCAGCGCGCAGGTCGTCTGACTCCGGTTCGCAATCTGTTTGGGCTGTGGTCGACAAAGCACCGGTTGCGTCAGCCAGCTCTGCAAAGCGCGGTAGAATATGCGTTTCGGTCACATCCATCAAAATCGGAGCACGATCCTGAGCAAAGGCGCCCAAGGGCACTAGCAGGGCGGCGGCGAAAGTAAGGCTACGCATGGGTCAGAGGCTCCCAAGAAAGCGGATCAGGGCGTCGCGGTCGGCTTTTGGCATTGAAACAACCGTGTCGCGGGCGGCCTGCGCCTCGCCACCATGCCAAAGGATGGCTTCAAGCAGGGATCGCGCGCGACCATCGTGCAGGAATTGGGTGTGGCCCGAGACGCGCTGGGTCAGGCCGATGCCCCACAAAGGCGGCGTGCGCCATTCGCGGCCCGTTGCGCGGGCCTCGGGGCGGTTATCGGCCAGACCCTCGCCCATGTCGTGCAACAGCAGGTCGGTATAGGGCCAGATAAGCTGGAAGCTCTGTTCGGGCCTATCGGGCATCCTGTGGGTGACATAAGCAGGCGTGTGGCAGGATGCGCAGCCCGAGGCAAGAAACACTTCTTTCCCGCGCAGCACTTCAGGGTCATCGGTGTCTCGGCGCGCCGGAACACCGAGATTGCGGCTGTAGAAGGCGACGAGGTCCATGCCAATTGCGTCAATCTCGAATCCCCGCACATCGCTGTCACCGTGCGGTGCCTCAATGCAGTTGGCCTGCAATTCGGTGCAATCGCCGTGCGGCGCGGGGTAAAGCGGACTTGATATGCCGATATCACCTGCGAAGGCCGCCGCCGATTGCTCCATCACCGTGGGCATCCCGGCCTTGTGACCAAAGCGGCCCATCATTGGTTCGCCAAATTCCGTCGACCATACGATGTTCGGACGGCCCGAGATACCATCGCCGTCTTCGTCATCAGGATCGGCTTTGGCCAGCAAGTCCTCAACCGGAATTGATTCCAGCAACCCCAGTCCGATCATCTGCGGCGCAACTCGAGGGCTAAGCATCGCGTCCGGGTGCAGCGGGCCATAGCCTAAATCGGCGGCCTTATAGCTGGGGCGGCGGAGCGAGGCCGTTTCGCCGTCGGACAGCGCGACGGGGACTTCCTCATACGTGATGTCCAGCCGATATTCTGCGGGATGGCCTGCCAGAGCGAAATCCTGCAGTTGAGTGCCATAACTCGGATCAGGCAGGGTGGCGATAAAGTCTTCGATCTCGGCAGGCGCGCCCTCTGGCTTGCCGGGAACCGAAACTCTCAGGAACATCGAGACGGCATTGTCATCCGGGCCGTTAGGCGTATGACCGCGCCCGTCCTTGATGTGACAGCGCTGACACGAGCGGGCGTTGTATAGCGGACCCAAACCGTCCGAAGCCAGAGTGGACGACGGAGACGAGACCCAGATCTTTTTGAACAACCCGTTGCCGACTTTGAAGTCCAGCTCCTGTTCGAAGCTTAAATTGGCGGAGGGCTGAGAAAACGCGTCCGTATCAGTGCGCGCCCGCACGGTCGCAGCACCAGCGGACAGTTCTTCGAACCGCTGCGGCACACTGAAGTCATCCGGCGTAGCTGTGACAGCGTCGATCCGGGCGCGTTCTTCGGCAGTTCTTGGAAGGAAGTTTAGATGAGAGTCCCGCAGCTCGGTGGCTTGGGAAGAGGTGGCCGTTAGTGCGGCCACCGATGCAAGGGCAAGCTTACTCGCCTTCGTCCATCTTGGATGCGTTAAGTTGCGCATAATTGGCTTCGCCAATCCTTTCATAAAGGTCGAGCTGCGTTTCGAGGAAATCGATATGTCCTTCTTCGTCGCTGATTAGTTCTTCGAACAGACCCATGGACACATAGTCGCCGGCCTCGCGGCAGTATTCCCGCGCTTCGACATAAAGCGCCCGCGCGTCTTGTTCGGCGGCTAGATCGCATTCCAGTGTTTCTTTCGGGGTCTGCCCGATGCGGAGTGGGTCAAGTTTCTGCAGGTTGGGGTGGCCCTCCAGAAAGATGATCCGCTCGATCAGCTTGTCTGCATGGCCCATCTCCTCGATGGATTCCTCACGGCTTTTCTTGGCCATATGGCCAAGCCCCCAATCCTCTTGCAGGCGGTAATGTAGCCAGTACTGGCTGACCGCCGTCAGTTCATGCCGCAGTGATTTGTTGAGGTATTCTATGACCTTGGGATCGCCCTTCATGTGCTTTCTCCTGTGATACTTCGGATCGCAATGACCGAAGCTGCATGGGGACTTTAAGATTATCGTCTGCGCGCATTGTGTCTAGGAAAAGCGGCATACATCCGCCGCAATCCGCTGACTTGCCAAGGGCATGATAGATCTTGCCGGGAGTGATGATGGTCTGTGGGTCTGCCGCGCGCATCCAATCGATCGCCGCTCGGATGTCGTGGTCAGAGATGTTGGTGCATTGGCAAACGATCATGGCGACTCAGTCGGGGTATGCTATTTCCTAGTGAAATAGTAGGTTATTGTGGGCGCGTCCAGTGCCAAGACGCCACACTCGATGTTGAGAAAGGCCGAGAGCACTAAAAATGCGCCCGGCCATGATACCTATTGGAATACCGCGTCAGGGTTATCCAGGCTGTCCGAGCCTTCAAAATCGATCTGCTCAAGCTCCAGCACGGTCACGATGCGTTCGATGGTCTTGGTTTGATCGACCAGTCCATTGACGCCACCCATAATCAGCGCTTCGCCACCTTCATTGCCGCGTTCCAGCATCTGGTCATACGCAAAACCCGCTTCGGCGGTTGATTTGATACGGCCTAGCGCCAGCATGGTGTTGGCCAGCTTGGCTTTCATCTCTGTATCAAGCGTCGGATCGGCTGCGGTCACCAGATCCGATAGGGATGCACCCGAAACAGGCGTGCCATCGATGCGGGTATAGCTGCCCAAATACACATTCTGGATGCCCAGGCCGTCATAGTAATGGCTGTTGTGGGTGTTGTCCGAGAAGCAGTCCTGCTCTTCCTCGGGGTCGTTCAACATCAGGCCGAGGCGCATACGCTCACCCGCCTGCTCGCCGTAGGACAGCGAACCCATGCCGGTTAGGATCGCACTAACGCCAGCAGTTTCATTTGCGGCAAGAGCGGCACGTGCGTCACCATCTTCGGCCCACTGGGCAGTCATCCATTCCAGATCACTGATCAGCAGATCGGTTGCCGCTTTCAGATACTGGGCGCGGCGATCGCAGTTGCCACCTGTACAGCCGTCACCAACTAGATAATCGGTATAAGGACGACTTCCTGCGCCCGTGCCGTGGCCGTTCAGGTCCTGACCCCACAGCAGGAATTCGATGGCGTGATAGCCGGTGGCGACGTTCGCCTCGATCCCGTCAGCCTCATGCAGCGTATCCGACAGCAGGGCAGGGGTAATTTCGCTGGCGTCGATGGTCTCGCCAGACAGATCAAAGCTGGGATTGGCGATGACGTTCAGCGCGGCAAACTCGTTCTCATCGCTCGGGCCTCCGTAAGAGGAATCCACATAGTCTATCATGCCCTCGTCCAGAGGCCATGCGTTCACCTTGCCTTCCCAATCGTCGACGATGGCGTTGCCAAAGCGATAAACCTCGGTCTGCTGATACGGCACGCGCGCGGCGACCCATGCGGCACGGGCTGTGTTCAGAGTGGCATCGGACGGGTCAGCAATGAGGGCGTTGACGGCAGCTTGCAGTTTCTTTGCTGCAATCAGACTGTCGTCATATTTGGCTTCGGCGATATTGGAATATGTGGTCAGAACATCGGCTTTGGACGGGGCCTCGGCGACAGCTGTACTTGCGATACACAAGGTCAGGGCACTGGCCGCGTTGAACAATCTGGTCATGTGGAACACTTTTCTTTCTTAGCGGGATTCGGACCCCGGCAGATGCAGCGGGGCTGGATGCGGCAATTTCTTAGTGAAATAGTCAGCAATGTCAACCTGAGTTTTATTGTCAGGTATTATTCCCATTTCTGACTAACCATATCTGGGGAGCCCGATGCACCCGGCGAACATTGCGCTGACGCGCAATTGTATTAAAATGCCCTACGGTTTGTTTGGTTAATGGTGAACAGAATGAAACGCGCGGCCGTTGTTCTTGCGCTAATACCAGCCGCGCTGATGGCGCAGGCAGAGACCGCCATCGAAGCGCATACTCATGGCGCGGGTCATATGGCAATTTCATTCGTTGAAACCGGATTTAGCCTGACGCTTGAAGTGCCAGGCGTAGATATTGTTGGGTTCGAACACACTGCCGAGAACGAAGATGCGAGGGCGGATGTTGCCGTCGCAATCTCGGACCTTTCTAAACCGCTTGAGATCTTTGAGGTGCCGCCTGAAGCGGGGTGTGTGACTGCAACGGCCAATGTCGCGCTTGTTGGTGATGTCTTCGTTCAGGATGAAGGGCAAGTCAGCGATAATGCCGCGCATCACACCGAATTTCAGGCCGATTATCTGGTGCAGTGTCAGGAGCCGTCGTTAGTGACTTCAATCCAGTTCACCTATTTCGAACGGTTTGCGCGCGCCGAGCGCTTGTTTGTTGAGCTGACGTCATCCTCGGCCACACAGAACCTTATGGTGGAACGCCAAACGCCACATTTGAAGATGCCAAACTGAACCGGCGTGTGCCCGCAGTAGCAAAGCTTGACGGTCAACCAGACTGATCCCGGGCCAATGCGGCCTGCAACGCGCGGTAGGAATCCTTTGGCCTTCTTTCCAGCGTCTCAAAATCTACATCGACCAGCCCGAACCGTTTTTCATATCCCAGCGCCCACTCGTAATTGTCGAGAAGGGACCAGATGAAATATCCCTTGATCGGAACGCCGTGGTCCAGGGCATTACACACTTCGGCAAGATGCTGGTTCAAGTAGTCAATTCTGTCAGCGTCGTTTTGACGTTCTGCGCTCGCCATGCCGTTTTCGGTCACGTAGATAGGCAGGTCCCCAGTATACTCTTGCGCGGTTCGGATCAGGAAACGGGACAGGGCTGCCGGATCAATTTCCCACCCCATTTGCGTTTTTAGCAAGGGGCCAGGGACGTCGGTCAAGGAAGGCCAAGGCGTATCTGCGCGCGTTATCAACTTGCGCGTATAGTAATTGAGCCCACACCAATCGACCGGCGACGCGATTGTGTCGAAATCATCCTGCCACTTGTCCGGCAGATGCGGCTCCAATCCTTCCAGAACATTCTGAGGGTAGGATTTCTTAAATGCGCCGCCCAGGAAAAAGCGGTTGTAAATCCCGTCGTAAAGCGCCGCCGCAGTCTGTGCCTCATCGCTGTCGTCAGCAGGTTCCGCCCATTCAAGGTTGAACACTGCGCCAAGGTTCGACATGCCCAATCCACGCATGGCTTCGATTGCGCGACCATGGGCCAGCAGCACGTGGTGCATCGCGCGCGCGGTCGCCCGGATGTCGCGCAAGCCGGGGGCATGTTGGCCTTCGAAATGGCTCAGCCAGCTTACGCACCAAGGCTCGTTGACAGGTGCGACGCTGAACATCCGATCGCCTATGCGGCCCATGATGATCTCGGTGAAGTCTGCAAACCAATTCGCGATATCCCGGTTTCGCCAACCGCCCAGATCGGCGAGCGGTGACGGGAGTTCCCAGTGATACAGCGTTGCGCAGGGTTTGATGCCGCGTTTAAGCAGCGCATCGGTCAGGCGATCATAGAAATCCAAACCTTGCTGATTGATCGGTCCGCGCCCTTCGGGCAGCACGCGCGCCCAACTGGTTGAAAAACGGTAACAGTCGAAGCCTGCGCTCCGGATCAGATCCAGATCCTGTTCGAACCGGTTATAGTGATCGCAGGCCAAATCTCCGTTTTCCGCATTGGCGACGTTACCTGGAGTTGCGGCGAAACTGTCCCAATGGGTCTTGCCTGCGCCCCCATTGGCGTGTCCCTCGATCTGATAGGCCGACGTCGCCACGCCAAACTGAAAATCTGGCGGGAAATCTGCGCGTTTGTACTTCATCTCACATCCTTTTTGGGGCTGGCCCCGTCGAGCTGCCGACGACAAGTTCAGCCTCCAGCAAGCGCGTTTTGGGTGGGTCATCCGGAGCGTTGATCCGCTCGATCAGCATTTCGGCAGCCACCTCGCCCGCGTGTCTGACCGACGAGCGCGTCGCGGTGAAAATTGGAACATCCATACCATTGCGCATGTATGACAACTCGTCATCATGAGCGATCACCGAGATATCGCGCCCCATTTTCAGGTCGCGTTCTTCAAGTGCGCGCCGGATTCCAACCGCAGAGATAATCGAAGAGGCCAAAATTGCTGTTGGCGGGTCGTCGAGCTTCAGCATGTCGCAAGCTGTCTGATGCCCATAAATCTCGGTCATCTCGGCGCTGCGCAGCAGGTGTGGATCAAGCGAGATCCCGGTTTCTTTGAGCGCCGCCAGATAGCCGTTCCTCCGCCGACGCGCGAAATCCATTTCCTCGAGTCCGTTGATTAACGCGATGCGCCGATGGCCCAGATCGATCAAAAACCGAGTAGCGCGTTCGAATGAACGCTGATTGTTCACATCGATCCAATCATATGGCTCTTTGGCGTAGGTCGACCGGCCATGAACAATGAAGGGTACGCCGAGGCGCGATAACACCGAGATGCGCGGCTCTCGTACCTTGGGGCCTTGCAGGACCACGCCGTCTACGACGCCCCGATTGAACAGGCTGCGATAGGATTCTTCAATTGATGTGTCCGGCGCGTGCGTGAACATCATGTCATAATTGTTCGCCGCATAGGTTTTGGCTGCGCCTGCCACAAAATCTCCGAAAATCGGATTGACCATTTCGTGCCGGGACGAGGTGGGAATCACATGGCCGATGACCATAGACCGCCCTGTCGCCAGCCCCTTGGCGCGGCTGTTGGGGCGGTAACCATGCTTGTTCGCGGCAGCCTGAACCCGGATGCGCGTCCCTTCGCTGACCTCCGGGTAACCGTTCAGCGCGCGGCTGACGGTTGTTTGTGAAAGGCCGAGGATCTCAGAGAGTTGCTTTAGGTTCATTTCACTCAAAGCGCCTTCAAATTGATGCCCATTTGTTTTGTTGTGAAAACCTGGCTCAGTCAACATGTTTCGAGAGAATGTCTTAGAATGGCAGTTTTTTAGGTGTTAGTAGGCGAGATATTGACAGGGTCTGAATGTTAGCGGATAAAGTACGGCATCCAAAGCGCTTTGAAAACGAATCTCGTTTGCGCCGAAAATATTGGGAGGAGAACTCATGAGACACGCACTTTATTCGGGTGCGGCGGCGATCGCTCTGCTGGCCGGGTCGGTACAAGCACAAGATTTGGTCTTCGCGCCGGGCGAGGGGCCGTTCAACTGGGACAGCTATAATGCCTGGGCCGAAAGCGCCCCGGATCTGAGCGGTCAGACGGTCACGATTTTTGGTCCGTGGCTGACCCCGGAAGACGGTTACTTCAACAACATGATTGCCTATTTCGAAGAGGCGACTGGCGCAGATGTGATCTATACCGGTTCCGACAGTTTCGAGCAGCAGATCGTTATCGATGCCGAGGCAGGATCAGCCCCCAATATCGCGGTCTTCCCGCAGCCAGGACTGGCGGCGATCATGGCATCCAAAGGGCAGCTGACACCGCTGGGTGAAGATATGGCGGCCTGGGTTGGTGACAATTATGCGGCTGGCGATTCCTGGGTTGATCTTGGCACTTACAAAGACGCCGACGGCAATGACCAGATGTATGGCTTCTTCTACAATGTGAACGTCAAGTCTCTGGTCTGGTATAACCCGGAAAACTTCGAGGATGCCGGATACGAAGTGCCGACGAGCATGGAAGAACTGAAGGCCCTGACCGAGCAGATCGTCGCCGATGGCGAAACCCCGTGGTGCATTGGCCTGGGATCGGGTGCCGCCACCGGTTGGCCCGCGACCGACTGGGTTGAAGACATGATGCTGCGGACTCAGCCGCCCGAGGTTTACGACCAGTGGGTGACAAACGAGATTCCGTTTGATGATCCGCGCGTTATCGCCGCAATCGAAGAGTTTGGCTGGTTCGCGCGTGATGACGCCAAGGTCTCGGGTGGGTCAGATGCTGTCGCCTCGACTGACTTCCGCGACAGCCCCAAAGGCATGTTCTCATCGCCGCCCCAGTGCTACATGCACCGTCAGGCGTCCTTTGTTCCGGCCTTCTTCCCCGAAGATGTCGAGTTCGGCCTGGATGCAGATTTCTTTTACATGCCGTCTTTCGCAGACAAGGACTTGGGTAACCCGGTTCTGGGTGGCGGTACTCTGATGGCGGTAAGCAATCCATCGGATGCGACCAGCGCGTTCATGGAGTTCCTCAAGCAACCGATTGCACATGAAGTCATGATGGCACAAACCGGATTCCTGACCCCGCATAAGGGCGTGAACACCGAAGCCTATAAGGATGATACTCTGCGCGGTCTGGGTGACATTCTACTGGGCGCGACCACCTTCCGCTTCGACGGCTCGGACCTAATGCCGGGCGCCGTGGGTGCGGGTACGTTCTGGACCGGCATGGTTGACTATACTGGCGGGAAATCCGCCGAAGAAGTCACCGGCGAAATCCAGTCATCTTGGGACGCAATCAAGTAATCCGCTGAACCTTCGGGCAACCTTTCAATCAGGTTGCCCGAAACCCTAGCAAGGGAGAGGACGCCATGAATCCGGCAATTCAGGGCCTGCTAACAATCGTAATCGGTGTGTCGGGATGCGTGGGCTATTTCTACCTGTCCAACCAATTTCTGGATAAAGTCCTGTTCCCTGCGCGTGGACCGAACGCGGGTCGCAATATCAACCGCGCGAATATGATCCGGCCCTGGCTGTTTCTGCTTCCCGCGATCCTCGCCCTTGGGGTCTATCTTGCCTATCCGGTGTTTGAGACGCTGCGCCTGTCGCTGACTGATCGCGTAGCCGGAGGCGGATATGAATGGGCGGGTTTTGACAACTATACCCAGATGGTAGCCGAGCCGAAATTCTGGGAGGCGATGCGCAACAACATGCTTTGGCTGATTGTTGTACCTGCCATGTCCACCGCATTTGGCCTGCTCGTGGCGCAGCTGACGGATCGCATCCGCTGGGGTAACGTCGCCAAGTCGTTGATCTTTATGCCGATGGCGATTTCTTTCGTTGGCGCCTCGGTAATCTGGAAACTGGTCTATGATGCGCGTCCGGCCGATCAGGATCAGATCGGCGTCCTGAACGCGATCTACATCTTCTTTGGTGGAACCGAAACGCACACTTGGCTGACCCTGCCTTTCTGGAACAATTTCTTCCTGATGATCGTTCTGGTCTGGATACAAACTGGCTTTGCCATGGTCATTCTGTCCGCCGCGCTGCGCGGCATCCCGGAAGAGACCATCGAGGCCGCCATTCTGGACGGGGCCAATCCGTTCCAGATTTTCTTCAAGATCAAAGTGCCGCAGATCAAAACCACGATCATGGTGGTCTGGACCACCATCACCATCGTGGTCCTCAAGGTCTTTGACATCGTTTTTGCGATGACCAACGGCCAGTGGGAGACGCAGGTTCTGGCCAATTACATGTACGACAAGATGTTCCGCGCCAATGACTGGGGCGTGGGATCGGCATCCGCCATGGTGATCATGTTGCTGGTGACGCCGATCCTGATCTGGAACGTGCGCAATGCGCGCAAAGAAATGCAGTAGGAGGACGGGGTTATGAGCGATATTGCAGGAACCCGCCCAGCCCTTAGATGGGTCGTTCACGCCTCGGTTGTGCTGCTTGTGGTGCTTTGGGTTTTCCCAACACTCGGTTTGTTGATCTCGTCATTCAGAACAGCGGACCAGATATCCAGCAGCGGCTGGTGGCGGGCGCTCTTCCCGTCGGAACAAAACCTGACTCTGCGCGCGGCGGCACCTGAAACACAAGTTTTGCAGGATGGTCTCTATGTGATCGAAGGCAATATCTTCGATGGTGATCGGGCCTCGGACATTTCGCGATGGGGTGTGAATTCCCGTGCGATTGATGCCTTTGCTCCGGGCGAAACGGCTGAGCTTCGTCGTGGCGGGACGATCACGGTTCAGGCCAACGGTGACTATCGGATGGAAAACGCAGAAGAGTTTTCGGGCAAGCGCGGCCCTCGCGTGTTTGTGACGACTACTCTGCCGCCTGAATTCACCTTGGAAAACTATGCCCATGTTCTCTTCAACGAAAGCAGTTCCGACAGTATGGGCAAGGCGTTCTTCAATACCCTGACGGTGACGATCCCGGCGACGATTATCCCGATTCTTGTCGCAGCATTTGCGGCTTACGCGCTGGCATGGATGGATTTCCCGGGGCGTGCCCTGCTGATCGCTGCGGTGGTTGGCCTATTGGTGGTGCCATTGCAGCTGGCGCTGATCCCGTTGCTGAAACTGCATCTCAATATCGGGATCGGCAAAGGATACCTGGGGGTCTGGATGGCCCATACCGGGTTCGGGATGCCATTGGCGATCTACCTATTGCGTAACTACATGGCCGGGCTGCCTCGTGACCTGATTGAGAACGCCCGGGTAGATGGCGCAACCGAGTTTCAGATTTTTACCAAGTTGATCCTGCCGCTTAGCTTTCCGGCACTGGCATCCTTTGCGATCTTCCAGTTCCTCTGGACATGGAACGATCTGCTGGTTGCCAAAGTCTTCCTGATCGATGCCAGCGGCCAGACAACGGTAATGACCAACCGTATCGTCGAACTGCTGGGTACGCGGGGCGGTAACTGGGAAATCTTGGCCACGGCGGCGTTTGTCTCAATCGCGGTGCCGTTGGCAGTCTTCTTTGCAATGCAGAAATATCTGGTTCGCGGCTTGCTGGCCGGTTCCGTAAAATAAGGGCGTGTGATGAACGTGCAGACCAACGCGAAAGCATTCGAAAAAATCAAGTCGGCGTCAGATTGGTGGCGGGGCGGGGTGATCTATCAGATCTATCCGCGCAGCTTTCAGGACAGCAACGGTGACGGGATCGGAGACTTAAAGGGTATCACCCAGCGGCTAGGCTACATCGCCTCGCTGGGGGTTGATGCAATCTGGATTTCGCCGTTCTTCAAATCTCCGATGAAGGATTTCGGTTATGACGTCAGCGACTACCGCGATGTCGATCCAATGTTCGGCACTATGGCGGACTTTAAAGAGTTGTTAGATGAGGCCCATGCACACGGGCTGAAGGTGATGATCGATCTTGTGCTATCCCACACCTCAGATCAGCACCCGTGGTTTGGTGAAAGCCGCACCTGCCGAGATAATCCGAAATCCGATTGGTATGTCTGGGCCGATCCCAAGCCTGACGGGACACCTCCGAATAACTGGTTATCGATTTTTGGCGGTTCGGCTTGGCAGTGGGATGCGCGGCGTTTGCAGTATTATCTGCACAACTTCCTGACTTCGCAGCCAGATTTGAACTTCCATTGCAAGGATGTCCAGGATGCCCTGCTGGATGTGGCGCGCTTCTGGCTGGATATGGGGGTCGACGGCTTCCGTCTGGACACCATCAATTTCTATTTCCACGACGCCCAGCTACGTGACAATCCGGGCCTGCCGATGGATCAGAGGAACTCATCAATTGCGCCGATGGTGAACCCGTATAACCATCAGGATCACCTCTATTCCAAAAGTCAGCCCGAGAATATCGCCTTCCTGGAAAGGCTACGCGCCCTGACTGACGAATACGAGGGCCGCGCCTGTCTGGGTGAGGTCGGCGACGCGCAGCGCGGGCTTGAGATTATGGGCGAATACACCAGCGGCGATAAACGGATGCACATGTGTTATGCTTTCGAGTTCCTCGAAAAGCGGGCTTTGACGGCAGCTTACGCAAAGCAGGTTTTTGACCAGCTTGAGGACAAGGCAGGTGATGCATGGCCATGCTGGGCCTTCTCAAACCACGACGTGCAACGCCATGCTTCGCGTTGGGGTTTGGACGATGCAGCTGTCCGGCAGCACGCCGTTCTCATGATGTGCCTGCGTGGCTCAGCCTGTCTTTATCAGGGTGAGGAACTGGGCCTGCCCGAGGCAGATGTTGCGTTCGAAGATTTGCAAGACCCCTATGGCATTGAATTCTGGCCTGAATTCAAAGGTCGCGATGGCTGCCGTACTCCGATGGTCTGGACCGCACAGGACGAACAATCCGGGTTCAGCACGAGCCGTCCCTGGTTGCCAGTCAGCGCTGCGCAGGCCGAGCGGGCGGTGGATCGGTTGGAGAAAGATCCAGCGTCGATGCTGCACCACTACCGCCATGCGATTGCATTGCGTCATGCGCACTCAGCGCTGATGTCCGGCGCGCAGACAGGGATGTCACAAATCGGTTCGGTATTGACCTTCACCCGAGAGGATGAAGCCGAGCAGGTCTTCTGCGCCTTCAATCTGGGTGACTGTCCGGTTGACGTGACCCTGCCAGAAGGTGACTGGCAAGTGATCGGGGAGGAGTTGGGCGGCGTTCGCGGGGAAAGCAACGTGACGCTGGATGCCGCTCAATTCTGTCTATTGGCTCGGGAAAAGAGGTAAACCATGTCGGAACTCAAGCTTACGGATGTAGCCAAATCCTATGGTCCTGTCGATGTTCTGAAACATATCGATCTCGAGATCGAGCAAGGCGAACTGATTGTCTTTGTCGGCCCGTCAGGTTGCGGAAAATCCACTTTGCTGAGGATGATCGCGGGCCTTGAAAAGATCACTGGCGGTACGCTTGAGATCGAAGGGCAGGTGGTGAACGATGTGCCACCTGCGCAACGCGGCATCGCGATGGTGTTTCAGTCCTATGCGCTTTACCCGCATATGACGGTGCGCGAAAACATGGCCTTCGCGCTCAAGATCGCCAAGATGCCGAGCGCTGAGGTTGATGCCGCCGTGGAGCGCGCGGCCCAGATTCTACAGCTTGAACCCCTGCTGGATCGCCTGCCCAAGGCATTGTCTGGTGGACAACGCCAGCGCGTTGCCATCGGTCGTGCCATCGTGCGCGACCCCAAAGTATATTTGTTCGACGAGCCGCTTTCGAACCTCGACGCTGCCCTGCGCGTGGCGACGCGGATCGAGATTGCACGCCTGAAAGAGGCGATGCCCGACAGCACGATGATTTACGTTACCCACGATCAGGTCGAGGCGATGACACTCGCCAGCCGTATTGTGGTTTTGGCCAATAAGGGAATTGCGCAGGTCGGCACGCCGCTGGAACTCTATGAGACGCCAGATAACGAGTTTGTCGCGCAGTTCATCGGCTCACCAGCAATGAACCTGCTGCCCGGGACCATTACCGCGACAGGAGAGACAACAACCGTCACGCTGGATGATGGCGGCGTGGCAATCTCATCAATCCCGACGGATGCCGCTGACGAAGGCAAAAAGGTCAATATCGGTGTCCGGCCTGAGGACTTAAATATCACTGATGGAACACCAATTTATTCCGGCTTGGTGGATTTCACCGAAGCTTTGGGTGAGGTCACGCTGCTTTACTTTGCAGTCCCGGATGGACGGGAGGCCGTGATTGCAAAACTACCTGGTGTTCAGCGCAATCTGCGAGGAAAAACCGTCTCGGTCACGGCGGCACCCGAAAAGGTGCATCTGTTCCACAACGACCAGTCGATGAGGCGCTAGTCGAGCTTCGCAAGGAAGGTGGAGACTTTTTCCAGCCCTTCGCGAATGATCGACGGGGTATTGGCGTAACCGATCCGAACACAGCCTTCGAGACTCAAGGCAGAGCCCGGTGTGAACATCACGCCGGTTTCCTGCAGCAGTTTCACGCAGAACTCGCGCGAGGGCATGTCGAAATTGTAGTGCAACAGCGCGGTTGTTCCGGCCTTGGGTTTGACCCAACTGATTTTGGGCTCGCTTTCGACCCATTCTTCCAGCATGGCGAGGTTGCCGCGCGTTATGGCGTGGCTGCGCGCCAGAACCTTGTCGTTGTTTTCCAGCGCAAGCGCGGCGAAATGGTCGTCGATCATGCCGACCGAGATCGTGTCATAGTCCCGATGGATCGAAACCGCTTCGATCAGTTCTGGGTTGGCCGCAATCCAACCCAGTCGCAGCCCTGCCAGCGAAAACGCCTTGGACATGCCCGCGGTTGAAATGCCTTTCTCATAAAGATCTGCAACCGCATCCGTCATGCCCGAACCTTCTTGCCCGGTACCGCGATAGACTTCATCACACAGCAACCATGCTCCAGCGGAGCGTGCGATTTCGACGATCTCAAGCAGGAACGCGCGATCCATCACCGCACCGGTTGGGTTGTTGGGGTTGTTGATGGCAATCAGTTTGGTGCCCGGAGTTACGGCGGCGCGCAGCTCCTCGAGATCGGGCAAATAAGCGTTCTCGGCCCGTAGATGGATCTGCGTCACCTCCGCGCCGATGCTGGCCGGGATGGAATAGTGTTGCTGATAGGTGGGCACGACGGCCACCACCTTGTCGCCGCGCTCGACCAGCGTTTTGTGGACCAGCATGTTGGCACCGATGGTGCCATGGGTGACGATGACATTCTCACGCTTTTGCTGGTCATATAGGCTACAAATCGCATCGCGCAGCCGGTCCGAGCCCCGGATCGCGCCATAGGTCATTTTCATCCCCAGCAATTCAGACAGATCATCCGAGTTTTTGCCGGAAAGCTTCAAAAGCTCGGCGATACTCAGGCTCTCGACGCAAGTCTCTGCGAGGTTAAAGGCGCAGCGGGTTTCCCATTCATCCATCCAGATTTCGACGCCAAAGGGTTCGATCTTCATCGCGCTATCCTGTTCGACTAAGCCATCGCGCATCGTTCCCATGGCGAAGCGGCAAGGTCAACCTCGGCAGATGACCGTTATCGAACTTGCACAAGAGGCGTGTATCGTTACCGGTAGATCGCCACAGGATCACCCAACGCATCTTCATCTGGGTGAACGCCAAGGCCGGGTGTTTCGGGAAGATGCAGGTGGCCGTCCACGTTTCTCGGCCCACGCCCACCGGCGATATCGACGGTGATCATGTCCTGACAGGCCCAGACAGCATGACAATTCGCATCCGGAATTGTCGCCGCCAGATGCAGCGCTTCGGTATCCGCCAGCACAGAACCACCGGTTGCCATTACAAACATGTCAATCCCATGCGCCAGCGCGACATCGCGCATTCGGGCCGCTTTGGTCAGCCCGCCGACCCGATTGAGCTTAATGCCGAATATTTCGGCAATGCCATCGCGGGCTATGCGCGTCGCGTCCTGAAGGGTAACAAGGCTTTCATCAACCGAAACAGGCGAAGCATGTTTGCCTGAGATCGCGGCAATGTCATCCAGTGTTTCGCAAGGCTGTTCGATCATGACATTGAGGTCTTCGACCGCACTCATCACGCGTAATGCCTGCTGCCGCGACCAGCCGCGATTGACGTCATAGAGGATGATGTCTTCGGGATTGCGCAGGCTTTCCACGTCACGGATTCGGGCGATATCACGGGCCACATCGCCGCCGATTTTGACGGAATGAGCGATATAGCCGCGCTGCCGGTATCGTTCGATGACGGCGCGGGTTTCTTCGATTGTCTTGGCTCCTACGGAGGATGCGATTGGGCGCGGCGTACGCGACCCTCCCCCCATCAAATCAGCAATCGGAAGACCAGCAACCTGACCGGCTATGTCCCAACACGCCATGTCAATCGGGCTTTTGGCGTAGAGATGTCCGGGTAGGGCCTGATCCATCGCGCGTTCAACATCCAGAACTCGCCGCGGGTCGAGGCCAAGAACAAACGGTGCCATCGTCTCGATCCCGGCCCGTATGCCGGGGCCGTGGGCGGGTACATAGGTATGCCCCCAGGGCGTGCCTTCGCCCCAACCAACAAGCCCTTTGTCGGTTTCAATCTTGACCAGCGTCGCATCGAGCTTCTCAAACTTCAATCGCCCGCCTGACAGCCAGTATGGATGCTCCAATGGCAGGTCGATTTGAAAGACAGAAATCCCGGTAATTTTCATTTTGGTTTCACCTCGACGCAGTATGTCATGCGGCATCCATCCGAGGCAGATCATCCATTCCATCGCCCCGCCACAAGACAAAGGTCAGGATTGAATGATCGCTTGTCGTCATGGCGTGGCTTTGCCAACTTTCATGCTGGCGGGTCTGGCCCGGCCCGACAAGCTGTGCATTCCCTTCAACCTTAAAACAGGCTTTTCCAGCGAGCGTCAGGTATTGCTCTTCAGCCTGGTGGCTGTGCCAGTCATACTGCAGACCTGCGCCCCAATAGGCGACATAACCGCGTAGTTGGGTCGAATGGAAATGCCCGCTGGGTCCGAACAATTCGTAATACCCGTATCGGGACAAGAAATCCGCACCGACTTCGGATTCGGAATAGGTCAGTTTCCAGTGCGCTTGCTCAGCAGTTGCTGCAATAGCCGTAACCAATGCCTGTGTTTCGGGCGTACCTTTCAGACCAAATTTGCTGACAAGCCGGGTTGCCGGAATCTGTGCGGGCTGTAAGTCCGTTCTGGATAAATCTGTTGGCCAACCCCCAAAACCCGCCAAATCCGGGTGGTTCTGATGCAATCGCCTGGCGGCCATTAAAACATCATCCAACGTCATGGGATCACCACGATGTTTCCGGTGTGTTTCTTCGCGATGAAGGCGGTTTGTGCCTCATGCAATTGGCTTAGAGGGTAGGTTGCGGCCAGGGCCGGTTTTACTTCGCCCGCTTCGATATAACGTACAAGATTTTGCATTACTTCGGGGTCGATGACGGTCGAGCCTGTAAAGGTCAGATCGCGCAAGTAGAACGTCCGCAAATCGAACTCGACCATAGGGCCCGCGATGGCGCCCGAGCAGGTATAGCGTCCGCCGCGTTCAAGAATGCTGATAAGCTGCGGCCAGTATGACCCGCCCACTACGTCGGCAACGACCGTGATCTTTTCGTCCCCCAACGATTTACGCAGATCATCGGGTGCGCGTGGCAGGATGACATCTGGACCCAAGAGGGCCACGTTGTCGTGCTTAACCTCCGATGCCATCGCGATGACCCGCGCATTTCGGCGCTTGGCCAGTTGAACCAGAGCGCCACCGACGCCGCCAGATGCACCCGGAACAAGAACAGTGTCAGCCGCGGTGACCTTGGCGCGGGTCAGCATGCCTTCGGCGGTTGAGTAGGAACAGGAGAAGGTTGCCAGCTCAGCATCCGAAAGTGTTGATTGGATGGCTATCGCATTGACAGCCGGGATCGTTGTGTATTCGGCAAAGCCGCCATCTCGCTCTGATCCGAAGTAGCCGGTTTTGTCCTTGTTCATCGGATCGGTCGGATCGCGCAACCAGCAATCGGTTATCACACGCTCGCCCAAGCGGTTTGGATCCACGTCGTCCCCGACTCCAACGATCTGCCCACAGACATCCGCCCCTTGAATGCGCGGAAAGGCCAGTGGCGCTCCGCCCCAGGTTGGGTCATCAGTGCCGACCTCTTCAAACGCGCCGCCGGTGGTCGCATCGCTGACTGTTTTAGAATACCAGCCGGACCTAGTGTTTACGTCGGTATTGTTCAGGCCACAGGCACCAACCTTGATCAGAACTTCGCCCGGTTTGGGAGTGGGGCAGGTCCAGTTTTCGTGCCAGACCATCTTATCCAGATCACCGTGCCCCATGGTGACCATCGCCTTCATTGTCTCGGATTGGGCCATGCGGCAAACTCCGTCGATGCATTTACGGTGACCTCAATCAAGCGCGGGAGTGAGCTGAAAGACATCGGTCCGGCCCCCTGAGTCGATTTGGTCTCGACACCGTATGCAAACAAAAATACCATCGTCAATCATGAATGGGACAGATGTATCAAATTTAGTTTTGGAACGGCTGGCGGAAGAACTGTCTCAGTTGACACCCGAGGCACGCAAGGCTGCGACCTATGTGCTTGAGAACCCGCGCGACGTGGGCGTATCGACTGTACGCGAAATTGCTGAAGCCGCCAATGTGAAACCCAATACCATTGTCCGAATGGCGCGGCAGGTGGGGTTCGAAGGCTACGAAGATTTCCGGGTTCCCTTCCGCGAGGCGATCCGGCGCGGGCAGGCCGATTTCCCGGAGCGCGCGCGTTGGCTGCAGGATATTCGTAAGTCCGGCAATATGGGCGGGCTTTATGCGGATATGGTTCAGGACGCTCTGCGCAACGTCGAGGAGACGTTTGCCAATATCTCGTCCGAACAGCTGAAAGCCGCCGCTGAAGATATCTGGAATTCGCGTAACGTGTTCGTACTGGGCGTTGGCGTGAACAATTCGAATGCGCGAAACTTTGTTTATCTGGCCTCGACGGGCATGGTGCAGTTTCATGCTATCCCGCGCGCCGGATCAAATCCGATTGACGATCTGGCATGGGCGGACAAACGCGATGTACTAATTGCGATGACCTGCAAACCTTATCGGAATGAAGTGGTCGAGGCGGTGCAAGTTGCCCGAGAGCAGGGCATGACGGTGGTCGGTCTTTCTGATAGCCCAGCCAGCCCTGTTCTGCGCAATGCACAACACGGGTTCGTCATCTCGGCGGATACGCCGCAATTCTTCCCGTCATCAGTAAGTACTATCGCATTGCTCGAAACGCTTTTGTCCTTCGTCATTGCTGTGGCCAGCGACGAGATCGTCGAAAGAGTGGCGACCTTTCACAAGCGTCGCCATCAGCTAGGTCTGTATCACGCGGAAGAGCCCTGATTGGATCAGGCCAATCCGCATTGGCCATTCAGCCACGCACCAGGTGACCACCATCCACATCCAGCACAGCGCCCGTGAGATAGCCATTTGTCATTGCCATTATCACAGCTTGGGCGATGTCCTCGGCCTCACCAATGCGTCCGACGGGCAGGCTGTTACCAACCTGAGCGAACATGGCCTCGCGAGCCTCATTGGACATTGCCGCGTAAGCCTCGGTCGCAACCATTCCAGGGCTGATGCAGTTCACGCGCGCACGGCCTGATAACTCTAGTGCCAACCCCTTGGACAGGGCTTCGACCGCCGCGTTCACGGCCCCAAGACCCGTTGCACCGGCAGAGGGTCGGCGGCTGAGGACGCCAGAAAAGAAGGTGATGGAGCCGCCTTCAGTCAAGACAGGCAAGACTTCACGCGCCGCCACATAGGGCCCAATAAATTTAGCCTCGAACATCGCGCGCAGGTCAGTGGTTGGCAATTCGGCGAAGGCCCCACGCGCTACGCTTGAGGCAGAGATGACCAGATGATCTACTTTTTCAAGGCCGCTGGCCCAGGACTTCATGCCAGTTTCGTTTGTGGTATCGACCGGTGCGATCTGAACTCCGCCTCCGATGTCTGCCGCTGCTGCCTCCAGCTTGGCGAGACTCCGGCTGGCGATGGTAACTTTCGCACCTAGCGCCACCGCCAGCTTTGCGGTGACCTTACCCATGCCGCTGCTGCCGCCAATGATAACAACGTGTTTGCCGATGAGGGCCGTTTCGAAAACCGAGTTCATTGCTTTGGTTCCTTGCTTGTCGTGTCTGTTGGATGAGTCAATCGATGCTGAGCACCAACTTGCCGGTGGTTTCGCCCGCCTCTAGGCGGCGATGCGCTTCCGTGGCCTTGGCGATTGGGTATGTGGTGATCTGAGGACGCAGAATGCCAGTTTCCAACAGCTTGAATACCTTGGTCATGTCCGCGCCGAATGCAGTTGGTCGGTTGGAAAAATACGTGTAAATATCGCTGACCCGCACTGAGACAGATTTCTGGAAGTGTTTCGCCAGATC
The DNA here is from genome assembly GCF_056537585.1 of Ruegeria sp. C9. Classification (NCBI taxonomy): domain Bacteria; kingdom Pseudomonadati; phylum Pseudomonadota; class Alphaproteobacteria; order Rhodobacterales; family Roseobacteraceae; genus Ruegeria; species Ruegeria sp. C9. The sequence continues at coordinate 42,638 of NZ_JBQFRU010000003.1, forward strand.
CTCGGCAAAATCGCCAGCTGGCGGCCCGGCAAGGAATCCGAAGAGCACAGCCGTTCCAAGGGGAGCCAGCGCATCAAGGTCTGATTTCAAGGAGTCACCGGAAACCGGATTCAACGTCAGATCAACACCGCGGCCACTTGTGATCTCTGACACCAGCGTTGCCACGTCCTGAGTACGATAGTCGATGACAAAATCTGCTCCTTGCGCCTGGGCGTATCCGACCTTTTCAGTGCTGACCGAAGCGATCACAGTCATGCCCAGATGCTTGGCGATGTGTAGGGCCATCGTGCCCACTCCGCCTGCAGCCGCATGCACCAGTACGGATCTTCCGGCCGCCGCACCGCCCAGATTGACCAGCATGTGATAGGCCGTCATTGCGTTGACAGGGATTGCTGCTGCGGTTTCAAAGGCGATGGTATCGGCAATTTTGGTTACATAAGGTGCACTTATTACGGAATGCGTACCGTAGCCGCCCGCACCAATCGGGCCCATCCATGCGACGCGATCACCCACGGCGAAACCAACGGCATCTTTGCCCGTCGCTTCGACGATTCCGGCACCTTCAACGCCGGGTACATGGGGCAGGTCTGGCATCATGCCCTCTGGCATTTCGCCACGGCGAATAATCGTATCGATAAAATTCACCGCCCCGGCATGATTACGGATCAGGATTTCTCTGGCACCGGGCTGTGCGACAGCTTGGCCAACACTTCGCAGAACTTCGGGCCCGCCAGTTTGGGTGATTTCTATCGCGTACGGCATGATGCATCTCCTTTTGTTTCGCAGAAGATAGCGATGACGCCATTTCGTGATAATAGTTGAATTTAGAAGGAATTATCTCATAGATAGTATTATGATCTTCAACGACCTTGGCCTGTTTACTGTTGTCGCCCACCACCTCAGCTTTTCCAAAGCTGCAGATCGTCTGGGTATTCCGCTTAGCAGGATTAGCCGCAGGATTGCCAAGTTAGAGGATCATCTGGGCGCTAAGTTATTCGAGCGCACGACAAGGCAGGTGCGCCTGACCGAAGAGGGGCGCCGTCTTCTGGATCGTTGTCAGGATCCGATTGAAGCGCTTCAGCGTGTTGCGGGTTTTACCGATGACACGCGGCACCACACGATCCGCATTACGGCCCCACCCTTGGCAGCTCGTACAACGATAGGGCCAAAGCTGGTGGATTTCGCGGAACAAAATCCTCAGGTCCAGCTTGAACTGACGACGACTAACATCATGCTGGATTTTTTCGCGGACAATATCGACCTCGCCTTTCGGGTCGGTCCGCTTGCGGACTCCGGTCTTGTTGCCAAGCGGTTATGGTCAGTTCCATATTGTTTTTGCGCAGGGCAGGGCTTCATTCGAGAGCACGGGCTTTCGGGTCCTTTAATGCGACCGAAGTTCCAGACTCTTCCTGCGCTGATGGCGGGTCAACCTTGGGTACTGGAAACGGGAGAGACGGTGAATCCAGCCCACATAGCCCATAATATTGGCGACCTTGATGTCATAGCACAGGCCGCTCGTCGTAATCTGGGGATAGCGATGTTGCCGAAGGATATGGTGGAGGGCGATCTGCGACGACTGGAAGTTGAGAATACTGTCCCGCTGACTCGAGACATGTATGTGGTTTATCCCAGCCGTCGCCTGTTGCCCGAGCGTGTCAGGAAACTGATCGATTTCATGGCACCGGGATAAATCCTACCAATCAATTTGCACCCCATCCCGAAAGAAACCACCTGTTGGACCGTCCACGGGCAGTGTTGCAGCCCACACGACGCCCTTGGCCCCTTCGGGAACCGGGCGACCACCCCCGCACATGTCAGTGGCGACCCAGCCGGGGCACACTGCGTTAACAAGGATGCCTTCGGGCTTCAAATCAGCCGCAGTCTTGATGGTCAGTGCATTGAGCGCTGTTTTCGAGATGCCATATCCGGGAGTGCTGGATGACATGCCTGTCAGCGCTCCTGAGCCGGAAGACACGTTTACAATCCGGGCATCATGACCATTTTGAAGCAAAGGAACGGCCGAAATGGTTGTTGCCCAGGCTCCGAAGAAGTTGGTCTCAAAAGCACGGCGCACGCGCACCAGGTCGGCGCTGAGCGCGTGCTGATCCGTGTCGTAGTCAACGCCTGCATTGTTTACCAGTATGTTGAGATATCCGTATTCGGAGTTGATCTTATCAAAGGCAGCGTTGACCGAGCTCTGATCGGACACGTCCAGTTGCAAGGCCTTAGCTCCATGCCCAATCTCTTCGGCCGTGGATTGTCCCTTTTGCGGGTCGCGCGATGCTACCAAAACAAATAATCCATGATCGCGGGCCAGTTGTAGGGCGACTTCTTTGCCGATGCCTCGATTGGCTCCGGTCACAAGTGCGATACGTTGTTCGGTCATGAGGTTTCCTTTGAATTTTCGTCAGTTAACCGAAAGCAAAGCCTAATAGTGAGATTGCCAACATCGCTCTGGCAAGGCAACCGGCGCGCAACGATGCAGCGTTAACTGATGTCAGTTAGCCCCGGTCCCGCGTTCACCGGCGAGGGCGACGAGACCACGGTCGCCGGTTTCCCAAAGAGCGGTCATCGTCATCGTTGTCACAACCCAGCGGTCACCTGTTTTTTCCAGCGCATAGTCATAGCGGCCGCCCAAAACCCATAGGCCATCGTCAAGACGGTGGGTGGCGGTGAAATCAGCCTGCGCTGTCGCGGCGGTTTCTGAAACTGAGGTGATTGCGTGGTTGGTCACCATGTGATGCGTGCTGTCAAACCCGGGCAGGAAGGCGGCCCAGCCCGCAACAAGTTCGTCAGCGGGTTGGGTTGCCGGGTCTCCACCCCAAAGGCTGGTGTAGTCAATGGTGACGTGATCGGCGAACGCATCCCTTACACGGGTCCAATCATGCCGGTCTGCGCCTGCAGCGATATCCGTTAGGGTGCGGGTGATGTCGGTTTGATCGGCCAATGCAGGGCCTCCAATCATTGTTATGGCGGTGAGCATGGCGATGAGGGATCGTTTCATATCCGGGTCCTTTGTCAGAGTTGGACAAAGCAACGTACGTTGCTGCGCCTGCTTCATTCATTAGCCAAGCGTTCAGGCACGGGCGCTAAGGTGTATTGCGACCAAAAAAACGCATTTGCCGCATCCTGATCGGCACTGAGATTGGTGGCCTCGACGATCTTTCCGTTCTCGATCCGGTAGACCAGCGCCCAGATGGTATCGACATTCGGCTTACCTTCGGCGTTGGACCAGCCTCGGTGAATATCTACAACATGGGTTTCATCCGCGCCAAAGTAGATCGGGTCAGCCTGAAACCCAGCTGCGCCCAATTGGGCGAAGAAGGCCAAAACTTCATCCCGACCGTTTTTGGTGCCGCTCAGCGGATGGCGGCCGGGAATGTGCCATTGTACGTCCTCGTCCATGACTGCGGCGATTCCATCAAGGTCGTTCGAGCCGTAAGCCGCAAAAAAGTTCTGAACCACTTTCATATTGTCTTCGGGGGTATCGGCCATTGCGTTGCCTCCCATAATGGTCGCGACCGCGAGTGCTAGTTGAAGTTTTCGGGTCATAGGGGTCTCCAAGGGAATGAGGCGTCGGATAGCGAGGCCCGACGCCTGATCAGCAGGATCAATTATCCAATCCGGCGCGGAAGTGGTCGGCAACGGCGTCGGCCGCCCGTGTCACGTCCTCGGGGTTGTCGTAGAAATCGAACTGCGTGACATCCTCGAGCCACTGCGCAGTCGCGTCACCGGCAAATCCGGCAAGGAAGGTCTGCACGCCCTGCGGGATCGCTGCGCTTTCAGAGTGAACAATGGTCAGCGGTTTATCCAGACGCTGTGGGTTGTCGGCGGGATGGTAGGTCAGCCAGCCTTCCCAGCCTGCATTGTTCCATTTGTCATCATATTCCGGAATCGCCCCACGGTCAGCCTCATAGTAGTAACCACCGATCGGCATCAGCACGCCTTCGGCACCTTCTGGACCCGCGGCAGGAATGATCTGGCCCCCGGCGGCTTCGGCAGCCCGAGAGACTTGAAGCAAGCCGGCAACACCTTCTGCGCCGCCGTAGACGGCCTCAACAATTTCGGCGTTCTGCAGCCAGGGAGCAACCAAACCAAGTCGCTGAACCAGCGGGTTGCCCGAGACGGCATCGACCATATAACCCGCTGAGGCGCAGATACCCAGCCCATTGATGTGCTCGGCGTCCACTTCTGGCAGGGTCGCTATGAATTCGATCGCTGCCTTGATGTCCGAGGTCTTGGCTTCGGGGCTTTCGACAAAGCGCGCTTGGTTCGGCAGATCGCCGGATTTACCCCAGCCCCGGAAATCGAAGGTGAAGGCGGCAAATCCGCGTTCGGCCATTTCCCGGGCATAGTTCGCCGGCATCTGTTCTTGTACCGAGGTCCAGGCCCCTGTGACCACGACCGTTGGCAAAGGTGCATCGCCGCGTTCTTCGGGTAGGTACAGTGTGCCGGATAGGGTGGCACCTTCATTCTCAAAGGTGACAATGCGGGTTTCGACCTGTGCGACGGCAGCTGTCGAGGCCATTAAAGCCGCAGCGGTATTCAAAGCGAGGGTTTTCATCGCGATATCTCCCAAAGTCTGTCTGGATGGGCGCAAGCCCGATGACGAAAGAGATACGTTGCCGGAGGTTCACTTGATTGCACCGGACTGCTGTGTTTTTGAATGATCCTGCATCAAGCCATGTTGGCCGCGCGATAAGCCTTGGGGGTTTGTCCCACCACCTGTTTAAAGCTGCGCGTGAAATGAGCCTGATCGGAAAAGCCACATTCCAAAGCGATATCACCCAGAGGACGCTGCTGGTCCTGCATCATCTTCATCGCCTGTTCAATTCGGTAGGCCATGACATATTGCATCGGGGTCGTGCCCAACGTCTCTTTGAACATGCGTGCGAAGTGCGAAGGGCTCATTCCCGTCTCGGTCGCGAGCTGCTCAACGGTTATGGTCTGATCCAGCCGGTTCTGTACAAAGGCCAAAACGCGCTGGTAATGCCGGGATGTGAAGCGGGATGACAACTGAACATCTTCGATCCGGCGTTTTCCATATTTCTGGAGCAGTTTCACTAGGAATACGCGGCTCATGGCTTCGAACATCACGACCGAAGACATGTCGGTCGATTCCAATGCGTCGCGCAGTATAACGCCAGCCGTGCACAGATCAGGGTCCGAGAACTGCGGCAAATCCCGAAATTGCTGCGGGTCAAGCAGCATGCCCAGCTCGGACTGAGCAAAGCGCTCAACCTTAGCCGGGTCCAGCGTGATAACGATGACATCAGACGTCGCGTACCATTGCCAACCCGATCGCATACCAGCCGGAGTGACGATGATTTCATCCTTGTGAAACATGAAATCCCGCAACTCACCATCCCTCCAGTTCCGAACTCTGTGCGGAATGGTCTGGAGATTGAGAAGCACGTGATGCTCTTTGAAAACATCCTCGGGCATCTGATCCGGGTCAGCCCGGAAATACCGAACGGACATCAACCCTGCGGCCGAAGGCCGCTCGATCGCATCGCTGTTTAGTAAAGGTTCCGAGGGGTAAATGTCCGCATATCTCGAAGGCAATCGTCGGCTCCCATAGTGCACCTGGGCAATTCTCGCTGGCGTCGATCGCACACGGTTGAAAACATCCAACAGGGGCGCGAACCCATGGAGTGGTGCCGTGCCACCTGCTTCTCGCAACGCAGCTGTGGCGTTCGGGTCGACGCTTAGAGAATTTTCAAGATTGCGGTCGCTGAATCAAGACGGAACACGATGCCCGACGAGAAACACGCGCTGCCGTTGATCCGAGAAAATAGTCCATTGCCGATGGGTGATGCGCTCCGACAACAATCAAATCAGCGCCGATTTCCCGTGCGAACTCGGTAATGCGCAGCCCTGGCTTTCCCGTTTCTACCTGGCAGTTTATATCGGTCGCTTCTCCGGCGATCGACTTTAGGGTTCCCATGATTTTGTTGGTCAGATGGTTCTCGGATTTCACTGTCACGAATTCCGCTGTAAAACCCGGGATTTGTTCCAGAACTGTAAGTAGTGTGATCTTTCCGTCAGCTGCCAAAAGCTTGCGGGCAGTGGTGATTTTCTCGGCAACCAACTCTTCATGATCAATGGCAACGGGGATCAATATGGATTTATACATGTAAAGCACTCCCAGTGAGTTTCGGCGATGTCAACGAGCAGGGCTTGGTGCATCATAACTTGATAAGTACTTTCAGAATTAAAGGTTCTGATCTGTTGCCCAGGACCCCGCCCTGCCTTAGTGGCCAAACACCTCGAGCCGCGCCCATTCTGGACCTCGGTTCAAGAGAAAGACGGCCACCGCATATGCAATGGCCGCCTTGAGGTTACTATGCGCTGCGATACAGTTTTGTCATCGAGAATTCCCGATGTCCCAGCGCCTCTGCCGCGGTGTTACGGCCGTTTGCTGTCCTGCGGATCATATCGATCAGAGCATCACCAGCCTGATCGATGGTTTGTTCGCGCCGCAAGATGCCTGAAACATCAACATCCACATGTTCGCCCATGGTGCGCACTGTACGCGGGTTCGCGGTGATCTTGATGACCGGAACGATCGGGTTGCCCACCACGTTGCCCTGACCTGTCGGGAAGGTATGGATCACAGCACCGCCCGCCGCCATCAGCGTCACACATTCCGCCGCAGCTGATGAACTGTCCATGAAGTACAGGCCTTTGCCCGAGTTAGGTTGCTCGGCAGGTTCCAGAATGTCGATATACTGCGAAGTCCGGCCGATCTTTTCGAGGTTGCCAAGCGCCTTTTCCTCAATGGTGGTCAGGCCACCTTCGATGTTGCCCTTGGTTGGCTGACTGTCGCTGAGATCATCGGTTTGATGCGCAAAGATCACATCGTCCTGATAGGCCTTCCACATCTTGTACCAGCGCTCGCCGACCTCTTCGTTGATGGCGCGTTTCTGGCAGATATGTTCCGCCCCGGTGATTTCCGAGGTTTCACCAAAGAACCCGGTGATCCCTTCGGGCAGCAACTTGTCATACATGTTGCCAACGGTTGGGCAGGACCCCAGACCCGTTGTCGTGTCGCTTTCACCGCATTTGGTCGAAATCCAAAGCTCGTTGATCGAGCATTCCTCGCGCTGGACCTCGGTGGCCTTGTGGACAAAATCCTTGGCGGCCCATGAAGCGCGCCGGATGGTCTCGAAGTCACCGTTCTGTTCGATTGAGAACTCTGCCACGTCTTTGCCGGTCTCGCGGATGCCGTCGGCAATGCGCTTGGTCCAACCCGGCTCGATGCCGATGACGACCACCGAGTAGACATTCGGGTTGGCCCCTGTGCCGATCATAGTGCGGAAATGCAGCTCGAGGTCCTCACCGAACTGAAGGCGGCCATAAGCGTGTGGGATTGCCAGCGTGCCCTTGACGTTGTTGGCGACTGCCTCGCAGGCGGCGTTGGAAATGTCATCGACGGGCAGGATCAGCACGTGGTTGCGCACACCAACCCGGCCGTTTTCGCGCCGGTAGCCCATGACAGTCATGTTTGAATATTTGCTCATGGTATTAACCCCTTACCAGCGCTTGGTCTTGCAGTTTTGCGTGTGGACATGCCCGCCGCGTGGGATGTCAGCGATGATCTTGCCGATATCCTCACCATACTTGATCGCCGTATCGCCGTTCTTGAGCTCCGTGAGCGCAATCTTGTGGCCAATCGGAACATCCGCACCTGCGGTCAGGCGAAAGGTCGAGTTGTCATGTGTAATACAGCACAGCATGTCGGTGCCTGCAGTCAGGCCTTCGACGACCACGACACCGACATTGTCTTCCTCTTCATGCACCAAAAGGTGCGGTATTTCATTTGGGGCTGGATTTGACATGAAGGTCTCCGGTTTTTGCTATGGTTTAAGGATGGTTTTCGGCGCAAGCGTCTTGCCAGCGCGAATGTCTGTAAAGGCCGCGGCCCCGTCGGACAGGTCGCGGGTTTCAACCCAGTCAAGCGTCCCGAGGCGGCCCTTGAACATGGCATTGCATGTGTCGCGGAAGTCCTGTGCGGTATAGGTGTAGGTGCCGATTAGCGTGATTTCCTGCAGCGTGATGCGTCGGATATCCAATCCACCTTCGGAACTGCCTAGGCCGATGTGCAAAATCACCCCGCCCGGGCTGACGAGCGCCGAGGCAACCGCACGGGTAGACGCAAACCCCACTGCGTCGATCACCAATGGAATGTCCTGTTCCGGTGTGTCCACAACGGCGATTCCACAGGTGTCGCGAAGATAGGTCGCACGGGCTGCGTTGGGTTCGGATAAGGTCACCTGCTCGACCCCCATCGCAGTGAGCGCAAGAGCTGCCGCTAGCCCGATTGCCCCGCCGCCAATCACATGGGCACGCCGTTCGTCTGCCGGGTGCAGGGCCGCAAGCCCCAGCCGCACCGCATGCCAGCTGACCGCAATCGGTTCGGCGAGTGCGGCCTGCTCCAGCGTGATATGCGAGGGCACTTCAATCAAATTGCGCTCTGGGATAGCGACATATTCCGCAAAAGCGCCTTCGCGCGGCGGCATTGAGATGATCTGTCGCGAGGGGCAAAGGTTCTCACGTCCGGACCGGCTAGCCGCGCTGTTGGGGTCGTTGACCAGCGGATTGATGGTTACGCGACGGCCATCAGCCGTCACACCGGCCCCTTCATGGCCGAGGATCAGCGGTGCCGGGCGGCGGTCATCATGGCCCAGATAGGCGTGCATGTCAGACCCGCAAATGCCGACGCTATCGATACGGACGAGAACCTCATCGGGGCCGGGCTCCGGGTCCGCGAAATTGCGGTATTCCAGTGTTTCGACATCGGTGTAGACCAACGCTCTCATTTCGCTGTAAACCCCCCATCAACCATCAAAACTTGCCCGGTCACGAAGGCACAGGCATCAGAGCAAAAGAACAGCAACGGGCCGTCGAGGTCTTTGGGCTCTCCGTTGCGACCGATACAGGTCTGCGCAGCATTACGGTTCGCGCGTTCAGGATCATTGAACACTGCAGCCGTCAGCTCGGTTCGAAAGAACCCAGGGCCAATCGCGTTTACGCATATTCCGCTTGATGACCAGGCCTCGGCCATTGCTCGGGTCAGCTGTGCCACGCCGCCCTTTGACGCCCCATAGCTAAGCCCACCTGGAAAAGCTCGGCTGGACTGGAGCGATGCGAAATTTACGATCCGTCCCCAGCCTTTGGCCTTCATATCGGGCACTAGGTGCTGCGACAGAAAGAAGGGAACGGCAAGGTTCAATCCCAGTGTGATGTCCCACCCCTCAGGCGATACATCATCCGCAGCCTCGCGCGTGTTGATCCCGGCGGCATGCACCAGAATATCCGGTGCCCCAAACGGCTGCGACGCGGCAACGGCCAGCTCCGCCAACCGATCACGATCCGAAAGATCCCAGGGCAGGGGATGGACCTGATCCAGCTCGGCCAACGCTTCTGCACGTCGCGCCACGCCCACGACCTTAGCGCCGGCATGCGACAATACCTCTGCCGCTCTGCGACCAAGGCCGGAGCTGGCCCCGGTCACAAGAGCGGTATGTCCAGTGAGATCAGGATGATAGGTCACGGGTTGGGTCAGTCTTCGGCTGTCAGGTCAAAGTTTTCATCGGGGAAGAACTTGGCCAGTCGAATATCCGCAGTACGCGCGTGCCCCTCCATACCTTCAAGGCGTGAGATACGGGCCGTCGCCTGCGCAATCGGCTTCATCGCATCAGCGGTCGAGCGCTGCCAGGTCACGATCTTCATGTATTTATGGACGCTGAGGCCACCGGTGTAAGTGGCCGCCCGGCTCGTGGGCAGCACGTGATTGGTGCCCGAGGCTTTGTCGCCAAAGGCAACCGTGGTCTCTTCGCCCAAGAAAAGCGACCCATAGCACGTCAGCCGATCCAGCCACCAATCAAGATCATCGGCCATGACTGTCAGGTGTTCCGGGGCGTATTGATCCGATGTCGCCGCCATTTCTTCGCGATCCGCGCACAGGATGACCTCGGCATAATCGCGCCACGCAGCCGTAGCGTTTTCGCGGTTCACTTCGGGCAGGTCCTCGATCAGCACTGGCACCAAGCGCATAACCTCTTCGGCGAGGTCGCGATTGTCTGTCACCAGCCAAACCGGTGAGTTGTATCCGTGCTCGGCCTGCCCAACGAGGTCAGTTGCAACAACCATCGGATCAGCAGTGACATCCGCAAGGACCAGACTGTCCGTCGGGCCCGCGATCATGTCGATGCCGACACGCCCGAACAGGATACGCTTTGCTTCGGCCACAAACTGATTGCCGGGGCCCACAAGGATGTTAGCCTTGGGAAGCCCGAACAACCCGAAGGTCATCGCCGCAACCCCCTGCACGCCGCCCATGGCCATGATCTTGTCGGCGCCACAGATATGCGCGGCGTAGACGATCGCAGGCGCGATACCGACATCTGGGCGCGGTGGTGAGCAGGCGACGATATGTTTACATCCCGCCACCTTCGCCGTCGTCACGGTCATGATCGCGCTGGCGATATGGCTGTAGCGCCCGCCTGGGACGTAGCAACCGGCTGCATCCACCGGGATCATCTTCTGGCCAGCGGTCAGGCCCGGCACAACCTCGACTGCGATGTCGGTCATGGACGCTTTCTGTGCCTCGGCAAAGCGTTTGACGTTGCTGTGGCTGAACTCGATGTCGCGCTTCAGCTTTTCTGGCACGGCATCCATCGCGGCCTGGATTTCGGCATCGCTGAGAATGACGTTGCCTTCGTAGTTGTCGAATTTGGCTGCGTATTCCAACGCCTTGGCATCGCCACCTGTCTCAATGTCGGTCAGGATTCCCTGCACAATTTCACTGACATCCGACGCTCCGCTGCGCGCGGTCAGCGTGGCTTTCTTCAGGTATTCACGGGTCATGTATCGAGTCCTTTTCTTACCGCGTCTTTCGGCGGCTTATCGATAGACATCAGGCAACAGCGAGGTAGAGAACGCCGGGATATAGGCGATCATCAACGTCACGATCAGCATGAAGAAAACAAACGGGATGGCGCGGTAGGCGATCTTGAGGATCGACTCGCCCGTAATCCCCGACACCACGAACAAGTTCAGCCCCAAGGGTGGAGTAATGAACCCGACCCCCAGCGCGGTGATCATCATTATGCAGAACTGAATCTGGTTCATCTCAATCTCTTGCGCCAACGGGTAGAGGATCGGTGCCAGGATCACGATGTTGGGCGTCGTTTCCATAACGCAGCCCGCAATGATCAGGATAAGGACCATCATGGCGATCAGTACGAATTCGTTACTGCTGACTGAGGTCAAAGCCCCTACAAATCCTTGCGGCACTCCAATGATCGCCAGAGCTTCGGCCAGAGGGATCGAGAAGGCGATGATCGGAAGGATCACACCGTTGACCTTGGCCGAACTGACCAGCATGGCCGGGAAGTCGGACAATTTCAGTGTGCCCAGGATAAACCCGATGACGATGGTCACGACAACCGCCACAGCGCCTGCCTCCGTTGGGGTCAGTTTCCCCGAGAAGATGCCGTAGAAAATGATGCCGGGGACAAGGAAAGCGTACCAGCCGGACTTGACCGTCTTCCACAGGTTCGCGCGCCATTCAGCTGCGGTCATCATGCCGCCGCCTTCCCAAAGGTTCAGCCGGTTCATCACAACGTTGGTGATCAGGATGGCCGTCAAGATCAAAAGGCCGGGGATCAGCGCAGCAAGGAACAAGGTCGAGACCGCTATGCCCAGCACGAGGCCGATGATGATATAGGCGATAGAGGGCGGGATGAGGATGCCGGTGCAGGCTCCTGCTGCGACCAAAGCACAGGCGTAGGGGCGGGGATAACCGCTCTCGACCAGCCGGTCGATAGTCATGCGCCCTACCGCTGCCGCACCTGCTGCGTCCGACCCGGAGATCGCCGCGAACATGCCACAGACCAGGACGGTGGCCGAACCGAAGCCACCCTTGGCCCAACAGGTCAGGGCTTCGGCGACGTCCAGAAACTTTCGACTGAGCCCGGTTCGGACAAGCACGTCGCCGGTCAGGATGAACAGCGGTACGGCCGTCAGCGCGAAGGCATCGATGCCCGAGAACAGCTTTTCGCCGACAAGGCTCAGCGGCAATGCGCCGGACATGATCAGCATTGTGATCGATGCTGCGCCGATCGCGGCCCAGACCGGAACGGCGAGCGCGACAAGAGCGACGAAGAGAATGACAGAGGCGTAGAAATCCCACCCAAGTTCAAGCGTTTGACCGCCGAGTTGTTGCCACATCATGGTTCAGGCCCTCCCTTAATCAAACAGCTTGTCGCCTTCGTAGACGGGACGGCCCGTTCGAAGGTCGGCAATGTCGCGGAGGAAGGACTGCACCAGCCGAAAGATGACTAGCGCGAAGCCAAACGGTACCGCCATGAGGAAAAAGACCTGGCTGATCCGCAGGCCGTGCGTGACAGACCCGAATTTCCAGGACACGTGGACTGTCTCCCACGACCAATAGATTGCGACGAGTGCCACGATGAACATCACGATGTCGCCGAAGATGTAGAGCAGCGTTTTGACCGTGCGCGGGACGTAGTGCATCAGAACATCAATGCGGATATGCCCGCGCTCCTTGACCGCAGCGGCGGCACCGATCCATGCGAGATAGATGAACGCATACCGGACGATTTCTTCGCCCCAGATGGACGAGTAGGCAAAGACCTCGCGCCGGACCACTTCGATAAACATCGTGCCGACGAGCATGACGTAGAAGACCAAAAGCAGCCAACGTTCGGCATTTTTATCAATCGCTCGAAAGAGCTGAGACATAGCATCCTCACTACCGTCACGCGGCGGCGACGTGTTCTAGTGGGTTTTTAATGGGCAAACATCGGATGAGCCGACGCTGGACGCGCCGGCCCGAAGACGCGATCAGGCGTCGTGCACGTAGTATTTCGCACGCGTGTCTGCGGCTTCTTCCAGCTTGGCGAACGCATCCATCGATCCGGCCAGCTCGGTCTTGAAGCTGTCCCATTCGCTGCGCTGATAGCCACCGACCTCTTTCCATTCGCCCAACTGATCTTCGCTGAGCGAGTGGAACTCGACGCCGTTCGCGATCAATTGAGACATGGCGTAGGCCCGTGCCGAAGGCACTTTGGACAGGTTCTGCTGCTGGGTGACTTCGCCCGCAAATTCGATACCTTCTTTGACGTCCATCGGCAGGCTGTCGAACCATTCAAGGTTGATCGAATAGACCTGACTGTCCGGCACCGCCTGAGTGAAGGTCACATGGCTGAGGATCTCACCAAAGCCAAAGACATGCAGCGCGCCCACCGAGGGATCAAGCGCATCTGCGACGCCTTGCCGGATCGCTGACGGAGTCTCACCCCACGCAACAGGCGTCGGGTTCGCACCCACCATGCCATAATACTGCTGCAGCATTTTTGATCCGGGTACGCGGAATTTGACACCGGACATATCGCCGGGGGTGATAATTGCGTTGCCTCCCTGGCGAACAGCGACGACGCGCGGATCGATCACGATATACATCAGCGCTTTAAAGCCGGATGCCGCGATCTTGGGGTCTACTTCCGCCTTCCAAGCTTCAGAGGAAGTTAGGTTCGTGAACCGCTGGTTGGACCCGCAGAAATATGGAAGGTTGATCAGGTCGACGACGCTTGCGAAGGGCGCGAAATTTGACAACGAGTGTTGCGCGGCTTGAATGGTCCCCCCCTGAACCGCCTGCGCCAACGCACCACCTGCACCAAGCTGACCACCGGGCGCCAGTTTCACATAGACCTTGCCATTCGTCATGTTCTGGATGTTTTCTTTCAGGTCCAGCTGCATGATCGGATAGCTGCGAGACGCGCCCAGAACATAGGCCGTTGCCAACGTCATCTTGAATTCAGCCGCGTTTTCGCGATCGCGTTCCTCGGCGGCGGTCTGTGCTGCCGCTTCGCTGGACCACAATGTCCCAGCCGCGCCGGCGACCATAGCTGCCGTGAACGAGCCGGTGCCCGCGAGTTTCAAAAAATTCCGACGCTCGGCCGAAGCCAGCTCCTGTTTAGTCTTGTCCATGTGTTCTCCTCCCGTTGGACTTTTTTCGGATTTATTCCTTTGATTTTTTCTCCGAAATTTCTTTTGCTTCGCTCCGCAGAATGCCGATCGAAAAGGCGATGGCCGCAGCAAACAAGATCAACATTTCCCAGATATTGTTGACCAAGGGCGCATTCGAGACTGCTCCGATCACTACGTTCGCTACAAACGCGAGCAGCAATATTCCAGCTATCAAGTATGGCATGCGTCCTCCCCAACCCATCCAATGTCTCGCACTGAGTCGTCCGCAATGTAAGCGCTTACATTTTGTTATGCAAGCGCTTACATTGCGTATGTGCTGTAGGTTCCCGACAAATCGTGCTTTTGATAGAATTTGTCTTGAGCTAGTTGCCCATCCAGAATGACAAGAAAAACCATGCCTCAAAGCGGTCACGAAAACACAGTCCCAACCCTTGCAGATGTTGCCCGACATGCGAACGTGTCCACCGCAACTGTCTCGCGGTGCCTGAACTCGCCAGAGCGGGTAGGGCAAAGCACAAGGGAACGAGTTCTGGCAGCTGTACGAGAACTTGGGTACGCGCCAAATTTCGGAGCCCAAGCCCTTGCAGCAAGGCAGACAAATACGATTGCCGCCGTGATACCGACTATGGAGAACGCTGTTTTTGCACGCGGACTACAGGCGTTTCAGGAAGAACTGGTGCGGCATGGTAAAACGCTTTTGGTTGCTTCGTCCGCCTATGATTCAGAGCTGGAAGAACAACAGGTGCGTGCGTTGGTAGCGCGGGGTGCAGATGGGTTGCTGCTGATTGGGTACGATCGCGAACCGGAAATCTATGCGTTTCTGGAAAAGCAGCGTGTACCAACTTTGATCGCCTGGTCATTTGATCCTGACCAATCCCCGCCTGCCATCGGCTTTGACAATCGGGCTGCGATGTTTGCCCTTGCCCGGCAGGTCATTGGATATGGGCATCAGCATATCGCGTGTATCTCTGCTCCAACCGCTTCGAATGATCGGGCAAGGGAACGCGTTCAAGGCATTCGGGATGCCAAACAAGAGGCCGGTCAGGACCCGAATACAATGTTTCTTGTCGAGACCGCTTACGGCGTTGAAACTGGTGAAGTTGCTTTGCGCGAGGTCATGACAGCCGCACCAGAAACGACTGCCGTGATGTGCGTCAATGATGTTTTGGCGGTCGGAGCCTTACGTGCGGCTCGGGAAATGGGGCTTGAGGTGCCCAGGGACCTCTCAATTACCGGTTTTGACGATATCGAAATTGCAATGCTCGCCGAACCCGCTCTTACGACGGTCCATGTCCCGCATCGCGAGATGGGTCGTCGCGCCGCTGGGATGCTGATCCAGATACTCCGTGATGCGCACAGCGGTCAAAGTGTTGAGTTGCCGACAGAAATAAGACTACGTCAATCACTCGGTCCTGCCCGCACTATTGAGTGATCCCAACCTTGAGGGCTATCTTTGGAAATCTACTCGCTCGAATCTACCAACGATGTACGACCCGGATTCGGCATGCACGGCCAATCCAACTTGAACTACTGGTGTGAGTATTTCTTAGACTCAGAGTTTATGGCTAGCAGACTAAGAGAGCTGTGAGGAAGGCCTTTGTGTGCGGCTCATCCGTTGCGATGCAGAATGCCCCGAACCGGACGATGCTTGCCGTGGCAGTCGGGCAAAAATTACTATGTCGCGGCTGTCTTTCAGGTTCTGGTCACGTGGTTAACAGAGCCGAAAGCTCATTTGCTCCCTTTTTCAGGATACCCAGAAACGACATCAGGCTGTTGACGTTGTGACGTTGTGTCGGTGCATGAACCGAAAGTGTGCCCACCAATCGGCCTTGCCCATCTTGAACGGGTACTGCTAGGGCTGCCATTCCACTCATGAACTCTTCGTCATCGGTGGAATAACCGTTCTCAGCGATATGCTGGATTTCCGTTCGCAATGACTGCGGATCGGTCAGGGAACTTTCAGTCTGTGGCTGCAGATTTCCTGCTGAAAGAAATCCATCCAGTGTTTTCTGCCGGAGCGTGGACAAGTACATCTTGCCGCTGGCGGTGCAATGAAAGGGAACCTGTGTCCCAACCGGCAATTGAATGCGCAAAGGCCACTTCGTCTCGACCCGGTCAAGATAGATCATGCCCTCTCGGTCAGGGATGGCGAGATTGCAGGTCTCACCAACCTGCTCGGCGACACTGCGTAAGATCGCCAAACGCGCTGTGCGCAGATGCTCGGACGACATGGTGTTGACTGAAAGCAACCTTAGACGGTGCCCGGGACCGTATGAGCGGCCATCCAGATCACGCTGCAGGAAACCTTCGGCCTCTGCTGTTTGCAACAAACGGTGGATTGTTGGTTTCGCCAGACCGAGTGTCTCGATCAGGTCCGATGGTTTGACGGCAACCCCGCGACGCGCCACCTCCTCAAGGATGAGGAGAAGGCGCAAGTTAGTTGGGATCTGAGTTTCTTTGTCTTGTGTTTCCGTTTCGGCCATCCCGCAACAGTCTAGTTATTTGGCAGCAGGATCAAGGCCAGATCGGGTACAAGCGAGATCAAAATCCACACTGATATCAGCGCTGCTAGATAGGGCACAGTGTACCGAAGCAGACGGAAGTAGGGAACGCCAGTCACCCCTGATGCCACGTAGAGATTGAGACCGTAGGGTGGTGTGATGAAGCCAATCGAAGCCCCCACAAGGAAGATTACCGAGAAATGGATCGGATCAATCCCGACCGAGGCCGCAATCGGTGCCAGGATCGGGGCCAGGATAATCGTGACAGGCAGGCTTTCGAGTACCATGCCCGAGAAGAAAACGATCACCATCGAAGTAAACAGAACCGCATAGTAGCCACCCATCGAGGTTACGAAATCCCCAATGGTTTGCTGAGCGCCAAGCAATGACAGGATCTGCTGCATCACCACAGAAATCGCGATCAGCGGTGCGAGGATACCTGTGATCTGGGCCGAGCGGATCACGATTGAGGGGATCTCGGGGATCGTGAAGCCTTCGACGACAAACATCTCGGCATAGCTTTTTTCGGTGGGTGAGATGTCGTTCCGCGCGCCCATGATCCGATTGATCGGATAGCTGACCAACCCTGCAATAACGCAGAAGCCGACCGTCACTCCGGCTGCCTCAGTTGGTGAGAATTTGCCTGTGTATATACCCCACAACACCAGCCCGATGGCGAAGAACCCAAGCCAGGCACCGAATGCGGTCTTCAGCACCCGGTTCAGTTGTAGCGGTATCAGATGACCCCACCCGTTCATGCGGCAGATGATCCAGCAGGCGAACTGCATGCCAAAAACCATCAGCGCGCCCGGAAGGATACCCGCCACGAATAGCTCGGAAATCGGCAGGTTCATCAGGAAACCGTAGACGATAAAGATAATCGAGGGAGGAATGATGATCCCCACCGTACCGCCTGCCGCCGCCGTGGCCGCGCTGAACCGTTCGTCATAGCCCCCTTTGACCATCTCAGGGTGCAGCATCGAACCGATCGTGGCGGTTGTGGCCGAGTTTGAGCCTGAGATTGCTGCGAACAATCCGCATGCCCCAAGGGATGCCATCGCCAGCCCGCCGCGTATCCAGCCCAGACAGGCATAAGCAAAATCGCTGAGACGTCTCGCGATCCCCGATTTATTGATCAGGTCTCCGGTCAGGATGAACAGCGGCATCGCCAGCAAGGCGAAACCCTTGTTGAACACGTTCAGAAGTTCAGCACCCATGTTGTCCAGCGTCAGGCCAAGAACAAACGAACAGCCGATGACCCAATAGCCGATTACCAGCAAAACCGGCACGCCCAGCATGAACAGAAAGGTGACCGCAAGAGAGATCAGTGTGACCATAGTTCCGTCTGTCATCAGTCTGCTCCGATCACGGCCTGCTTGATCAGCGGCTCGCCTGTTTTCCAGTTGTTCAGATCATCGGCAAGGTTCTGAAACACGCGCCCGACCATCAGAAAGAACGACAGCGGTGCGGCCAGAAGGAACCACCACTGCATGATATTGTCTGTTCCCAGAACGATCTGAAAGTTTGATGCCGACAATGCCACCAGCCGTGTAGTGGTCACGATGACGATCACCGCAAAGATGAACCACAATATCGCGTCGAGTATCAGGCAAGCCAATTGCCCAGCCCTCGGCATTGCAGTGCGGAATTCGCTGAAGCTCAAATGTGTGCGCAGGCGGACGTTATACGACGCCCCAAACCACGCCATGACCATGAACAGCAGCGGGGGGATGGTGGTCGACCAGGGTTCCTGATCGTTGAACACAAACCGGTCGATCACGCCCCAGAAGATAATTAATGCGATCGCAAGGTAGGAATACACCATCACCGACCGTTCCAGATGGCGTTCAACAAAGGGCACCGCCCGATAGATCAACATGATCACGATTCCGCCAATCGCCGAGACAATCGCGCCCAACACCCAGGCGGCGTCGGATTCCAGTGCGGATTGAATCTCGAACGAATCCTGGCTGAGAAAGGCGCTGAAAATCGCGCCGATGTCTGCCCAAAACGACATGAACCCCGTCCTCCCAGTCGGTATAAAGTTGAACCGGCCCGCTCAGGGCCGGTTCGTAACAGTCTATCAGGCTTCGCCTTTCCACCAACGGCGCGGTTCGACGTTTTCCGGCAGGGTGTCGGCCGGAATCTCGCGCGCGATGTCGTAGATTTCCTGATAGGTATCAATGCCGCCTGCCCATTTATTCAGACGTTCGCGCCACTGGGCCCAAGGCTCTGGGTTGTAGTTCGGAGCGCACATCTCTTCGGCCAGCTTGATCTGATCGTCAGCCAGGAATGCCGGGCGCACGCCATTTTCGGCGAAGATAGTGTCCGGCAATTGCGGCTCCGAGAAACCCACCGTATTCAGCAATGCGGCTTCATTCGCACCCTGGATCAACGCTTGAGTGAAGTAGGAAGATTCCATAACTGCGTCTTGCAATTCTCCACTCAGACCGTCAAAGACCTCGGCCGACATGGACGTATGTTCAGTGCCGCAGAAAAATTTCAGATTGACCGACTGCGAAACCACCGGCGCCATGTTGGCGTAAGCCACGGCCGAGGCCCAGGTTTCCGCCCCATCGATCAGACCTGTCTTAAGCGCATCCAGTGTCTCTTCCCAAGCCACCGGGACTGGGTTCAGATTCAGCAATTGCATTGCAATCCGGCCCAACTGCGTACCCGTCACGCGATTTTTGGTACCAAACAACTCTTCCAGTTTGGTGACGGTCGGCTTGTCGGCAAAGGTCGATCCCATTTGCAGGCCGCGTAGCTCACAATGGGTAAACAGGAACTTCAACCCGTGCCGTTTTTCCAGCGGATCACGCAGGATGCGTTGGCTCGCCGGGCTATAGAAGAAGTGATACTGCGCCGCGCGGCTGGGGAACATATAGGCGTAGTCCAGCACGTTCAGATAAGGTGCGCCTCCGGCCGAGTTCTGAGTTGAGGCAGCATAAATATCGACGATTCCCTGCTGGGTCTTTTCGACACAGCTCAGCTGGCCGCAGATCTGGTTGTCGCCGATGAATTCGATGCGAATCTCGCCGTCCGTGCGTTCTTCCAGGTCGCGCGCGAACTCGATTGCGCCGGCGCGTTCAATCAACAGGTTGCGGGTGTTGAAGCCCGACGCGCCGAATTTCAGCGTGTGCTTCGGCTCTTTCGAAAAGCGCTTTTCATAGGTGGATTCGGCGGCCTGCGCCAGATTCGCCAGACTCATCGCGCCGCCGAACCCGCCCGCCGCCAGCAGTGTCGAGCTCATGCCGTAACGCCCAGCCACGCGGAAGAAATCTCGCCGTGAAATACCACTTAGTTTCCGTCCGATCTCCATTGCTTACCTCCCTGATCGCAATTATTGAGACGTTTTGTATCAAAAAAGGCTAGTATAATTCTTGCATCTTGCATAGAGTTTTTTTCAGCGACGTTGGAAGGAGGCGGTCATGGAGGTGGATTATGCAGTTGTTGGCGCAGGATCGTCGGGCTGTGTCATTGCCAATCGGTTGAGCGCAGACCCCAACACAACTGTTGCGCTGCTCGAAGCAGGTGGCCGCGATACCAACCCGTGGATTCACATCCCCGTCGGCTATTTCAAAACGATGCATAACCCCTCGGTTGACTGGTGCTATCGCACTGAGCCCGACCCCGGCCTTAACGGTCGATCCATCGACTGGCCACGGGGCAAGGTGCTGGGTGGCTCATCCTCGCTGAACGGGTTGCTCTATGTGCGTGGCCAGAAGGAAGATTACGACCGCTGGCGGCAAATGGGCAACGAGGGTTGGGGCTGGGACGACGTGCTACCCCTGTTCAAACGCTGTGAGGATCAAGAGCGCGGCGAGGATGAATATCATGGCGTCGATGGCCCCTTGTCAGTGTCCAACATGCGCATTCAGCGCCCGATCTGCGATGCCTGGGTCGCGGCGGCACAGGCCGCCGGTTACCCGTTCAACCCAGATTATAACGGGGCCGAGCAAGAAGGTGTGGGTTACTTCCAACTGACCACGCGCAATGGCCGCCGCTGTAGCGCCGCCGTAGCCTATCTCAAGCCCATTCGCAGTCGTCAGAACCTCAACATCATCACCAAAGCGCTTGTGTCGCGTGTGGTTCTGGATGGGAAAAAAGTAACCGGGCTGGTCTACCGGGATCGTTCTGGTGCCGAGCAGACCCTGACAGTTCGGCGCGAGGTCATCCTGTCCGGTGGGGCGATCAACTCTCCCCAAATCCTGATGTTGTCAGGGATCGGAGAGCCGGATCATCTAAAGGAAAATGGTATCAAACCGCTACACGCCCTGCCGGGTGTTGGCAAAGGTCTTCAGGATCACTTGCAGGCGCGGCTGGTGTTCAAATGCAATGAGCCCACACTGAATGACGAAGTTCGCAGCCTGTTCAATCAGGCGCGAATCGCGCTGAAATATGCACTATTTCGTGCGGGTCCGATGACAATGGCCGCCAGCCTTGCGACTGGTTTCATGAAAACCCGGCCCGATGTTGAGACGCCCGACATTCAGTTCCACGTGCAACCCTGGTCCGCCGACAGCCCAGGCGAAGGTGTGCATCCGTTTTCGGCCTTCACGATGTCGGTCTGCCAACTGCGTCCGGAAAGTCGGGGAGAGCTGCGCCTGAACGGTCCGGACCCATCCGAACATGTCAAGATCATCCCGAACTATCTGTCCACTGAAACGGACTGCCGAACCATTGTCGACGGCGTGAACATCGCGCGCGGGATTGCCAAACAAAACCCTCTGGCCTCGAAGATATCAGAAGAGTTTCGACCAACGGCAGAGCTGAGCTGCGAAGATTATGAAGGCACTCTGGATTGGGCCAGATCGAACAGCGTGTCGATCTACCACCCAACCGGCACCTGCGCGATGGGGAACGCCGAGACGTCTGTTGTCGACGCAAGACTAAAGGTACACGGTATTTCGAACCTGCGGGTGGCTGATTGTTCGATCATGCCGGAAATCGTCAGCGGCAACACCAACGCACCAGCGATCATGATTGGCGAAAAGGCAAGCGACCTGATTAAGGCGGATGCTTGAGAAATCTGCCATCGTATCTGATCGCCTGATCCCTACAGTATCAATAGATCAGTGCGTCAATCGCATCAAAAACGATCTGGCGCTGTGCCGGTGGTTGGAATCTGCATTCGCTTTGCGACCGCTTTGTCTTGTGACTAAACGAAGTCTGGTAACCGAACCTCGGATGATATTGCGTTAGCCAATAGTCCTAACCGCAAATCCAACTTTCTTTTGACCTCCCCCGCGTTTTGGCCGGCTCAAAATCGGTCTTTGCTGCCTACATGAATGTCTCAGGCAGCTCCCTTTGGCTAGCATTCACGAATTCCAAAACGACACGCTACCCACGTGCTAATGACGTTCCAACAGGGAACTCATAATAAAGTCTTCAGCGCACACAATGATCCCGGTCATGGGCAATTCTGACAGCACACTACGATATGCACTGCCTTCCAGAACTTCAATCACCAGTTGTGACGCCTGAAGGGGATCCGGAACGGCGCGCAATTCACCGCCAGTAATTCCTCGCTTCACTACGGCTTCCAGGGCCTCAGTCAAACTCGACCGGTTCTCGACGAACAGCTGCGCGATGTCCGGTTGACGAACTGCTTCGCTCGAAATTTCCAATGTTAAAATAACGTTTTCCGGCGCAGCAAGGTATTTTGCGTAGGCCTTGATGAACTTTCTTATGACTTTGGGCGCGGGCGCATCTGAGTTCAGGATTTTCAGAAACGGCTCCATCTCGCGGCGTTCAAGTATTGCGATTTCTACAAGCACATCATGTTTGCCGCGAAAATGATTATAGAGATTTCCAAGGCTGACGCCCGCCCGCGCAGCGATATCGCGGACGCCTGTCTGATGATAGCCCCGCTCAAGGAAACACATAACTGCGGCCTCCAAAATCTGGTTGCGACGCTTGGCTGTTGCCTTTTCCCGGATTGATTCCGGCTTCTTGGTGTCATCGGACATTTTTTCAACTTAATATTGAACGAACGATCGTTCATAGTATATGACACTCTATCGAATGCCACAAGGTGCAATGGATTCGGCGGCACAGGAAAGACAGGTCTATGACAGACAAAACTTTGGAAACTCGGCAAAGACCGACCCGGCGATGGCTTTGGATTGGACTATCGTTGGCACTGTTTGTAGCGATCGTCGTCCTCCTGTTTGATACAGAAGATACAATTGATGTTCAGGCAACAACGACCTCACCTCCGCCACCGACCGTCTCCGTCGTCACAGTAGTTTCGGCAACCGAACAAGCGCGGGTTTCGGCGTTTGCCGAAGTTCGGCCTCGGTGGGATGCCAAGCTGCGATCTGCTGTGTCCGGGCGCATCATTGCGGTACACAACGCCGCTTTGGCAGGGACTAAGGTGGAACGGGGTGCCCCTTTGTTTTCAATCGAAAATGCACCTTATCAAAGCGCCGTTGCAGCCGCTGAGATGGAGCTTGAGCAAGCGGAACTGGCGTTATTGCGCGCGCAGAACAAAGTGACAGTCGCGCAACGACAGTTTGACCGGGATGAAACAGAACCGCCAAACGAACTGGCTGTGAATCTGCCGCAATTGCGCATTGCCGAGAAATCCGTTGCAGCTGCGCAGGCACGGCTGAATGCGGCGCGAAATGAACTGAAGGACGCGGAGGTTGTCGCCCCTTTTTCGGGATTTGTAACCCATCGTTTTGCCAGCCTGGGCCAGACGGTCAACCCAGGCGATGCCCTGATACACCTTTCGGACGACCAGCAATTCGAACTGGTCGCCGAGTTTAGTCAGGCGGACTGGGCGTTGTTGGATCATCCGATCTCTGGCGCCACTGCTGATCTGACACAGCGCTCGGGCGGAGCGTTGGGGCGGGCTCAAGTCCGGCGTGGAGGAGGGTTTCTGGATCAAGACACGCGGCAGGTGCGGGTCTTTCTGGATGTCACAAAGCCCGATGAACGCATACTCGCCGGAGACTTCCTGCAGGTTCACATTCCCGGACGCCGGATCTCGGACACATTAACCCTACCCGAAAGCGTCCTGACCCGTGCGGGATACATTTGGCTTGTAGACGATAAGGACCAATTGCAGAGGCTTAGCCCGAACATCCTGTTCCGCAGCGAAAGTACAGTGACGGTATCGGCTCCCGAAGGGACCGGCCCGTGGCGCGTGGCCAAAACACCTTTGGCCTCGTTTCTGCCGGGTCAACGGGTGACGCCGCAATCAGATGGGGGCTGAGCCATGCACGCTCTGACATCCTGGTTTATCCGAAATCCGGTCGCTGCCAATCTGATGATGGCACTGATCCTATTTCTTGGGGTGCAAACGCTGCTGAACATTCGGATCGAAGGCTTCCCCCGCATTCCGCCGGAAAGTGTTACAATCGCGATCGAGTTTCCGGACGCTACAGCCGAACAGGTTGATGAATTGGTGACCCAGAAAGTTGAGCAGGCCATCGAAGGTTTGGAGGGCGTGCGTAGTGTGATCTCACAATCCCAAAATGACCTAAGTGTCGTGACTGTCCGCCGCGCAGGTGGCCAGAAACTACAAGCCGTCCTGGATCGTGTCCGTATTCGGATCGACGGCTTGACTGATCTGCCTGATACTGCGCGCCGACCCGTGATCGAAGCCTCGGGTTTCGATTTCCCGGCGCTGTATCTGAACTTGTTCGGAGAAACAGACCCCGCCACATTACAGAGCTTGGCGCAACGCCTGAAAGAAGAGTTGCTGGCGCAACCGGAATTGTCGCGGTTGCAAATCTGGGGCCTGATACCGCGTGAATTACGCATCGAAATCGACCCGGCGTTGCTGCGCCACTATGGGTTGACGGTTTCGGATGTGACCCGCGCCATCGAAGGGAATTCGTTGGCCTTTCAGGCAGGTCGTCTGAGGACCGTTGGCGGTACGATCTATCTGCGGGCCGATGACAGGGCGAAATACGTGCCGGAATACGCAGCTCTGCCGATTATCGAACGTGACGACGGGTCCTATGTGCCTTTGGGCGATATTGCCAAAATCGAAGACGGGTTTCAGGACGGCGAGTACCTGTTTCGCCTGAACGGCAAACCAACCGTAGGGATGGAGGTTCTGGTCGGGCAGAAGGAGAACCTGCTGGAGATCAGTGATGTCGTGCGCAGCACGGTTGACGAGTTCAGCCGACAGCTGCCGTCGCAGGTACAGGTCGAGGTTTGGGGTGATAGCGCTGGCTACATCTCGGACCGTCTGGCGCTGTTGCGCTCAAACGGGGTGCAGGGTTTGATCCTTGTGACCCTGATGCTGTCGATTTTCCTGAACGTGCGTTTGGCCTTCTGGGTTGCCATGGGCATTCCCGTTTCGGTCATGGGGGCGCTTGCTGTCTCGGGCTCGAAATGGGTGGACTATTCGCTGAACGATGTCACGACTTTTGGTCTGATCATTGCCTTGGGAATTCTGGTCGATGATGCCGTTGTAGTCGGCGAAAGCGTTTTTGAAGAACGCCGCAAGGGGAAGGACCCGATTAGGGACACGGAACGCGGCGTGCATCGCGTGGCTGTTGCGACCGTCTTTGGCGTGCTGACCACAATCGCAGCCTTTTTCCCGATGCTGTTGATCGACAATCCGCTGGGCAAGGTATTTGCCGGGTTCGCGGGCATCGTGATCCTGACGCTGATCTTTTCGCTTATCGAAAGCAAATTCATCCTGCCCACCCATCTGGCGCAGGTTTCGATGCGGCAAGAGCGTCGATACCTGCTGACCCGCTTGTGGGGGCGGGTACAGGATTCTGCGCAGGGCGGGTTGTACTGGGTGCGGGATCGCATCTACCAGCCTTTGCTCGTCGCGGCGGTGCGTCAGCGCTACGCTGTGCTGATCTTGTTCATTGCCGCCGCAACGCTGGGGCTTGGCCTGATGTACAAGGGCAAGGTCAGGACGGTGTTCTTTCCCGAGGTGCCCGGTCAGGTCATCACGATGAACCTGGAAATGGATGCCCGCTCCCCCTTTGCACTGACCCGCACGAACGTGAATCGGATCGAAGCCGTGTTGAACGAGCTGAACGTCGAGCTTGCAGAAGAGGCGAGTATGTCTGCTCCACCCGTTCAGACAGTATTCACCATCATCAACAGCGCTGGAAATGCCCAAATTTTCGCTGAAATGATCCCGGTAGCTGAGCGTCCGAATGTCCCGATCCTTTCCGTGGTCCGCGAATGGCGCGACCGGGTCGGTGCGGTCGAGGGCGTCACCGAGTTGGAGTTCACCGGATCGGAAACGCTTGCCGGAGGGTTCCGAATCCGGTTGGCGTCAAAAGACGAAGACCTTCTGCAGCAAGCCAGCGCCGAAATGAAAGGTTTCCTGTCGAACATCGAGGGCGTGGCAAATGTGAGGGATGGGTTGGTGGGCGGCCAACCTGAACTGAAACTCCGCCTGCGCCCGGACGCGCGGCACCTTGGTTTTAACGCCGAGGCTCTGGCCAGACAGATTGGCTATGGGTTCGGCGGGGCCGAGGTGACCAAGGTCAGACGCGATGGGTCCGAAGTCCGCGTAGTCGTACAGAACGCGCGTGAAAACCGCGATACGTTGGCGGATCTGGTGCAGACCCGGTTGCGCAGCGCATCCGGCGCCTGGGTGCCGCTTGAGACCGTCGCCGAAATCGAGGGCACCTATGCCTCTGGCACTATCGATCGCCGTGACGGCAAGCGCATGAACATCGTAGCCGCGTCCATCGACCGCGACCTTGTTGCTCCCGAAGAGGTGGGGCAGGCGGTGTTCGAGCAGCTGGTCCCGAAACTCCGTGCCAAATATCCCAGCGTAACCGTCCTGCCGGCCGGTGAACTGGAAGAAATGGCCGATATAAGCGATGGCCTGAAGCGCGCGCTGTTGCTGGCAGCCGTTCTGATCTATGTGCTGATGGCCGTGCCGTTGAAAAGCTATTGGCAGCCTTTCGTCATTCTGGCCATCGTGCCATTCGGCTTTATCGCAGCCGCCGTCGGGCACCTGATCATGGGTGTCTCGCTGTCGCTGTTTTCGTTCTTCGGCATGCTTGCTCTGACCGGTGTGATTGTGAACGACAGTCTGGTCATGATCACCCGCTACAATCAGGCGCGAGAGGAAAGTCAGCCCGTGAATCTGGCGCTGAGAAGCGCAGGCATTGGACGTTTCAAGGCGATCTTTCTGACCACCGCAACTACAGTGATTGGTCTGCTGCCTTTGCTGACCGAAACCTCTGAGCAAGCGCAGTATCTGATCCCTGCGGCAATCTCTTTAGCTTTTGGAGAACTCTTTGGCACAGCCCTCATGCTGCTGCTGGTGCCGGTACTGATCGCCATCACCGAGGATGTCATTGCCATTTTCAAGTCACCCCTTCCGCAGCCTTCTGAAGAAAGGACAAAGCCATGATACGGAACCTTCTAGCCCCTGCATTCGCCGTGGTAACGCTTGCGACTCCGGCCTCCGCCGAGGGTCTGAATGTGACTGTGGACGGCATCCGCAACGCCAAGGGCAACATCGTGATCCTTGTATTCGATAACGCGCGCGCCTTTGACAGTTTGGATGTCTGGAGCGCCATTGACTACGCCCAGATTCCGTCGCGTAAAGGCAGCGTCAGCCATGAGTTTTCTGACCTGAACGCGGGCCCATACGCTGTGCTGCTGTTTCATGACGAAAACAAGGACGATGACCTGAACATGACTGAGACGAAACTGTTGGAGGGGCTGGGTTCAACAGGTGCCTCAGACCCTCAGGACGAGCCGGATTTCAAGGCTGCCTCGGTCTGGCCGGGCGATGTGCGTGTTCGCATTCACTATGATCAGTAGTGCGCCATGCTGACAGATCGACAACTGACAATCGGCACGCTTCTGAGTGTGTTCCGCTGGCGCGTAGGGCTTACGTGGTTCCTGATCCTGGCTGAAACTGCCCTGACGGTTCTGATACCGCTGTTCGTCGGCTTCGCCATAGATGGATTGCTGAGCGAAGATTTTGAGCCCTTTGTGCAGTTAGGTGCGCTCATGGTTGCCCTCACTATGATCAGCGTGATCCGGCGGATTTACGATACACGTGTCTACGGTATGATCCGTGTCGAATTGGGCAAGGCGCTTGCCGCGCGGTTTTCAAATCTTCCAATTTCGTCGCTGAACGCCCGGATCGGCATGGGGCGCGAACTGGCCGACTTTCTTGAAGAGATCCTGCCTTCGGCAATCGCGGGGGTGGTGCAGTTCGTCGTATCAGCAATTTTGCTGTTTTACTTCTCGCCAGTTCTGGCCCTGTCTGCCTGTGGGGTTCTTGTCGGAATGATATCTGTATACGCTCTGTTTCATTCGACGTTTTGGCAATGGAACCGTGCGCTGAATGAGCAAATGGAGCATCAGGTCAGTGTTCTGGAACAACGACGTGACCGTCCGGTATTCGTCCACCTGAGTAAACTGCGCCGGTTCGAAGTAAAGCTCTCGGATACCGAAGCCGTTCTGTATGGCGCAATCTTCATTCTGTTAATAGGTCTGCTCCTATTCAACCTGTGGTTCGCGACCCAAAACCTGGATGCGACACCGGGCATGATATTTTCGATTATCAGCTATTCGTGGGAGTTTGCGGAAGCCGCACTTGCTTTGCCCGTCACCTTACAATCCTGGTCTCGCCTGTCAGAAATTACGACCAGGTTGCAGAGCGATTGATCAGGCTTGCATACCATAAATGGCGTGATACGGGATTTGTAATCAGGAAGTAATCAGTCCATTCCGGTCGTGCGCAGCCTAGCTAAAGGAGGGGTAAGAAGAGCTGATAAACTAGAGCTTTGTGAATTCAGACAAAGCCTGCAACGGGCGCAGTATGACTGAAGATCGGGCGTCGCGCTGTAATCGTTCGATGAGCTTCTTGAATATGGCCGGATTTCAATAGCAGATTCAGGTAAGTCAACTCCAAAAGGTCGCGCTGTGCGCGGCTGCCACCCAGACGAGCGTGATCTGCCATGACCGGTGTCAGCTGTCGCAGCGCATCCGTCCAATCTTGTCGCGCAATCGCACCCCAAGCACGGGCCACCGGGCGAACAAGATCTGCCGCAAAACCCAAGCTTGTTTCGGTCAGAACCGCAAGGCGTTCCCCTTCCCCTGCCATTGCATGAGCCAGCGCGCCATGTATGTCCGCAAAACTCATGCCTGGGTTTGGAAAAAACCGTGATGCGTATTCGCTCAGGTCGCGCCAAAGTTTGGGCGCAACTGTTAGCCACCTCGGCACGAATGCTTCGGAGCTGTGCATCGCCTAATGTGTAACCGCTCTTTGAACGTCCGACATCGTTGATCCATTTGCCAAACGCATACTTTTTAGCCAATTTGCGACAATGGAGTTTCTCGACGTCAGCCACAACAGTTTCCTCGTCGCCATGTCCTGCATTGTTGCCTTCGTGGCAGGGTTTACAGGATTGTCGATGACGCGAGATCTTTCGACGAAGCCGGTCTTTGAAAAGAAGGCCTCGGTGGCTCTTGCGGCTGTTTCGCTTGGCGGTGGAATCTGGGCCATGCACTTCGTGGCCATGCTCGGGCTTCAGATGCCGATCCTGTTCTATTACGACGCTGCAATCACACTTGTGTCTGCCCTTGTCGCGATCCTGCTCGTCGGAGCTGCGCTTATTCTGTTGCATTTCACCGAACGCAACCGCGCCACGATTGCGATGGCAGGAGGCGTTGTTGGGTTGGGCATCTTGGCGATGCACTATATTGGCATGGCTGGCTTGGAGCTTTGCCGGGCAGTGTATACGCCCAGTGGCGTCATCTTGTCCTCGATTGCTGCAATAGCGCTTTGTATGCTGGCTTTCGCGATTGCCTACGGGCAGCGAACAAACAGAAACATTTTGCTCGGCACTTTGTGTTTTGCAGCGGCGGTTTGCACCGTTCATTTTCTTGCTCTGGCGAGCACCCGTTTCGTCGCGGTGCCAAGTGGGGTTGAGTTTGGCCCGTTGATGAGCAATGAGACGCTGGCCATTGGCGTAATCCTGTTCAGTTTCATCATATTTGGTGCTTGCTTGTGGGTCAGCGTGACCTACCTGCCAGGACCTTCGAGGAAAGACCCGGAGCCAACAGAAGCGACCGTGGATGTAAAACCATTGCTGCAAATTCCTTGCGAACGGGATGGTGGAAAGGTCTTCATCTCTGCCGAAGATGTTCTGTTTTTGCGCGCGGATGGGCACTACACCCAAGTTTACACCGAAACGGATCGGTTGTTTTGTGTCTGGCCAGTGACCGAGGCCGCCAAGCGATTGGTGCCCACCGGATTTCTCCAGACCCACCGCAGCTACCTTGTCAATCCTCAGCGCGTGGCGCGGTTTGAGCGTACCAAAGATAAGGGTCGATGCCTGTTCGACGGGGATGGTTTGCCACCCGCGCCGGTCAGTCGATCCAAACTCAAGACGGTTCAGGATGCGCTTGCATCGCAGGTCGGCGCAATTCGTGCGACCTAGGGCGCATTTCGTGCAAAATACCTGTTTTTTGTTGATTTACTGAAGCGTCGCCATCCAAGCGCATGCAGTGATCCTTTCAGCCAGAACATTTGCTTGAAGGGAGGAGAGCCGATGATTCCAGCGGCATTCGAATACTACAGACCCAAGGACATGGCCGGTGTGCTGTCGATCCTGGAAGAGCATGGCGATGATGCCCGCGTCATGGCCGGTGGGCACAGCCTGATTCCGATGATGAAGCTGCGGATGGCGGATGTGCCGCATCTGATCGATCTTCAGGATGTTGGCGGCATGTCTGATATCGAGATCGGAGGTGACAGTATTCGCATCGGTGCGATGGTCACCCAGCACGCGATTATTGATCACGACGCACTGGCTGACGCCGCTCCGATTCTGCGCGAAGCTGCCCTTCAGATCGCAGACCCGCAAGTCCGATACATGGGTACAGTTGGTGGCAACGTGGCCAATGGCGACCCCGGCAATGACATGCCCGGCCTGATGCAGTGCCTGGATGCGCGTTTCACTGTCGAGGGTCCTGACGGGGAACGCGAAATCGCTGCCCGCGAGTTTTACGAAGCCGCCTACATGACCGCTCGGGAAGACGAAGAAGTGTTGACTGCAGTCACCATCCCAACGCCGCATGGCGGTTACGCCTATGAAAAACAAAAGCGCAAGATTGGCGATTATGCTACCGCTGCTGCTGCAGTCCAGATCGTGAAAGAAGGTGGCACCTGTGCCTCCGCCTCGATTGCAATGACCAATCTGAGCGACACACCGGTCTTTTCCGAGGCGGCTGGGGCCGCTCTGGTTGGCACCGGCGTCGATGCAAATGCCATTAAGACCGCTGTGGCCGCCATGCTCGGTGATATTGACCCCACCGAGGACAACCGCGGTCCCGTCGCTTTCAAAAAACACGTGGCAGGTATCATTCTAACCCGCGCCATTGAGCGCGCCTGGTCGCGTGCGTGAGGAGATCGTCCGATGTCAAAGAAACAACACTACAAGATCACGGTGAACGGCAAGGAAGAGGAATTCCTTGCCGAGCCACGCGAACTTCTCATCTACACGCTGCGCGAGCGGCTCAACATCACCGGCCCGCATATTGGCTGCGAGACTTCCCATTGTGGCGCTTGCACCGTCACCATTGATGGCAAATCAGTCAAGTCCTGCACCATGTTCGTGGCGCAGGCCGATGGCAAGGATATCACAACCATCGAAGGCATCGGTGGGCCTGACGCGCTGCACCCGCTGCAAGAGGCGTTTAAGGAACATCACGGGCTGCAATGCGGCTACTGCACACCGGGCATGATCACACGCGCGGCAAAGTTGCTCGAAGAGAACCCGAACCCGTCCGAGGAAGAGATCCGTTTTGGCATGGCAGGTAATATCTGCCGCTGTACCGGGTATCAGAACATCGTGAAGTCTATCAAAGCCGCAGCGGCCGAGATGAATGCAGCCAAGGAGGCGGCCCAATGAATGACATGACACCAGATCGTGAGGAACGCACCGCGAACCTCAAGGGCATGGGCTGTTCGCGCAAAAGGGTGGAAGATGCCCGCTTTACTCAAGGCAAGGGCAACTACGTCGATGACGTGAAGCTTGACGGGATGCTCTTTGGAGATTTCGTCCGCTCTCCCTACGCTCACGCACGGATCACCAACATCGATACGGCGGCAGCGCTTGAAGTGCCCGGCGTTCTCGCTGTGCTGACCGCCAAGGACCTTGAACCGCTCGGCCTCCATTGGATGCCGACGCTGGCCGGCGACAAGCAGATGGTTCTGGCCGATGGCAAGGTTCTGTTTCAAGGCCAGGAAGTGGCGTTTGTGGTCGCCGAAGACCGCTATGCGGCGGCAGATGGAATCGAGGCCGTCGAAGTCGAATACGAAGAGCTTGAGGTTCTGGTCGATCCGTTCAAGGCGATGGAATCACAGATAGTTCTGCGTGAAGACACCGTGGGCGAGGATGGCAAACCAATCGATGGAGCACATGGTCCTCGAAAGCACCACAACCATATCTTCACGTGGGAAGCGGGCGACAAGGATCCAACATTCGAGACAATCGACAATGCCGAGGTCGTTGCCGAAGAGACCATGTATTACCACCGTACGCACCCATGCCCACTGGAAACCTGCGGCTGCGTCGCCTCAATGGACAAGGTCAATGGCAAGCTGACTCTTTGGGGCACGTTCCAGGCGCCTCATGCTATCCGCACTGTGGTCAGCCTGATTTCCGGGATCGAGGAACACAATATCCGTGTGATCTCTCCCGATATTGGCGGCGGGTTTGGAAATAAGGTTGGGGCCTATCCGGGCTATGTGTGTTCGGTCGTCGCCTCCATCGTCACCGGCAAACCGGTAAAGTGGATCGAAGACCGGATGGACAATCTGATGACCACCGCCTTTGCCCGCGACTATTGGATGAAGGGCCGCATTTCTGCCACCAAGGACGGCAAGATCACCGGGTTGCATTGCCATGTGACAGCGGACCATGGTGGATTTGACGCCTGCGCCGACCCAACCAAATTCCCGGCGGGTTTCATGAATATCTGCACCGGATCTTACGACATCCCGACCGCATTCCTTGAGGTTGATGGCGTCTACACCAACAAAGCGCCGGGCGGGGTCAGCTACCGTTGTTCCTTCCGCGTGACAGAGGCGGTTTATTTCATCGAACGGATGATCGAGGTGCTGGCGATCGAGTTGAACATGGACGCGGCAGATTTGCGCCGGCTCAACTTCATCAAGAAAGAGCAATTCCCTTATCAGGCCGCGCTTGGCTGGGAATATGACTCTGGCGATTATCACACTGCATGGGACAAAGCGCTCAGCACCGTCGACTACGAGGGATTGCGCAAGGAACAGGCCGAGCGTGTAGAGGCGTTCAAACGGGGCGAAACGCGCAAGCTTATGGGAATCGGTCTCAGTTTCTTCACTGAGATCGTGGGTGCTGGCCCAGTGAAGAATTGCGATATCCTGGGTCTCGGCATGTTCGATAGCTGCGAAATTCGCATCCATCCCACGGGCTCTGCAATTGCACGGCTTGGAACGATTTCGCAGGGGCAAGGCCACGCGACGACATTCGCACAGATACTGGCCTCCGAGATCGGATTACCTGCCGATAGCATCACCATCGAAGAGGGCGACACCGATACCGCGCCCTATGGTCTGGGCACCTACGGCTCGCGCTCGACCCCGGTTGCCGGGGCGGCTACGGCCATGGCTGGCCGCAAGATCCGCGCCAAGGCGCAGATGATCGCGGCCTATCTGTTGGAAGTGCATGACGATGACGTCGAGTTCGACGTCGACCGTTTCGTGGTCAAAGGAGCACCCGAGCGGTTCAAGACTATGAAAGAAATCGCGTTCGCCGCCTACAATCAGGCCATTCCAGGGATTGAGCCAGGGCTTGAAGCGGTTAGCTACTATGACCCGCCGAACATGACTTATCCGTTCGGTGCCTATGTCTGCGTGATGGATATTGATGTGGATACAGGCGTGCCAGACATCCGCCGCTTCTACGCGCTGGACGATTGCGGTACCCGGATCAACCCGATGATCATCGAAGGACAGGTGCATGGCGGCCTGACCGAAGCACTCGCCGTCGCTTTGGGCCAGGAAATCGCCTATGACGATCAGGGCAACGTGAAGACGGGCACGCTGATGGATTTCTTCCTGCCGACCGCATGGGAGGTTCCGAACTACGAGACCGACTACACCGTCACGCCGTCGCCACATCATCCCATCGGTGCGAAGGGCGTGGGCGAAAGTCCGCATGTGGGCGGGGTGCCATGCTTCTCCAACGCGGTGCAAGATGCGTTTCGGGCCTTTGGTCTGCGGCATACCAACATGCCACATGATCACTGGCGGATCTGGAAGACCGCCAATGAGCTTGGCCTGCACGGCTAAAGGCGAAAGGCAGGGCGGAGACGTTCCGCTCTGCCCGGAGACACACATGACCTGGACCGATTTACAATCCGCTCTTGAAGGGCAGGGCTATGTCGCATCCGACGACCTAGCAGTTGCTCTCCATCTGGCGCTGACGTTGGAGCGGCCTCTTCTTCTGGAGGGCGCCGCAGGCGTAGGTAAGACAGAGGTTGCGCGCACCCTGAGCGATGCGCGCGACACCAAGTTGCTCCGACTGCAATGCTATGAGGGGCTTGACGCCGCTCAGGCCATCTACGAATGGAACTACCAGCGGCAATTGCTGACGATCCGCGCCGCCGCCGAAGATGGTGAGACGGGCAAAAGCGTTGAAGAGCGTATTTTTTCCCGTGATTTCCTGTTGGAACGCCCTCTATTGGCCGCCATTACCCAGGACACGCCGCCTGTTTTGTTGATTGACGAAATTGACCGCGCTGATGTGGAATTCGAAGCCTACTTGCTGGAAGTTCTGGCCGACTATCAAGTGACTGTGCCAGAACTCGGCACCATCACGGCCTCTAGTAAGCCGATCGTGATCCTGACCTCAAACGGCACACGCGATCTATCCGATGCACTGCGTCGTCGCTGCCTTTACACCTATGTCGATTATCCGGACCGACAGACAGAACTTGCAATCCTCAAAGCCCGCTGCCCTGCGATTGAGGCACGTCTCGGCGCGCAAGTCGTAGGCTTTGTACAAAAGCTTCGCGAGGAGGAACTGGAAAAGACGCCCGGCATCGCTGAGATGCTCGATTTTGCTGCCGCCTTGATGGGACTCGGGATTGCGGATCTGACCGACGATCCAACCGTGTTGCACTCCACCTTAACCACGCTGCTGAAAACTCAAAGCGATCAGGCACAGATCACCGCTGAAGTCGCGGCCCGCATCGCGGGGAAGGCCGCATGAGCCGGGTTTCCAAATTTGCGGCGCGTGATCCGGGGCCAGCGGCCCGTGTCGCCGGGTTCATTGCGCATTTGCGCCAGAACGGCCTTCGCCTAGGTGTTGCAGAGGCAGAGCTTGCCTTGCGTGCCCTCGGCGAGGTCAATGCCGCTGTCCCGAATGAAAGCCGTCGCGCGTTGCGGGCCATCTGCACAGGATGCAAGGATGAGGCCGAACGGTTCGACGGCCTCTTCGATGGTTTTTGGATGGCTTCCGGTCGGGTGAAGCAAAGGGCCGTGCCCAAGGCGCAGTCTGCGCTCAGCGATAACGTGCATTCCTCTCGTCAAGCCAAGGGTCAGGATATGGGCGCATCGGGCAGCGCCATCGCTCCTGATTCCGGTGACGGCGAGGCCGACAGCGACGGCACCGGTAAACTTATCGCAACTCAGCAACGCAATCTCAGCCGCCGCGATCTGCGTGATCTGGTCCGCGCGGATGATATCGCAGAGGCCGAAGCAGTTGCGCGTCGCATCGGTGCCGCTTTGCGCGACCGACGTTCGCGCCGTCGGATCGCCGCCCGCAAAGGCGACCGCCTGCATTTTCGCAAGACCATTCGCCTGAGCCTTGCGACAGGAGGGGAACCTCTGCAGCTCTTGCGCAAGTCTCGCCCAGATCGCAGCCGCAAAATCGTAGCGCTTTGCGATGTATCGGGATCGATGAGCGTCTATGCACAAGTTTTCCTTGCTTTTCTCGCTGGGCTGATGCGCGCTGACAAAGATGCCGACGCTTATCTTTTTCACACACGGCTGGTTCGCATCACTGAAGCATTGCGCGACAAAGACGCACTGCGTGCAATTGGTCGGATGTCGCTGATGGCAGATGGCTTCGGCGGTGGATCAAAGATCGGGCCATCGTTGCAACGCTTTGCCGATACCTATGCGCGGCGCTTTGTAGATGGCCGGTCTGTCGTAGTGATCCTGTCGGACGGCTATGATACCGAGCCACCCGCAATCCTGGCAGCAGCGCTTGAGAAGCTGAGAAAACGCGGCTGTAAGATCATCTGGCTCAATCCATTGAAGGGCTGGAGCGACTACGCGCCCGTAGCTGGCGGAATGGCTGCGGCCTTGCCTTATCTCGACCTTTTTCAACCGGCCAACACCCTTGCCGATCTTGCCGCCCTGGAACCAAAATTGGTGACGCTATGAGTCCGGCAGAGATCCTAGACACGGACCTTGCCGATGCGGCACAAGACCTGCGTGACCGGCAAGAACCTTTCGCCTTCGCGACAATCGTGCGCACTGCGGGGGCGACGGCGGCCAAGCCGGGTGCTAAAGCGCTGCTCAGCGCGGACGGGACAATCCTGCATGGATGGCTTGGTGGCGGATGCACGCGTGGCGCGGTCAAACGCGCTGCGGTAGAGGCTTTGCGCGCCGGTCAGCCGCAACTGGTTTCTGTCGCGCCCGAGGAACTCCTGGAAGAAATGGGCGTGATAGCGGGGGATGAGATCGACGGGACGCGCTTTGCGCGCAATGGTTGCCCGTCAAAAGGCACCGTCGACATTTTTATCGAGCCCTGTTTGCCAATGCCCGAACTTGTCGTGCTTGGCGCATCCCCTGTGGCCCAAGCGCTTGGTTCCCTGGCACCGCAATTCCACTGGTCGGTTTCTGGCACCACGTCGACTGATACGACGTGCAATCGACGACGCTTCGTTGTCATTGCGACGCAAGGCCAAGGAGATCTGGACGCGCTCAAATCCGTACTGACAGATTTGCCCGACTATGTTGCCTTCGTCGGAAGCGCTCGGAAATTCGCGACACTGGCTGAAAAACTAAAGACCGCCGGCATAACTCCCGAGGCCATCAACACCGTCCACGCCCCGGCGGGTCTGGACCTGGGGGCGGTCACGCCCGAGGAAAT
The DNA here is from genome assembly GCF_056537585.1 of Ruegeria sp. C9. Classification (NCBI taxonomy): domain Bacteria; kingdom Pseudomonadati; phylum Pseudomonadota; class Alphaproteobacteria; order Rhodobacterales; family Roseobacteraceae; genus Ruegeria; species Ruegeria sp. C9. Next base: position 79,272 of record NZ_JBQFRU010000003.1, read on the forward strand.
AGCGCTGTCGATCCTTGCGCAGTTAGTCCGTGTCAGACGGCAGACTGTGGGGCTTGCCGATGGCTGATGTTGCCGCGATCCTTCTGGCCGCCGGTCTTTCCCGTCGCATGGGGGCGCAAAACAAGCTGCTATTACCAATAGACGGCCTGCCGATGATCCGCCGTGTAGCCATGGCTTACTTAGGCGCCATTGATACTGACCTGACGGTGGTAACAGGACATGAGGCGAGCGCCGTGCGCCGGGCATTATCAGGGCTAGCTGTTTCTTTGGTTCACAATGCAAACTTCACCAGCGGCCAGCAGAGCTCGGTTGCCACGGGATTGCATTGTGCACCTGACGCCCATCTGCTTCTGATCGGCTTGGGTGATCAGTCGCTATTGACCACTCAGGATCTGCAAGATCTGATTGCGGCTCACGTTGCAGGTGATGCGACTAAAGTGACGATACCTGTCCATAACGGCGCACGAGGCAATCCAATTACTATCTCGCAGCTATTGCGCCGGCGATTGCTGGAAAACCCCGCACGCCCCGGCTGCTTGGGCTTCACGCGCGATCATCCCGAACATGTACAAGCCGCTACGCTGCCATCGCCAGGGTTCTACACCGATGTCGATACCCCGGATGACTATGCGACCCATTTGGAAACCGCGAAAGAGCCGATCTCATGAGCCGACTTCTGATCTGGATGCGCAGGCGTCTTAAATCGCTCGAAATGACCACTGAACAAGCAGACAACATAAGATTTCCCTGTTGCTAAGAAGGACAAGCCTATGGAACTGAAGGACGAAATCATCATCAACGCCCCGAAAGATCGCGTCTACGCGGCACTGAATGATCCCGAGGTGTTGAAACAATGCATCCCGGGTTGTGAAGAACTAATCAAGCATTCTGATACTGAACTGGAGGCCAAGGTCTTGCTTAAAGTAGGGCCCGTCAAGGCGCGGTTCGGAGGCAATGTCACCCTGGACCAGACCGGCGCCCCTGATGCATTCTCGCTGTCTGGTCAGGGCAATGGTGGTACCGCTGGTCATGCAAAGGGTGGCGCAGATGTGACGCTGAGTGCAGACGGCGACACAACGATCCTGCGCTATGAAGCAAAGGCCGAGATTGGCGGAAAACTGGCTCAGCTCGGCAGTCGTTTGATCCAGAGCACAGCCAAGAAGCTCGCAGGAAAATTCTTCAAGTCCTTCGCTGATGTAGTGAATGAAGGCGCGATGATTTAATCTTAATGGGTGGGGATGAAGCGGTTCTGTAAGCTTGCTCCACCCGCGAACGACCAGAAAGGTAACTTGTACCGCCTGCGCAACTGCCTGGTCTACCCGCAACCCGCCAGTTGTCTCGGCCAAGCCAGATCGCGTTGGAGCAAGGACATTCACTGAAATGTTCGACGCCTTCTCAGAGATCTGCGCTCTCTTCTCACCAGAAGAATGCTGGAACCACTTTAGGGCTGCCAGATTTGTCTCAAGTTAAAAGCCGGTGGTTTAAATTGTGTGTCCAAGTCGTTGTATAGCAACGTCATGTGCCGGGGCTTGTACTGGTTGGAAACGATTGCGTCTTGAACGTGTGCCTCTGATACGATTGAAGTTCTGAGTTCAACAACGCTGCGTTAGAATGGTATGGCAACTATGCGGCATAGCAGTTGAATAAAGGGGATCGCCGGTTGCACTGATGCGCTTTCCTAGAATAGTTCTGCGTATCTATTGATACAATCCAGATCGGTGGTTCGAATTGCCCTTCAGTCTTCACCTTAGTTCATCATTGCATGCTATAATCTTTCGACTGACACACCCAAGAAAGTACGTCGAAGCACGTAAACTTCGTTCTGCGGCAAAACACGCTCTCGAGAAGAAGAACTTTCGTTCAGCGTCGGGGACGATTTTGAAGGCGTTGAATTGTAATCCAGCGCTGAGGAATGGCGCGCAGCTTCTTGCTAAAGCAAAGGCCGCGGACGTGAGAGCAGGAAAGGCAGACTTAGTTGCAGAAGCGGAAATAGACCTTGTTCACGAAGTCGAACGGAAACTTGAGACCCGCAGGTTGTGTTCTGATGCAACGTTCGAAGCACTGGCCGTGGTCAAGGCATTGCAACTTGATGCCGAACAGTCGCTGGACGCTCTTTCGCGTTTGAAATCGCGCCGCCGCCGCAAGGTACTGTCTTTTGCAGTGATCGGCGTGTTGAGTAATGCGTTCGAGGATCGTAGCCATTTCCAAAAGTTCATTCAGTTGTTGGACCAATTTGGTGTGGCCGAAGAGGCAAATTCTCGCCGAAGTGTATTCAATATGTGGTTGGTGCACGAACTGAAGTTCGGTGTGCCTTACAAGGGTGGACATCCTCTTCTGGTTCCCGAAGTTTTTCAGAGGTTTATACAAACCGTACAGGAAGGTGATCCCGCCGTTGCTTCTTTCCCTATCGAATTGCAGGACCTTATAAGGGCAGGGCAGGTTGGCGGCGCGCATGGTGGTTCCCCCGTCGAGTGCAAAAAGGTGTTGGTCGTCTCTGACAACTGGAACTTTTTTCCGCTGGCTGCGAAGGCACTCGAGGACGATGGATTTGAAGTGCGTTACCTCGATTTTGGAATTATCAGGCAGGCGTTTCCCAATACGGATCGCAAACTGGGTATTTCGTACCAAACAAAGAGCATCGCCGGGCGACCCTCTGCGACCGCTATCCGCGAAGCGCTGGCAGACCGCAATCCGTTAGCGAGTGACCTTGTTGGTTGGGCTGATATCGTTTTTTGTGAGTGGCTGACGGAGGGCGCTGTCTGGATGAGTCACTATTTGCAGGAAGAAAAGCCGCTGATAGTTCGTTTACACAGCTACGAAGCATTTACGGCATACCCTCTGATCGCGAACTTTCGCAGGATCAATGGGTTAGTATTCATTGCGCCACAAATTCGTAAGGTGTTGACTGCGCTGGTGGGTGAGAAGGCTCTTTTGGACACCGTTACAAATGTCATTCCCAATATTAGAGATGTGTCGAATTTCAACTTTATAACGCGCGAGACGTTATCAAAAAAGACCCTGGGTATGACGCAATACGCTTCCGCAAACAAGGACCCAATATTCGCTCTCGACATACTCAAAGAACTTCAGGTGCATGATCCATCCTGGAGGCTTCGTTTCGTTGGAAAGCCTTGGGGTAGCGATGTATCGGACTCTGAAGCGCAATATCAACTCAATTTCAAGAAAAGACTTTCTGAGTTTGGAGATAGCGTTTCAGTTGAAGGGTATACAAACGACATTGCTAGTTGGTACCGGTCGATCGGCTTTGTTTTATCTACGAGCCAAAGAGAAGGTAGTCATGAGAGTCTCGTCGAAGGCATGCTTACTGGTGCTATACCGGTTCTACGGAATTGGCCCATGATGGCACCTTTTGGGGCTCCCGAGTCAGTCTTCCCGGATCTTGAACGAGTAAATACTGCGGCCGAAGCAGCTGCATATATTCTTCAAGCATCCGATCAATACGAAATGCGCTCTAAAGCCGCTGCAGATTACGCCGTCGATTATGTGACTATGGATAGGCCGGAAATTGAGTTGCCACGGTTTGTCCGAGCAGTATGTCGGCCTGACCGCATTGGACAATCCGTGGTTGCTTCGTGACTGTTCTCATCACCGGAGACGCTGGCTACGTCGACAGCCATATCGCCTGGGAGTTTCTGGACCAAGGCGACTCTGTCGTGATCCTTGACAACTTGATGACGGGTGTCTGTGGAAATCTACCAGAATCGGCAGTTTTTGTTGAAGCTTGCATTGGTGATGAAAAGGTAATTGCAGAACCACATTCTGGCATCCACACCATCCTGGTAATTGACCTCACGATTGCGTTGGGAAAATGTAAAAAAATTTTGTTCTTTCTGAAAATGGTATGAAAAAAAGTAGCGGTAGCGTTTTTCTCGCTTTGTTTCTTACCCTCTCGAAACAAACAGCCATGGATTTCACGATCCTCAAGCGTGGTACAGAAACGGACGTTGGAGTGGCGTCGGTTTTCCGCGGTTGGTTTGTGGCGGCCGACTTACTAACCAACCACAAGAGTTAAGTCGGCCGCCTAAAGCTGTACGGCAGGCGCATTATCACTTGGTGCATGGCTTAAGAACTATATTAGCCGCAGCCGAAATGGAGTCTACGGCTAAATCTATGCTATCGGATTGGGCGCACCATCGATCTGTTTTGAAACGTGACGTAAGTTACTCTCCGTCCCGAATACAACTTCCGTGATCTTCTAGGTTTTTGGAACCGTGCGTAGACAACTCGTACTTCATCGTCGGGAAAAGAGTCAGCGTCCAGACTTCATTTGATGCGATGTGGATAAACGTCACACCATCAAGACCATGCGCAACCGTATGGGTCTTCGAATTCAACGGCTTAAACCAATCAAAAGCAGATAGAGCCGTTTCACCAAATCCTACGGGTGAAATGAGTTCCTGCGCGAAATTCACGGCAGTTCGTTCGCTTTACAGTCGCTCGTAGAAGAAGCATTTCCACCATCGCAATGCATAACAGCAAAGTGGGCTACGTTCGCCGCATTTGAGGTCATTTATGGATGTCGGCTCGGAGCCAAATTCGTGGGCCCGCTGATTCGAGCTGAACGGCAGCTTTGGTCCGCTCACCTGCCACCTAACACTGGATTTGGAATGTCAGGAATGCGCGGTTGTGGCATGCTGCATGAACGAATGGCAGAGGTGGAATCAAAGGCAGGTGAGGGCTTATACTTCAAATCGATGCCCACCGCAGAGAACGGCGGGAGAGTGCCCTTATCGGCCATTGCTACAACGGTTCAGCGCTGCGGACGCATTAGACAGGTCTGCAGCCCAAAGCGGACATTCAAATCCAGGCATGATGACTTTCAAGATGCGGACAATCTGCCGTTCGCTTTCATCCGCGCAATGCCTGCATCCGGTAAGCGATATTCTCTGAGGAAAGGTTCAACTATTTGGGAAACAGCAAGGTAGCTACAAGTCTCGCGCCCCAATCATCGGGCCCACTATCGGGGCCGTCGGCCGAATAGCGTATCCCCCCGCCTACGCTAATAAGTTGATCCCCGAGTTGGGTAACTTTGGTGACAACACCGTTGATTGGCACAGACCATTGATCGTTTTCCCAATCGTAGGTGGACTCAGTGTTTATAGTGAACGTCCACGCGTTCGAATTTGTGTAGGAAATAAATGGCTGTAAGAACGTCTGGTTGATGTCGGTGTCACCATCAATGTCCCAAATGTGATTTGTCAGGCCACCATATGTCCAGGGACCCTGTTGTTTGAGTGCCACGCCGGTAACTCCAGCACCCCACTCTCCGAGACCTAAGCTGTTATCTGTCGACGTTGGCAGCAGAAAAACGGGTCCAGCCCCCCAGATCCAACCGCCCGCACTTGGTTTTTTGGGCGAAAGAAATAAGCTTTGAACGGTATCTCCTAGCCCATTCTCGGATCCAGAACCCGGAAAGCTACCATCTATAGAGGCAATTGGGAGAATTGTTCGGGATATGAGGTTCCAATCGTCCGTAAGATCAAAGGGAATAACCGGTTGTACGTTCAATATCCAACGCGAACCATTTCGGTCGGCACCCAAATTCTGATCATAATTCAGCTGGAATGGCACACTAATGAGAGCAGCCACTGGGTTAGCAAGTTGCTTTGCTAGTTCTTCTTCCTGGGACTCTGCCCACGCAGTACCAGAAAGGACACCAACCCCGGCAAGTATGGAGCAGCGTAGCAACCTTAGTTTCATAGGCGGTCTCCTTTCAACTGGCCGTTTTCTCATGGGTGGCTTGCACTTGAAATCGCCAGATTGGCAATGACGTCAATGGCGCACTCACAGTCCGCGGCCGCCGAACTGGATGAATTTATCCAACCTGGTTGACTTTTAGCCAAAATACTTGGTCGAAACTGGCTTTCAGACTGTCTCCATAAGCGTGTCCGAAAGCACATCCTCGGAGAGCGCCCCCGGTGCGCCTATTGCGACAAGCCTTGTTTCGGGTTTGCGGTCACCCCAAGCACCATCCCGTGCGATGTCCATTCGTTTTCCAACCACCTGAACAAGAATGCGATGATCTGGATCCTCCTCGCTGAAAACAAAACCCTTGAGGCGATAAACGTCGCCCGGAAGCTTCCGAATTGCACTCCGGAGGGAAAACAGGCTTATTGGGCGTTCAGCTTTCATCATAGTTGTTGAGAAGCTGTCTGAGTGATCAGAGTGGTGGCAACCACAATCTGGCCCATGTTCGTGATGATCGGGTATTTCTGTTTCGAGCTGTTCGGCGGCAAAGCGACCGACTGAAAGAAGTATGTCCAGAGGGACGTCTGCGTTTACAGCTTCGACAAGACGATAGCGACGGAAGCGAGAGCCAAGCCAGTCGTGCACCTTCTGAACTGTGGCCCTGTCGACAAGATCAACCTTGTTCAAAATAACCATGTCCGAGAACGCAATTTGACGAAGCTTCAATTCCATTTGTTCTGGCGCAGCAAATAGCTGTTCCGCATCGACAAGACACATAATGCTGTCCAAGCGGATCATGTCCCGGAACCGTTGATCCGTAAACGTCATGGCGATTGATGATGGATCCGACACTCCGCTTGCCTCAAGGACGATGTATTCTGGTTTCTCAGGCCGAGCGAGAACAGCTTCTACCGTTTCAATCAGATCATCTCGTATCGAGCAGCAAACGCACCCATTAGCTAAGCTCATGACATCATCTTCGAGGCCAACCACCAAGTCGGCGTCTACGTTTATTGATCCAAAGTCATTCACCAGGACTGCCACTCGTAATCCGTGATTACCGGTAAGGATGCGGTTCAGAAGCGTTGTTTTACCGGCTCCAAGAAAGCCGGTAAGGATCGTAACAGGGATCGCAGAAGTCGAACCAAATTCAATCATTGTTCGATCTCCTCTCAGTCTTCATCACGCGAGCCGATTACATCCGAAACTCTGATGGTAAAGTCTTGCGGCCAGTCCCCGCCGGGTGCTCGGAAAACGTCAGTTGGGTAGTATTCGCGTGGATCGATCTCCATATCTCGATACTTCTGGTCTTGCTGGTCTGCGCGAGTGAGTCTTGGGTTCGGTAATGTGATTTCATCCGGAAGCTCAATACGCCCGGCCTCGGCCGCCGCAGCCAGTTCACGAAATGGTGGCACTGTACCGGATTTTCCGGGCAGTGCAGCTTTCCTGTACCAGATTGCATCCTTGGTCACGTTCACAACGGCTACATCGAGACCCCATTGGAACAGACCGTCATAGTGGGCGCGAATACCAGCCAGCATTTCAGCGTCGATGTCTTCATCCTGGGTATAGTGTGTCACCATTCCCAAACGCGGCCTTGTGTCAGCAAAGAGCTTACCCACGGCATAGTGGGAGGTGTGATGCGTATCGATAGTGTAGTTAAAGAGATCTTGTGGGATACCGTATTTGTAGGTCATCAACTGACCAATGTCCTGTCCCGACATTTCGGTTACAAAAACATCAACACCTTCGCCGTATTTCCGTGAAAGCTCATCCGGGCGACCATCGCCTGTCCATACAAAGCTCAGACCATTCCAATCGAGCCGATACCCAACTGCGCCGTCCTTGGCGTGGCTGCGCGGCCAGGACCGAACAGTCACACCGTCTTGGTCATAAACGATGCCACCTTCCTGGCTGAAATCGAACTCGTTGACTTCGATCTCATAGCCATCACCAATTGGGAACACATCGAATGCTTCAAGGTGCCATTTGAGCATCTGCTGCATGCCTTTGACCATCCCAGCTGTGCCAAGCTCGGGTGTCCGACCGGACGGGCCGTGAATACGAAGTGGAGTGTACCCTCCTGACCAGGCCCGGAAAGGGTATATGTAAGGGATGTCGGCATAGTGGTCGACATGCAGGTGAGAGATGAAGATGTCGTTGATCAGCTGCCCCGGCACCTGCATGGCAATGATATTGCGGACACAACCGGATCCAAAGTCGAAGAAGAACCGTTTTCCATTTCCCAACTCTACCATGATACACGTACCCGCCTGATCTTCGCGCGGCGGATAGGGTGTCGAGCCACAGAATGAGATGCGCATCTCATCTGGTCCCAACTCCTCACTAAGTGGAAAATAGTTCGCGTTTGAGCCTGTCATGTATTTGGTCGGGCGGAAATACTCTGGCAAAGAGATACCACCTGCGGGTCGCCCACCGTATGGGTTCTTGAGTGTTTCTCCCAGCGGGCCGTCTCCTTCGTGGGCCTCGGCACTCCCCGCCGCAAACCCAGCCGCCCCTGTCGCGGCAGCTCCAGTGGCTAAACCCTTAAGAACACTCCGACGTGAGGGGTCTTCAATTTGGTCTGTCGCCTGAACTTGTTTGTTCTCCAGATCTTTCCCATTGTCTTCCTTGGTCATGGTTCGGTCCTCAGTTAAAAGTGTTACGAAGATTGCGCTTCACCATCCGGCGAAGCTCGTTCACGAGTTCAGATCTGATGTGGGCCCATTCCGCACGCTCTTGAGCTGGGGTCGAAACGTCATCCAACAGCTCGGAAGCTTTCTTAAGGTCTTCGATAACCTCTTTGAGCAAAGCATCCGTTTCGATACGCCCTGACAACGCCTCGGACAGTTCTGCAATTTCTTTTGTCAGGTCCACCGCCACTGGATAAATCCCGGCTCCCACTATCTATTCTCACATCGAAATGAGTGCGGTTGACCGCGCACGCCAAGTGAGTCACCGTGAGTTGGGGGTGAGTTTGCCTTGAACAAAGCCAATGAATTGCCGATAGATCAACATGTTGAGCAGCCGTCGCCGGATCTTGTCCGGGAAGCACTCGAACGCGTTGTATCGAGCGACGAGTTTCAAGCTTCGCCCCGTCTCCAGCAGTTTCTTACATACGTAGTCGAGGAAGCTATCGCGGGTCGTGGTCCCCAGATACGAGGTAAAGCTATCGCTGTGGAGGTCTATGAGCGTCGCATTGATGGCACTGGCGGTCAAAACCTCGTTCGCGTCGAAGCCAGGCGGCTACGTCGACTGCTACACGCGTTTTACGAAGAACAATGGGACGGTGACGGTGTTCGCATTTTTGTTGACCCTGGCGGATACAAGCCGCGGTTTTCCTACGAACCTACAATCGAAGACCGAACATCAAGTGAACTGAAGATCGACAATCCAGTTGGCCTTTGGCGTTCGCTGAAATTGCTGCCAGCCGGACTGGGTGTTCTTGCATTAGTCGCTGTGCTTGGCACTTGGATGAGCCAGGATTACAGGGAGGTTGTTCCAACGACTCAATCCATCGAGAAAGCAGAACGTGCAGCACTGGGAGAGCATTCGTTGACAAGACTCCAGGCGGCCAACCTTGCGGACCAAGCCCGAGGCATGTTTTTTCCCGTTTTTGATGTCAAGCGTCAGCAATTAGCACTGGGAATGTTCCAGCACGCGATGGAACTCGACCCGGCCCTGTCTGACGGTTATGCCGGATCAGCGCAGGTCCTGGCGATCCTGGCGGTGTTGTCGCCGGATGAAGCACAAAGGGATGATTTCTTCAATCAAGCCTCAGAAATGTCAGGAAAAGCGCTTCAATTGTCCCCGGCCGACGCCTGGGCAAACAGCGCAAACGGTTGGGTGCTGGCTGTCAAAGACCAGCCAAACGAGGCATTGAAATACGCAAGGATGTCGGTCGAACTGGCGCCGAATGATGGCCATATTCTCGACCTTGCAGGTATCACCGCCATCTTGGCTAACGCCCCGGAATTCTCTGCCGAGGTTAGCAACCCGGATAGACCCAAATCAGGATCCGGTAGGTTTGGTGCGAGAAACATCTGGGGCGTCTCGCAACTTATGCTCGGGAACTACGAAAATGTTGTTGAAGCCTTTCAGGGAGCGCCAGCTGCTGGAGCGCCAGTCAGTGCTCCTTCGCTCTTGTTCCAAGCCGTTGCGCACGATCAGTTAGGAAATTCAGAAGAAGCACGACGGCTCGTTGCTGAAATGCGCAGGACATGGCCTGAGTTTCCGTCCGAGTTTCTCGCCGACAGGATTTTCCACAACGACATCAATACGCGGAACATAATACTAGAGGCACTGAGCAGATACTGACGAAACGTATCGCGACTATTGCCTCGAAAAGAGCGTCAAAATCTATTCAAATAGTTCCGCTTCGAAAGGGTAAGATGCCGATAAAATCGGCGATTGAACCGGACTACGCCGTTTGTGGATTGAGGGTGGACATTGCAGACTTGCAGAGTCTGCCTGCCGCGCATAGCCGCCGCTCATGAGGCGCAGTGTTGCTGATGCAGCGAACGGCAGTTTGGTGGCCAATTTGCTGCATCAGCTAGAACTCATAAAGTGACTAATGGCGGTAGTGGCTCTATCTGCCGAAATTGTCTGGACTTTGGTCCGTAAGAAAGCGGTACTGAAATCGCCAATATTTGCCCGGAACAGCCGGGCTCCGCTCAGTACAGGGCGCAGGATCAGCCTGTGTCCTTAGAGTGGAGACATAAATGACAGCTTCATCCGATACAGAAATCAATAAATCGCCTGCCAAATCCGCGCGAAACAAACTGACGCGTCAGCAACAATTACAGAAACAGCTGTGCCGCAAGGCAGGTGCCACGATTGCGCAGATGCGGAACGCCTTTGGCTAACAACCGCATTCAGCACGCGCAGCGATTTCGATGATGCGCAAGTCAGGACATATTGTTGAGCGATCAGGATCTGACAAAAGCACAGTCTACCGGATTGTGAAGGCGCGCCGGTGGTTGGCGATGATCAATGATGGCAGAGCTTTCTCAGAAATCGTTCAAGAAGAAGGTAGCTCCAAACGCCGGGTGCAGGATGTGGTCGATCTGGCCATGCTGGTGCCTGATGCTCTGGATGCCATCGATTCAGGCGAACAAACTGATGGCCTGACAATGGACTACCTGATCAAGTCGGGATTCCCGGTGATCTGGTCATATCAACACAAGCGCTTCTCTGCCCTCTGATCTGCCGCCTCTCCGAAACACACCAAACTCGTACCGTCGGAATCGCGACCTGGGACTGTGGTCGGAAATCGACCACTGTTGCGCACACGCTCGGGTCTCAGTTGAAATTGCTGGATCTTAAGTCGCTGAAAACACGCTATAATCGGCGTGCAACTTCTCGGTATGTGATTTCCGGGAAATCATGGCTGGGGTGGTAGGATTCGAACCTACGATACACGGTACCAAAAACCGCTGCCTTACCACTTGGCTACACCCCAACGGTGAGCGGCTATCTACGACTGTTGCTTTCAGGGTTCAAGGGCTTTTTTGGACAATTTTGATGTGGATATGCAATTTAGTTTGATGGCGGTTGGATCGTCGGGATGGTCGAGTAGGGGTCAGGCGATTGTTTGAGGCGAAGCTAGATCTCTAAAACGAAAATCCAACTGGCAATCCTTGGTTTTGCGGTCGCGAGATACAATCCGCAATGCGCCACAACGCTCGTTCCTGCGACTGCGTTTCAATAGCACAAGAATTTGATTAAATTATTGATTAATAGAGATAAAAATTACCTTTATTAGTTGAATGTCTTTGGCTTCGGACCTAGCTAGATAAAGTCCGCTAACCAGCACGAAAAAGGAGCGAGCAATGAAACTGAACCCGCAAGTTGCAGAAGCATTGAATAAGCAGATCAACAATGAGCTCCACGCTTCGTACACCTACTTGGCGATGTCGGCTTATTTTGAGGCGCAGGATCTGCCTGGATTCGCCAGTTGGTTTCGGGGGCATTCTGCCGAAGAGGAAACCCATGCAATGCGTATATTCGACTTTATCGCCAAGCGGGGTGGGAGGGTAAATCTCGACGGCATCGCAAAACCGCAAACGGACTATGAATCACCCGTTGATGTACTGGAGCAGGCGCTGGCGCAGGAGCTAACCGTGACGGGCCAGATCAACGCGTTGTTTGAGCTGGCGCATGAGGTCAAAGAATACAGCACACAGAATATGCTGAACTGGTTCCTGGCCGAACAGATAGAGGAAGAAGACCTGTTCACATCGATCCTGGATAAGGCCAAGGCGGCCAGCGGGGACCGATGGAACCTGCTGTTGTTGGATCAGGAACTGGCAAAACGCGGCAGCGCTGCAGGCGCGGAGTAGCTCAGTCGGCGCTGTCGCGCACGCACGTCATTCCCGAATCTCGGCGGGGTCGACCCCCCAAAGATTGCTTTTCAGGGTCCAGCCCCGATAGCCGCCTGCCGAGATGCGGCACCAATCGGGTGAGCACTTTTCAAGCCGGGCGACGACGCCGGTTTCAAAATGCGCGTTCACCTGCGACTTGGGATCGGGCATCGCGTAAACCGGCAGCAAGTCGGCTTCGATTAGGACTGTCCGCACACCTGAAAGCAGCGCGTAATGCACCCAACCCCCGGCACCGTCGCGATCCTGAACCTTGCGCCAGTTTCCATATTCGGCCGTGATCTGCAGCGGCATGCCACGGCGTTTGAACACCCAATCGATTCGGTGAGTCAGCGAAGGGCCGCGACGGACATTACCCTCGGCGGCTTTCATCGAGACATATCGTGGAAGCGGTAGATTCGTCACTGGACCGCGTTTTTCCTGCGCGGACACGGCCACTGCGCCGTGCACGAGCAGGAAAACCGATATCAACACCACAAAATGGCGATTCACTGAAAAACTAGCACTCACTGCCTGTCTGCTCTTATGCCTGTGGATCGTATGCAAAAAAGGTTGAGACGATGCCCAAGGGGTTCTTGTGCCCCGTGTAATCCTGCGCCACGATGCCATGGCGCGCGGCAGTTTGCAAAGCGGTAGGAGGGTCAAGGTGCCAAGAGAACGTCTGAGTGTTGTCGTTACGCGACGGTTGCCCGAAGCGGTGGAAACACGGCTAAGCGAGCTTTTCGATGTAAAACTGCGTGACACCGACGATCCCATGACTCGCGAAGAGCTGGTGGCGGCAGTGAACACAGCAGATGTGCTGGTTCCGACGATAACCGATACAATTGATGGCGGTATCCTGGGGCAGGCTGGTGAGAAATTGCGACTGATCGCCAATTATGGTGCCGGTGTCGACAATATTGATGTGGCGACGGCGAGGCAGCGCGGGATCCTTGTCTCGAACACACCAGGAGTACTAACTGACGATACTGCAGATATGACTTTGGCTCTGATCCTGGCGGTTACACGACGTATCCCCGAGGGGTTAGGTGTGATGCAAAAGGGCGATTGGGCCGGTTGGGCCCCGACGGCCTTGCTGGGTGGCCGGGTCGGTGGTCGCCGCTTGGGTGTTCTTGGGATGGGCCGGATAGGGCAGGCCGTTGCGCGACGTGCCAGCGCGTTTGGAATGCAGGTCCACTATCACAACCGCCGCCGGTTGCGCCCCGAGATTGAACAGGAACTGGAGGCGACCTACTGGGATAGTCTTGATCAGATGGTGGCGCGGATGGACGTCATCTCGATCAACTGCCCGTCGACCCCTTCGACCTTTCATTTGATGAATGCGAGGCGTTTGAAATTGATGAAACCCACGGCCGTGATCGTGAATACATCACGCGGTGAAGTCGTCGATGAGAACGCCCTGACACGCATGATCCGCGCCGGTGAGATCGCAGGCGCTGGTCTGGATGTTTATGAACAGGGCACGGATGTGAACCCGCGCCTCCGGCAATTGCCGAATGTGGTGCTGCTGCCCCATATGGGCTCGGCTACGCTTGAGGGTCGGATCGAGATGGGTGAGAAAGTCATTATCAACATCAAGACCTTCGAAGACGGTCATCGCCCGCCAGATCAGGTTGTGCCTGCAATGCTTTAGGCTGTGGCCTGAGAAAAGGGGAACGCAATGGTGCAGGCAACCGCTTTGCCGCGAAACGAGGCCGGGATCGACACGGCGCTGGGAATTTTGAAGCAGAGGTTCGCAGACCGGCTGCAATCTGGTGCTGCGATCTGCGAGCAGCACGGGCACACGACAACGTGGATTGAAAACCAGAGTCCGGACGCAGTCGTCTTCCCGCATTCAACCGAAGAAGTGGCCGATATCGTCAGGACCTGTGCCGAGCACAAGGTGCCAGTCATCCCATTCGGAACAGGCACCTCGCTCGAAGGTCATGTGAACGCTCCTGCTGGTGGCATATCCGTCGATCTGAGTCAGATGAACAAGATATTGGCGGTCAATGTCGGTGATCTAGATTGCGTTGTCCAACCGGGTGTCACCCGAGCCGAATTGAACACCCATCTGCGGGATCAGGGGTTGTTCTTCCCGATTGATCCGGGCGCGAATGCGTCGCTAGGTGGCATGGCCGCGACACGCGCGTCTGGCACCAATGCTGTGCGTTATGGGACAATGAAAGACAATGTGCTTAGCCTTGAGGTCGTGATGCCGGACGGGCAAGTGATCCGCACGGGGCATCGTGCGCGAAAATCTTCGGCGGGTTTTGATCTGACCCGCTTGCTAATCGGTGCCGAGGGCACGCTGGGAATAATCACCGAAATCACATTGCGATTGCAGGGTATCCCCGAGGCCATCAGTTCAGCCCGCTGTTCGTTTCCATCGGTGGATGCAGCCTGTCAGGCTGTGATGATGACTATTCAGTATGGTATTCCGGTTGCGCGGATCGAATTGCTGGATCAGATGTCGGTCAAAGCTGCAAACGCTTATTCGGGACTGGATTTGCCAGAAACGCCACTGCTGCTGCTGGAATTTCACGGTTCGGACAGCGGTGCAGCGGAACAGGCAGAGACCTTTGGCCAAATCGCGGAAGAATTTGGTGGCAGCGATATCACCACCACTACGACAACCGATGAGCGCAACAAGCTGTGGCAGGCCCGGCACGATATGTATTGGGCCAGCCTACAACTGCGCCCAGGCGCGCGGGGCATTTCTACGGATGTATGTGTTCCGATCTCGCGTTTGGCCGAATGTGTGACCGCCGCACAGGATAATGCCGCTGAATTGGGTTTGCTGGCCCCGATCGTGGGTCATGTTGGTGACGGTAACTTCCATACACTTCTGTTAATCGACATGGATGACGCAAAAGAGGTCGCAAGTGCAGAGGAATTCGTCGGTTGGCTAAATGATCTTGCAATTGCGATGGAGGGCACCTGTACCGGAGAACACGGAATCGGGCAGGGTAAACGCCCCTATCTGGTGAAAGAACTTGGTGCGGCGACAAATTATATGGCGGCGATCAAAGCAGCGCTGGATCCCGATAACATCATGAATCCGGGCAAGGTACTCTGACCGCGATTGTTGGGCTCGGCCATAACAGCGCCTCAATTTTAGGTGAATGATCTGGGAAAGAGCAGTATTTGATTCCGAGGTTATTCATGGGCGCGTTGCGTTTCATTGGGTTTTTGCTGATTGCCGTCGTGGTTGTCGTAGGTCTGGATTATTATCAGCAGGATAAGAAAGTCGAAGGCAGGTTGTCCTTCAACGGATATGTCGACACGATTAATCAGCGGTTCAACTTGTATCAGGCGGAGCTAGCCGCGGAAGAAGTTGAACGCGAAAGGCAGAAGCGTTGGCGTGAGGGGGCCAAGCCGTACCTGCCGGATTCGGGCGAAGGATGGGTGCGTCGTTCGATCGTGGATGCAGATTTTACACGCGATGCCCGAGAAGGTGTTTTGCAGGACGGAATAAGTGAAGCTGCTCGTCCAATTGCAAAAAGAGTTGCTGTGCAAGAGACCGAACAACTGGCCAGAAAACTCGATAATTCTAGTTGGGTCTACGAAAGCGGCGAGCATACGGTCTGGCTACAGGCGAAACTCAGGAAAGACGCTAAATCCAATACACTGACTGGCAACATCGTCAGGTCTGTCGAAGGGTTGGGCGCAGGATCGAGTGGCTACACTCCATTCGGCATAATTGGTGGTGCTGCGTATTTCAGGTTTGAAAACAGCCGATACAAACCCGTCACAGTGAAAGATCGAAAGTTTTGGTCAATGATCACGGCGAGCCTGACGGACCTTGAGGTCGAACCTCGGTTTGAAATCTACAAGGCTACAATCGGACTGGGCGAAGAAATTCGTTTACAAGTCTATTCCGATGCACCAGCGCCTATGCTGCGAGCGTTTCTGGATCGACTGGATTATGACGGATTGAACGCACTGCTTCAAAAGCAAGTGCCTGGCGTCGGCAACGATACCGTTTTTGATGCTGAACGAGAAAGTGAACTGGCGACAAACATGGCCGCCTTGCGCGGCGAGTTTGTCAAGCTTCGCAGCGAGCTGGCGCGTTTGAAGCTAGAAAACATTGATGGGTTGTCTCTTGTCGCAAATACTTTGGCCGCGCAATACGGTTTGCCGGCAGACACCTTCGACTTGACCGCGAACAGAATCGAATCTGCGGATGATTTGGTCCAGGTCGGATACCGCAAAGGACTGACAGATTTGCTTGAAGACGAGATGCAGCAGGCAGACAGAGATGACGAGGGTTTCTTTGGAAATTTGTTCGCCAAATTCAAAGATCAGGAAACCTCTGAAGAAGTCGCATCTGTAGACGAAAATGAAGGCTTCCTGTCCGGATTGTTGTCAGCCTTTGGTAGTTCTGATTCCGAAGCAGAAACTGCCGTGCGGGTAAACCGAGGCGGTTCCGGAACGGGCATTGATTGCGCAACCACCGGAACGTTCAAAAGGTGCAAATTGGGGGGCGGATAACACGTCAGATCGACTGTTGGAAAGCGACCTGGTGCAACGCTCAGGTCGCTTTTCTTATATCACTGGTCGGATGAATGTCGCGTCGAGCCCCTCAAATGCGCCATATGGTGTCAACTGAATTCAAGGGGAGACACCCGGCTATGAAAACCCAAGTCAAAGCACTGGTCGTTGGCGGCGGCGCCGTCGGGACCTCGATTGCCTATCACCTTGCCAAAGCGGGCTGGGATGATGTGATGCTGATCGAGCGGGACGAACTGACTTCCGGTTCCACCTGGCACGCAGCGGGCCTGTTGCCGTTGTTTAACATGTCGTATGCCACGACCCACATCCACAAGTACTCAGTCGATTTCTACAAGACACTAGAGGAAGAAACCGGCCTGAATGCAGGCTTCGCCGTAGTCGGAAACCTGCGTATGGCACAGACACAAGAGCGTATGGATGAATACATGCTCTATGCGTCCACAGCGGAGACTTGTGATGTTGCATATGAGTGGCTGACGCCCGAGCAAATCAAGGAACGTTGGCCTCTGATCGAAACTTCGGACTTGAAAGGCGCGATCTATCACACTGAAGACGGCTACATTAACCCTGCCGACGTGACCCAGGCGATGGCCAAAGGTGCGCGTCAGCGCGGTGTCGACATCGTTCGCAAGATGCAGGCCGATGCGTTCCACTGGAACGGTACTCACTGGGAAGTCACCTGCACTAAGATGGTCGAAAAGGGCGGCAACCTCATTCCGTCAGATGAGCAGGTTGTGATCACCGCCGAACATGTCGTGACCGCGTCGGGCAACCACGCACAGCGGACCGCCAAAATGCTGGGCATCAAGATGCCCGCAATCCCGGTCGAGCATACCTTCATCGTCATGGACAAAGACCCTGAGCTGGTCAAATGGCGCGAAGCAGGCAACCCCGAGCATCCAGTTGTGCGTGATGCCGACAACGAGTCCTATGCGCGTGAAGAACGTGGCGGCTGGATTCTGGGTATCTACGAACATGGCGCTCCTGCGCAGTTCGAACACGGCGTGCCGGACAGCTTCCGCGCCGACCTGTTCCCGCTGGATCTGGATCGGATCGCCGATCAGTACATGGCGATGGCCGAACGCGTGCCTTCCTGCGCTGAGTCCGGTTTGAAAGACGATTTCAACGGCCCGATCTGCTACACACCTGATGGCAACCCGCTGGTTGGTCCCGCTCCGGGGCTGCGCAACATGTGGCTTGCTGAAGGCTTCAGTTTTGGCATCACCGCTGCGGGCGGCACCGGTTATTATCTGGCTCAGATGATGGTCGATGGCGAAGCCGAGATCGACATGGCTTCGCTGGACCCCAAGCGGTACTCGTCCAGCTGGATGACCACCGAATTCGCGGCGCGCAAGAACGAAGAGTGCTATGAGCACGTCTACATCTTGCACCACCCGGATGAAGAGCGTGAAGCTTGCCGACCGCTGCGTACCGTTCCGGCTTATGACCGTCAGAAAGCGCGTGGCGCACAGTTCGGCTGGGTCAACGGTTGGGAACGTCCGAACTACTTCGGACCACTGGACGCTCCGGACAACTTTGACAAAGAAAGCCGCAGCTTCCGCCGCGGTGGTTGGTGGCAGTATGCCGTCGAAGAAGCCAAAGCGATCCGAGAAGGCGTTGGCCTGATCGATGCGTCGGCCTTCACCAAGCATGTCGTCAAAGGCCCCGGTGCGACCCAATTCCTGGATTGGTTCACCTGCAACAAGCTGCCCAAGGTCGGTCGCATCAACCTGACCTACGCGCTGACCGCGCACGGCACCACCCGCACCGAATACACCATCGTCCGCAATGGCGAGAACAATTACTACATCGTCTCTGCCGGTGCCTGGACCGAGTACGACGCCGATTACCTGCGCAAGGCGGCCGAGGACAAGATGGAGGAGTTCGGCTACATCGAAATCCAGGACGCGACCACCCAGTGGGGCGTCTTCGCGATCGCTGGACCCAAGTCGCGTGACGTTCTGAAAGAGATCATCAAGGACGCCGATCCGGAAACCGCACTGTCCAACAAACGCTTCCCATGGTTGTCGGCGCGTCAGATTGAACTGGGCATGTGCCCAGTGAACGCGATCCGCGTGGCCTATACCGGTGAGCTGGGTTGGGAACTGCACCACCCGATCGAGATGCAGAACTATCTGTTCGACCTGCTGGAGAAGGCCGGTGAAAAGCACGGCATGAAACTGGTTGGTGCCCGCGCCCAAAACTGGCTGCGCCAGGAGAAATCCTATCGCGCCTTCGGCACCGAACTGGGCCGCGACGCGACCCCGCTGGAAGCTGACCTGCCGCGCTTTGTTGATCTGTCGAAAGACTTTTATGGCAAAGCCAAGCTGGAAGAGACCGGCGTGCGCGTGAAGTGCTGCACTCTGCTGATCGACGGACCGGACGATGCCGACCCCTGGGGCCGCGAGGCGCTGTACACGCCGGAAGGTGAGCGCGTGGGTCGTTTGACCTCGGGCGGGTACTCGGTGGCGTTCGAGAAATCCATCGGCATGGGGTATGTGAAGCCTGAGCTGGCGGTCGAAGGCACCAAGCTGCAGGTCAAAATGCAGGACAAGCTGTGGGATGCGGTCGTCACTTGTGACAGCCCGTATGATCCGAAGAACGAGGTCATCCGCAAGGACGGCTGACGCTTTTTAGAAATAAGGCGGTACTCACGTAGCACCGCCTACCAAAAGCCCGCTCTCGGTGGGCTTTTTTCATGCGCTCAATTCATCAAAGCAGTCTAGTGACTTGGCGGCGTACATCATGGACGGCCCACCGCCCATCTGGATGGCCATTGCCAGAACGTCCGAAACCTCATCGCGGGTGGCTCCCGCCTTGGCCAACGCCTCGGAATGCAGGGTAATGCAAGGCTCACACCGTACTGCGATTGACATGCCTAACGCGATGAACTCTTTGGTTTTGTAGTCCAGCGTCCCGCCTTCCTTGACAGATTTTCCCAGCGCCCCGAAGGCACGCGCCGTATCAGGAATGGCTCCGTTAAGGTTACGCAAGCTTTTGCGCGTTTCGTTCAGTGAATCCTGCCAGCTCATTATAACGTCCTTCTTGATACATATGATAATCTGCATATGAATGATGAAGAGCAAAGCAGACTTTGATCCTGATCAGATTCCAGTTTTTTGGGCGACAAATGCCAAGTTGTTCGCAGGCATCTTTACGATTTCGACCAATTCGAGGGCGTTGTCCTTTAACATAGACAATATATGTGTGTCGTCTTTGTACCCGATCTCAGGGTCTTGTTGGACCAGTGCGTCGTGAAATCGCTGGTCGCCATCGCTTGTCAGGTGTCCGTCACGTTTGAAAGGGCCATAAAGCACCAAACGCCCATCCGTTTTCAGAGCGCACGCTGCTTCGGCAATGAGGGTTTCAGCCTCGGGCAAACTGATCAGGTGCAAGAGGTTGACCAGTAAAACCAAATCTTGCTGCGCCATTGTTTTGTGCCAACCCTCCGCAGTTGCATCCAGATGAACGGCTGCGGCGGTATTTGGTAAACCCTTGGTGTACGCATCGATGCTGGCGCGCCGTTCGGAGGTGACTTCGCTGGGTTGCCAATGCAACCCGGGCATCCGCTGGGCAAAGGCCGAAATGTGTTGTCCGGTTCCACTGGCCAGTTCCAGGGCCTGTCCTGATGACGGAGCGACCCGTGCCAGAAGATCGCACAGCACAACCGTGTTTCGGCTGGCGGCTGGGGCGACGAGTTTGCTGCCGTCGCTCTCGGTGGCGACGCTGGCATTTGAGGGCAGTTTGCGTTTTGTCATCGTTACAGCCTACCGGGTGTCAGCGCTTTCACAATCGCCGCATCAAGGCGCGGCGACGCGCCAGTCACAAGATCCGCCACAAGTTGCGAGGCAGCAGGAGCGGTCTGAAACCCATACCCTCCCTGTGCTGCCGACCAGATAAACGATGGATCGGTTGGATCAGGTCCGAGGACCAGCGTGCCATCGGCAACAAAACTACGTAACCCCGCCCAATTGGTTTCTACCCGAGTTACAGTTTCAGTAACCATCGCTTCGTATCGTGCCAGTCCTTCTGCGAGAATCATGTCATCGGCGTAAGCGTCATGGGGTGTGGTTGGGTCCGCCTCGCAAGGCGAGACCAGTAGCTTGCCCGCATCAGGTTTGGCGTACCAGCTCTCGCCTGCGCCCAGCATCATTGGCCAGTTTCGCAGGTCATGTCCGCCCGGTGCGGGGATGCGCGCAATCGATCGACGGTAAGGTGTGATCCCGATGGGGGAGATTCCTGCCATCTGCGCCACCTCATCGACCCAGGCTCCGGCGGCATTTACCAGATTGCGTACCTCAAAGGATTCTGAGGTTTCGACGGTCCAATGAACCGATTTGCGGATGCTGCTGACCCTCTGACGGGTCAGGACTGAACCGCCATTCTTGCGGACGGTTCGCGCAAAGTCCTGCAGGACGCGATCTGTATCGATATCATATGCGCTATTACTTATGGCTGCATAACCGACAGTTTCAGCATTCAGGACAGGAATGTGTCCGATGGCATCTTCCGGCGAAATCTCTTGCACACCAAGATCTTGGGCGTCTTTTTGAAACAGCGCCTGTTGATCCCTTCCGCCAATCAGCATCAGGCCGCGTGGTGTGAGGTACGCATTTGTTTCAAAGAACGCAGCACTTGCCTCGTTCAATGCCTTGACCGAGTTTGGACCGTAACCCTTTTCGAACAGGGCAGCTGAACGACCCGAAGTATGATATCCTAATCCGTCCTCGGCCTCTAACACCGTGACTGTGCCGTGCTCTGACAGGCGCGCACCTGCGCTTAGCCCGGCGACACCGCCACCGATTATCAGAAAATCAATCATGCGTTTTGTTCCGTTTCCGGCCGCCAAGTGATCGAGGCGGTGGTAAGTTGACTGGCGACATTGGCGGACCATGGCACGCGTACTGCCAAACGAAAAGACACAAGCCCACCGCAATGGAAACTTGATCGTAGGCGGCCAGCCTGCTTTTAGTGCAAACAACAAAAGATTCGGAGGCGGACGTGAACGCGGCAGATATTCACCCGATGGCAACGGGGCACATTCCGTCATATGTGACACAGGCAGATGGTAGCGACTTCCTCTTCACCTTCATGTTGTTTTTTACCGTCGGGATGGTCGTGCTGATCGGGGTTGCCTACTTCACGTTGCATTCGATCCCGGAAAAAATGGCGCATGAAACCAATCACCCGCAATTCCAATTGGTTGGGATTCTGGCGCTTTTGGCTTTGTTTACGCATAACGGCCTTTTCTGGGTTGCCGCCATCCTTGTGGCTGGGTTCCAGTTCCCTGATTTCGCGGCACCGCTGCGCTCGATTGCCGATGCCATCCGATCTTTGGCGCCTGGGCAGGACAAAGAACACGCTTCACCCCCTCCTGAGCTGGAAATTGAGCCCGAACAATCCAAACCCTCCGAACCGGCAGCACAGGGGCACTGAACAATGATCGAGACGATGCTGTGCGCCCTGATTACCGTGCTTCCTGACTATCTGTTTCGCCGCTTTGTGCAGGGCAAACGGATCGGACACGAGATCACGCTGTTCACCATGTGGTACGAGTTGCGCTGGGGGCTGACGACTTGCGCTATTTTGGCGCTAACCGTTATCACAACGCTGTTCTATTTTCACCCGTCCAGCAAAACAGCGGCTTCCTACTTCCGGACGGTAACGATTCTTCCGCAGCTAGGGGGGCGCGTTTCCGAAGTCTACGTGCGCAACAATGAGCAGGTGACAGCTGGACAGCCGATTTTCCGGATCGAAGACTTCACGCAAACCGCGCAGGTCGAAGCAGCGCATGCCCAGATTGCTCAGGTTCAAGCCTCGTTGAAGGTGGCGGAAACCGATCTGGCCGAGGCTGAGGCCGGGATTGCAGGCGCGCGCGCAGCTCTGGATCAGTCGCTCGAGGATCTGGAACGCAATACCACCCTACGTGACGAGGGATCCAGCGCGGTGCGCTTGGCCGAGATTGATCGGTTGGAAAATCTGGTTGCCGAGCGTGAAGCGCAGGTCAAAGCAGCCGTCTCAAAGCGCGCAGCGGTTGTACAACAGATCGAAGAGCTGATCCCGGCCCAACTTGCCAGTGCCAATGCGCAGCTGGATGCGGCATTGACCGAGTTGGACAAGACTGTGGTCAACGCTGGAGTGACGGGCAGGGTTGAACAATTCGGGCTTCAGGTCGGCGACTATGTCAGCCCTTTGCTGCGCCCGGCGGGTATTCTGGTGCCATCCTCCTCCGGACATGACCGATTCCAGGCGGCGTTCAGTCAGCTTTCGGCCCAGGTGGTCAAACCGGGTATGATTGGCGAATTGGGCTGCATGACCAAGCCCTTTACCGTTATCCCGGTGGTTGTCGTCGAGGTGCAGGATGTGATCCCATCAGGGCAGATCAGGCCATCTGATGAGTTGCGGGACGTGCAGAGCAACACCAATCCGGGTTCGATCCTTGTCTACCTTGAACCGCTCTACAAAAGCATGGCCGATGATGTGCCTCCAGGCAGCAACTGTCTGGCGAATATCTATACGGATAATCATGCAAAGCTGGAGGATGAGAGCCTCGGCTTCTGGGAAAAATCGTTCCTGCATGTGGTAGACACGATTGGCGTCGTTCATGCGGCAGGCCTGCGCCTGCGACTGATCCTGATGCCAGTGAACACTCTGGTGCTGGGCGGACACTAATTTCACGCCCTAGAACCTAACCATTGCGGCGATTCAATCGCTTGAAGTCCTGACCCGACGACAGCTGGGTATCAAAACGCTCGTGGCTAATATTGCCCACGGGCCGATGGTGTTGGGTCTCCAATAAGACTGGCCACCAAGTAGACCTTCGCCGTGCGTGCAGCATTTGCTTTCTTTGAATGCAGCTATGCGGACTTAGCGGCTGTTTAGCGATTTGCTCATGCTTTTGAGAACTCGTTGATGGAGATCGGTTGGTGCATCCTCACCTGCAGGTCTTTCGACCCATTCCAAATCCAAGTTCAGTGATCCCGCAGGTACGATTTTTCTTGCGATTTCGGGCGGCGTGGTATCGTCAGTCGTTCCATTCTTCCAGTCGTGAAAGGCTGATGAGTATCGAACGACCGCTCCACTGGTCGACAATTCGAGCAATCCGCCCTCGGCAAAGAACGTCAGCGCATCACCCATTTCCTCACCAATGAGTTTGAGCCTGTTTCCCAATCGATGTTTGAGGATGGCTACAAACACTATCGCTGCGGAAAACGTGAATTTATCGACAAGCATAACAACCTGCTTGTTTGCGCTTTCTGAGATCGCGTCGATCAAGGGCATCGTTAGAAGAAAGTCGCCACCAGTGTTTCCGCGAACATCAATTAGTAGTGTTTTGTTCGAGGATGCGCGCACGCATTCCACCGCGGCTGAGATGGCTTTAGGCAGCGCATTTTCCTTCGGATCAAAGAAGCTTGGTAACGCTATTGATAGCCCTAGCTCTTGCCAGTCCTCTATCTCTACAAATATCTCGGGTTCCCAGGCTGGATCAGCCTTGCCGTGCTCGTTTCTCGGATAGAGCATCGATCCAGGAACTGTATGTTCATTGGCCACTTTCAGATTGGCTATCCGCCCATTTTCGTCCTGCACACGGAACTCGGTCGTGCCGCCGTTTGACGAAAAACCCAAACGTGCCAAAGCGTACGGCCAAGCCAGTAGAATCGGGCCGATGACCCGTTTCCTTTGGCACGTTCCCGCCAGAAATTTCTCTGCAGTGGCTTCAATCTGGCTCAAAGCTGAGCCGTTGACCGCTATCAACTCTCCTCGCGGTGCGGCTATCTCTGGCGCCGCGTCGATGAATTGAACGGAACGTCCAACGCTCACGAATCTCAGCGGTAGCACCGCGATCGCATCATTCGGGATCAGCCGTGTGTGCCCATTGCCGGGAAGTGCCAATAAACGCATCGCTGACAAAAGGAAGGCTTCGACAGAGCCCTCTGAGGCATATTGCCGGGTTTCACCAATACAGTCGTCAATCACGGCCTTTTCGATCTGTCGAAAACTGGGATCGGTCGGCAGGGCAGTTTCTAGAATTTGGTTCAGGTCTTCCGTGAGCGACATGTTTCACGATGCGCATAGCCACTCGTCAATGTCCAGATTGGGCTCAGGGCGACTAAAAAGGCCCGCAAAAACATGCGGGCCTTGTTGTTAGTTTCCGGGTCAGTTTCTACTGCGGGATTTCGCCTTCCAGCCCCTCAACGTAGAAATTCATGCCCGCCAGCGTACCGTCATCGGCGGTCTCGCCTTCGGCCAGCCAGTCACTGCCGTCCTGCTTTTTCAGCGGGCCAGTAAAGGGGTGGTATTCACCGGCTGCCATCGCGGCTTTCAACGCCAGTGCTTCTTCTTTAACATCAGCCGGAACGGCGTCCGAAATCTCACCAATTGCTACCATGCCTTCCCGGATGCCATCCCAAGTGTTGGCACTTTCCCATGTTCCGTCCATCACGGCCTGGGTCCGCGCGATGTAGTAGGGAGCCCAATCGTCGATGATTGAAGACACACGCGGGAAGGGTGCGTATTCGCTCATGTCGGAGGCCTGGCCAAAGGTGACAACGTTTCCTGCCTCTTGCGCGGCTGCCTGCGGTGCAGTCGAGTCAGTGTGCTGCAGGATCACGTCCGCGCCCTGTTCGATCAGAACTGTGGCGGCGTCAGCTTCTTTCGCAGGATCGAACCAAGTGTAGGCCCAGACGATCTTGAACTCGACATCCGGATTCACCTTCTTGGCGTGGATATAGGCTGAGTTGATACCACGGATCACTTCAGGGATAGGGTAGGACCCGATGTAGCCGATGATATTCGATTCCGTCATTTTACCGGCGATGTGGCCTTGGACTGCGCGACCTTCATAAAAACGGGCCGAGTAGACCGAGACGTTGTCGGCTGTCTTGTAGCCGGTTGCGTGCTCGAATTTCACATCCGGGAATTTCTTCGCGACATTGATGGTCGGATCCATGTAGCCGAACGAGGTGGTGAAGATCAGGTCCGCTCCTTCCAGCGCCATCTGGGTCATCACGCGTTCTGCATCCGGGCCCTCAGGCACCGACTCGACGAACACGGTTTCAACCTTGTCGCCAAAGTGCTCTTCCACGGCCAGACGGCCCTTGTTGTGCTCATAGGTCCAGCCGCCGTCGCCCACTGGGCCGACATAGACGAAGCCGACTTTAGTCTTGTCTTGGGCCATGGCCCCCGAGGCCAGACCCAGCGCCATTGCGGCGCTTGCCAAAAGTGTAGTGAATTTCATGTGTTACTCCCCAAGTTGGTTCAGTTGGCCTCGCTTAGTGCGAGGCATGGAAGGTCCGGCCCAATGCGGCAGGTGCGCTGCTCTTGTCGGCCGAAAGGATCACAAGCACAAGGATCGTGATGATGTAGGGCGACATTGCCAGATACTCGACAGGAATGGCAACGCCCGCTGCCTGCAAATTAAGCTGCAACACAGTGATGCCGCCGAACAAATAGGCGCCCAGCAAGACACGCCATGGTTTCCAGCTGGCAAAAACCACCAGCGCCAAGGCAATCCAGCCGACACCGGCAGTCATGCCCTCGGTCCACTGCGGCACGCGGATCAGGCTGATGTAGGCGCCGCCCAAGCCAGCGCAAGCACCACCAAACAGGATCGCCATGATGCGAATCTTGATGACCTTGTAGCCCAGCGCATGCGCCGCATCGTGGTTCTCGCCAACGGCGCGCAATATCAGGCCGATGCGTGTGTATTTCAGCGTGGCCCAGACGGCGGCCGTCAGGGCAATTCCGACGTAGAGGATCGGGTCGTGCTGAAACAGGATTGGTCCAATAACAGGGATATCGCTGATCACCGGGATATGGATTTCACCCATGCTGGGCGGCTTGATTCCTACGTAGCTCTGCCCCATCAGCGCGCTGAACCCGAGGCCGAACAATGTTAGGGCCAGGCCACTGGCAACTTGATTGGCCAGCGCCACCTGCGTCAGCAGCACAAACAACAGCGATAGCACCGCGCCACCGATTGCTGCCGCAATAAAGCCCAGCCAGGGCGAACCGGTCTCGACTGAGATTGCGAAGCCGCTGATTGCGCCCACGATCATCATGCCCTCGACACCGAGGTTCAGGACGCCTGCTTTTTCGACCACCAATTCTCCGATTGCGGCCAACAAAAGTGGGGTTGCGGCCACCATTAGCGAGGCGACCAGAAGGACGGGGTTAATTTCACCAAGGTCCATATCACGCTACCTCGCTACGGGCCGCACGGATGCGGTAGTTTGTCAGAAGATCGAATGCCAGCAGGAAGAACAGAAGCATCCCCTGGAATACCTGAATGGCTGCGGCGGGCAGACCCAGCTGAGATTGGGCGATTTCACCACCAATATAAGTCAACGCCATCAGACCTCCGGCCAGCAGGATGCCCACCGGATGCAAACGGCCAAGGAAAGCCACGATGATCGCGGTAAAGCCGTAACCGACGTTGAAATCGATACTGACCACGCCTGCAGGGCCCGAGACTTCGAACATCCCCGCAAGACCGGCCAGCGCGCCGGCCAGACCCAGACAGAACAAGATCAGGCGGGCAGGGTTTACACCGGCGAACTTCGCCGCACGCGGGGCCTCACCTGTCAGGCGGATGTGGAAGCCCAGCATGTGCCGGTTCAGCAAGACATATGCAAAGATAACAGCGATCAGGGCAGTGACTACGCCCCAGTGCATGCCTGAACCCGCAATCAGCTCGGCATTATACGCGCTGTCGTAGGATTGCAGATTGCGCGAACCGGGAAAGCCGAACCCCTCGGGATTCTTCAGCAGGCCTAGCGAGACCGAGGCCAGCATCTGTTCGGCCACATAGACCAACATCAGCGACACAAGGATTTCATTGGTACCGAAGCGCACTTTCAGGAAGGCTGGGATCATTGCCCATAGCCAGCCGCCAAACGCGCCTGCAATCACCATGATCGGAAAGATGTAGAATGCATCCAGCGGATAGAATGCCAGACCAGCACCCGCACCGAAAATGGCCCCCATAATGTACTGACCCTCGGCCCCGATATTCCAGATACCGGCGCGGAAGCCTAAAGACAGGCCGATGGCGATCAAAACCAGGGGCGCGCCCTTAACCAGCAATTGCGGCCGATAATAGAAGGCGAACTCGCCAAACAGGGGTTCCCAGAAAATGGTTCCAATAGCCTCGACGGGGTTTTTGCCCAGAATGGCGAACAGGATGCCACCAAAAACCATCGTCGCCAGGACTGCGACCAGAGGGGTGGCATAAGACCACGCCTTGGACGGCTGAGGCCGTTTCTCCAACACTATCATTTGCTCATACCCCCGCGTTTCTCTTTTCTTTTAACTGTTTAGACATGGGCCACCTCCATGCCATGCGCGCCGCCCATCATCAGGCCGATCTCATCGACCGTCAGACCCGTAGTTTCACGCGGGGCGCTTAGTCGTCCTTCGTTCAAGGCGGCGAAACTGTCTGAGATTTCCATCAGTTCATCGAGGTCTTGCGAGATACAGATGACCGCAGTTCCCTTGGCCGCCAGATCCAGAATGGCCTGCCGGATCGAGGCCGCCGCCGCTGCATCCACGCCCCAAGTCGGCTGGTTCACGACCAGAACATCCGGGTTTTGCAGCACTTCGCGACCAATCACGAACTTCTGCAGGTTCCCGCCCGACAGCGACCGGGCGGCATTTTCAGGACCCGGCGTACGCACGTCAAACGCGCTAATGATCTTTTCGGCAAAGCTCTTGGTCTCGGACCACTTCAGAAAGCCGTTATTCTCCAGCCCCTCGCGGACCGACCCAGTCAGCAGAGCGTTTTCGGTCAGGCTCATATCAGGGGCAGCCGCGTGGCCCAGCCGTTCTTCGGGCGCGGTCAACACGCCCAGCTTACGCCGCGCGGTCGGGCCGAGTTTGCCGATGGGTTGACCGCTGAATTTGATCGCATCTGCGGTGGTCGGAATTTCGCCAGAAAGCACACCCAGCAATTCATCCTGACCGTTCCCCGCGACACCCCCGATCCCCAGAACCTCGCCCTTGCGGACGGTCATGTGGACGTTGCGAAGCGCGGTTCCGAATTCCGACGGCGACGGCACTGACAATCCGCTGACATCCAGTGCAACGTCACCGAACTCCCGGCCGGAACGTTCAGGTGTCTGCAGGGTCGAGCCCACCATCATCTCAGCCATATCGCGCGCTGAGGTTTCAGCTGGTACACATTCGCCCACATTCTTACCCAGCCGCAGAATCGTGGCGTGGTCGCATAGCGTTCGAATCTCTTCCAGCTTGTGCGAGATATACAGGATCGATGTCCCTTCCGAGCGCAATTTGTTCAGCGTTTTGAAAAGGATTTCAACCTCTTGCGGCGTCAGAACCGAGGTCGGCTCGTCCATGATCAGCAACTTTGGGTCCTGCAGTAAGCAGCGGATGATTTCGACCCGCTGACGCTCACCCGCAGACAGATCACCCACCGTACGGAAAGGATCCAAGGGCAAGCCGTAGGTTTCGGATACTTCGCGGATACGCGAGGCCAGATCACCCATTGGGGGCGGGTTCTCCATCCCCAGAGCGATATTCTCGGCGACGTTCAACGCATCGAATAGCGAAAAATGCTGGAACACCATCGCGATCCCGTCCGCACGGGCGGCGCGCGGTTCAGGCGGTGCATAGGACTGCCCCCGCAGCAGCATTGAGCCGCTGTCGGGCTTCACCAGCCCATAGATCATTTTGACAAGCGTGGATTTGCCTGCGCCGTTCTCGCCCAGCAGCGCGTGAACTTCGCCTTCACCGATGTCAAAGGACACCTGATCATTGGCCACGACGCCGGGATAGGCTTTGGTCAGCCCTTGCAAGCTCAGAAGTGGAGTGGTCACGCGCTCAGGTCCTTCTTCAATTCGTTCTGTCGGGCGGGGCGTAACAGTTGCGCTGCCACGCCAACGGCGATCATCTGCGGGTGTTTGCCCAAGCCCGGATCGCCGATCGGACAGGTGATCCGGCTGATCCGCTCGGGCGGATGCCCAAGGGCTGCAAGTCGCGACCGGAATCGCGCCCATTTCGTAGCCGAGCCGATAAGCCCCGCAAAGAGGAAATTGTGCGAAAGCAGCCGGTTGCACAGTTCCAGATCCAGATTGTGCGAATAGGTCAGCACCAGATGCTCGGCATCGGTTGGCGCGTGGCGAACCAGCTCGGCGGGTTTTGCGGTCGGAACCGGGGTTACACCGGTTGGAACCACATCGGGAAACCGCTCGGGTCCGGTATCGACCCAGGTGATTGCCAGATCGGGTAGGGGGGACAAAACGTCCACCAGCGCCCGGCCTACATGGCCTGCGCCCCAGATCCACAGATTACGCGTCGGTTTGTGAACGGGTTCGACCATCCAACCTTCGATCAGTTGGGGCTCGGGCGCGACACCCTGTCCTCGCGCTGCCGCCAGCCGACGTTTGACCGATAGCGGCATCTCTCCGCCCGAGGCCGAACGCGCGATGACGGTATCGTCCAGTGCATTCAGCGCTTCATGATCAAATACTTCACTCAGCAATGAAACTGCACCGCCGCAGCATTGCCCCATGTCGGGGCCAAGAGCGTGATGCGTTAGTCGGGTGGCGGTGGTTTGGGATCGCGCAGCTTCAGTTGCCTGATACTCCAACGTGCCTCCACCGATGGTGCCACTTTGCCCGTCCTTCCAGACTAGCATCGCGGCCCCCACTTCACGTGGAGACGACCCTTTGATGCCGGCGATGACCACCCGGACCACTGTTCCGTGGGTTTTGACCGCCTCCCTCAAAGCCTCCAAGTCAAATCCCATCAGATGCCTCCCTTCATCTTTTGGACGCCGCGCCAAACCTCTTCAGCCGTGGCTGGTGCATCAAGAGCGGGGTAGACCTCTCCACAGGCCGCGACCGCATTCGACAGGGCCAGCCATGCTGAAATCCCGAGCATGAACGGAGGTTCGCCCACCGCTTTCGAACGATAGATCGTGTCCTCACGGTTTTCGGCATTCCAGAGTGCGACGTTGAATACGTCGGGTCGATCTGAGCAGGCGGGGATCTTGTAGGTCGAGGGTGCGTGTGTGCGCAGGTTGCCCGTGCCGTCCCAGACCAGTTCCTCGGTCGTTAGCCAGCCCGCGCCTTGCACATAACCGCCTTCGACCTGCCCGATATCCAACGCCGGGTTCAACGAAGCACCGGCATCATGCAGGATATCGGTGCGCAGAATGCGGTTCTCACCAGTCAGAGTGTCGACGGCCACTTCAGTGACCGACGCTCCGTAGGCGAAGTAGAAGAACGGACGGCCTCGTCCGGCGATCCGGTCCCATTCGATCTTGGGTGTCTTGTAGAAACCGGTCGCCGACAGGCTGATCCGACCCTGATAGACCAGCGCCGCAGCTTCAGCGAAGGTGTAGCGTTCTGCGCCAACCGAAACATGGCCATCAGAGAAGGTGACAGTCGACGGATCGGCCTGATGCCGCTCGGCCAGATAGTCCGCCATTCGATCGCGGATCGTATCGCAGGCCGCCTTCACGGCCATACCATTCAGGTCACTGCCCGAGGATGCTGCCGTGGCCGAAGTGTTCGGTACCTTGGCCGTATCCGTGGCGGTGATTTTGACCATCTCCAGGGGGATGCCAAAGCGCGAAGCCGCCACCTGCGCGACCTTCTGGAACAGGCCTTGACCCATCTCGGTGCCGCCGTGGTTCAGATGGACCGAGCCATCCTGATACACATGCACCAAAGCGCCTGCCTGATTCAGGTGGGTCAGCGTGAAGGAAATCCCGAACTTGACCGGAGAGAAGGCGATGCCCTTCTTGATCACACGATTCTCGGCGTTCCATTTCGCAATGGCGGCCTTGCGCGTTTCGTAATCGCTGGATTTCAGTAGGGCCTGAGTCATCCCGTGCAATTCGAAATCGCTGACCTCCATTCCGTAGGGTGTGGTATTGCCACCAGCGGGCAGAGGGCGCACGGGGGCGTCCCCGGTTTCGACCGCGCCGCGGCTCGTCAGGTCCTCATGCGGGTCGGGATGACCCAAAGGCTTCTCGGACGGCGTGATCTCGGCAATCGCATGGGCCGGTTCGTAGTAGTTTCGGCGGCGCAGTTCCACCGGGTCCAGACCCAGCTCATACGCAGCGTGGTCCATCACGCGTTCGATGCCAACCATGCCCTGCGGGCCGCCGAAGCCGCGATAAGCGGTGGCGGATTGGGTGTTGGTCTTCAGCCGGTGGCTTTCGATCCGTGCATTTGGCAACAGATAGGCATTGTCCGAATGCAGCATCGCGCGGTCGGCGACGGGCAGGGACAAGTCCTGTGCCCAGCCGCAGATGGCGTAGTGGTGGAACGAGACGCCCTGAATATGGCCGTTCTCGTCAAATCCGGCCTTATAGGCGATGCGGAACGCGTGGCGTTTGCCGGTGATTGTCATATCATCGTCGCGGTCATAGCGCATCTTGCACGCCTTGCCAGTTGCGCGAGCGGCGACCGCGCAAGCAACGGCCAGCGCATTGCCCTGGCTTTCCTTGCCGCCAAAACCGCCGCCCATACGGCGCGTCTCGACCCTGACGGCGTGCATCGGAACGCCCAACGCATCAGCCACCTTGTGTTGGATCTCAGTCGGGTGCTGGGTCGAGCTGTGAACCAGCATATCCGCGCTTTCATTCGGCACGGCTAAAGCGGCCTGACCTTCCAGATAGAAATGCTCCTGCCCGCCAAGCTCGAATGACCCTTCGATCACATGGGCGGATCCTGCAATAGCCGCATCAGCATTGCCTTTGGCATAGATGCGCGGGCCGTCTTCGAACCGACTGTCGGCGGCCAGAGCCTCTTCGACGGTTAGGATCGGGGTTTCCTCGGCGTAGTCGATCTTGCCCAAACGGGCCGCCTTGCGGGCGGCCAGATGGCTGCTGGCGATGACCAGAAACACAGGCTGGCCGATATAGTGAACCGTGCCGTCCGACAGTAGAGGTTCATCATGGATCGAAGGCGATACGTCGTTGGCGAAGGGCAGATCATCCGCAGCCATAACCATCACGACGCCCTCGGCAGCCTTCACCGCAGATAAGTCCATTGCGGTGATCTTGCCTTTGGCAATCGGGCTGAGGCCAAAAGCCAGATGCAAACTGTCCCTGGGTGTTGGGATATCGTCCACATACCGCGCGGTTCCTGAAACGTGCAGCGGTGCTGCGTCGTGGGGGAGGGGTTTGGTCACGCTCATGCCGATACCTCCAGCACATTGGTCACTTCGCCCTGATCTTCCAGGAAGTATCTTTCGAGCATCGCTTTGGCGGTTTCCAGTCGATAGGTGGCCGAGGCGCGCATGTCCGTGAGTGGTGAATAATCGTCAGCAAAGGCAGGCAGCGCGGCGTCAATCGTCTCGCGCGCCCAAGGTTTACCGACCAATGCGGCCTCGACATGGGTTGCCCGTTTCGGGATGCCGGCCATGCCGCCGAACGCGATGCGCGCCTGCGTGACGATGCCGCCCGAGACGGTGATGTTGAAACACCCGCAGACGGCCGAGATGTCCTGATCGAACCGCTTGCTGAGTTTATAGGCCTTCAGGCGATCCAGCTGACGTGGGAAACTGACAGCTTCGACGAATTCACCGGGAACGCGGTCCTGTTTGCCATAGTCGATAAAGAACTCTTCCAGCGGAAGGGACCGGCGGGTGTCGCCTTTGCGCAGATGAAGGGTTGCGTCCAGAGCAATCAGCGCAGGCGGGTTGTCCCCAATGGGCGAGCCATTGGCGATGTTGCCGCCCACCGTTGCAGCATGGCGCACCTGAACACTGGCGTAGCGGCGGATCATTTCGGCGTAAGAGGGGTGAAGATCGGCCAGAGCCTCACCCATCC
Organism: Ruegeria sp. C9; assembly: GCF_056537585.1. NCBI lineage: Bacteria > Pseudomonadati > Pseudomonadota > Alphaproteobacteria > Rhodobacterales > Roseobacteraceae > Ruegeria > Ruegeria sp. C9. The sequence continues at coordinate 112,656 of NZ_JBQFRU010000003.1, forward strand.
GATTCATGTCGACCATTGCGCCAAAGCGAATTTCATCGTCGGTGATGGTGATTTGCTTGAGATCATCGCAACGGTTGAGGAAGATTACTGGATCCAGATCGCGCAGTTGCTTTGTCACCCACAGGCCGACATCTGTTGCTCCGGCAACCAGTGTGGCATCCGGGTTTTCAGCATAAACAGCTGCCAGTTCATCGGAAGATTCAGGCAGCATGCGCGACGCAGCAGAAGATGCGAATGGCTTGTCTTTGACCCAGACTGGCACGGGACGGTCCTCGACCGCTTTCGCGGCGCGAATAATCGGTGCATAGCCAGTGCAGCGGCACAGGTTTCCGGCAAGCTGGGTGTCATGATCCGTGGCGCCTGTCGCATGACTGGCGACCATCGACATGACAAAACCCGGAGTGCAAAAACCGCATTGCGAACCGTGCAGGTCAACCATTGCCTGTTGAACGGGATGTGCTTCGCCATCCGGGCCGCTTGCCCCTTCGACTGTACGAACCGCTTTGCCATGCAGCTGGGGCAAGAACAGGATGCAGGAGTTCAGAGCTTTTGCACCCTCTTCGTCCGTCACCATGACCGTGCACGCGCCGCAATCGCCTTCGTTGCAGCCTTCTTTGGTGCCTGTCAGACCGCGATCTTCACGCAGCCAGTCCAGTAGGGTGGCCGTCGGATCGACATCCGGCAGCTCCACTGTCTCTCCGTTCAGAAGAAACGTGATGTTCATTCGAGAAACCCGTCGCGTTACCCGGTTGCGCCCGTTCGGCCCTCCTTCGATGCGACGTAGAAAGAGTGGCGGGCGGTAGCTTGCCGTCAGATGTTAGAAACAGCGCACCTTATCTGGCAAGAAAAACTGCCTATATGATACACCATTGCACCCGAGCGGCCCATGATTGTCGTGTATGTGTGAAACTTAATAAATTGAAAATAAACACTTTTTGGGAAGGTGTGCGTTCCTGCGCCCGAAGCACCTTCTGAAAAAGCCGAATAATCACCGATGATTTTTTCGGCATTCGATGTGCCGGTTCCCGCTTTTGCAACGTCGCTGGCTGAGATAGCTTAGCCTGTATGAGCAGTTCCCCCCGATTCATTCACCTCCGCGTTCACACTGAATATTCGTTGCTGGAAGGTGCCGTGCGGCTGAAGAAGCTGCCGGACCTGTGCCTGAAGATGGAGATGCCCGCCGTCGCGGTGACGGATACCAATTCAATGTTCTCGGCCTTAGAGTTTTCGGTCACCGCCAGCGGGGCAGGTGTGCAACCGATCATGGGCTGTCAGGTCGATCTCAGTTACGTTCAGGCGCAGCCGGGAGAAAAGCCCAAAGCACCCGCGCCGCTGGTGCTGCTGGCACAATCCGAGGTGGGATATGAGAATCTGATGAAGCTCAGTTCCTGCCTGTATGTAGACAAAAGCGGGCAATTGCCGCAGGTCACTTTGGACGAATTGGCGGAACGATCAGATGATTTGATCTGCTTAACCGGCGGTCCAGACGGGCCCGTAGGGTTGCTGTTACAGCAAGGTCAGCGCCCTGCTGCCGAGGCTTTGGTGGATCGTTTGTCCGCGATTTTCCCGGATCGCCTTTATGTTGAGTTGCAGCGTCACCCTGGCGAAGGAGGCCAACCTGAGGCCGAGCGCTTGACCGAGCGCGGTCATGTCGAGATGGCGTATGACAAGAACCTGCCGCTGGTGGCCACCAATGACGTCTATTTTCCGACTTCGGACATGTACGAGGCCCACGACGCGCTGATCTGTATCGCCGAGGGGGCTTATGTCGACCAGCAGGACGGTCGCCGACGTCTGACCGCGCAGCACTATTTCAAGTCTCAGCAGGAGATGGTGACGCTGTTCGCCGATCTGCCCGAAGCCGTCGAGAATACGGTTGAAATCGCGCAACGCTGCGCCTTCATGGCTTATCGCCGCGACCCGATCCTGCCGAAGTTTGCAGATGATGAGGTCGCCGAACTGCGTCGCATCGCCAACGAGGGTCTGCAAAAACGTCTGGCCGTGATCCCGCACGCCGTGACACCTGAAGAATATCAGGAACGGCTGGATTTCGAACTTGGCATCATCGAAGGGATGGGCTTCCCAGGCTATTTCCTGATCGTTGCCGACTTTATCCAATGGGCAAAGGATCATGACATTCCGGTGGGTCCGGGGCGAGGCTCGGGTGCGGGATCACTGGTGGCTTATGCGCTGACGATTACCGACCTTGATCCGCTGCGGTATTCGCTTCTGTTTGAACGGTTTCTGAACCCCGAGCGGGTTTCTATGCCCGACTTCGATATCGACTTCTGCATGGATCGCCGTGAAGAGGTTATCCGCTACGTGCAGCAGAAATACGGGCGCGACAAAGTGGGGCAGATCATCACCTTCGGTGCCTTGCTGTCGAAGGCGGCTGTGCGCGATATTGGGCGTGTATTGCAGATGCCATACGGGCAGGTTGATCGCCTGTCCAAGATGATCCCAGTCGAAGGCGTCAAACCCGTTTCCATCGAAAAGGCGCTGAAGGATGAGCCGCGCCTGCGGGAAGAGGCACGCAATGAAGAGGTCGTGGACCGTCTGCTCACATATGGCCAGCAAGTCGAGGGGCTGCTGCGCAACGCCTCGACACACGCTGCCGGCGTGGTGATCGGAGACCGGCCGCTGGATGCACTGGTTCCAATATACCAGGACCCGCGTTCGGACATGCCTGCGACCCAATTCAACATGAAATGGGTTGAACAGGCCGGGCTTGTAAAGTTCGATTTCCTGGGTCTGAAAACACTGACCGTGATCCAGAACGCGATGGATTTGATCTTTAAGTCAGGCCGTGACCTTCACATAGCTCCCGATGGCACGGAACTCTATGAACCCGCCGAAGGGGCAATAAATCAGATCAACGCCATCCCGCTGGATGACGAGGCGACGTACAAACTCTATTCGGCGGCCAAGACGGTGGCGGTGTTCCAGGTTGAATCCTCGGGCATGATGGATGCGCTCAAGCGGATGAAGCCGGATTGTATCGAGGATATCATCGCCCTCGTCGCGCTTTATCGACCCGGCCCGATGGAGAACATCCCCAAGTTCTGCGAAGTCAAGAACAAGCTTAGCGAACGCGACACGCTGCACCCGTCCATCGACCATATCTTGGATGAGACGCAGGGCATCATCGTCTATCAGGAACAGGTGATGCAGATCGCGCAGGAAATGGCGGGTTACAGCCTTGGGGGCGCGGACTTGCTGCGCCGCGCGATGGGTAAGAAAATTCAGGAGGCGATGGATGCAGAGCGGCCCAAGTTCCTCAAAGGTGCTGCCGAAAACAATGTGGATGAGGCCAAGGCGACCGAAGTCTGGAACCTGCTGGACAAGTTCGCCAACTATGGCTTCAACAAATCCCACGCCGCCGCCTATGCGGTGGTCAGCTATCAAACCGGCTGGCTAAAGGCGAACCACCCGGTCGAGTTCATGGCAGGTGTCATGAACTGCGATATCCATCTGACCGACAAGCTCGCGATCGATTTTGAGGAAGTCCGCAAGGGGCTGCAGCTGCCCTATGTTCCGCCGTGCGTAAATCGATCCCAAGCGACCTTTGATGTGGCCGATGGGCATTTGGTCTATGCGCTGGGCGCGCTCAAGAACGTAGGCGTCGAGGCAATGAATCTTGTGGTTGAGGGGCGTGGCGAAAAGCCTTTCGTAAACCTGTTCGACTTCGCCCGCCGTGTTGACCTGAAGAAGGTCGGCAAACGCCCGCTTGAGATGCTGGCTCGCGCCGGTGCCTTTGACGAGCTCGATAAAAATCGTCGCCGTGTGTTTGAAAGCCTTGATCCGTTGGTTCAGTATTCGGCGGCGATTCACGAGCAGAAGAATTCCAACCAAGTTTCCCTGTTTGGCGAGGCAGGCGATGACCTGCCCGAACCGCGTCTGTCCCCTTCGCCTGATTGGCTACCTGCCGAACGCCTAAGCGAGGAATTCAAGTCCATCGGATTCTACCTGTCTGGCCATCCGCTGGATGACTATATGCCGGCCCTGAAGCGCAAACAGGTGCTGACACTGGACCAGGTGACTGAAAAGGCGCGCTCTGGACCATTTATCGCTAAGATGGCCGGAGTCGTTGCAGGTCGGCAGGAAAGGAAATCAGCGCGTGGCAATCGGTTTGCTTTTGCGCAGCTCTCTGATCCGACTGGGGCATTCGAGGTCACGTTATTCTCGGAAACACTGGAGAAATCCCGAGAGTTTCTGGAAACCGGCGCACAGGTGGTACTGACGGCCGAAGCGACCATGGAGGCCGATCAGCTGAAACTGCTGGGCCGTTCCGTTGGTCCGGTTGATACAGTTGTGGCCGATGCGGGTGCGACGGGTTTGCGTGTGTTTGTCGAGGATTCGAAGGTTTTGCCGAACATGGCCACGGTACTGGAAGGCGCAGAGGCTTCAGCCAAAAGGGTGGCCAAGGGACCTGTTTATGTTTGCCTATTCGATCCCGGACTGCCAGGCGAGGTCGAGATGGATCTGGGCCGGGAATTTCCGATCAACCCAGAAATCAAAGGCGCGCTGAAGTCGCTCGAGGGGATATCGGAGATCGAAGAAATCTGATCCCGAACCGTAATGTTGCCACACGCGATGGACCCCGCTAGGCTGGGTGAACATCCTCAAAGGTCATTTCACAGGAGGGTTCCGAAATGGCAAGTTCAGGCAATGTTTTAAGGATATTTACACTCGCCGCGGCATGTTCACTGGCATTGGCCACTGCGGTACATGCAGACGACAAAAAGAAGAAAAACACTCTTACCGGGGCCTTGGTCGGCGCGGGCGTTGGCGCGCTGGTAGGCGATGGTAAAGGGGCTGCGGTCGGTGGGGTGGCCGGTGCGATTATCGGACATAACTGGAAGTGATCATGATGTTGAAAAATCCCATCAAATCTTCCTTCTGCGCCATGCTGTTTGTTCTTCCGACGTTTGCTTTCGCGGATGAGGCTGCTGAGCAGATGGTGCAAGACGTCCTGCCTATGATGCACTATACATGCGCCTCGATCGCCGAAGAGGCCGACGGGGACGAAGCCTTTGTTGTCGAAGTCGTAGGAAAGATGACGGCCCTGTCACTTTACAACCGCCAGATTAATATCGAGGATCATGCAGCCTCTGACGAGGAAAAGGCCCAACTGCGCGAAGCCTTCATCGCCGCGCTGTCTGAAGGTTGTGCCGCAGATAAGAACGCCCTTCTGGGCGGGGTGGTCGACAATGCAGTGAAGTCGACGCTGGGGTTGTAAGCGAGCGCTTGGTCTTGCGAGCGCTAAAGCCTGCCCACTGGACAACGCACAAGGCCCCAGCCTCTGTCCATTTGGGCGTCTTTCAGGCCTAAGACGAGACGGTCGGACAAAAAGAGAAGGTTCGGAACTTTCGGGTCCAGCCAGATGTCCGGTCCACCAAGCGCTTCAGGTATGACTACCAGTTTAGATTCCTGATTGCTTCTAGGAAGGTAGCAGATTCCCTTGCCGATGTTGTCCAGCGGTGAACGGATATCGCCCTCTGGCCCCAAAACATCGTAGTTGCGCATGGATCGCTTGTTGCACACGTTCAGAAAATAATACCGCTCGGACGTGGTCAGGTGGTTTTCAGTCGAATCCATCAACGTCAGCGGATGAAATACCGTGCCCCCCAGATCGAACTGATCCAGAACGGATTTGGCCGCTTCTGAAACCAGAGGATAGCCACCGCCGCTGATAAACGGCGCAGTGTAGTATTCGGCTTTTGAGTTGTAGTACCACAGACTACCAATTTGCTCTTTGGTCAGCAGCTCACCGCGTTTCCAGCCCAAGTCAGATTCCTGAACCATTCGCTTGGACCACTCAACATCCTCGGGCGACTGCCTTTCACGCCATTGAGGGGTGTATTCCTTTCGGATTACCGCTGAGATGACGTTGATGTTGTTCACCGTCGTGGCAATCCACACGCATTGCGCGTTGCTGTCCTCACTCGCCATCAGCTTGCCCTCAGTAATGCGGCGGGCGTTCGTCTCCGAACACAACTCCGCCTGAACCTTCCTGCGCGCGTTCTGCTTCACGCTGCAGCAACATCTCGACGCGGCGGGTCAGGCGGTCGATCTCGTTCTGTTGGTTTGTGACGACCAAGTTCAGCTCTTCGACCGTGCGGGTCAGATGGGCGATCTGCTCTTCCAGATGCTGCATGGGGCTCTCCTTGTAGGCGTCTCATAGCGACCCTGTGACGCCCTGGCCAGAGAAACCCCGCCTTGCTCCGATGCGGGCCATGGGATAGACCGCGCGCGGAACACTAAATCCCAAGGACGCCCCACATGGCCAAGCCCAAGAAACAGCCCCGCCCCAAGGCCGTAACGCCGAAAGGGTTCCGCGACTATTTCGGCGAGGAAGTCACGCAGCGCACCGAGATGCTGCGGACGATTGCGGGTGTCTATCATCGTTACGGGTTCGATGCCTTGGAAAGCAGCGCGGTTGAAACGGTTGAGGCGTTGGGCAAGTTCCTGCCCGACGTGGACCGCCCGAACGAGGGCGTATTTGCATGGCAGGAATTTGACGAAGGCGGCAATGGCGACTGGATGGCCCTGCGCTATGACCTGACTGCGCCTTTGGCCCGTGTCTATGCGCAGCACCGCAACGATCTGCCGACGCCTTATCGCCGCTATGCGATGGGTCCGGTCTGGCGGAACGAGAAGCCGGGGCCGGGGCGGTATCGTCAGTTTTATCAGTGCGATGCGGATACGGTGGGCACGGCCTCAATGGCTGCGGATGCCGAGATTTGCGCTATGCTGTCGGACACGCTGGAAACCGTTGGAATCCCGCGCGGTGACTATCTGGTGCGGGTCAACAACCGTAAGGTTCTGAATGGTGTGCTCGAAGCGATGGGTTTGGGTGAAGACGCCGCCGCCCGAGATAATGTTCTGCGCACGATCGACAAGTTCGACAAGGTGGGCGAGGCTGGTGTGCGTGAGCTTTTGACCAAAGGCCGATTGGATGCCTCTGGCGCTTTTATCGATGGTGTTGGTCTTAGCGGTGATCAGGCCGAGCCGGTGATTGCCTTCCTGACTTCTAAAGCTGCAGATATCGCCGGAACGCTGGCCAACCTGCGTGCCGCCGTGGGTGACAGCGAGATCGGTGCGGATGGGATCGCTGAGTTGGAGCAGATTGGTGCGCTGCTGGATGCAGGCGGGTATGGTTCGGACCGGATCGAGATTGATCCTTCGGTCGTGCGTGGCCTCGGCTATTACACCGGGCCGGTCTATGAGGCCGAACTGACCTTCGAAATATACGACGAGAAGGGCCGCAAGCGGCAATTCGGGTCGGTCTCGGGTGGTGGTCGCTATGATGATCTGGTCAAGCGGTTTACCGGACAGGAAGTACCTGCGACCGGCATCTCCATCGGTGTTGACCGATTGCTGGCCGCTTTGCGCGAAAAGGGGCGGATCGCGGCGCAGGCCACCGGCCCAGTGGTTGTGACCGTGATGGACCGCGATCGCATGGCGGACTACCAGGCGATGGTGGCGGAACTGCGCAATGCCGGAATCCGGGCCGAGGTCTACTTGGGCAACCCCAAGAACTTTGGCAACCAACTGAAATATGCGGACAAGCGGAACTCTCCAATTGCGGTGATCGAAGGCGGTGACGAAAAGGCAAATGGGATCGTACAGATCAAGGACCTGATCCTTGGCGCCAAGATTGCCGAAAGCGCCACGCTTGAGGAATGGAAAGAACGGCCCAGCCAGTTCGAAGTGCCCCGCGGCGATCTGGTCGCTAAGGTGCGCGAGATTCTGGACAATCAGGACTGACCCATGCCGAACCGTTCCCAAATACAGGCCCGCGCCGCCATGATGCGTGTCCGGTTCGAGGCGGCGGGCGCGCAGGTGGTTGATACGCCTCTGCTGCAGCCAGCCGGGACGCTGTTGGACCTCTATGGAGAAGATATCCGCGCCCGTGCTTACGTAACCTCGGACGCGCTGCGGGGTGAGCAGATGCTGCGCCCGGATTTCACCCTGCCGGTGGTGCAGATGCACATGTCCGACGGGGCTGAACCAGCAAGATACACCTATTCCGGCGAAGTGTTCCGCCGTCAGGAACACGATCCGGATCGTGCTAATGAGTATATCCAAGTCGGCTACGAAGTATTTGATCGCGAAGACCCCGCCGGAGCCGATGCCGAGGTGTTTTCGTTATTTGCCCTGCAATTGCGCGGGCTGCCTTTGCGGGCAGCGACAGGTGATATCGGTATTCTGATCGCCGCTGTCGGGGGTCTCAAGACCACTAGTCGTCGTAAGGCTGCACTGATGCGGCATCTCTGGCGGCCTCGCCGGTTCCGCGTTTTACTGGACCGATATGCCGGACGCAAAGCTAGTCTCGAGGGGCGCGATGCTCTGCTTGACGCGGTCGACCCATTGGCGATTGACGTGCCCATGATAGGCAAGCGCCGCACGCCCGAAATTCTCGAACGGATTGATGCCCTGCGCGAAGACCGCGCTGCGCCGCCGATCTCGGACAATGAACTGGCCGGTTTGGAGACGCTACTTAATGTGCGCGAAACCATGCCTTTCGCGCTGGAACAACTGCGTGACATTGCGGTTGATCTGCCGCAGATCACATCTGCTTTGGATCGTTTGGAAGCTCGTATCGCAGCCCTGCAGGCGCGTGGCGTGGATGTGGATACACTGGATTTTGAGGCGTCTTATGGCAGGACCTCGATGGAGTACTACGACGGGTTTGTATTCGGCTTTTATGCCGAAGGCCGCCCTGATCTGCCACCGGTTGCGACCGGTGGGCGCTATGATGCGCTGACCAGGCAATTGGGGGGTGGGGCCGAGATTCCGGCAATTGGCGGCGTGATCCGCCCGGACCTGATGCTCGAAATCGAGGAGGCTGCGCAATGAGCCTGAAACTCGGTGTGCCTTCGAAGGGCCGGTTGATGGACAAGACCTTCGCATGGTTTGAAAAGCGCGGCATTACACTGTCGCGCAGCGGATCAGACCGGGAATACGCGGGCAAGGTTGATGGGATTGGTGGCGTCTCGCTGATCCTATTGTCTGCAGGAGAGATTCCGCGCGAGCTGGCGGCGGGACGCATTCATTTGGGCGTGACCGGCATCGATCTTGTGCATGAAAAGCTGCCGCGCTGGGAACAGCAGGTGGAAGAGGTTGCACCTTTGGGGTTCGGCAAGGCGGACCTTATCATCGCAACCCCAGCCTGCTGGGTCGACGTGGACACTCTGGATGATTTGGATGCAGCGGCGGCAGGTTTTCGCAGGGCGCATGGCCACCGGCTGCGGATCGCTACCAAGTACCACCGTCTGGTCCGCGAATTCCTGACCGAAGCGGGGGTGGCCGATTACACGCTGGTCGACAGCCAGGGCGCAACCGAGGGGACGGTGGTGAATGAGACAGCCGAGGCGATTGCCGATATCACCTCGACCGGGGAAACACTGCGGGCGAACCACCTGAAAATCCTGTCGGATGGGTTGATCCTGCAATCGCAGGCCACGCTGTGGCGCAGCCGCGTGGCCAAATACGATGCGGCTGAAAAGACGGCTTTGAATGAGCTGCTGGACAGGTTGGCCTAAAGCACCCCAATTTCCGCTAATGCGCGGTTCAGATCGTCGGGCAGGGCATCGTCCTGCTCGCGATTTTTAGGCAAGTCGGCAGGGGTGTCCTCAGGCTTGAGATACCGCCAGCCCTGAAATGGACGCTTCAGAGCGTTCTGCGTTCTGTGTACTTCGGGGTCCAGGACGATGGCGCAGCGGCGGATGCCATCCTCGCCTCGGACTTCATCCAGCCGCAGGATGCGCTGGCGGCACTGGACCACACCTTTGATCACCCAATAGATCGACCCGCCATTCAGAATTTCAGCGTCGCGCTTGGGCCACATGCGGGTGACGTGGCGCGGGTATCCGTCCTCATAGAGTGGTTTGCGGCTGTCTTGCCACGCCATCAGCGTGTCGACGCTTTCTGACCCAACCGAAAGTTTGATGAGGTTTACGTACTTATCCACAGCTTTCCCACAGAGTCGTCCCAAGGGTGATCCCTATATTGTAGCCCTCATGCGCTTGTCATCAAGGTGTTGTGGTTTAGATGTGATCTGGGCTAATCTGAATGTCTCTTTCAGCACAGGGAATCACCAATGAGCCGCTTTGCCGCCCCCATCGCCGAGCAGATCTGGGATATGAAATACCGCTTTAAACAGGCGGATGGTACGCCCATCGATCAGACAGTCGAGGACAGCTGGCGGCGCATAGCTCGTGATCTGGCGCGTGTAGAAGAAGACCCGGCGCATTGGGAAGAAAAATTCTATGAGGCGCTAGAGGATTTCAAATACCTTCCTGCTGGCCGCATCACCGCCGGGGCGGGCACCGCGCGACGGGTAACCCTGTTCAACTGCTTTGTGATGGGGACGATCCCCGACAGCATGGGCGGTATCTTCGACATGCTGAAAGAGGCCGCGCTGACCATGCAGCAGGGCGGGGGGATCGGTTACGATTTCTCAACCATCCGTCCGCGCGGCGCCGATGTGAAAGGGGTCGCAGCGGATGCCTCGGGCCCGCTAAGCTTTATGGACGTCTGGGACGCCATGTGCCGCACGATCATGTCTGCAGGCTCGCGTCGTGGTGCGATGATGGCGACCATGCGCTGCGACCATCCGGATATCGAACAGTTCATCACCGCGAAATCCGACCCGGCGCGTTTGCGCATGTTCAACATGTCGGTTCTGGTCACCGATCCATTCATGGAGGCCGTCAAGGCCGATGGACCGTGGGATCTGGTATTTGACGGAAAGGTCTATCACACCGTTCAGGCGCGGGATCTTTGGAACAAGATCATGCAGGCCACCTATGATTATGCCGAGCCGGGCGTGATCTTTATCGACCGGATCAACCAGGCGAACAACCTGAATTACGTCGAGACGATCTCGGCGACCAACCCGTGCGGAGAACAACCTCTACCGCCTTATGGTGCCTGTCTGCTGGGTTCGATCAATCTGGCACGGTTGGTTGCCGAGCCGTTCGAGGATGCCGCGCATCTGGACGAGGAGGCCTTGCAAGAGCTGGTGGCCACCGCCGTTCGCATGATGGACAACGTGGTGGACGCGTCGAAATTCCCGCTGGCCGAACAAGAAGCCGAGGCGCAAGACAAGCGCCGCATCGGGCTGGGCGTGACTGGTCTGGCCGATGCGCTGTTGATGTTGGGTCTGCGCTACGGCTCGGACGAGGCGGCGCGTCAGACCGAGCGCTGGTTGCACGCAATCGCGCGCGCCGCGTATCTGGCGTCGGTCGATTTGGCGAGGGAAAAGGGCGCTTTCCCACTGTTTGACGCCGAGAAATATCTGGCCAGCGGCACCATGCAACAGATGGATGACGATGTGCGCGACGCAATCCGCGAACACGGCATCCGCAACGCGCTACTGACCTCGATCGCGCCGACGGGTACGATTTCGCTGTATGCGGGCAACGTATCTTCGGGGATCGAGCCGGTTTTTGCCTATGCCTACACGCGCAAGGTGCTGCAAAAGGACGGTTCGCGCACCGAAGAAGAGGTTGTGGACTATGCGGTGCAGATGTGGCGCGACAAGTTTGGCGACGCCGAATTGCCCGAGTATTTCGTGAATGCGCAAACACTAAGCCCGTCCCATCACGTAAAAATGCAGGCGGCGGCGCAAAAGTGGATCGATAGTTCGATATCGAAGACGATCAACTGTCCCGAAGATATCAGCTTTGACGCCTTCAAAGACGTCTATATGCAGGCCTGGGATCAGGGATGCAAAGGCTGCACGACCTATAGGCCAAACGATGTGACTGGCTCGGTTCTGAGCGTATCGGAAAGCGACGACAAAGCGCCAGGTGAAAGCGCGGATGCCCCGCATGAGGTTGACGGGGGCGAGGTCGTTTATATGTCCGAACCGCTTGATCGCCCACAATCGCTTGAAGGGTCGACTTACAAGCTGAAATGGCCGGACAGCGAGCACGCAATCTATCTGACAATTAACGATATCGTCATTGGCGGACGCCGCCGTCCCTTCGAGGTGTTCATTAACTCGAAGAATATGGAGCATTATGCTTGGACGCTGGCTTTGACCCGGATGATATCGGCCGTGTTCCGACGCGGTGGCGATGTGTCCTTTGTGGTCGAGGAACTGAAAGCTGTGTTCGACCCGCGAGGCGGGGCCTGGGTTAAAGGCAAGTACATTCCGTCCATCCTGGCCGCGATTGGCGGCGTGATCGAGCAACACATGGTCAATATCGGCTTCCTTGAGGGCGAAGGCATGGGCCTGAAGTCCGATCCTCAGGCGCAGGTGGTCAACATGGACGCCCCGCGTGGCAAGGCTTGCCCATCCTGTGGTCAGTTCGACATGGTGATGATCGAAGGCTGCATGACCTGCCGCAGCTGCGGTCATTCTAAGTGTGGCTGATTTGGCGGAAGAGGACTTGATGAACCGCCAGGCAATACGAACCCATTTCGGCGGTTTTGGCGCCCATAAACAAGGCCATTAGCGCCCACAACTAGCAAATCAAAGGATTTATAGGGAAACAAGGCGCCGGATCGTTGATCAACGGCGTCTTGTTTTTTGCGAGATTGGGAGTGTACGCAGAAGTCTTACGAGAATTGATGGCAACAAGCTTCAGAAAACGATGACTACTGTGACTGCCGTCAATGTCCGAGTTGCGCAGCAAGCGGACTTTACAAAGTTCTGCATGCGGACCAACACAGGCATTCGCTCTCTCGTTCCTTTCTACATCGCCAAAGCGTAGTTAGAACGGAGGCCATTCACCTGTCTCGTCGTTTGCTGCCTGGGGCTTTGCATCAGGTGTGTATGCTTCATGCTTTGTGTGAGCCACCCCTGAAACTTCATGCGAAACAAGTGAACCATCGACCATCTTGATTGCTGGTCTTTCAGTGGGATAGAAAAAGTGCGAACTAGAACCAGCACCTTCAACTACAGCCCCACTCCCGAATATAGCGATGTTCTTTCCGTTTCCGTTTTGAGCCGAGCGGTAAATAATTGCGTCGATTGCCTTCACGTTGTCGCCGTGTTTGACTTTGTGAAGATGTGTCAAATACTCGGAGACAACTTGGGTAGGCACGTAATCCAAGTGTTCATCATTAGGCAGGCACGGCCGTGCAATCTCGCTCATGAAGGTAGTCATGAACTTCCAAAGCCTCAGTCGCTTCACGTGTGTGGGCGCAAAGACGTTAATCGCTTTGGGCCGTCCAGTGAACTTTGTTGTGTCGAGAACCAGCAGGGGACGCGTCAGCTCGAATTGCGCTGAAATCACCGTTTCGCCTACCGCGGGGCGTAATTCTGCAATGCAAGTGTCTAAATCGAAAGCTCCGTAGAAGGCCAGAATACCTGAAGGATTCATACGGCCGGCGCTCCGTAGCTTCTCTGGAGGCGGGCCGAGCTGGTTGGCAGGATTTTGCGCTATCTGCTCTCTCTCTGCAACACTATTGGCTTTACGCGCTCGATAGATTTGGACGGCTTCATCACCAGGATTCAACGTGTAGACAGCCGGTCTATTCGCATCATCTCGTAACAGATGGAGGCCATCGAAGATTTCGCGAAGTTTGCCTAAGGCGTTCTGGCTGAAGAACCTTTGTTCATGCAAGATTTCCCGCCGAAAGTGGCGCCACGTTTGGCTGTGCTCGTCATAGCCAGCATCATTTTCGACATAGCTGCCATCAAAAACATAGAAGGCGTCTTCGCCATCTGGAGGCCAAAAGTCGTCATTTTCAATTAGTGCATCAGCCAAAGCTGTGACGACCGCGTAATCGTCAGCTTCCGTCAATTGATACAGTGTCCCAGGCAGGTCATCTCCCATGAATTCATCATAATGAGGATGGTAGTTTCCAAATGTGTATCTATTCCTAAAAACGGGATCGACGATCTCAGCTACTGCGGAGATTGGCACCCCTTTCTTCGATGGATGAAAATCACAGGGATCGTCTGGAAAGCTAGGCCTAGCGTCCTTAATCCTGCGCTGTAGACCAGCATCTCCAAAACAGTCTGGGCAAACCAAAGTCATGTCTAAAATCTTCTCTTTTGGTGAATATTTCCCAGGAAGCTGCTACACGCGTGTGCTTGGATGCGCAAATATTGAACAACGTAATCGTTGTTTTGTAGTCTAACGGGGAGAGGTTACAAACCGCCGGTAATGGACGAAGCCGAAGAGAAAGCTGTAACTGAAGCGCAGCTGATAGGATGCAAAGCCAACCAGCCATGCCATGTGTGCAACTGGCAGCAGAACGAGTTTCAGAAACAAGAATTTTTAAGGTACGAATGCTGGACAAAAGACTGGTAGGCTAATCGCCCAGCCTCTATGTGATGAAAGCAGAATAGAATGCGACGCCCATGGAGATCACTGCGACAAGCAGTGCAAGCACTGCAACCCACTCCATGCGCCGCTGCGCAGTAATGCTCTCTCTCGTGCCCATAGCAGAAGAAAGTTGGCTCAAGAACTCACGGGTGTCCCGATCTTCTTCAAGAAGCTGTTGTGAAAACAGACCTAGAGATGACTTTAGACCTTCTGCAATTTCGTAGGTTTTGTCTTCGCTAGGTCGTATTTGCTGCGAAAACCCGGTAGCGTTCCAGCGGAAAGACGCATCATTCTTGGATAATGCCAAAGCTTCTCTTGCAATAGAAGGAACGCCAACTGAACGCCGAAAGAAGGTGCTGATTTCGTCCACATACCCAGAAGAGTCTTTTGGCTTCAGAATTCCCGATACAGCCTGGCGAGTCTCCTTCAGATTACGAAGCAACTCGCGAAGATAGGTGGCCAATGCATATCTCGGAATAACGCCGTCCAGTCTATCATTCGCAAAGTAAACCCGAGAGCTTAGCGAGTCTCCTGAGTAGTGCCGCTTGTCGTCTTCGCTTAGAGCCCTGAGTAGGAAAAGTTTGCGGACCCGGCGACGGCACCTTTTGGTGAGCTGACGATTTTTGAGTGTAGTCGCCGATCCCCAGATATCCCCAACTTGCGTTTGGCGAGCTCCGGATCGAAGACACGCAAATCTATTTTCCCGGTTTTGATGGCGTGTTTTGCCAGCACCGCGATAAGATCGTGATCCTCTTCCACTTGAAGCCCGGAGCGCTCCAGCCAGTAGAGTTTCATTTCTTCGGTGACTGGTTTGGGGTTGGTCAGCCTTTTGGTATTCGCCGTGTCAATCCCGAACGATATCCGGATCCGGATATCGCTGTCGTTTTCCAGATCCCTCAGCTCAGGCAATTCCTTCATCAAAATCGACAGCGAGGACAAGAAGTCCTGATACCCGGTAACAATCAGACAATCCCCAGAGGTGATATGGGGTCGATAGAGATTGATGACCGGCCGGTCGATATTGGTGCCGACCTTCGCAACCGGTTCGGCATCAAGCTCGTTTTCAGGCTTTTGATCTGCTTCTTTGAGCTGCTTTGGCTTGGAACGCAGCCAATCAGGGAGTGAAAACAATGAACAAGACTTGGTTTTAGGACGCTTAGTCTAATAGTGATACTGCGCGCACCGTCCTTCAAGACATCCACGGCAGAAACATTCGATTTCCGGAAACTGTCGGATATTCGCACCGTTTTTTTGTGGGCGATGACCAGGTTCTCGAACACAACATGAGCCGTCAGCCTGCTAGGCAACCTTACTGATGACAGAGAGTATTTTGAGTTAGAGGCCTGGCGGCATGCCAGGCCCTCACTAATCAAGTCCCGGCGCTAGAGACCTTGAAGTGGGTTTTCACCACACGCAACAAGTGCTCATAATCACCTTGGACGGCGTCCTCAAGGAAGCCCTGAATTCTGGCTTGTTCTGCTCCGGCTCTTTCGGCTGCGGACTGGCAGCGCGCCAGCACTTCAAAAGCGTTTGCGTTTGTCCTGGGCAGGTCAATGGTTGCAAGTTTTTTCATGTCAAATCCTCATTTAGAATACCGTGCAACCATCGCAGGTCGAAATTAATCTCACGTATAAGAATTGCTGACTTTGGCCTCATCCAACGAACTTCTCCAGATTTGACATAAGCCGCGATAATAGGCTCAGCGGCAAATGATCCTATTAAAAGCGGCCATACGCTCAGTATGCAGCAAATGATGGTACTGAGCCCACATAAACCGATGCTGCGCGAAGCCCCAATGACATCAATGCGCAGAAAAGCTGACTTTGCAAAGTCTGACAATATCTAGTCTCCAATCACTGAGCCACATATGAAAATCATCGGGCTAAAAGCAAAGCCACAAGCGCAACTACACCCGATGTAGTTGCGCTCGCCAGGTTGCATGAATGGTCATAGCGCACGGATATCGAACGGATCGGAGAAACCCTTGATCATTGTTCTACCAAATGTCTCCAACACATTTGCCCCTTCCAACAGATCGAAGGTTTCTTGATCAATCAATATACGGCTTCCGGTTTTCTGCGTTTCTGCCTCCAGGCGAGCAGCAAGGTTTACAGTCGATCCGATACAAGTATACGTCGCCCGGTTGTCCGTACCGGCATAACCAGCGACGACTTCGCCGGTCGCTATTCCGATACCGATTTTTAGGTCACTTTTTCCTTCTGCTCGCCTTTCGAGATTTAATATCTCAATCATGTTGTGCATTTCATGCCCTGCCGCCACCGCACTTTGCGCGGTGTTGGACAGCGGCTGCGGAACTCCGAACAGAGCCATCAAACCGTCTCCCAGCATCAGGCTGACAATTCCGCCATTGCTGGTAACAGCCTCGAACATCAACGTGTAAAAAGTGTTGAGCAGATCAATTGTTTCCTCGGGAGCGAGATTTTCAGACAAGGTCGTGAAGCCGCGAATGTCGCAGAACAGGACCGAAGCATTGGCGCGCTTGCCGCCTATGGCAAAGCCGGACTCTTGTAAGTCTTGTGCAACCTCAGTTGTTGCAAAGCGCTCTAGCAGGCGCTTCTGTTCGTCCCTGAGCCTTTTCTTTTCAAGGCAGCTGGAGACACGCGCACTAAGTAGTGTCTTATTAACAGGCTTTGGCAGGTAGTCTTCGGCACCCAATTCAATGCAGCGCACTACGTTGTCGAGACCCTCAACAGATGATGTCACTATTACCGGCAGATCGCGCAGATCTATGTCCGATTTGACGGCCTCCAGAACTTGGAAGCCGTCCATTTCTGGCATTTCAATATCCAGTAGCAGCAAGTCAAACGACTGGTTAGACAACATCTCCATCGCAACCCGGCCGTTTTCCGCGACCGATGCTTGATGACCCAAGAGCTCTACGCTGCGCGACAAAAGCAAGCGGTTCACCTTGTTGTCGTCGACGATGAGCAAATGGCCGGGGGCGTCAGACATCAATCAGGCTCCGCAACGCGGCGGCGGCAGTGGTTAGGGCTGTCTCCAACGCCGTCGCATCTGTTAGGTCTCCGGCCTCGGGCAGTTCTCCCAGCTCGACTTTCCTGGCCAGTTCGGCAAGAGCCGTCGCGCCAAATGTGTTGGCATTCGACTTGATAGAATGTGCAGCACGGCGGTATCGGTCTACATCGGCCTCGCCCGCCGCCGTTTTCAATTCGCCAATCATACTTGGCGCTTCGTCGAGAAAGGTGTTTACAAGTTCGGCTGCAAAGTCTTCGCCTGTGGCGTCTTTTAGTTCCATGAAGATTTCATGATCAATCGGGCTGTCTGTCATGGATCACCTTCTTATTCTTGGGGAATTTAACAGGGCTTCGATTAGGACAGGTACGCGGATCGGTTTGGTGATATAGTCGTCCATCCCTGCATCCAGGCACATCTCACGGTCCCCCTGCATTGCGTTCGCGGTCATCGCGATTATACGAGGGCGACTTCCATCGGGGAGCGCTTTGTTGATACGTCGTGATGCTTCCAAACCATCCATTTCGGGCATCTGCACATCCATGAAAACGACGTCGTATTTTTGACGGTTCACGCTTTCGACAGCCTCGGCACCGTTGCTGGCCAAATCAGCGCGATAGCCCATCTGCTCCAGTAGGCGCAGTGCAAGTTTCTGGTTCACCAAATTGTCCTCGGCCAGCAAGATTCGCAGTGGATGTCGCGTTGCCATATCCGGATCTGTTTGGGGTTTGTACTGTAGTTTGGACGGCTTTACTCGTACTTTTTCAGTCGCGAACAATGTAACCAAGGTATCGAACAGGTGGGATTGGCGCAAAGGTTTGGCAAGGTTGGCAGCAAAGAGCCCTTCTTCCAGATCTACTTCACGCGGGCCAAGTGAACTGAAAAGGATTAGTGGCAATCCCGGCTTCTTGGCGCGAACCTTTTTGGCAAGCTCTTCTCCATCCATTTCGGGCATATGCATGTCGAGAATGGCCAAATCGAACTCGACGCCTTCATCAAGTATGATAAGCGCCTCTGATGGAGATTCACGCGTCGTGGTCTGCGTGCCCCATTTCTCAGTTTGAAGAGCAAGGATTTTACGATTGGTGGCATTGTCGTCCACCATCAAAATTCGCTTGCCTTCGAGTTCAGGCTGAACGCCGACAAGATTGCGGGAAGAAGACTTAACTGGTTTTGCAGGTATTGCCTGGATTTTGAAAACAAAGGTGGAACCGCTCCCCTCGCCATGGCTTTCAGCCCACATGGTCCCACCCATAAGTTCGGCGAGGCGTTTCGAGATCGCAAGACCCAGACCAGTGCCGCCATATTTTCTGGTCGTGGAACTATCTGCCTGACTGAAAGATTGAAATAATCGACTCATGCCATTTTGGGACAGGCCGATTCCAGTATCTCGGACTTTGAACGTCAGTTCGAGCGATCCCTGCACCTCGGCGGATTGTTCAACAGACAGAACCACTTCGCCGCTTTCGGTAAACTTCACTGCATTAGAAAGGAGATTCAGCAGAATTTGCCGCAATCTGGTCAGATCTGCGCTAATCGCCAGGGGCAGTGTGTCATCGAACTCATAAGCCAAGTCGAGCTGTTTCTCGGCAGCTTTACCGCTGACTAAATCGAGGGCGCTTTCTATGCATTCGCGCAGGTCGAACGGATGGTTTTCGATATCCATCTGCCCGGCTTCAATTTTCGAGAAGTCGAGGATCTCGTTGATGATGCCCAACAGCGCATCGCCGCTATCGCGGATTGTATTGGCATAGTCACTTTGTTCTGCGTCCAACTCTGTGTCCATCAACAGCCCGCTCATTCCGATTACGGCGTTCATTGGCGTTCGAATTTCGTGGGACATCGTCGCCAGGAAGGCGCTTTTTGCTTCGTTTGCTTCT
This sequence comes from Ruegeria sp. C9, assembly GCF_056537585.1. Taxonomy (NCBI): domain Bacteria; kingdom Pseudomonadati; phylum Pseudomonadota; class Alphaproteobacteria; order Rhodobacterales; family Roseobacteraceae; genus Ruegeria; species Ruegeria sp. C9. Next base: position 131,818 of record NZ_JBQFRU010000003.1, read on the forward strand.
TCAGCAACCTTTCGCGCCTCTTCGGCCTCGCGGAATAGACGAACATTCTCGATGGCAATTACCGCCTGGTCTGCAAACGAGTAGGCGAGGTCGATCTCATCTTTGGTAAAGGCGCCAGCTGTTTTCCGAGCGAACACCAACACACCCAGACACGCCTTGCCTTTCATCAGGGGGAGCAACAGAGCGGCGCGAACGCCATGCCGGTCATACGTAATCTGTTCGAACGGTGAGAGTTCGAGAGTATCCCAATCCGGAAGGTGGAGCATCTTCTTCTCATGAAGAACCTGCGCGGGAAAACTGGACATCGGATCCGGATCGATAGGGAAACTCTGGTTGCCTTCAAGGGTGGCAACACCATCTGCACTAACCCGCGCGAGCACCTCGAATGTGTTACCTTGGGCGGTCATGGCGGCAACCATATCAGAGGAAACCAACCGCACACCAGCTTCTGCGATTGCCTCGAAGACTGGTTTGATGTCGTCAGGAGACTGGCTGATCACCCTTAGAACGTCCGCACTCGCAGTCTGACGCGCCAGGGAAGCCTGAGTTTCATTAAACAGTCGGACGTTTTCCAACGCGATTATGGCCTGATCGGCGAAGGACTCGGCGATGGCGACTTCATCTTCGCTGAAAACTTTGGCAGTTTTCCGGATGAATACCAAGGCACCGAAGCATTCCGTCCCGCGCATCAGAGGCACTGTCAGCGAAGACTTGAAACCTTTCCTGCGGATGATCTCTTGATCGCGTGGGGGTAGCTCATCGTACCGCCATTCGGGCAAATGCAAGGTCTTGCCGCTCTTGATTGCCTTCGACGGCAAATTGTCTTCGGGATCAATCGGCAGGCGCTCGGTCCATGTGATTTCTTCGACGCCATCGGGTGTCGCGGCGGCGATCTGCCAAAGTTCAGTCTTGTTCGCCTGAATAGCAATCGAAAGGTCGCAATCAATGAGGGTTGTCGCCAGCGCGACAATCTTCTCGAAAACCGGTTTGGTATCGGTTGGAGATTCAGAGATTACTCTTAACACATCCGCGCTTGCGGTTTGGCGCGCGAGGGCGGTCTGCGTTTCGTTGAAGAGTTGCGAGTTCTGAATTGCGATTATCGCTTGGGACGCGAAGGTCTCCATTTGCTTGATTTGTTTTTCGTCAAAAGCGGCCGCCGTTCGGCTCCCCATGCTGATAACACCAATTGTGTCACCGTCACGGATTAGTGGCACGGAAAGAACGGATCGGTAGCCTTCGAGATTGGACTTGAGCAGCGGATCATAGTTGGTGTCAGCTTGAGTGTCCTCAACATAGTCGGCCCTTCCATGCAGAAGCGCGCGCGCTGTGGCCGATGTTTCTCCGGGTTCAAAAGGATGCGCCTTTAAAAAATCCGCGAATTTGGCCGACACATTGTGTCCGGCAAAATAATGGTACTTTCCATCTTCGGGTGTCTTAAGCGCCACGAAGGCATCCTGTAGGCGGCAAATGCGGGACGAAACGGCCAACAGTGCTTCCAGTACAGGCTCCAACGCATCAGGAGATCGGGAAATAACTTCGAGTACTTCGCTTGTGGCTTTTTGGTACTCCAACGATTCCTCAATTTCCGCCGTTCGGGCTGTCACCTCGTCGAATAGGTGCGCATTTCCAAGCGCTATGACCGCTTGCGAGGCGAATGTTTCAACCAAGGCTATCTGCTTGTCTGAGAACGCCCCAATTTTCGAATGAGCAAGTGAAATCACGCCGAGCGTGACCCCATCCTTTACGAGTGGAACCCCCAAAGATGAACGAAATCCGGCCCCCAGCGCTTCTTCTTTCCAGGCATAATCCGGGTCGTGCTCAAAATCTTCAATGTACTCTGTTTTGCCTGTTAGCGCGACGCGCCCCGTTGTCGTGCCCTTGTCTGGAACAAACACCTGACGGTTTATGATGTCATTGTGCCCTGCGGCGGAATTGTGGGTCGCAGCAACGTCATAAATTCCGGTTTCTTCGTTTAGAAGTGCGACGTAAGACGCTTCGGGTTTGCAGATGCGAACCGCGACTTGCAAAATGGCTTTGAGAACTGGATCAAGTTCATTTGGCGAGCGTGAAATCACTCCCAGCACTTCAGACGTGGCGGTTTGATAGTCCAGCGCTTCTTCAACTTCTGCGGTGCGTGCCTGCACTTCTTTGAACAAACGGGTGTTGTTGATGGCGATCACAGCCTGGGATGCGAATGTCTCTAACAGGTTGACCTGTTCTTCACTAAACGCCCCGGGCTTCCGGTGCGCCATGACAATAACACCAACTGTCACGCCGTCGCTGACTAAAGGGACGCCGAGGGTGGTGAGGTAATCACCAATCTCTGCCGCCACCTTCCAAGTGTAAGTTGGGTCCTTACTCGTATCTTTTATGTAAACAGTCTTGCCGTGAAGGGCCGTGCGGCCGATGCACGAACCTTCCTCTGGGGCAATAGGGTTGTCCGACAAATAGTTAAGAAACGCATCACTCACGTTGTGGGACATGGCCACACGGTACAACCCATCGTCAGCATCCCGCATTGCGAAGAATGCATATTCTGGATCGCAAATGCGTGAGGAAACTTCCAAGATTGCATCCAGCACTCGTGGAAGATCGTTGGGCGAGCGAGAGATGACATCCAAAACTTCTGACGTGGCAGTCTGGTATTCTAGTGACTGCACGACTTCGGCAGTGCGTTCCTCCACTTCCCGGAACAAGTTGGCATTCGTAATGGCGATAGTCGCTTGGTCGGCAAAGGTTTCTAACAACTGGATCTGTTTGGTGGAAAATCCCGAAACCTCGGTTGACCCGACCGAAATTACACCCACGACCTCGCCATTCTTAACCAATGGGACCCCGAGCACGGACCTATATTCCCCGACGCCGCTGTCTTCTATCCAAGTATAGGAGGTCTCGGTTTCAATATCTTCGATATAGACAGTGCGTTTCGACAGAATGGCTCGCCCGCTTACACCGCTTTCATCAGGCGAAATAGGATGCGCTTTGACATATTCCGCAAAGGTCGTGTCCTGCGTGAGTATCGCATGAACATGAAAAAGTTGATCTTCTGGGTTCAACATCGCAACGTAGGCATCCTGCAATTCGCAGATCCGCGACGCTTCTTTGAGGATAGCGTCGAGAACAGGCGCCAACTCATTTGGTGACGCCGAAATCACCCGCAGCACTTCGGACGTGGAAGTCTGGTATTCCAAAGCCTGCGTTACTTCCGCTGTGCGATCCTGAACTTCGCGAAACTGTCGGACGTTTTCCATTGCGATAACGGCTTGAGCTGCAAAGGTTTGGACCAGTGCAACGTCGTCGTCTGAGAACGGCGCAACTTCACGACGGTAGAGCACGATCACCCCTAGACCGGTGCCATCCTTCATCAACGGAACTGCCAGAACCGAGCGGGCTCCTTCAATCTCAACCATCTGGACCCGTTTCGGGTCACGATCCCTGAAGTACAGGGGGTCGTCCGCGATATCGTCCTGGCGAATGACCTCGCCATCGATCATTGGTCTGATCGCGATCAATTCAGTGCGCGTTAACGGCTCCTCAAAATCTTTCAGCGCTTCGTCAAAATCGGTTCTTGCGCCGATATTGGCCGGGATCGTTGCGAGCCCGCGGTCGTGATCAGCGATACACAAGAAGGCGAGTGGCGCTTTGCACAGACGGCTGGAGTTTTCGAGAATGCTCTGGAATACAGGTCTTTCGTCGTCGCGGCTACGGCTTATGACTTCGAGGATTTCCCGCGATGCTTTTTCGCGCTCAAGTCGTTCCTGAACCTCTCGAAATTGGCGCGTGTTTTCTATCGCTATGACTGCGTGTTTGGCAAACTCTTCGATGAATTGCACGTCGGGATCAGAAAACGGGCGGACTTCGCGGCGGCTAACCGCAATAGCACCTATCGCCTGTTCCTCCTGCATCAAGGGCACAACAACCCGTGACCTGATGCCTTCGACCTCGACCATTGTAACAGCAGTAGGATCACCCGAGCGGTAGAACTCAGTGTCGGCGATGTCTTCGACGCGTACAACCTTGCAATTTCGTATCGCCGCCGCCGCCGTGACCGAACCATCAAGAGGCCACTCTTCTCCCAATTCGACGTCGGTTCTATCGTGCCCCCATGCACCGGCCAATTGAATATGGGTTCCCGCAGCGTTGACCAAAACCAGCGCAGCCTGATCCGCGTCACAGATTTCCGTGGCTTGCTGAAGTACGGCTTCAAAGACTCGTGCGTCATTATCCCGGCTTTTGCTGATAACACTCAGAACCTCCTGCGTCGCCGCTTGGCGTTCCAGCTGAGTGTGCAGCTCTTTCATTTGACGTGTGTTGTCGATTGCAATCACAGCCTGGGCCGCAAAGCCCTCGACCAAAGAGATCTCATCTTCAATAAATGGTCGCACTTCGCGCCGGTAAATCCCGATGACACCTACGGGGTCACCATTTGCTGACATCAAAGGAACCGTCAGAAACGAACGGACGCCTTCCTCATCAACCAGTTGCCGGCGCCAAGGATCCCCGTTGATGTAGTGGTCTGTCTCGCTCAAATCGACGTTGTGAATGACGCGCGCTTCCCGCACGGACTCGGCAATTTGTAAATTTGAGTCCAGAGACCAGCGATCCACGCCGACCTTGTATGTAGCCAATTGATCGCCAAAATGTGCCGCATATTCCAAATGAGTTCCTGCCTCATTTAGCAGGCTCAACGTGGCTACATCTGTTTCGCAAAGCCGTGCGGTGTTTTCCAAGATCGTCTGAAACACCGGCGCTTCATCATCCCGAGACCGACTGATCGTCTCCAGAACATCACGCGTGGCACCTTCGCGAGCCAGACGCACCTGCAACTCGCTAAACTGTCGAACATTTTCGATGGCAATCACCGCTTGCGCGGCGAAAGTTTCAACCAGCTGCACCTGATCGTCGGAATAAGGTCGTACCTCATCCCGTGCCAACATCAGGCATCCGATTGCGCTACCACCTACTTTCAATGGAACAAAGAGATTGCTCCTGCACCCATGAGTGTCGACAATGAGCTTAAAGCGCTCATCTCCCGATTTATGAAAATTGGTGTCCCCCATATCGACAACACGTTTTGTCTCGCCACTTAGAATAGTGTCAGTCACAATGGAGTTGCCTGGCTCCATCGTGTATTTGCCGTCGAGCCAGAGTTGCTGAATATCCGGGTGTAGATTAACGCTGGCAACCAGTTGCTGACGAGCATCCCCTTCTTGCCCGAGTACCAGACCGGCAAAAAAGGCATCACAGAGATCTTTTGCCAGCGTTACAATCAGGTCGCATACTGGCTGGATGTCATCCTTGGTCTCGGAGATCGCCTGCATAACCCGCGCAGTGGCTTCAAACCGAGCCTGCTGATCATCCGCGCTGAGCCCCCTGTTTTGCGAGGATGACGACGCTGAATCAGCAGTCTCTCTTGATGCCTTTTTTCCACCCACCTGCGTTCGTGCCCCCACGCAAACTAAAGAAACACACAAGACTGGAGTTTAGAGGGCATACCATAGAAGTCACAGAGTTTCTTTGCGGGTTGTGTTCCATGCGCTTTAGGTGATGAAGGTATGGCGTGAACCTGGGCGTTTTCGCAGAGCGATTATGAAAGCTAACATATAAGCCAAAAGAGGTTCCCATATTCGCCTCCGGCATCGAGAATGCGCGCTTCATTGGCATTGAGACGGCAAACAACACAATGCCAGAGTATGATCCTGCTTGGCAGAAAACCCTAGTGGAGATAGAGCGTTTTTGAGTTCAATTTGAGCAGTGTATGTTGTTCTTCGCCACGCCTACATTGTTTATGGGAAAAGAGGCCTCAGCGAGCCGAAAGAAAGCCTCTGCTTGAAAATCGTCGTCGATATTCGGCAGGGCTGAGACCAGTCATCTTTTTGAACAGGCGCCGGAACGCTCGGGAATCTGAATATCCGACGGCCTCAGAGACTGCTTCGACACTTTGGTCATCCATCTCCAGAAATTGCTTGGCCTCCTCGACCCTCAGTGACTGCACATAGTCTTTGGGGCTGTAGCCCGTTGCCGCGCGGAAGCGTCGGTCGAACGTACGTCGCGGGAGGCCAGAACGAGCGATCATCCGCGCTACTGCGTCACGCTTTCCATAAGCATTGGCGAGCCACGTCTGGCATTCCTGAATGACCGCGTCGTCGCTCTGCAACCTTCTCTTGGGAGCCGCGTAGTGCCGTTGGCCGTCGGGTTTCGGGTCGACACAATAGAACCGCGCTGATTTGGCTGCGTGCTCCGGTCCGATGTATCGCGCAATCAGGTAAAGCGCGAGGTCCTGCCAGGATGCCATACCTCCTGACATCACAATGCAGTCTCCCTCTCCTGCAAAAGTAAGCGTGCGGTCCGGACAGAAAGCCACGCGCGGATAACGCTTTTCAAAAACCTCGGCCATGGACCAGTGCGCCGTTGCCTCTTGACCGTCGAGGAGCCCGGCGTCCGCCAAGAGCGCCGAGCCAGAGCATGCCGTTGCCAGGCGCGCCCCTGCCGAATGTCGCTCGACGATCCAGTCGATCTCCGGCCCCAAAACCTCCTTCGGCGGGGTCATCATACCGATCCTGAAGTTTGGCAGGCAGATGATCTCTGCGTCGTCTACTTCTTCAAGCGTCGCGTCAGGTGCCACTGGGACGCGGCTTATGCAGCGGAATGGCTCCTTGGCTCTGGCGACGATCCTAACTCGTGTCATTGGCGGGGTGGGCGCGCCCTCGGTGAGGTAGGACCACGCCGACCCTACCGACGTCAGCAGATCATAGATGCCGTAGAGAATGGCGCCCCGGCAACTCTCAGCCGCTAGGATGTCGATCCGCAGAGGTTCAGCGATGAAATCCCTGGTTGTCATTTCCATACCCTCCCATTCGAATCCGGTGGCCGATTTGGCCCTCTTGTGGCCAGTTCGACCCTGACGCATGCGCTTTTCGTCCACCAGTTTGGAGCAGTCTACAAAAGCACGCGAGGATAATCATGACCTACGAAGCTTTCAAGTTTGCAGAAAAAGAGGGATGGGACGCCCGCGCTGCCGCCTATGACGACTTCACCGGGCGGGTGACGACCGGCGCGATTCCGACGCTTCTGGCGATGGCCGAATTGGCCCCTGGCGAACGTATTCTAGACCTTTGCTGCGGCACCGGAAGGGCTGCGGGCGCAGCAATCGCACTTGGCGCTGACGCCGAGGGCGTTGATGTCTCTGCGTCGATGGTCAAGGTGGCGCAAAGCGCTTTCCCTGCGGCACGCTTTGTAACCGGCGATGCCGAGGCGATACCGAAAAATGATGCTGACTTCGATGCTGTGATTTGCTCGTTTGGGATTATGCATGTGGGCAGCCCAGAAACCATGTTCAACGAGATTGCGCGTGTATTGAAACCCGGTGGGCGAGTAGCACTTAGCCATTGGATTGGACCGCCACAGTCACCGTTGTTCCGGATCGTCTTTGGCGCGATGCAGAGCCTTGCGGACATGTCCGTCGTCCCCGCGTCACCGCCACCATTCGCTCTTTCTTCGGAAGATACCATGCGAGAGAAATTGGAAGCGGCTGGATTTAGGGAGTTTTCAAGCGCCAGAGTTCCACTGGTCTTCAAAGCTCCGAAAGGACAGTTCGTCAAACATTTCCGCAACTTCGCTGCAAGGGCGGCTGTAATTCTCGACAATCAGAATGAAGACGTACTGAAAGAAATCTACTCCTCTTGGGATACCCAGTTAAAGGATTTTCTCGATGGCGAGGAATACCACGTTCCGATGCCTGCCATAGCAGCGACTGCCGTCCGAGGCGTGTAGATCCATGATGATCTTTCGACCTATGCTCGCAACGAACGGAGTTGGAGTAAACCGGCTCAAGCACAAGGAGCGCTCGACATGGATATCGCAGGAAAGCCAGCTCTCGTCGTCGGCGGCAGCGGAGGCCTGGGCCGCCGATTAGTAAAAAGACTCGCGGAGGCCGGCACCGACGTTGCCGTGGGCTATTGCGGCGGCGAGGATCGCGTCGCCGAGGCCTGCGATGCTGTCGAGAAGTGCGGACGCCGCGCGGTGGCCGTCCGGCTCGACGTGCGCGACCCAGCCTCGGTCGAAGCAGCTGTAGCGCAGGCGGCAGAGGCACTAGGCGGCCTCGCGATCCTGATGAACGCCGCCGGCGCGGCCGGGGGACCGCCGGCGGGCGATCTCGTCGCTTACGACCCTGAAACCTGGGACCGCATCAGCGACATCAACTTCCGCGGCCCCTTCCTCGCCTCTCGAGCCGCTGCACCGCATCTGCGCGCCGCACGGGGCGCAATCGTCAATTTCGGCTCGACTATCGGTCACGGGACTTGGGGCGCCGACCGGGCCTTTCAACCGACGAAGGCCGCCGTCTCGGGCCTGACCCGATTCCTTGCGTCCACGCTGGCGCCGGAAGTGCGTGTCAATTGCGTGGCGCCGGGTTTGATGGAGAACACGGTCATGAGCAGTGGGGCACCGGAAAGCTTCGTTTCAACGTGGCGCGAGGCGGCGAAACTGAAGAAGACCACTTCCATCGATGACGTGGCAGAGCAGGCGCTGACCTTTTGCAGGGCGGAGACTGTCACCGGGCAGACGCTTGTCATCGACGGGGGGTTGACGTTTCGCTAGGTCGCCACTCAGTGCCGAATAGCTAACCTGACACTCAATTCACGGTGGCTTTGTCCGCAGAGCCGACCTCTGGCACACTGGGAGACTTTTGACGGCTGTTAGAAGTGGTCAGATGACCGCTTTGAGCCCAAACGTACCATTGCTGCGGTCAGTACCAAGGTCGCCAACGCGCAGAATGCTGACTTTGCAAATTTACGAGAACGGCTCAAATGAAATTGCCTTTAACCAAGCAGCAACAAGTTGGGGGTGTCGTCTGGCAAACTTACCGTTCGCAATATCCCAACAGAATCTCTGAGCGGAACCCGAAATTGCTTTAAGGTTGCGTAAACAACGTTGGTTCCTCACTTTGAGAAAACGTAATCCATAGCAAGATTGAAAGAGAATTAAATGAAACGCCTGTTTCCATCTCTGCCGGAGAACGCGACACTTGGAAGTGTCTATCAAGCCTTTCCAGATGTAGGGACGCGCATAACGCTGCATTCCTATCATTGATTTCATTCAGAAAATCTGGGTGTCGTCGCCCATAATTTTGCACAGCAATTGCGCATAAGTTTGCACGATTTGCGCATAAGTTTGCACGGTTCACCATACGCGCTCAATTTTCGATTGTTTTAGCATAGCTCGATCAACTTGAACGCACCAAAATTCAATCAAAAGCGCATTTTGACTGGAGTAATTCAACCCAAAACCGAACAACACACCTAAACTGCGAGGTTGTGGTAGATTCCTTTCAATGAAGCGCGGCTCGGTCGAATTTCTAGCAGGCAGCCAACTAGTGCTTTGGCGACATACAAGCTTCGCAGTAAAGGCGGCATCGATTGCTGAGCAAGTGAACTCCATCGGATTCCTCAGTGCCTGATATCCCGCTTTGACAGAGCCGCTATGAGGACAGGTGCCAAAACAAGCGCCGCCAAGACCCTAAAGACGTGATGCACGCCGACGAATGCAACATCGCGACCAACGCTCACCGCTATGATTGACATCTCCGCCAAGCCTCCAGGTGAATAGGCCAAGACGAGTGCGACCGGGTCTGTCTCCAATACGTTCGCAACAGCCAATGCGCCTGAAAAGGCCACAGAAATCTGGAGAGCGACAACCATGGCCGCTGCACCTAGAGCCGCGATCAGCGCGTTGATGGGCACTCCGGAAAAGCGTGCACCAACATTAATGCCTATGAAGACCTGTACCAACGCAGTCACAGAAACCGGGATCTCGAATTCTGTCCATCCCAGCAAATGAACAGCCGCGCTGAATATCATCGGCACTACCACAATAGGTGCCGGCAGCTTCACCCTACCTCGTGCTAGCATTCCCACAACGATGCATCCGATGATCCAAATCCAATCGGTGAATGTGATCGAAGCCAGCTGTGTTTGCGCTTCGGGTGGAATGACTTCGAATTCTGCGATCAAGTTGATTAGTAGCGGTATCAGCAAAATTGCCAATGCAATGCGCAACGCATGAACGATAGCGACACGAGCCTGATCCGCACCCTTTTGCTCGGACAGCAACACCATTTCGGCAATGCCACCCGGCATTGCGCATAGAGAAGCTGTCAATGCATCAAAGCGCGAAATACGTCGTAAAAGGTAGAAACTAAGGACGTACATTATTCCAAGGGCTAACAGTAAGAAGGCCAGTGACACCCACCAAGCACCGAAAGAGGAAAGTAACTCGTACGTAAAGGATGCTCCTAACATCACACCTACAGTTGCTCTTACCAGGTCCAACATAGGGCCCGGTAGTTTGACAGGAAACTGCTTCAACGACCCGGCGATGGTCACCAACATTGACCCGATCATCCACCCCAGTGGAATGCCTGTGAGCGATACAAGCCAGCCAGCAATAGCTGCCGTGACTATGATAGCGCCATGCTGTGAGAATTTGGCAAAACTCGAAATCAGACCAATCGCTTCTTGCTGTGCAACACGCCGTCCGCATCGCCGTAAACCCAATCACCAGGATGGAATTTAACCCCACCGAAGGTCACCGGCTCCCCGATTGCGCCCCATCCACGTTTCGCGCTTTTGACGGGGCTGGTCGCTAAGGCGAATACCAGAGTGTCCATTTGATTGATTTCGGCACTGTCTCGAATTGCGGCATTCAGGACAAGACCAGCCCATCCATTTTGGATTGCAAGATCAGCCAACATATCGCCAAGAATTGCAATTCGCGTTGATGCTCCGCCGTCGACAACCAAAACGCGCCCCTCACCGGGTGATTCCAGTTGCGCCCTAAGTTCCGTGTTATCTTCGAAGCACTTCACTGTCTGTATTTGCGCCGCAAAGAACGGTTTTATCCCGAACTGCCGAAACGGCAGGTGGACGAGTGTAAGCTCTGACGCATGGTGATCGATAAGGTCAGCGGTTTTCATGATGGCTTAAATCCTTCCGAAAGTCTCTTTGAGTTCTGCGACTTGTGCTGCATCCAACATCCGGGTTGGCATGTCCCGCAATGCCACGAGCAGCTTGGCTGTTTCTTCCAACTCTTCAGCTGCACAGACCGCCGAGAAGAGGTCCTTTCCCGATACGACAGGTCCGTGATTGGCTAATAGAACCGCACTATATTTGCCGCCCAGTTCGCGGATCAAATCACCGGATTTCGGATCACCCGGCTTGACGTATGGAACCAGTTTGACCGTGCCGACGCGCATCACCACGTATGGCGTAAGCGGTGGAATACAGTCATTGGGATCGGTGTCTTCCAAACACGACAGTGCGGTGGCCCAGGTCGAGTGTAGATGCACCACTGCACCAGCTTGTGGCCTCGTCTCATAGAAGGCTTGATGCAGAAAAACTTCCTTGGTCGGCTTGTCTCCTGAAACGTGGTTTCCATCCAAATCAATCTTGGCAATACGCTCTGGGTCGATATCACCCAAGGTGGAATTGGTTGGCGTCATGAGGATACCGTCATCAAGGCGTGCGGAGACATTGCCCGCTGTGCCGACGGAAAAGCCACGCGCAAACAGCGAAGCACACAGTCCCGACATCTGCTGCCGTAAAGCCAATTCTTCAGATCTCATTTGCCGACCTCCATCATTCTGAGGGCTTTAGCAAAAAAGTCCGGAGCGCCAAAGTTTCCAGATTTTAGGGCCAGCGCAATAGGTTCAGTTTTTCCAACGCTCAGGACTGGCACGCCCGGGTCGATCTCTGGCCCAATTGACATGGCCGGAGATCCCAGTGCCTCAGAGATGACCTTGGCAACAGCTCCCGACGTCTCTCCTCCTGCCACCGCAAGGCGCTTGTACCCAGCATCGACAAGTTCTCGTGCTGTATCTGCAAAGAGATTGTCCAGCTTTTCCGCCACAGCCTCCTGACCGAATTTGTTTTGGATCGCACGCACCTTTTCCGGGCTTCCTGATGAGTACGCTAGAGGGGCCTCACCTGAATGCGTTTCAAAGAAATCCAGAAGCGTTTGCGTGGTCACTTCCCCGGACATGACACCCGGAACATCGATGGCTAACGTCGGATTGGATTCCGCATGAACATCGATCTGCCCACGGGTTGCACCTGAACATGACCCTGCAAGGATAGCAGCGGGCCCAGTGACACCTGTAAACACACTGCCGCCTTTTTTGGACGAAGCTCTTCTGACGAAGTTTCTGGGTAGCCCCAGCGCTATCCCAGATCCCCCAGTAATGAGCTGGGCATCCTTCAGAGCCTCGCCCCAAGCCAGTAAATCCTCGTCCGAGATCGCATCACCGATTACAAAGCGTTCGTTTGCGTTCTGCAACGCATCAGCAATCGCCTCTGGCCCCTGCTTCACGGTGTCAACTGGCACCGACCCAACCGCTTCTTCGGTCTGATGCTGCAACCAACGCCTGATGTTGGCATCCGTCATCGGAGTAAGAGGGTGATTTTCCATCCCAGACTCGTGCAATAGCTTGCCAAGCACGAAAAGATGGCCCTGATAAACCGAACGCCCCGTTGTCGGAAAGGCCGGGCAGAAAATCACCTTTTGCGCACCCAGTTCGTTGGCCAGCGCTTCCGCAACGGGACCGATATTTCCCTCCATCGTGGAGTCAAAGGTCGAGCAGTACTTGAAGATGAACTGCTGGCATCCTTGATCTTTAAGCCACCGCAGGGCCCGCAGGCTTTCTGCAACAGCTTCTTTGACAGGTGCGGTGCGGCTTTTGAGCGAGATCACACCCGCTTCGATCTCTTCGTTGGCCGGGATCGTCGGAATACCTGGGAACTGCGCGGTTCTTAATCCACCTTCCGGTTCAACGCCCTTCGCCAAGGTGTTCGCAATATCGCTCGCACCGGTAAAATCGTCCGCTATGACACCGATTAACATTGAACCGCCCTCACTGATTGCCTTCGACGCGCCGTCGGATTTCGTGAATCGCCGCCTGTGGACTGGTCAACACTGGAACCTGTACTGTCTTACGGACATCCTCAACGGCGTCAGACATCGAAAACTGGGCTAGAAGAATAACGTCGGTTTCGTCGATACTTGATGCGGTTTCCGCAATCAGGCGATTGTGTTTTTCATCATCACCCGCTTGCTTTGCAGCCAACGCGCCAGAGCAATAGTATGACGTAATCTCCGCATTGCTGCCGCGCGCCCTAGCAGCATCTAGAAATTCCTCTTCCATACCTGCCGCAGCTGGAGGAAAAGTATAAATCATTGCGATGCGATCCCCGTATGAGAAAGCCGCATCGAACATCGCTTCATTCGGCTTCATGACTGGGATAAGCGCCTCGAAATCTGCTCTTTCGATTGCGGCTCCGAATGCTGAGCACGTGAACAGTACACCATCTGCGTCAGCGCCTTCCGCATACCGGCAAAGGTCTACGATGCGCCGGAAAAGATCGGCGGACAATTCGACTTGCTTAGACCTGTCTAAAGACAACCCCTCTTCTAGGATCGAAACGGTTTCTGCTTCCGGCCAGTGCTCGCGTGCCGCAACTTCGATTGGATCAATCGCAACGCGGGTTGCATGGATCAACGCTAATCTTGGTCGTCTCATAGTTGCTCCAGCTAAAGACGGGTGACGCCGAAAGGAACGACGCCACCAGTTGATGTGGGCACGCTTGCCCACCGGGAGATCCAATCACGCCGGGATCGTTTCCTTGGAGACCATTTCGGCCACAAGCGCCCCGAAGGCGTCAGTGTTTACGGTGCCACCAAGGTCACGGGTGCGCTTTGCAGGATCATCGATGACGGCATCAACTGCATCCGCAATGGCTTGCCCAGCCTCCATAAGCTTCGGACTACCCTTCTGCTCGCCGAGCCAGATGAGCATCATAGCGGCGGAGAGAATAAGTGATGTCGGGTTCGCAACGTTTTGCCCTTGGATGTCCGGGGCAGAACCATGCTGTGCTTGTGCGCAGCATAAGCCCGTTTCAGCGTTTGCATTGATCGACCCAGCGAGCCCCAAAGACCCTGACAGTTCAGAGGCAAGGTCCGAGAGAATATCGCCGTAGAAGTTAGTCGCGACGATAACATCATATTCGTGCGGCTTTCGAACCAGCAGCGCTGCAAATGCGTCGACAATCAACTCTTCGGTTTCGACTTCAGGGTAGTCCTTCGCCACCTCGCGGAAACATTCCAGAAACAGGCCGTCGGTCATGAGAAAAGAGTTGGCCTTGTGAATCGCGGCGACTTTCTTCTTCCGTTGCATGGCCAGTTTGAAAGCCTCTCTGCAAATCCGCATTGATCCGTGTCGCGTAATTTTGCGAACCGACAAAGCCATGTCCGGATCGGGCATCATTTCTCCGACGCCTTTGTACATGTTGCGATCAGGATAGAATCCCTCCGTCGCCTCCCGCATGATCACAAGGTCCATCCCGGGCGCTTTGTTCGGTAGAAAGTCACGGCTGCGGGCCGGCCGCACATTCGCATAAAGATCGAGGCCGATACGGAACCCGGCCGAAACGTTGCGACCACCTTCAACGACTGGCGGGTAGTCCATATGGGACTGCGTCCCTAAAATGACTCCATCGAACTCAGTTCGTGCACGTTCCAACACGTCGTCACGCAGAGTGATACCGTGGTTCCTGAGGCTGGTAAAACCGGACTCTTCTTCTTCAAACGTTAATCCCAGATCGTACTTCTTGTTGGCGGCCTCAACGACTTCCAAAGTCGCCGCCATGATTTCAGGTCCGATGCCATCGCAGGGCAATGTCATGATACGCATCTTTTGTCTCCTTGTTGGCCGAAGCCAGTCATTCTTGAAATCTGGTGGATCTAATCCCCCACCGATGCCTCTTCGTCATGGCGCTGCGCATCCATGCGGTCCTTAACCCGACGGCCAACAAACATGGGCAATACGAATCCAGCGATTGCGATAAGCCAGAGGATTATTGCGAGGGGGCTTCCCACCAGCGCCAACCAATCCCCGTCCGAAATCGTCATTGCACGGCGAAGGTTCACTTCCATCTGGTTGCCAAGAAGGATGCCCAGGATGACTGGCACCAACGGCACGTCGAGCTTGCGTAGAAGCCAGCCTGCAAAACCGAAACCAACCATGAGCATTACATCGAAGGTGGAGCCCGTTATCGAGTAAATCCCAACGAACGAGATCATTGCGACGACAGGCATCAGAATGCGCGTCGGCACCAGCAACACGCGCGTGAACAACCCGACCAACGGAACGTTCATCAAAAGCAGAATGATGTTGCCGATGAACAAGGCCGCGATCAGCCCCCAAACCACGTCCGGATTCTTTGTGAAGAGCAGTGGTCCCGGGGTAATGTTAAGTTGCAGCAAAACAGCCAGCAGAACGGCGGTAGTCCCCGAGCCCGGTACGCCCAACGAAAGCATCGGCACCAACGCGCCTCCAGCGGCCGCATTATTGCCTGCCTCCGGAGCTGCAACACCGCGTGGATCGCCCTTTCCAAAGGATTTCCCATCCCGGTCGACGCTTTGTTTCTCCAGTGAGTACGCAAGGAATGACCCCAGCGATGCTCCGGCACCTGGCAATACGCCTGAGAAGAAACCAAGACCAGTGCCGCGAGCGATTGAAGGCAAGCAACGCTTGATCATGCCGAAGTCTGGCAAGATGCGCCCAACTTTCGTCGCGCCAGCTGATCCAACGGCACCGCCACGGTGATGTTCGAGAAAAATCAACACTTCACTCAGTGCGAACAATCCAACGATAGCGATCAAGAAGTCGATGCCATCGAAGAGGTGGATTTCACCAAAGGTGAAGCGCTGCGACCCTGTTTGGCTATCACTGCCAATCATCGCGATACCCAGCCCTAGTGCAGCTGCGAAAGCAGATTTGGCTTGGTTCGTAGAGGACACACCACCCAGTGTCGCAAATGCGACTGTAAAGAGGACAAAGTACTCAGCTGGTCCGAAAAGCAGCGCGATTTTGACCAACTGCGGTGCCAAAATCACCAGGCCAATTGTTGCGACAAACGCCCCAAAGAAAGATGCGATGCCCCCTAAAGACAAGGCTTCGCCGGCCTGACCGTTCTTTGCCATCGGATATCCATCGAGGCACGTCATCATCGCGGGTTCATCGCCCGGGATGTTTAGTAAGATCGAACTAATTCGGCCTCCGTACATGGCGCCGTAGTAGACACTTGTAAGAAGGATGAGAGATGGGATGGGCCCAAGCCCGAGCGAGAAGGCAATCGGAATGAGGATAGCAACCCCATTTGCCGGGCCCAAGCCAGGCAATGCTCCCATCAGAGTGCCGAGGAAGCATCCAACGACAGCCAGGAACAGATTTTGCGGTGACAACGCAACCGAGAATCCATCAACAAGAAGTGCAAGCGTTTCCATGGCTACCCCTCAGAACCCCAATGGTCCCTCGGCCAAAGAAAGGCCTAGGATTAGGTGAAAAACGACGTAGATACCGATGGCTGTCAGCAGGCCTACGACGAGCGACCAAAGCGGAGTGGTTCCGAGTCGCCAGGTTAGGTAGGCAGTTGCAAAGGTTGTCGCGATAACAAACCCAATCTCGGAAAGAGACCATGCGTACAGAAACATCACAGCAGTGGCGAACAATATCTCGGCAAAGTCGCGCAACCCTGGCCACTTAGGCTCTTCATCCGGGCGGATAATGAAGTAGAGCGACGTTAGGCCTAAAACGGTGCCCACGATGTAAGGAAAGGCGCGCGGACCTACGACATCGACCATGAAACTGTCTTTGATGATCGATGCGGCCCAAATATAGAATATCGCAAGGGCCAGCCCGAAACCGCCGAAGATGCGGTCACTCATAGTTTCCTCCCAGATTTCCGGAATTTCTTTTAGGTGCCCATCCAGATGCGACCGGTTGGGCACGCATGACATTTATTGGATGATACCGATCTCTTTCGAGAGCTTGGTCACGTCCGCAATACTGCCCTCAACAAAGGTGTACATGTCGTCTCCAAAGTTGTTGAACGGCTCAATGGCAGCTGCTTCTAGCTCTGCCTGGAAGCCAGGATCCTCGGTCAACGTAATGATCGCGTTCTTCCAGAACTCTTTAGCTTCGTCAGTTGCTCCGGCAGGCATGTAAAGGCCGCGCCAGTTCGCGCCAACGACGTCGAAGCCTTCCTCCTTCGCAGTAGGAATATCCGGGTAATTCTTCAGACGTTCAGGAGCCAGGATCGAGATTACGCGGATGTCACCCGACTCTAGGAAACCCAGCATCTCGGAGAAGTCTCCAGACAGCGCCTCGACCGAACCAGAAAGCAGGCCAGTCATGGCTTCACCGCCACCGTCAAAGGATACGTATTTCATCTGGGTTACATCTTCGAGGCCAGCTTCGCGGGCGACCAACATGGGCTTGATGTGGTCAAAACTGCCCACAGACGAACCACCCGCGATCCCAACTGATTTTGGATCTGCGACAATGTCCTCCATCATCTGAGAAAGAGAGGTGTACTTTGAGTCTGCTGGAACAGCGATGGCTCCATATTCAGCTCCGAAAGTGGCAAGAAAGTGCACGTCATCCTGTTGGGCGCCTTCGTAGATGCCCTGCGCAATTCGAGCGCTGGTACTCATAGAAGCCGCAACGATAAGGTTGTTGTCTTCGTTGCGCTCTTTCGTGACATGCGCGAACGCAACTCCGCCGCCCCCACCGCTCATATTGGTAACCTGCATCGAATCCTCGATGATCCCGAGATCGAAGAGATACTTCGCCGTTGTGCGACAGATGAAGTCCCATCCACCACCGGGATTTGAGGGCGCAATGCATTGCGGGCTTTCAGCTTTAAATTCGGCGGACGCGCCAGTCACGCCGGCGACGGCTGCCGCAGCAGCAATGACACCGATGCAAGTAAATTTCATGAACACGGGTAATCCTCCCCAGTTTTCCAAGTGTTTTTCAGCGCGAATCCCGCACTGGCTATTTTGATTGCATATTGATGCGTAAAAAGCCAATCTTATTTTGCTTTTTTTAATCGGAAAAACCAAAATAGTTGAACTTGCTATTCCCCGATACCTTTCAAGTATATGTTTTATTGTGTGTTTTCGAAGAATCGACACTCACCTGAAATGAAAGAACTTCGCTCAAACAGTCATAAAACCAATCCAATTTACGCGAACATCATCGTCTCAGCAGTGTAAAATCCACCTTCCTTTGGCTTTTTACGTGTAGAAAACCTAAAATTTGGCTGTATGTTAGCTGTCAGATGCAATCTACGTAGGTGAGAGCGGAAAGAGGAGTCAGGCGTACCGATGCGAGCCAGCGAATTGTCAAAGAAGATATCGAACCGTCTTTTGCATGATATCGTTGCGGGTACACTTGAAGGTGGCCAGCATATAAGCGCTCAGCAAGTCGCCGACAGGTATGGCGTATCCAGAACCCCAGTGCGCGAGGCGCTTATATCCTTAGAGGAAAAAGATGTTCTCATCCGCCTGGAAAACCGCGGGTACTTTGTGGCCGACAAGTTGCCTCCATCCATCAAAGAAAACCTGGATACTGTCGACCCGAGCGAACTGGACGAATACCAACTGCTTGCAAACGATTGGCTAACAAATGAAATTCCAGAAGAAGTTACTGAGCAGTTCTTAAAGCAGAAGTACGGCTGGACTAAAGCTAAGGTCGGAGAACTGTTGATCCGCGCTTCTCGAGAAGGTTGGGCTGAACGCAAAGAAGGCTACGGCTGGCGGTTTCTTCCAGTCGCAAAAACACCCGAGGCATTTGATGAGATTTACAGGTTCAGAATGGCGATAGAACCAGCCGCCATGCTGGAGCCCTCGTTTGAACTCGATCACAAAGTCCTGGATGAACAGCGGCGCATTCAGCAGGGAATGCTCGATATGGATATGGACGCCGTTAATGGAGAAGCGCTGCTAGAAAGCGGGGCTCTATTCCATGAGGAGCTCATCAAGTTGTCCGGAAACCCGTTCTTTCTCATGGCACTCCAACGCGTGAATAGAATGCGACGCCTTATGGAGTACCGAGCCGAAGTGAACCATCAACGATTGATAGAACAATGTACTGAGCATCTTGAAATCCTTACACTCCTGGAATCCGGTAACACCGTGGATGCCTCCTACAGAATGCGGCAACATTTGAGTGGCGCACTTAAGCGTAAGTCTCCGCTGGCATGGAGTTGGGCTATGGACACTTCAACACCGAGGAAAGCAACATCATGAGCAATGGGAGCGACGGTCCAAACGGCCGCAACCGAGTCGCGCTTGTGGCGCATGATCAGATGAAAGACACAATGGTCGAGTGGGCCAAATCCCACAAAACCGCATTGAGCAAGATGGAGCTTTTTGGGACTGGCACGACCGGCGGGCGAATTGCAGATGAAGTCGGCGTGCCTATCAAGCGTCTCAAAAGTGGTCCGCTGGGAGGCGACGCTCAAATCGGCGCTATGATTGCCGAAGGGAAGCTCGACACACTGATCTTTTTCATTGATCCACTATCAGCGTTGCCACACGACGTCGACGTAAAATCACTTCTTCGACTGGCTACGCTGTACAACACTGTTCTGGCTATCAATGAAGCGACTGCCTCGAAGGTCATAAGCGAGGCTTAGTCCAAACGAAGCGACTGCTCCACTAGGAACTATGATTGCTTTGGGCTTGACGCTGCCGTTCGCCTGAATATCGCGAGCGATTGCTATACGGACGAAGGGGAAATCCTACCGCTAGGTTGAATTTCCACTCACCGTGGCTCAACCAAACAACGGTTCAAAATTGCATAGACATTTCGTGCCAAGTCATTCCTCCATGATCAGAGGTTGATGGACGCAGATAGTTGTACCCAAATCTCTGATAAAGCGGGACGTGATGCTCTTTGCACATAAGGTAGATCGCGGATTTGCCCATTTTTCTCATGCGGCCGACGAATTCTGTCATCAATGCCCGCGATAGGCCTTTTCCTTGATGCGCCGGATCCACGACGACAGACATAATAACGACATTTGGCGCGCCGGGGTCATGCCCCTTAAGCTCTTTGAATTCCTCATCAGACATTTCGACATCGTATGCACATCCGCAATTCACAAAGCCGACGATCTCGCCTTCGACCTCGAGAACAATGAAACCATCGGGATAGACCTCGATTCTCTTTGCTATCTTTTCGAGGGTAGCTGCTTCGTCGCCTTCATAGGCATCAGTCTCGATCTCAAAGCATCGAATTGCATCAGAGGGTTGGGCATTTCGAAATCTGTTCATGCATTTACACTATGAACGATGGGTCAAGTTGTATAGCCGCCGTCGGTTTTGCTCGCATCATTGCTCAATCTGCGCTCGGTGCAGACACTCACAGCACTTACCCCTGGCGGCAGCTTTGCGGTCAATGTTGCCCCGGGCGCGGACACATGCTTTTCATTTCACAACAACGCAGCACACCCTTGACCGTAATCAGTTGCACATTTAGTCAAGTTTGATCTGCCCGCTGGGACGACCCGGCCAAGCAAGGGCGTTTTTTTTCAGGACGACCTGGCAAATCAGAGGTCGAACATGACAACTAAAACCAAACAAGCCAGGAAACTGATCGAGGGTAGACCTGCCTTAATCGTAATCGACATTCAAAAGAGCACGTTTATTGATGACAGCGAAGTACGCTCCATCGACAACATGCCGGGCTACAAACAGCGAATGATCGCTGCGCGTGACTTGGTCGACGCCGCGCATGAAAACAGAGTGCCCGTCATCTTCGTTCAGGAAGTCCATCGTCCCGATCAGGTCGATTTCGGCAGGGAACTGGATGGTGACGAAGACATACACTGTCTCGAAGGTGATCCAAGAACGGAAGTTGCAAAAGATGAGATGGGATATCGCAAAGGTGACTACATCGTCCCGAAGCGACGGTATTCTGCCTTTTTTGGAACCGATTTCGAAATCCTGCTGCGCGGTTTAAAAGTAGACACACTTTTATTGTGCGGCGGTTTGACGGATGTTTGTGTGCACTACACATTCGTCGATGGCCACCAATCAGACTACTTCTGCCGCGTTGTAGAGGACTGCGTTGGAGGGTCATCTGTCCAAGCCCATGAAGCTGCTCTCAAAGCTATGGAGTATCTACAAACCGGCGCTGTTCAGAACCGAGAAGCAGTGATCGATGCCATCTCGTCGCTCTAAATTGCAATCGAAACGTTAGTGCCAGTTGGGATGCATAGTTTTTTGGGTGCAGAAACGGGCAGAGTTTTTTGTCGCTTGAAGGCCTTGGACTTGCTCATTTGATGCAGAAGTTATCCACACTTTCAGTACAAACCTTTGAGTTTGCGACTATGGCGCTTGAAAACCTCGATTGCATCGCAATCCAGCCGTCGGCGCGTATAGTGCGAACATGACTAGAGATATTGAAGCTAACGCTCAGACAGACGCTGATGCCCTGACTTCTGCCCAGCAGATTTCTAAACTGACTTCAGAGGCAGATCAGCTAGCGCTCCAATCTGTCAAAGCCAACAGATTGGAGCGCTAGCTGATCTGCGCAAGAGAACGCCGAAAAAGCCGTAGGCTCATTAGTAACAAAGCAACTCCTAACAACGTCATCCAAACGAATTCCGGCCAGACAGTCTCAATACCAGCGCCTTTGAAAACAATAGCCTGACTTGCTGACATGTAGTGGCGTGACGGCAAAACCAAAGTACCTGCCTGCAACCACGCTGGCTGACCTTCAATTGGGGTCTCTCCACCTGACAGCATTAGCATTGGCAGCACAATCAACATGACCAGAAGCGCGAATTGCGCCATAGAGCGTGCAATGGTTGCCAGAAACACCCCAAGCGCCGTCGCAGTAAAAAGAAACAACGCCGTGCCAACCAAAAACAACATCTTGGATCCAGCGATACTGATGCCCAGAGAACCCTGCATCACAAACGTTAGTGAAAGACCAGCCGCGACCAAAACCACCGCTGCATTCGCCCAAATTTTGGCAACGGCAATGTCAAATGGAGCAAGAGGCATGGCCAGGAGATGTTCAATGGTCCCGTGCTCTCGCTCTCTAATCATTGCCGCTCCGGTCAATATAGTTGTGAGCCACATGATCTGGCCGATCAAAGCAACGATACCAGCAAAACGTACAGTATCTCTATTTGGGTTGAAGGCGCTTCTAAGAATGACACTGATTGAGGCAGCATCTACTAGATCGATACCAATTGCATAGCGATGTATTTCAGCGTTCAAGATACTGGTGATGTAGTTTGCACCAATACCGGCCTGTTCCATAGCGGTTGCGTCAATAAGAACTTGAATCTCCGGACTGCGCCCTGCGCGCAGATCCTTTTCGAATCCGGGGGGCACAGCCACCACGAAAATAAAGCGCCCGGCATCCATGTAAGCAGGTCCTTTTCCGGGTTCGATTTGGACGACCGGTTGGAACTCTGGTGGAAAAAACGCTGTGGCAAGTGCTCGAGAAAGTGGCGAGTCGTCTTCATCCGCAAACGCTATCGAGGCGTTGTTTACAGAGCTTGCCACTCCCGTTGCTTCCATGATCGGGGCCAGCGTAAAAGACCAAACCAACAATGCCATCATCACCCAATCACGGCGCAGGCTCATCACTTCCTTCAAGCCTAGCCAGAATATGCAGTAGAAGCGCTGCATTCACTTCTCCTGCGCTCGAAGACATAGGGCTGCGATCAGTGTCAGAACTGGTCCGAAGCAGGCGAGGGCCAGAATGTCTGGCGCAAGGGCCTCCCAACCCAAACCTTTAGTGAAGGCACCAACGTTTAGGTGTAGGAAATATGAGGAAGGCCAAAGTGAGCCCACCACTTGTGCGCCTCCTTCAAGCGTTGAAACAGGTTGCAACAGGCCTGAGAACTGGATTGTTGGGACAACTGAGGCGATGGCAGTTGCAAATGTGGCGGCCACCTGACTGGATGTCATTGTAGCGATCAATAACCCGTAGGATGTTGTTGCCCAAACGTAAAGAAGGGCACCAACAGCCAAAGGGAAAGGATTTCCTTTTAACGGCACCCCAAAAAGAAAAACGGTCATTCCGGCCAAAAGCAGAAAATTTGCGTAGGCGATCAATATGTACGGAATTTGTTTGCCGACTAGAAATTCAAGCCGCGTGGTTGGTGTCACGTAGAAATTGACAACTGACCCCAGCTCTCGTTCCCTTGCTACGCTTACGGCAGTCAAAACAGCTGGCAGCATAATCAGTAAGATAGCAGGCATTGCCGGAGCCATCGCGGCGATGCTTTCAAAGCTCTGATTGTAACGAAACCGGGGTTCGATCCTGGCGATATCTATCTGGCTTTTGCCGTTGTTAAGGGCATATTCCTCTAGAAATGATTGGTGCAATCCGGAAACATAGCCTTCAACCGTCTCACCCTTAAATGGGATAGCACCGTCTACAGTCGCAAGTATCTGAGTCGGTTCACCCGTACTCATCTTTCGGTCAAAGTCAGGTGGCAACTCAACAACCAGGGAGACCTCACCTGCCACCAGACGGTCGCGCCCTTCGCTGGCGCTTTGCAGCGGCGATGTGGCTTTAAAGTAGGACGATCCAGCGAATTCAGCCGAATAAGCACGACTCTCCGGCCCCTGAGACAGGTCAAGTACCGCGAATTCAAGCTCATCGATATCCAGCGTAATTCCAAAGCAAAAAACCAACATTAGGATAGCAGAACCCAGAAACGCGAAAGCTAGACGCACCGGGTCACGAGCTACTTCAACGGTTTCGCGCCGCGCATATGCCAATACACGCGAAAACGCTCCTCCCCCGGCGTGGGATTTGGTTCTAAAAACCACCTTTGGCGCGACAACAGAGACTGGCTTTTCTGCTGCTTCCAATATCGAAATGAAGGCGTCTTCAAGGTTTTCCGCCCCTTCAACAGCGATTAGTTCAGCCGGAGTACCTTCGGCTAGAACTCTACCAGCATGCATAAAAGAAACGCGATCACAGCGTTCCGCCTCACCCATGAAATGAGTAGAAACAAAGATCGTAACCGACTCATTTCGAGAGAGCTCAATCAGCAAGTCCCAGAAGGAATCGCGCGCCTCTGGGTCCACACCGGATGTTGGTTCGTCGAGTATTAGCACTCGCGGACGGTGGATCACGGCTACGGCTAGCGACAGTCGCTGTTTGATCCCCAGGGGCAGTGCCGTCGCCAACGTATGACGGTGCTCCTCGAGCCCAAAGCGCTCAGTGAGTTCCGAAACGCGTTGTTCTCGGTCGGCAATTGCAAATATCCGCGCATGCAATTGTAGGTTCTGATGGACCGACAACTCGCCATACAAGGAAAAGGCCTGGCTCATGTAGCCTATTTCACGCCTCATTTTTCGGTCATATGCATCGACAGGATTGCCAAACAGCAGTGCTTCACCTGAGCTGGATGGTAACAAGCCAGTCAACATCTTCATTGTCGTGGACTTGCCGCAACCGTTTGATCCTAGAAACCCGAATATCTCTCCGCGATTGATTGTGAAGTCGACGTTGTCTACGGCCGTGAAATCACCAAAGCGTCGTGTCAGTCCACGCGCAACTATCACTGGGCTTGCTTCGATCTTCCCATTCGTTTTGTTTTTCCCCGCCGGTTCGACAGGCAACTCCCGTGCTCTCAGACGCCGATATGCAATTTCGAGGTCGTCATCACTCCCTTTCAATTCGGCGGGCTTCCCATGAAAGATGACTTGACCCGCGTCCATCGCGACAATCCGGTCAAAACCGTCGGCTTCTTCCATGTACGCCGTTGAAACCAATACCGACAGTTCGGGGCTTTTTGCTCGGATTGCATCAATCAAAGCCCAGAACTGCCGACGCGACAACGGGTCGACCCCGGTCGTTGGCTCATCCAAAACCAAAAGTTTGGGGTCATGGATTAACGCACAGCAAAGACCTAGTTTTTGCTTCATCCCACCCGAGAGCTTGCCCATCAGACGGTCTTCAAACTGCGCAAGCCCTGTCGCAGCCAATAGCGCTGCGATACGGTCATCCCGCTCTGAATGCCCTTGAGCAAAGAGACCTGAGAAGAACTCAAGGTTCTCGCGTACAGACAGCTCCGTATACAGGTTTCGACCCAGCCCTTGCGGCATGAACGCGATGGCTGGGCAAATGCTGTGTCGATGACCAGAATCGCCAATCGGGCCGCCTAAAACGTCGATACTGCCGGATTGCAGTTTCTTTGCGCCGGTGATCAAACCAAGTAGTGTAGACTTTCCCACCCCATCCGGCCCGACAAAGCCAACAAGCTGGCCGCCTGGCAGTTCTAACGAAACAGAATCCAATGCGACATGCTTGCGATAACGGTGCGTAACACCTGAAATGTGAATATCGCAGGCGTCATCCTCTACTCTCATTCGAACAGCTCTTCTGGGATGCGTTGTTCAAGCGCCTCAGGCCAAGCAGCGGCTGGGTTCAGCCGGATCACCGCGACACCGCGCAGACCGGTTTTGACGTGCTCAATCCGACTTTCAATCAAGTCTATTGGGATACGGACGCGAACGCGAAAAACCAGTTGCTCTCGCTCATCCAGGGTTTCGACCTGTTTGGGGGTGAATTGTGCCTCGGGAGAAACAAAGCTCACGTATGCAGGTATCGCATATTCCGGCAAAGCGTCGAGCACGATGCGAGCCTCAGCTCCAATGGGCAAAAGTCCGGCTTCACGCGCCGGAAGAAAAACTTCCATGTAAACATTCTCAAGGCCAAGAATAGTCAGGATCGGTTCGCCCGCGCCAACCACCTCTCCGGGTTCTGCAAGCCGGTAAAGCACGCGTCCGGGCAAAGGTGCCACTAGAGCGCTGTCTTCAATCTGTGCCTCAATTCTGCGCACTTCCGCCTCAGCGGCAGCAATACGGCTTTCTGCGGTTGCAACTCGGGCTTTGGCGGCGCCCAATACTGCTGTAGCAACCTTATGAGTGGTATCGCGATCTTCAAAAATAGTTTTGGAGATGTTTTGTCCTGCCAGCAACGCCGTGGCACGATTAAGCTCTTGCTCGGCCCTACGCTGTTCGCTTTCGCGTTGCACTACGAGCGCTTCTGCTTCGGCCCTTGTCTGATTTGCCAAGGCTACTTCGGCTCTAGCCCGGTCCAGGGCGGCAGATAGCTCATCTATGTCCATTTCGGCCAGGATTTGACCGGCTGCAACCATACTGCCCTCTGTTGCCGTTACCTTCGCAACCCGACCTGCATTAGTTGGTGCTATTTCGACTTGTTCCGCTTCAACCCGCCCGTTTCCTTGCACAAATCCGACCGGCAATTCATCGCCATCCTCGGCAACAACGACATACAGCAACGCACCAGCAATTACTAAACCAGCCAAAATAAGAAAAACCGATAGGTTTTTGGTCATAGCGTTTCACCTGAAACAGGGTTTCTGGCGCAGAGTTTAGTATCTTAAGAGACTCAAAGCCTTGTTTTGGATCAAAACCGATCCGGGCACCTCAATTCCAAGCAATTGTTTGTATGAACACTGGTTTGTGTGTTGCAGGCTCTTTCGCGGTAGGTCGGAAGAAGTAGACGTGAAGCGTTTTTGCTATCAGTTTGGTATTGAAGAGGGTTTTTCTAGCACGCAATTGCAGTCGCGACTGACCTGCTGCGCACTACAGCGAAAGGAAGCATTATGACCAAAACACTGAGAGCTTGTTTGTCTTTGTGGTTGGTTGCAGTCGCTCCTGCGTATGCGCAAGAACCTCCTCGCCTCGTTTTGCAGCTGACCGTTGACGCGTTTCGGGGCGATCTGCCGACACGCTACTTTGAGAATCTTGGAGAGGGTGGCCTTAAGTACTTACTAGAAAACGGTGTACACTATGTGGACGCCCATCATTGCCATGCCAATACAGAGACCGTTGTCGGGCACGCCACTTTGGCGACCGGGGCAACACCGGCAGTGCATGGGATGATCGGAAACATATGGTTCGACAGAACCTTCGACCGCGTTGCCTACAACGTTGAAGACAGCACCGCTCCGCTTCTTGGAGATGGCGCTGGCGTCAATGACGATATTGAAATTGACCCGACACAGGCGGCAGCTGGCACAGATGGGCGGTCACCACGCGCTATGCTTGTTACGACGCTTTCGGACGAATTAAGCGCCTCCACTGCTGGTGCGGCCAAAGTCTTTGGAGTTTCAATCAAAGATCGTGGGGCTATTACAATGGCGGGACAAAGCGGCAAAGCCTTCTGGTTCTCAAAAGCCGCAAATCGTTTTGTCACAAGCTCCTATTACTACGACAAATACCCGGATTGGGTTTCCGCATGGAATGACGCATCGCCGAGCGCCTCCTTTGAAGGAACCTCTTGGGAGTTGATGCACCCAAAGGAAACCTATCTCTTTGGCGACCGCGACAACCAACCATGGGAGACGGATGTCGCCGGGTTCGGCACAACCTTTCCTCATCGCTACTCTTCGACGCAAAATGGGTTTGACCCGCTGGAAAATCCCTACTTTACGACCTTTTTGACACTTAGTCCCGCTGGCGACGATCTGACGGCGCAATTTGCCAAACGATTGATTGATGCCGAGGGTATCGGGCAAGACGCAGTAACGGATTATCTGGCGGTTAGCTTCTCGTCCGTGGATTACGTCAACCATGTGTTTGGCCCTTCCAGTCTTGAAGCCGAGGATACGATATACCGCCTCGATCAGACTCTCATGAATCTCTTCGCGTTTATCGACGAACGGATTGGGCTGGAAAACGTTTTGATCGTTCTATCGGCGGACCACGGCACCACCGATGCGCCGGGCTATTTGGAGAGTGTTGGCATCCGAACTGGCCTTGTTGCTCCGGACACATGGGACCCGACGGAACAGATAGCCAAGCTTAAGGAGCGGTTTGGGATCACCGGGAAAATGCTTGAAGGTTATAATCACCCCTATCTCAATATCGCCCCCGAAGTATTGGCTCGCAGTGATATTGATTTACCCACGCTGGAGTCAGCTATTGCAGAAGAGCTTCTATCCTTTCCCGATGTGGCATTCGCCGTCCCCAGTACGGCTATCGAAGCAAACCTCCTACCCGATACCGACATCATGCGCTTGGTCCGCAACAACTACCACCCCACCCGATCCGGGAACATATACGTAGTCTTCAAACCCGGCTGGTTCATCGCAGACTTCGATGGTCTGTCCGTCACATCCACCCACGGGTCACCGTGGCGCGGTGACACACATGTGCCGATTATCTTTGCTGGAACGAACTTAAAACCGCAACGGGTCGCACGCCGTGTTTGCACGACTGCTCTCGCATCCACTCTGTCTGCATTATTGAGTACGGCACGTCCTAATGGTGCGAGCGGTGAAGTGTTACAAGAAGTCTTGGATTAGACCGCTGTGAAGCGCGAGTCCTGATATTGAAGCAAGCTAGGCAAAACCGCGACGGCATCGTCCACAACGCGATCCTCATATTCGTTGCTTCTTGGCGACTACGGAAACCGCCCAACGCAGCACTCTTTAGCGTACACAAATGCGGAGCAGACCTTCACGGAACATATCGTTCCGGCTTCGGAGACTGAATACTCTCCAAATACTCAGCAATATCGATAAGTCTGGAAGGAATACGCGTAACCAAACCATTCCCCGTATCGAATTCGACAGTAGGGCCGTCATTCAATTCGGTGATTATAGGCATGTCATCGCGAGGTTCTTGAACTTTCAAATAACCGTCCAAGATCGACATGACCTCCAACATGGGCCACACACCCCCTCTGCGTTCGGAAATCTTTGTTAAATCAGCAGGCACTGTTTTCAAATCAGCTGCGTCAGGTCCTTTTCCAGATGCATCGATTCCGTGACATCTGGCGCAATGCTCAACAAAGAGGTCTTTGCCAAGGTTCGAAAACTCATCGGCCACAGATATCGTTGCAACCGAAGAAATGCCCATGCTTGCAACGATCATAAAGTACCTCATAATCCGGAGGTCCTTTGCTAAACGAGAGTACACTACAACAAAAATGGACCGACATCTTCCGCCGGTCAACGTCGGTCCTTTAACACATAACGTTCGCTACCCGCTTCGGGCAGCAAGTAGCCAGTGATGCTTACCTCAGAGAACAGCAGCGCCGAGCCCAATGCTACCGCCTCGGTAATTTTGTAAGCACGGTCGATACGGTGCGCGTCTTTTTACTTCTTGTGATCGCAATTGCGCCCAGCACTAAGGCACATGCAAAAGCTTGAGGAAAAGAGATGGCTTCGCCAAAAGCAAGATATCCAACGGCAAACATCGTGGGTAATTCGATACTTCCGACGACCGCAGTTTGGGAAGCTCCAATAACAGGCGAGCAAATCGTGTAGATGAGCTGAGGCACGAAAGCGGTCACCAGACCAATACCAACAATGAAAAGCCAATCGGATTGTTCGCTTGGGAGAAGCTCTCCAACCTCAGCACCAAGGATGAGCGGGGCGAGGCCAAGAACAGACCCCAGAGAAACTGACGCGATACGTGCCAACGGCGCAATCCGTGACAACCTGTGTACCAGGACGCAGATTCCGAAGCCAAACCCAAATGGGGCAGCAAGGGATAGCAGCAGCGTTGGTAGATGTTCCCCAGCCACTGACGCAGGCGAGCCAGCAATGACAGCTGCCACCACAATCAGACTAGCGGCCAACATGGCGCGTCGCGTGGGTGCATCGCCAAACACAGCCCAAGCGACAACTAAGGTGAACACCGGATAGGTCATGTAAAGCACACCCACTGTCGATGCGGGCAGCTTCTCCAGCGCCGTTACATATCCGATCCAACCAAGCCCCATTACGGCTCCGGCTGAAAGACCCCAAGTGATCTCTCGCCATTCTTTTCGGTGCACAATGAGAACAGGAAGCAGAAGAAGGGCCGCAACAATGTAGCGGTAGAATGCGACCGCATAGGGTGCAACGCCCTGTTCGGTTAGGCTGCGGCTGAAGTAGGGAACCAGGCCGAAACAGATTGAAGCAAAAAGAACACCAAAAACGGCAAATGCGTAAGGGATGGATGGTCGATTTCGCGCAGATGTCGTTGCCATAATCTGGAGCTATCACGCATTTACATCTTCGTCTTCAGAGATTCTACGAAAGACTGCTTTGTCCCGCACACCGGTCGTTCACTGAATTTTTCTGAGCGACCGCACTGAGCCCAAATTGACCGATGTTGCACGATGTCCCAACGACAGAAATGCGCAGAAAGCGGACTTTGCATATTTTATGAGAACCGCACGAAATTACCTTTCACGAAGTGACGAACACGCTGCCACACAATCAGGCAAACCTGCCGTTCGCAGGTTTCCAACAGAATCTCTGTGCGGAACCCGGAATTGCTTTAAGGTTGCGTAAACACCGTTGGTTCCTCACGTGAGACGAAGTTATCCAAAACAAGATTGAAAGTGAATTGAATGAAACGCCTGTTTCCATCTCTGCCCGAGAACGCAACACTGGGAAGTGTTTATCAAGCCTTTCCGGACAAGCTTTCTCCGCTTTGTGCGTACGAAAGCTTGGTGATGAGGGGAGAGAGCGACCTATCGGTCGCCCAACGTGAATTGATTGCAGCCTATGTCTCGGGCTTGAATGCTTGTGCCTATTGCCATGGCGCACACATCGTTTTCGCCAAAGCCTATGGCGTTGAGGTCGAGACAATCGAGGCACTGATGGAAGACCGCGATACGGCGCCCATCGAGGATCATCTTAAACCGTTACTAGCATACATTGAAAAGCTCACCGTCTCGCCATCACGAATGACGGAAGCCGATGCAAAAGCGGTCTACGCCGCAGGCTGGTCGGAGAGTGCGTTGTTTGATGCTATCCAAGTGTGCGGTGTCTTTAATCTCGTGAACCGCTTCATAGAAGGAACAGGTGTTCAAAGTCCTGGCAACGACCCAAGACAAGCGGACGAGGCCACTTTAAACCGATGCCGCAGCGACACCTTCTATACCGATTTCGGCCGGGAGAATGGCCTCGACATCCCTTGAATTGATGTTGTTCTAAAGTTCGAGCCGCCGCGAAAAGCTGGGACAATAAAGCGGCAGAAGCGTCCTTACGTCCCGAGGTTAACCAATTCGTCGATACCAGTCGGCACCTTCAGTTATTTTGGTAGATCCATGTTCAAGCCTTAATGATCCGCTCTGCTTTTCGTAGATAACCCATTTTCTGATAAGGTTTGGAGACTTGTGGGCTTTGTAAGGGGGGAGAGTTGCTTAAGTTTGACGCGGAGACAACGAGATTACTTGAAATCGCCTATCAAGGAGCTGAATTGACGCGGCGAAGACAAGCTTCATTTGATGCGCTGTGCCCGGCTCCCGGTGAAACTATTTTGGACATCGGTTGTGGCAACGGGATGTTAACAGCGGAGTTGGCCCGCGCAGTTGGCTCGGATGGCTATGTCATCGGGATCGACCCAAGCGAGGATATGACAGCAGCCGCAAGAGAACGATGCAGCAACTACGCAAACGTGGAGTTTCGTGCTGGTGCCGCAAATAGCTTACCTATTGAAGATGAGAGTGCTGACAAGGCCGTCTCGGTACAGGTCTTTGAGTACATCGAAGACGTAGACGGTGCATTGGCTGACATGCTGCGGTGCGTCAAACCCGGCGGGCGCCTCGTCATCAGCGATCTACACTTTGGTAGCTTGATTTGGTTCAGCGGCGAGCCTGACAGAATGCAAAAGATGCTGACATCCTGGAACCAGCACTTTGTGAGTGGTTCCGTTCCGGAAAGACTGCCTGCACTAATAAAGGCCCGCGGTGACCACGTGGAAGATGTCTTGTCGTTCACAATGACAGATCACCAGCTAAGGCCTGATGGTCTCGCAATCATGATGATGCACCTCATGAAGCAATACGCTGTCGCAAATGACCATGTTGATCCCAACATAGCGCAATCGTGGTTCGACGAGCAGCTCAGCCTTGCAAAAGTTGGACGCTTCTTTTTTTCGATGACCCAATTTATCGTCGTGGTGCGTAGAAAGGGGTGATCAAGCGAAGTAACTCGGCCTAGTTTCTTCCACGGGCTTCTTGAAAGTCGCGGTTCAAGAGACCACGACTGGTGTAACAATCGCCCTAATTGGTTCTGCAATTCTTTTGTCCGTACTTAATTGTCGTCGGTGAAGCCCCAAGGAAGTGCCAGACGTGCAGGCATTGATCAGACGTTCGAACGACCGCAGCAATAGAAACCTTATGTGGCGAGCCCAAAGATACTCTTGAAGATGACAACGGGATGTCAAACTGATCGCCGCGCCCAAGTCGCTGCAAACTGCCTTAACTCCGATATGCCATCACGTGGTGCATGACCAGGTTAAGAACTTCAACATCGTTCTGGTTAAATGTCTGGTATCGGAATTTGACCGTTCCCCGGTCTGGCTTCGAACGTGATGGTGTAATTGCCTCAACCGTGACGCACACGCTGATCGTGTCACCAGCATACACCGGAGCCAGCCACCGTACATCGTCCATACCATGTCCACCCAGGTTGGTGCCGGTAAGTACACCAGTGTCGCGGAACAACCTGAAAGTAAGCGCTATTGTCTGAAATCCACTGGCGATGAGATCACCGAAAATCGACTCTGCGGCAGCCACTTTGTTAACGTGGAAGGGCTGCGGGTCATGAACCAGTGCGAAGTCAATAATCGCTCCCTCGGTCAGCGTAACGCCACCGGTTTCGAAGGTTTCGCCAACCGACAAATCGTCGATGTATTTTCCGCTGGCCATGGCAAAAGTATAGTTTGATGCACTCTCAACCGTCAACGCGGAGCCACGCTCGGCAGCCACTAATGCCGCATTGTCATTCGACCATGGTAAAGATCGTAATTGAGAACTGAGCCAGTGGTCGTTCACCTATGCCGCGGCGACAAAAAGGTGCGCTTCTTGAGGTACGTGCAATACGCTTTCTTTGTCATATTTAGACAAAGCGTCTGCTACCTCTTCCACGACCTTGTTGGTGACGTCAGCACCTGCATCCCTAAGATCAGTTTCGATTGGCAGCGCCATGATTTGCGCACGAAGATCAATAAATCTTCGCTCTAGTACCAACGGCTCGTAACGAGCTATCTCGAAGCTTGCATCGACCAATAAGTTCGAAATGATGTCCCCATCTCGAAACGAAAAAGGCGCTCTGGCCTTTGTTGCAGCATCTGTTCCAACATGCCGTTCGAGAGCTTTTGCAAGCGCTCCATTGAAGGGCGACACTGCACGCCAACATGTCAAAAATAGCTGACCGTGATTGCGCAAGATCCGATGAACTTCCTGCAACGCGGCGGATTTGTCGGGGAAGAACTGAAGCCCCTGTTGTATGAAGGCATAGTCAAACGTAGCATCTCCGAAAGGTAACTCGGTTACATCTGCTGCATACCACTCGAGCACATGACGACAATCCGGCTGATTGGACTGCGCGACCTCAATCATGGTTTCGTTCAGATCTACGCCAACAACCCGGCCTTCGCCCGTCAGTTTCCTTGCAATCTCTCGCGTCAAAGCCCCGGTGCCGCATGCGATGTCGATAACACAAGTGCCGCTTCGAAGCCGAACCTTCTGCATTGTTGCTTCAGCCAATGGGCCGAACATCGCAGGCACACTATGGTTGTTGTACTTCTGCGCAGCCTCTTTGGTCAGCCGGAAATTGTCCGTCATCAAAATATCCTCCTAGCGACGCGTCAATAATTGGACCACCCAAAGTGACCCAAAATCGTAGTCTCACGAGGTTTCAACCGGAAGGCTCTCATCGGCGCTCCACTCAGCCCATGAACCATCGTACAGGCGGGACTTTTCGAACCCCATTTGGCGCAGCGCAAGGAGCCCACAAGAAGCAGCTATGCCACGGCCGCAATAGGCGATGACCTCATCGTCAGTTTGAATTCCCTTGTCCTGATAGTGCTTGAGAAGCTTGGAATGATCCGCCAACTTGAATGAACCACGTTCCTTTAGTTTAGCTGCACGTTCAGCAATGGGTATGTGTGCCAAATCCGGATCGATGTTCGATATCGCCGGTATGTTGACGGCACTTGGGATGTGTCCCGAGCGACCTCCCCATGTGTGAACTCCGTCGCCTCGGAAGAGGTCGTTTGGTAGAAAGTCCACAATTCTGACTCCGGGCTTATCCATCGCATCCAAGACATCAGCTTTGCGGGCAATCCAATTGCTCTGCACTGTTGGTTCAAAGTCACCATGCTCAACGGTTAGATCGCCAGTTTCAGTGGGCCGACCTTCGAGTTTCCATTGCTGCAAGCCGCCGTCCAAGACCTGCACGTTTTTATGGCCATAGTGCGAAAGTGCCCACCAAAGACGCGCAGACGCCAATGGAAGCCCGGAGTCATCGTAGACCACGACATGACTGTCGTTAGAAACACCCAACTCGCGCATCTTTTTCCCAAAATCCGCTGGCTCGAGCAACATATCGGGAGTGTTCTGAGTGCTGTCTGCAAGCTCTGTCGACATACCAACATACACTGCGCCAGGAATGTGCTCGGCTTGGAACTCGCTCCTATCGTCATAGGCCACGCCCTTGCCGTTTTCCTCCCTAAACTTCCAGCGAACATCAATGATGCGTAGTTTCGGTTCAGTCAGGTTATATGCCAACCAAGCCGTATCAATGAGTGGGCGAGTTTGGGTTGTCATACCTACGTTCTCCTCTAACCGGACGCGGGTCGAGCCGTATGCAATAATCCCCAAAATTGCTTTCGGAGTCCAATTTTGGGAAATCGGGATTTGATGAAGCAACAATGTTTGAACGGCATTTTGATGATTTCATGAGACTTGCGAAAAGAACGGATGCAGAAATCATGGCACCTCGTAATGTCGATTTCCTTTGACTCGTTTAAGTCTAAGCATGCTCATATAGCTCACTGACGGACTGGTTTGGTAAAGACAGTGGAAGGTTTGGATGCTTGAAGATCGGTACGGAAGCCCGCTAACGACCACATCACAAACTGCGCGAGACGCCTACGTTGAAGGCATCGACCGATTTCTGGGTGCTTTTGATGATGTTGAAGAAGCTTACCGTTCTGCAATGCAGGCAGATGATAGCTTTGCCATGCCCCATGTTGGGCTTGCGCGCTACCTTGTTACTGTCGGGCGTGCACAAGATGCAAAGCGTGAAATAGCCGTCGCAAAGGAACTGTCGCATGGCGTCAGCCCGCGCGAAGCCGCCCAGATCGACATTATCAGCGATCTCATTGAGGGGCGTGCACCGCAGGCCTACAGGCGCATCCGAGATCACGTCACAGACCATCCGCGAGATATTTTGCTTGCTCAGACATGTACCAGCGTATTTGGCTTAATAGGGTTTTCAGGTCAGGCTGGACGCGAGGCGGAGCAGCTTGCGTACACAACCCTGTTGAAGCCACACTATGGCGACGACTGGTGGTTTCTCTGCCAGCATGCATTTGCCCAGATGGAGGCCGGACAGATCGGCCCGGCCGCGGAAAACATCGAGCGCGCGCTTGAGTTGAAGCCAGACAGCGCACACAGTGCACATGTCAGGGCCCATCTCTACTATGAGAACGGGGAGACGGACGCTGGCTACGCTTATCTGCGCGAATTCTGGCAAGACTATCCCTTCACAGCGTATCTGCACTGCCATCTCAGCTGGCACGTCGCTCTGTGGGCGCTTGAGAGCGGCGATGTGGCAGGTATGTGGAAGCTGTTCGATGATTATGTTTCCCCCGACCGACCTCCTGCGCCACCACTGAACGTTCTGACTGATAGTGTGGCAATTGTTCACCGCGCCTTTTTGACTGGCGAGCAAATTCCTCAGGAGCGTTGGCAACAACTCAGCGACTATGCTGTTCAGTTCTTTCCTTCACCTGGCTTGGCTTTTGCGGATGTTCACGCTGCTCTTGCGCATGCGATGGCTGGAAACAGAGAGCGTCTGGAAACAACCATTGACGGCGCAAAGGGACCCGCGGGCCCCACCGTTGCTTCGGTCGCAGGCGCATTCCGTGCGTTGGCGGATGGAAATGCGGATGAAGCGATTGAGAAATTCGTCAGGGTCATGTCTGAGCACGAACGCCTTGGTGGTAGCCGGGCGCAACGCGACATTATTGAGTTTTCATTGGCCCATGCTCTGGCAATTTCAGGACAATCGAATGAAGCTCGACGCATTCTCAACATGCATCGACCGCATACCTCTCACGACCATGCAGTTGCCACGCTAGAAGGATAGGGTGCCCGCATTTTTGACGCCCGCAATGAGCGCAAATTACACGTTTTCAACGCCACTTAGAACGGAGGCTGTCGCACGACGTTACCAAGCCCCAAAAGTGATAGTTGGCGGAAAAGACCAATCTGACTGCTAACATCAGCTTTCTCAAAAGCCCGTCTTAGGATTGTGCGAGCGGTGTTTGTGGTCTTGTCGGTGGGCTACTGTGGAGGGATTGGACGGCGCGTCACTCACGCGGCCAACAAGCTGATCAGTCGCCCAGAAGAGTGCTTCGATCTAATGGAACTCAAATAAGACGGGTCTATGCCTTGGATCGGCTTTGATGTCGCTAGTATCGAGAAACAACCCATTGTGGTAATCTCCTACCTTTAATTTGGGGGTTATTGTGATGGAATACTATGATCTCGGTAGCTACAGCCGAAAGATCACAACCTCGTCGGACGAAGCCCAGCTTTGGTTTGATCGTGGTTTGGCTTGGACTTACGCGTACAACCACGAAGAAGCGATTGTTTGCTTTCAGAATGCCGTGGCTGCGGATCCAAATTGCGCAATGGCGCACTGGGGCATCGCGTATTGTATTGGGCCGAACTACAACAAGCCCTGGGAAACATTCGAAGAAGACGAGAAGCCTGACTGTATCGCCTTGGCGAAAGCGTCAATCCAGGCTGCTGCGTCGTTAAAGGACCGGCTGACGCCTGTTGAACGCGCGCTAATCGATGCCATTCCAGCGCGTTATCCATCCTCATCGGATATTGAGGATTTCAGCCCGTGGAATGATGCCTTCGCTGATGCGATGCGAAAGGTTCACTCCGAATTCGATCAGGACCTGGACGTGTCTGCGATTCTGGCCGAGTCGCTCATGAACCGGACACCTTGGCAGCTTTGGGATTTGCCGACCGGAAAGCCCGCCGAAGGGGCCGATACGCTCGAGGCAATATCCGTGCTCGAAAATGCGTTCGATACACTTTACGGAGCATGGGAGCACGCAGGACTATTGCACATGTACATTCACCTGATGGAAATGTCGCCCCATCCCGAACGGGCACTGCGTCACGGCGATGTGCTCAGCACGCTGGTGCCCGAGGCCGGGCATTTGTTGCACATGCCGACCCATATCGACGTGTTGTGCGGAGACTACATGAACGTGGTACTGCGCAATCACAAAGCCATATTGGCAGATCGCAAGTTTCTGAAGCGCGAAGGCCCTGACAATTTCTATTCCGTCTATCGGTGCCACAACTATCACTTTAAAATATACGGTGCGATGTTCTTGGGGCAACCATCGGCAGCAATCGAAGCCGCCGATGAGCTGATCGACACCTTGCCGTCAGACACTCTTCGGCCGATGGCGGACTGGTTTGAAGGCTTCATACCAATGAAGCAACATGTGCTGATCAGGTTTGGTCGCTGGCAGGATATTCTCAATCAGGATCTGCCAGAGGATGAAGAGCTTTACAGCGTGACCATTGCCATGATGCGGTACGCAAGGACGGTTGCCTTGGCCAACCTACACAGGGTCGCCGAAGCCGAGAGTGAAAAAGCCATGTTCTATGATGCTCTGGCCAGAGTTCCTGAGACCCGAATGCTGTTCAACAACACATGCCAGGACATTCTGAAGGTCGCTGAGCAAATGATGCTGGGTGAGCTGGCCTATCACGCAGGAGAGTATGAGACGGCCTTTGACCATCTGCGAAAGTCAGTCGAGATCGACGACAACTTGCCATACGACGAGCCCTGGGGCTGGATGCAACCCACCCGTCATGCGCTGGGTGCTCTTCTTCTTGAACAGGGCCAGATGGAGGAAGCCGAAGCTGTTTACCGTGCAGACCTTGGCCTGGATGCAACGCTTAGTCGGGCCTGTCAGCATCCGGGTAACGTCTGGAGCCTGCATGGCCTGCACGAATGTCTCACCAGGCGCGGTGAAACGGTCGAAGCCGCCCACATCAAGCTACAACTGGACAAGGCCACTGCCCGCGCAGAGGTGCCGATCAAGGCATCGTGTTATTGCAGGCAGAAGGCTTTGGCCGCCGAGTAATCACTGATCAACAGCAATGGCCGGGCTATTTGCGAGGCCCGCTTCTGCCCTAGACCGGGACTCGTTTAACTTCGTTGATGGCAACCGTCTGGGCGACCACAAGACTGCCAAGCATCGCTTGGATGCCGTTTTGCGGTAAATCAACCGCATGGTAGCATTGCGTAAGATTTGCAGTCGGGGGGCAACATGGTCTTAACATTCGCACAAATGGAAGCTCAGGAAATATCCAAAGCAAATCCGATTTCAGCAACTGACGCGCTGGCAGTACTGATCGAAGACCCCAACGCACTTGTGGTGGACGTGAGGGATAGCGCTGAAATGGCGGCCACAGGTATCAGCCCCAGAGCAATTCCGGCTCCTGGTCGCGCCGTCGCTTGGATGGCAGACCTTGAAAGTGAATACAGATCTCAAGAGTTACAGGATCGTGGAAGGCGAATTTTCACCACCTGTGGCGGCGCTCCTAGTTACCGAGGCGCGGCAGCGGCAAATGTATTGACTGCGATGGGTTTTCAAAACGTGCAGTTCATCGATGGAGGGATGGCGGCTCTGATCGCAGCGGGCTCCTCTACAAAGCAGCCTTAAAAAAGGCGAAACCAACGGTGTTGAGCAAACAGAGCAGAGGGGTAAATAGATACGTCTCAGCTTCCAGAGTTGTGTCTCGATACGACTTGCGACTGAGATTTAAGCCAGTTGACGAACACCTTAGCCTCTGGGCGCTGAAATTCTGCTTGAGTCTGGATGTAGTAGACGCCGAAGAGAGGCTCAGAGAACAATTCAATCATCCGGCCAGATGACAGATCGTCCTCGAAAAAAGCTCTGGCAGAATACGTGATACCGTCACCCCGGCGAACCGCAGTCATGATCAGGTTCCCCGGCATGTGATTGATCGTCAATGGCTCGAGAGGTACGACCCCATGATAGGTGAACCAGTCGGCCGCCTCGTTGGTGCCCAGTTCCTGTAACCAGGGCAGCTTCGTTAAAGATGCCGGGTCACGCAGGTCTTGGTCTCTCACCAATGAAGGTGCTCCGATCACGACCATGTCGGAGACAAGAACAGTATCCTCCTCTTTTCTCGGCATGCGTCTGTCGTGATACCGAATGGCGACATCGATGCCGCCGGGGCGTATCTGAACCAGTTCCGAAGTTGGGTTTAGCATCAAAGTGATCTCTGGATGTTCACGTTGAAACTCTGCCATTCTCGGCAATAGCCACTCCACCGCGAATGCTGGTGACATTGTCACTTGAACGGGGCGCTGCGCTGTGTGTTCTGCCAGTCGTTCGACACCCCTTCCAATAATTTCAAAGCCGATACCCAGTTCACGCGCAAGAATGATGCCTGGCTCTGTCAATTCAATGCTGCGCCCACGTTTAGCAACAAGAGCTATACCCAAGTGCCTTTCCAACGATTTCACCTGCTGGCTGACAGCCGCTTGGGTCACGTTCAAGTGTTCAGCCGCCACGGTGTAACTCCCT
Source organism: Ruegeria sp. C9 (assembly GCF_056537585.1). Classification (NCBI taxonomy): domain Bacteria; kingdom Pseudomonadati; phylum Pseudomonadota; class Alphaproteobacteria; order Rhodobacterales; family Roseobacteraceae; genus Ruegeria; species Ruegeria sp. C9. The sequence continues at coordinate 171,328 of NZ_JBQFRU010000003.1, forward strand.
GCTTCCGCAACTGCTGAGAAAGCGCGCAAAGCGTTCATCGGGGGAAGGTGCAGCCAGTCCATGCTGTAGATTTTCTAATATTTGGTTAGACTATTTGAGTCGCATGATATCGACATTCTTGACACTATTAACAGTGAAATCTGCTCAGATATTACGAAGTATTGGAGCGGATGCTTTAGTACCGATGTCAACCTAGCCGCATGCCAGGAGATCTTGATACGATGGAAAAACTTCAAGGTGGATGTTACTGTGGTGCTGTTCGTTACCAGATCGCGACACCACCTGTCTGGTCGGGACATTGCCATTGCCGTTCATGTCAAATGGCTCTTGGTGGCGCCTTTGCAACTTGGACTAAGGTAGCCGCCGAAGACTTCGCCGTTATCAAAGGCGAAATCCAACACATTGAGAAAACTCCGGGTATTCGCCGCGGGTTTTGTCGGGACTGTGGAACGACGTTGACCTATGCCTCCCTAAATGAAGTTGAGGGCCAAGACTGGAGCGCTGACGCTTGGTTTTCTGCTGTGACGTTGGACGACCCGTCGATTGCGCAGCCCAAGGCCCACGTGTTCGTATCACATCAGCAGCCATGGATAAAACTCGACGACGGGCTGCCGACGTTTCCCGAGTTTTAATCAACTTTCCGAGCGAACTAAGGAGAAAGCGATGAACACTGTTTATTCATATGCCTGCAAGGATTGCGAGGGCATGGAGGCCTGCCCAGGCAAAGTGATCGCAGCGACCAAAGATGAAGTATGGAAACTCATGGAGCTCCACGCGGTGGTTGCCCATGGAGAAGACCCCAGCTCGTGGGATGCCGACACTCGAGAATATCTGGAAACACTGATAAAGCCCGCGTGATCAAATAAATTAAGCTTCAAGTTCCTACGGGTAATCGGCCAAAATTATCAACTTGGTTTGTTTAACCGCGAAGGGCAGCTTTCCTCCGCAGCTGGGAAATTGCTAGGCCCATTTGTGAGTATCCGGTTTGGGCTGCGGCCTACCGCCAAGGCGCCTAGAAGCGCAAGGCCATCACGAACCCAAATCGGAAACGTGTGAGATTGGTTTCCATCACAAACCATCCTGCTACAGCGAAACCCTGCTTCTATTCAGGCAAACCGGCTAGTCGCAAAGACGCACAGTCTTTCTCCAGCCTTTTTCTGTCAGAGAAAAGTTGAGTATTCGCCCAGTCCGATATGGAAAACTGAGGGCGGTATTTCATCACATTCCGTGCTTCATCGCGAGCGGCCTCAAGGTTCTCCGTCTCTACATGGACGATTACGAGGTCGAGGTGACCAAAGCCTTCAACCCTTTGACCATATTCGGTGAATGCTTTCTTGGCTTCCTCGTATTGACCGTCGAGTCGAAGGGCTAAACCCAGAACGCCTGCGTACCAACCTGGATAGTGAGGGTTCAGGGTAATGGCTTGTTGTGCGACTTGGATCGCTTCATTTGCCTGGCCATTGAAAGCTAGGGTGATTGACAGTCTGGCAGCCACGTCAGCGTGGTTTGGATTCAGCGCTAGTGCCTCGTTGAACTTCTCGATAGCCGAAACCAGCTTGCCATCGATTGCATCCGCAAAACCCGCAATAGCGTGAGCCTCTGGGTTGTAGCTGTCTATTTCCAGAGCCCGCTGAGCGCAGTCACGAGCCTCCGCTAGCGCGGCACGCCGGTCAGCAACAAATCCATGTCGTGCTTCGACAGTGCAAATGAATCCCAAAGTACAATACGGAGCCGAGTAACCCGGGTCGAGTGCAATTGCCTGTTGTGCAAATCGGTGAGCGTCGGCCTGAGCTTCCCTGGTAATTCTGCGCGAAGCCTCAACGGCCTTTAGTTGAGCAGTCCACGCGCCTAGGTTATTTGTGCCGGATCCTCTGAAACGAGCCATTTCTCCCGCCAACAGTTCGACTTGAAGCTCGGTTGCAATCCTAAGTGCGATTTCATCCTGAACTTCGAATACATCTTCAATGAGGCGATCATAGCGGTCTGCCCAAATATGCATGCCGGACTTTGCATCGATTAGCTGTGCTGTGATCCTCACCCGGTTACCGCTTTGACGGACACTTCCCTCAAGAACAAGATCGACACCCTGCTCCAGACCGACCTGTTTCACGTCAACGGAGCGACCTTTGTAGACGAATGTAGAGTTACGCGCGACGACCAGTAAATTCGGGAGTTTTGATAAAGTGGTGATGATCTCTTCGGTAATTCCATCTGCAAAAAACTCCTGATCGGGGTCAGAAGAAAGATTATCGAAAGGTAAGACGCCGATTAGCAGAGACTTTGTATGGCTAGCCGGAGTTACTCGCGGTGGGGCAGAACCTGGCGGCGACCATTGGAAAACTTCTATTGGTGACGGCGCGTTCTTAAACTGTCGCTCTCCAGCGCGATAAAATTGCTCAGCGAGGCGCTCGTCAAGGCTGCGATGGACGACATCTGAAATTAACACAGCCCCTTCGTTGGAAGCCTCTTGTAGACGTGCAGACAGATTGATGCCATCGCCGAAAATGTCATCGTCGTCGAATACGACATCTCCAAGATGCACGCCCACTCGTAGTTTCAATGAGGACTGAGTTGACACCTGGCTTTGAAGATCAAGGGCGCATCGTACTGCATCAGATACCGAGTTAAACTCGACTATCCATCCATCACCCATCCTCTTAACGACATTACCTCGATGATCGCTAACCAAAGGATCAAATAACTCTCGACGTAGAACACGAAGTTCGCTGAGAGTCCTATTTTCATCTGCCTTAATCTGGCCTGAGTAGTTTACTACATCGGCCGAGAGTACTGCGGAAAGTCTGCGGTCTCCATTCATGTCTATTGGTAGCGCAAATTACGCTGCTTGGAAAAGACAACATGATTTTCTGAACGTCGCGCATGTCCTAGTGAATGGCTTAGTGCAAAACTGAAAAGCGTGACTGTGAATGTCTGCTTCGGGCTGCCATCAGCCAATCCGCACACCGCAGAGAATGACTATTTCGAGCGTCGATGCAACAATAGCATCAGGCCATGCAAATGAAGCGGTATGTCAATAACCGACGTTCATCCAGAGCAAGAAGTTGGTTCTGAACCATATCGCTGGCGATGTCCCCAAAGAGAATCTGTGTCGTAACAGGCATGGTGCTCTTAGACTTGGGCTTCGAAATTCTCGCCTTAAGCCATTCAGAACTTTCAGTCGTCGAGTCTTCTTCATCCAATACCTTAAAACCCGCATCTTGCAGAAAGCCGACCATTTCTTTCGGGGTTGCGAGATAACTGATCGAGGCGTCCATAGCCCATGGCGTCGGATAAACGACGTCACCACCTTCGCCCTGTAGAATGTCATAAATTCCAAATCGTGCTCCCGGCTTCAGGACACGGTGGGCCTCTTTGTACACCGCAAGCTTGTCCGGGATGTTCATTGCAACGTGGACAGTTACCGCGCCATCAAAACTGCTGTCCGAAAATGAGAGTTTTGTCGCATCTCCCTGAATAAACGTGGTTTGTTCATTGAGACCGACCCAATCGGAAATAGTTTTGGCTGCGTCGCAAAACTCTTGCGTCAGATCTATGCCTGTTACCTTGGCCTTTGCTTCCTAGGCAATTGTTCTACTGACCCCACCCAGTCCACTACCAATATCAAGCACATTCGCGCCTGGTGTAAGCTCAAGTTGCTCCAGCAACTGCAAAGTCGCCTGTCTGCCTCGAAAATGGAACTCATCGATAGGCTCAAAATCAGCGGCGCACAGTTTCTTCGGGTCAACGCCCGCGGCCTTCAGGCGATCAGCTATTTGGTCGATCAGTCTGCGGCTGCGACCATAGTGATCGGAAACCTGTTCTTTCATTTTCCCACCCTTTCATCAAACAAGTCGGGTGCTACTGAATTCATCTACGACCAAAGCAACCGAAGGGTATAAGGGCACTCAAATGTTCAAGGTAGAGCTTCGAACCAATCGAGCACCGCGTCCCGCCAGCCCTCCGGCACGCCGTGTCCACCTTTGGTGACTTTCAGCCGGATCGAGCCTGCCTCACAATCCATCCAGTCCTTCTGCATCGAGTCGTCATCGCCAAAGCTGTTTTCCGCGCTACCGAAGCAGGCGTTCTCGCGGCGCCAGACATCCAAGCCCTTCATGACGTTACCCTGGTGAAAATCAACACCCTCCCATGTCAGCAGTCGGCCTTCGAACGGCACCATTCGGTCTTTGAAGCCATGTACGTGAAATAGGTGAACTGGCGCATCGCACTCAGTGGTCATGGGCTCCCAGAATGCTCCAGCCGCAGCGGCAAAGCCTCTTGCCATCTCTGGCGCTTGGCACGCAATGTCCCAGACCATCGAACCACCGCGGGAGAAACCTGCGATCAGTATTCTCGACGGGTCTATACCGAAGCGCTCCACCGCGTCGGCGCGAACTGCGCCGACAAAGGAGACATCATCGCGCGCCAGATCATACCCGTCAGCCACACCCCAATCGAGGTCTTTGCTATTAATACTGGGCTGCCCGCTCGGCATAATCACAGCGTAGCCGCGCCGTATGAAAGGATCGACATAGGCGGAGTTCTGGATCATCCCTTTCCCAGACCGTCCATAACCGTGCAACCAAATGACGGAAGGCGGTTCATCCGGAACATCTGGTAGGGCCACGTAGTACTCACCGCCTTCCAGTGTGCAAGGTGCATCTGGCGCGCCACACTCTCCGTCCGAGGCAAAGGCCTCTTTCTGACTTGCAGCAATAACAGCAATGACAATACTGAGCGTCAAAATGCGATTGCGCGTTTCGGGTCGCATCAAAAGTGTACCTTTGTGGTTAGGTCACAGAAAATCATAGCACAGCGTTGCGCATCTCCGAAGGCAGCGGCCAAGCGTTTGTGAACTATCTGAAGTTTAGGCAAAGTTGGCCGGTCGATCTCTTTCCAAATGAGCAGTTATGAGCTTGGGTAAGAACTTAGATTTTGTTCGAGAACCCAGGTAACTTTCATTAAAGTGGTACGGGGGGACTTATGGAACGCCGTCTAACCGCCATTCTGGCTGCGGATTTTGTGGGATTCTCACGCCTGATCGGGCGTGATGAAGAGGGCACGATTACCACCCTAAAGAGCTACCGAAAACTCATTGATGACCTCATCTCAAACTATGGTGGTCGCGTGTTCGGCAGCGCGGGTGACAGCGTCATCGCTGAATTCACAAGTGCAACGGACGCGTCCCGCTGTGCATTGGAAATTCAAAGAGAACTGAAAGCTCGCAACCTCGATCTGCCGGAAAAAGGGCGCATGAACCTTCGTATCGGAATACATCTCGGTGACGTCGTGGCAGATGGCGATAATCTGCTGGGAGACGGCATCAACATTGCCTCTCGGTTGGAAGCAACCGCACCGCCCGGAGGCATTTGTGTTTCCAAAGCAGTTGCCGATCAACTTTCGGGAAAGGTGGACGCGGAATTTGCGCATGCTGGCGCCCATGAATTGAAGAATATCGCCAATAAGGTCGAGGTTTGGACCTGGCCTCCGGAACTTGCGGTCAAACCCAAGCGCAGCGCAGCGATCCGATGGACTGCCGCGACGGCTGTTGTCGCCACAGTTACCGCGATTTCAGCTTTTTTTGTCTTTGGAAGAGATGATCCGCGCGACCTTCCGTCAGGTGCGCGGATTGTCATTACACCTTTTGAAACAATCGGGGAAAACAAGGAAGACGAGTATTTCGCTGAAGGTTTGACGCGTGATCTTAACGCCTTGTTGGCGAAGTTCTCAAACCTGTTTGTTATAGCTCCCGAAGCTGGCGCCGACTTCAGCAGTCGGAAAGATTGCGAAGCGATCAGGGATGCGTTAGGGGCCGATTACATACTTGGCGGCACGGCCCAACGGTCTGACTCGAAACTGCGGGTGACAACTACGTTCATCAATGCAAGGACTTGCCGTCAACTCACGCCGCCGGGCCCCTTTGATATGGACCTAAGCATCGCAAATGTCCTGGATATCCAGGTTGAGATTGCAAGAAAGGTCGCCTCGCAAATCGGCTCAAGCGATGCCCCGTTGTTCAACGCTTCTGTACAGCAGGCTATCCGCGACAAGGCACCGGAAAACCTGGAAGCCTATGAATGCTATCTGTTGGGATTCTGGTTTTATCAAAGTTTCAGCATTGAAGCGCATCGCAAGGCTCGGGACTGTCTACTGCGAACCGTGAAGGAAGAACCTGGTTACTCTCTTGCTTGGTCGCGATTAGCCTTTAACTATCTCGAGTCTAAGAAACGATCATTCGACACCGATCCGGATTGGGCAAATAAGGCCCGAGACGCCGCCACACGTGCACTTGAGGAAGACCCGGACAATGCGGATGCGCACTACGCCCTGGCAATCCTCAGCAGAATGACGGGAGAAGACAAGGCGGTCTTCTTTGAACACGCAAAGAACGCCACGGAGCTTAGTCCCAATGATTCCTGGATCCTAGCGGATCTGGGTATCTTTCTTGCTTACTCCGGCGAGTTTGAAAAAGGTAAAGAGTGGATTTCCCGCGCAAAAGACCTCAACCCCAAACTTCATCCTGGCTACAACAACGCTTGGGTGCTGCACGCGATCTTGCAAGGCAATTATGATGAAGCACAAAAAGTCATCTTGAGCTGGGGTACGCCGAAATCCACCATGTCGATGGCAAGCCTGACTGCAAGCTATGCTTTGGACGGCGAGCAACAAAAGGCGCAAGAGATGGCGCGACGCTTGCAAAACGAACACCCGGAGTTTCTTGACGATCCACGCGCACCGTATCGAGCACGTGGAATGCCAACGGAGCTGATCGAAAAGATTATGGGTGGGCTTCGCATTGCCGGTATTGAAGTTTCAGAGAACTAACGCCGAGATTGCTTGCAAACATCGTCTTCAGAATGGCGGGCATAGAATGTTTGTAGCGGTTCTGGAACCAAGTTGCGCTTGCTACCTAACGCTGTTGCCGACACCGAATTAGGAGATTCGTTATTTCTAAGGACAGTTTTGCGGACACAGAGATTGGAAGACACTTGGCGAACGCTGCACGTCGTTGCCGCATGGTTTTCTTCACTGGATTACCGGCATCTGGAAAGTCATTCCTGTTGCGTCAGCAGATATCCATTGCGATCTCCTTGGGACGTCGTGTGCATATCATGCGTTGGGATACGGGGCTCGCGGCGTTTCAAACCGAAGATATACTCGCGAGGTATCCGGATGTTTCGGATGGAACTCATCCGTTGATCCGAAAGGCAGCCGGGCTGTGGGGGCGGAGAGCACTGACGCGATGGCTGGCGGAGAATACTGACCCCACAGGCATGATTGTCGGTGAAGTCCCTATCATCGGAAACAGGTTTTCAGAGTTCATCCAGACGCAGCCCGATCAGATTGAGCCTGCCTTAGCTTCCGAGGAAACCACATTCATGTATCCGGTTCCTACAAAGGGCTTGCGTGCCAATCTCGAAGCTATTCGAAGATCTACATTTGCGAACCCCAGACATCCTGATGAGGCTAGGGACGCGCCACCATCCACAATGGAGCTGGCTTGGCGCCAGACATGCGCCAAGGCTGCGGAGTTGGGCTTAGTCTCTGAGGTGGACATCCATTCTCCGTATGAGGAGGCGATCTATGTCCGGTTTTTTGAGCACCTGCTGCAACACCGAAACGTCGTCAGAATTGCGGTCGATACGATTTTTTCAGATGCCGGGTCAGCCCATGACCTGAATGCGAACGTCTTAGAACTCAGTGCTAGCTCAGACGAAGTAAAGTACGCAATCGCAGACGTAGAGACTACTTTTACAGCCGAAGCAGCCGCCCGAGAAGTTGAAAACTGGTATCGGGTGTAGTCTCGGACAAAGGTCTGTTCGGTTGGCATTTCGGAATTTGCAAAGCTTGGTTGCGAAGGTCCGTTTTGGGCTGCGACCCGCCGATGCTGCGCATAGTAGAGAACAGCGGGAGTAAGCCCTAGTGCGAAGCCTGGTCCGTTCCCCAATCGTAAGTGTTTGGTTGAAGGCAAGCGAAATAATGTGCGAGCTGTGCGGCCTAGCGCTACGCACCCGTCAGGTGTTCGTGGGGTGTATCCCAAGGCTGCGCCATTTCACCATATACAACGAATGCCGGGCTGAATATGGAAGGGTCGTCCAAAGTAGCCGCATGAACGTAGATGCGTTCAGGAAATCTCTCGGTTCGACTGGTTAATGGCGAACCGCACTCCGAGCAAAAACCGGCGTAGGTGATCGCACCATTGTCGCTCGGTGAAGCGAATTCCTTGACTATACCTGAGACTTTGATCTCAGCCTTAGGGATCGCGAACGCAGAAGAATGGCCGGCGCCTGTGGCCCTCTGACACTTCCTGCAATGGCAATTGAACGAAAACTCGATCTTTGCGCGACATTCATATCTAACCGCACCGCAGGCACAGCCTCCGTTGATTGTGTCAGTCATCTTGCCCCCCAAATTGCCGCTTCAGTTTTTCAAACCCGCTCGACCATCCGAATTCGAGGGCTTGCTTGGCTTGGCGTGTGGGTAATTTTTTGTGCACCAACGTCACCCGAGCACCTCCGTGCTCAGCGGTAAACCGGACACTTACAAGCGTCTCGCGCCCTTCTGTCAGGTCTTTTTCCTTTTCACTTTCCCAAGTGAAGGAAAGGAACTTGTCGGGTTCAACTGATCGGTAGCGACCCAGGTGATGCGAGGCTTCGCCAGATTGCGAGATCATCTTGAAACGCCAAGTCCCGCCGACCCTGACATCCATTTCGAGCACCTCAGCACGAAAACCTTTGGGGCCGAACCATTGCGCGATTTTCGTGGGTTCGGTCCATGCGCAAAATGCCTGATGAACGTCTACAGCATACCAGGCTGAAACGCTCACTTCATTAACGGCAGATACAGCTTCACTGTTCATCAGTCTTCTCGCGAGCCAGGAACGCACCCAATGATTCAAGGTTGTCACTCCAAAAGGCAGCGTATTTTTCAGTCCATGATAACGCAGGTTGAAATCCCCTCTCGTCCAACTCGATGTGATGTTGTCGACCTTTTAACGTCCTGCGGATCATGTGTGCGTGCTCAAGCACTTTTAGATGTTGAGAAATCGCACCCGGTGAGAGCTTATGATCTGATCCCAACTGGTTCACTGTGGTTGGGCCACTCAAAAGCCGATCCAACATCTGTCGTCTGACGGGGTGAGCTAGGGCTGAGAAAGCAACATCAGCATGGGGCATGATTTGAAGAAACCTAAATAGTTTAGGTAAAACTAAATTATACTGAATGATTGTCAAGTGGCAGCTTGCGATTGAAAGCAGAGGAGCAATCCGATCACGCCAAACTCAGGCTTCCCGCGCAGCTCGGGCGTGGTGAATTTGTTTCGTAAATGCTTGGCTATGAGAAGAAGAGCCAATTGCGTTCAATGCACAGTGCTGTGGTAGAGTATCCACAATCACGGCTGCTGTGCCGGCCGTGAGTCACCACTTTCCGGTCCATAGAATTGCATCGTTGCACCATTTCCGCAGTGCTCAAATCTGATCAGCTTCAGTTGGCATGATGGGCAGTCTTTTTCGAAGAGGCGCTTGCCGCCGCCGACAACCACCGGGAAGACCCACAAGCGGAACTCGTCGACAAGACTGTGAGCAAGAAGGGTTTGTATTAGTCGGGAGCTGCCATGCACCTGCAATAGAGGCCCATCCTGTGCCTTTAAAGCCGATATTTCGTCTGCGACGTTACCGTTGTCCGGGTGCGCATTCTGCCAGCGCAAACTGCTAGGTTGTGAGGTCGCAACGTATTTTCGAGCCTTGTTGATACGGTCGGAAAGTGCGGACTTCGGCGCGTTTGGCCAATGGCCTGCAAAGAGGTCATAGGTCTTGCGGCCAAAAACCATATCATAGGGATCAGACATGGCGTGGTGCTCGACCTGGTCCATGACGCTGCCCCAATACGGCGCGGCCCAGCCACCATGTAGAAATCCACCGGATGGGTCTTCTTCCGGCATGATTGGGGATTGCATCACTCCGTCGAGCGTCACGAATGTGAGAACGGCAAGCTGTCGCATGTGGTCCGCCGTTAGTCTGAACTTTTTGAATCAAGATACTCGCCAAGCTTGTCAAAGGCCTGGTTCCAGCCACCGGCACCGGCTGTGCCCTCTTCGACACCGATATGGATCATAGCCATCAGCGTTTTTCCGTTCGCCTCCGAGAGTTCGACGATGATTTCCGTGATGTCAGGAAAGTCTTCGGGCATACCCATCGCCTGAGGTGTGATTAGGGTGCCATCCTCGTCACACATACTCTCGGTATAAACGAGGCGATTTGGCCGGGTGACTTCCTTGTACACGCCGGTGAACCACATTTTCATAGGCCGTTCGGCTGCGGTCATTTCCATACAGACCTTACGCGTACCGCCAACAACCACATCCATTTCTGCTACCGGAACGGACATACCGCGGGGTCCGTACCACGCACGAAACAGAGCCGGGTCAGTCCACATGTCCCATATAGTCTCAATCGGGGAATCAAACTCGCGCTCGATCTTCACCCATTTGTATTCCTCATTCATTGGGCGTTCCCTTCATTCCATTTAGAATCTTCTCCATGGCGTCGAAGCGAGCCTCCCATATGAAGCGGTATTGGTCGGTCCAGCTTGCTACGGCCTCCAAAGGCTTTGTGTCCAAGGCACAGGGCCGGAACTGGGCTTCTTTGCCACGTGTGACCAGACCGGCGGCCTCGAGCACCCGGATGTGCTTTGAAATTGCAGGCAGAGTTGCTTCGAACGGTTCTGCCAGTTCATTCACCGTGGCTGAGCCTCGCGCCAAACGCGCCAGGATCGCGCGCCTCGTTGGATGAGCCAATGCGGAGAAGGTTGCATCGAGTTGTTCATCGCCAAACATGACATGATATTAAACCAAACAGTTAATTAATCAACTGGTATAATTAGGGCCAACAAAATCAACCATGCGGCTGTGCGATGGGGATACGGACTTGGCAGAAGAACCTGACTTGTTGGCAATGGTCACTCCTTTTTTCGTTCGTCCCCATGGGCGAGCGCGATATCTTCATGAGCCTGCTCACGCCGCTCTCCGCCAGTGAGCGAGGGCTGGTCAGAGCAAAAGGGCGCGCAGTATGGAAGTTTCCAAACGACTATTCAGCGCGGCTTGCGAAGATCAATGGGAATTGAATTGAGATACGTTGGAGCTCGGCGACATGGCGGAAGACGATGTCCGCTTTGGGCTGCGACCGGTCACTTACGCCAAATGTAAATAACGGCGACACAGAGCTCTTGCTTCCAGAGTTCGGCATCGCAACGAACGTTGGAAGGTTGGATTAACTTCCTCTGCTAGAAGGAAGCTACTGGAGATCCTCGTTCAGCATGTCGATGAAGCGTCGCACACGTGGTTCCAGCAGACGCTTGTGTGGATAAAGTGCCAGGATCGGAAGCTGACCGTGGTCGAGGTGTGCGACGAGTATTTCGCAATGCCCGCTATGTCCGCATCGGGAAGTTCGTTTAGCTCAGCAATGAGAGCTCGCATTTGAAGCTGCATCCAGCCTACCGTGCGAAATGGCGCATAAGATGGGGAGTAAGAACTGAATTTTTCCAGGTGGCACTATGCTGCCGACGACGGGAGTTTCACACACAGCCTTAATTTCAGAACGCATCATTCCTCACGGCCGTTTCCTCATCGTTCCGTTTCCAAGTCTTCCATCGATCCTCCGGCACTTTGGAAGTCACGCCAAACCCAGACCATTCGATCCACAAACCACATTTTGCCACCTGCAATCAAAACGATTCCGAGGCATGTGATGCCGATATCGAATGTCCAAAGCCCGTAAGCGAAAGGTAATAGTCCCAAGCTGCTTCCAACTGCCAGCACGTTCGCGACACGTTTGTGATGCTCGGAAACTTTCTCACGATGGTGTAGCCAGACACGTTCACCGAGAACACCTTGTGCCGACCAGCTGTCGAAACGATTGGGTTGCGGGAAGACGCGCGGGTTCAGCCAGATCCAGATCAGAACGAAAGCTACTGCTGCCCAAGCCCAGCCAGCGATCCAAGCCCGGCTCCAGATCGCCAGCGCCAAAAACGGCAATGGCGTCAGCACGCGCGTCCAAACAGACCACGGATTGGCATGACGTAGCCATACCGCATCCTTCATGCCCATTAGTCGTTCCGAAAACCGGGCCATGTCCATTTGTGCATCTCCGAAAGTCACCGAAACCGTAATTGAACGACTACCCATTCGAAAGAGTACTCGTACGCAGCCAAATTCTGAAAGTTGGCGAGCGTTTCATTTCCCGCTACGGGCAAATCTTCAAGAATTGACTAACTATCGCAAGCAACTCTAACTGAAATGCAGCGCGATCAAACCCAATCGGATCCTGTGATGGCGGAAACTGAGGGCGAGTCATTTGCGGAGGAAATGGGCTCTGGAATGAGAAATGACCGGCACCCGGAATAACTTTGTGCGTGAGAAGATCTGATCGCTGCAAGCCTGAGGAAAGAACGCCTGCGTGGAACTCAGAGGTGACTTCGTCCAGTTCAGCCGTGAGCATCAGTGTCAGGGTATCAAATTCTGAAAGTGAATCCGCGCCCTGAAACCACGGAGTTGCCGGCGCAAGTACTACAAGCGATGCAAAGCATGTACGTTCAACGCCAATTTCTTCTGCTTTGCCGGATTGTGTTTCATGTGGTCCGGCATATGGCTTGGCACCGGCGGCCGCCAACACGGTGTAACCGCCGATAGAATGCCCAATACCATGCGTCTCGGTGATGTAAGGCCCGAACTCTTTGGAACGGTAAACGTGCTCCACGCACAGTTTCAGCTGTCGAGGACGGTTGATTAGGTTCTCCTGAGTGCCTTCCAGGCTATTGTCAGATCGGCTGTTTCCGACATGCTCCGGTAAAATGACAAAAGCACCCAACGCTGCGAGCCCCATGGCCAAGTCCCGGTGAACCCAGGGCGATCCACCATTGCCATGCGACATCACGATCAGCGGAGCTTTGACAAGTGTGGGCGCAGCATCCCGCGCTGCGGTGAACGCGTAAGGCCCGACCTTCTGCGGAGACATTTTCCTGTCGCACGGGTAGAACAAAACAACTGGTATCGGTCCAGGCCCAGCTGGGTCAGGCACCAAAAACTGGCGCATTCCGGTGTTTGATCTCATAGGTAAAACCCTGCTGATTTCGCAGCCGCGCTTATCAGTTTTCTAACGGCACTACTGCCAACCCAAATGGCATTTGGCCTACTTCGGCGCCGAAGCGAGCGCCGCTCCGATTCCGACAAACGCGCCGCCGGTGATCCTGTTGAACCACCGTCCGCTTCGGGCAAGCCAGGGCGCAATGCGTTGCGCAAATCCTGCGAGCAACAACTCGTAGACGACCTCAACGAGTACGAACGTTCCGCCAAATACAGCGAGCTGTAGCAGGAAAGGCGATCCTGCAACCATGAACTGTGGAAGGAACGCAGCAAAGAACAAGAGGCCCTTTGGGTTTGAAACGGCGACAAGAAATCCCTGCTGGAACATCTTGTATGACCCAAGATCATTCGTTCTTGTCAAACTGGTCGCCGCACCAAAGTCGGGGGGTGCGGAGCGCCAGACCCGAATACCAAGATAAACGAGATATGCGGCACCGATCCATTTCGCGACGAGAAAAGCCCGCTCCGATGCAGCGAGCAAGGTGCCAAAGCCAGCCAGAGAAATCGCGATGAGAAGGAAGAACCCAAGCGCTCCGCCCAAAACGGTGGAAACAGTCGGGCGGAAGCCGTAACAGGCCCCATGTGTCAGGGACAACAACCCATTCGGACCAGGGGTCAGGGATAATCCAACCGCAGCAGCCAAATAAACCAGCCATAGTTCGTACGTCATTTCATGCCTCCAAATCCGCCAAAGCGACCTTTTTCTCGCCAATCGCCTCGCGCAACCGGTATCCTCGGCGTTTGATTTACCAATACACACTGGTATGTGCCTGAATTCATTTTTCGCCCTCTCGCTTGAGCAAGCCCCGCATAAAAATGCTTGCATGGTCTCGCTTGAATTTTTCCACATCCATGGGATCAATTTCGCTGAAAATCAGGCTCCAGATACCTGCAAAAATTACAGGCGCAATAATGGTCCGCGGATCCAAACCTGAAGCCTGTTGGCTGAGCTCGCCACGCTCGACCCCGGCGCTGATCAGGCGGCGCAAGGTCGCGTCACCTTTTGAAAAAATCTCACGATGGTAGAAGGCAACAATTTCAGAGTGATCGTGACCTTCGGCCACCATGACCTTGAAAATGTAGCGCGCGTCACCCGCAACAAGCTGATCGTATAACCGGTCGATGACCTTCTCAAAGAGTTCTTCATAGGGCCCTTCAAACTCGACGATGGCATGAGCCGCTTCGTCAAGTGCGCGTTCCATGGTGTCGCGCGCGACTGCCTCAAAGATGTCCATCTTGGAATTGAAGTATAGATACACCGTTGTCCGGGAAATCCCGGCACGACGCGCAATTCCCTGAAAAGTGCTCCCCGCAAGACCCTTTTCGCGAAGCTCTTCCAGTGCAGCCTGGCGTATCTCACCGGGTCGGTGCTCTTTGCGACGACGGCGCTTGGTTTTTGCTGTGTGTTCCGAAATCTCAATTACCTCCTGTTGCCAACTACAAGTTACTGACGTAAGTGTCATTAAAAATCTGAACAGCGTGTATTGTCGGCAATTTGGGCTAGCTGGAACTTCCAGGATGCCCGGAGTTGCATCACGCAATCAATGCAGCAGGGCATGGTGAGGTCTTTGGCTTTGTCATCCCTCTAGGTAGGAAACGAATTATGTCGGCTCTCAACATTCAACGCATGCTTGCGGGTGTTTTTCTGGGACTGGGTGGTTGGGCATTGATGTTCCCGGGCACTGTCGAGCAGCTTGTTTTCAAACCAAATTACTTCGTGGGCAACGAAACGAGCCGACTATTGTTGGCATGCTTTGGCGCGCAAGCCGTTCTGGCAGGCACCATTATGGCCCTTGCGCGGTTTACGCCTACCACCTTCCTGGTATTTGGATTGGTGGGCTCGATCCCGTTCTTCATCTTCAACTATTATTTTGTCTTTGTCGTTGAGATGTTCACTCATTGGATGCTGCTCGACTTTGTTGGCAACGTGTCGATTTTTGCCTTGTGTATGTATGGATACTGGAAGTCGTTACAGGAGGTGCGTCGGTCCCACTCACACTGATCAAACATTATGCTGTTGGGAATTTGACGAGCCACTTAGGAGACCAAATACCTGTCGAGATGTGCTGAAAGCGTGAGGGCAAACGAGCACAGCATGACGATGAACCTGGAAGACTGGTAGTCTTGAGCAGGCGCGCCTGACCGGCCTGAGTACAAATGATCGGAAAAAAACATGCCCAGATTGCACAGTAAGACAGCCCTTGTGACAGGTGGTGCGCGCGGCATTGGAGCCGCAATTGCGCGTTCTTTTTGTGACGAGGGAGCGAAGGTCATTCTGACTGACAAAGACGTCGATCTTGGTCGAAAAACAGCCAAAGAAATAGGCGCGGAGTTTGCAAAGCTGGATGTGTCTTCCGAGATGGACTGGGAGGCTATCGAAGCACAATTTCCAGTTCTGGATGTGCTTGTGAACAACGCGGGCATCACCGGATTTGAAGGATCCATAGACGGACAACCTCCTGCACATGATCCCGAGAACGCAACACTTTCAGACTGGCGCGCGGTTCATGCCACCAACAGTGACGGGACATTTCTCGGATGCCGCTACGCTATTCGTGCCATGCGCCCAGCGAAAACCGGATCTATCATCAATATCTCTTCACGCTCTGGCATCATAGGTGTGCCTATGGCGGCAGCATATGCCGCTTCAAAGGCTGCTATCCGAAATCACACGAAATCGGTCGCACTGTATTGTGCAAGTCAGGGTCTTGCCATCCGCTGCAATTCTATCCATCCGGCGGCAATCATGACGCCAATGTGGGAGCCACTGTTAGGCGAAGGTGCAGACCGCGCAAAACGAGAGGCAGCAATCGTTGCTGATACACCGTTGCAGCGATTTGGAGAGGCGTCAGAAGTAGCTGCACTGGCTGTTATGCTTGCATCCGACGAAACCCCTTACATGACCGGCGCTGAGCTTAACATTGATGGAGGTATCCTTGCAGGGTCTGTCGCCATTCCTGACGAGTGAAGGCAGGAAGGAGTTAGCGCATCGAGCGGTAATCTGGACTTTTTAGCACGGAGGCGCAGGTGGGCTTTGGTATTGCTGCGACGGATAGGCATGCTGGCAGCTAGACCAGTGTCCGGTTCGGATCACCAACAAGCGCTGACCAGCGAAGCAGAGAATGACACCTCTGAACCCATGCTAATCTCTAGACAAGGCAAAGCAATTGACTTCTGTTCCAAAGATTCGTTTACCGATCAACACGGGCCAAAGCGAGACCGATACCCGACCCAACAAAAAGAACACCAGTTAGCCTGTGACGCCATCGTCCGAGTTTAACTATTGCGGGTCGCGCCATCTGCGCAGAAGCGGCCCACACAAGATCACCGAGCATGATGATGGCTACATAGATCACGGCGGTAAAAAGCAAAGCAGAAGAACCTGATCCGATAGCCACAAACTGAGGCAGGAATGCCGCGTTGAATATTAAAGTCTTTGGATTGATCGTGGCGAGTAGGAGACCCTGCCAAAAGAGTGCTGTCAGCGGCTCACCGCTGGCGCTTTGTTTTTCGATGTCCACGATGCCCATACGCCATGTGGTCACGCCGAGATAGACCAGATAAGCCACTCCGATCCATTTCAGCCAAAGAAAAGCGTAGGCTGCAAATTCGAGGAGCGCGGCCAAACCCAAGACGACGACCAAAAGTTGCAAAGCCACGCCAATAGTGGTGCCAAACACTGTCATTGCGCCGAAGCGAAATCCGTAAGCCAGTGTGTTTGCAACAATCAATGCTACGTTCGGCCCAGGAATGGCGACCAGGAGAGCGGTAGCACCAACCAGTGCGAATATCAGACTCGGCTCCATCGAACATTCCTTTTTTGAGAGCAGCTTTAGCGGTCATTGTCCAAAGGCCAACTTCAACCCGAAAAGCTGGAACTGCAAAGCACGGAATATTAGGCTTGGATCGGGTCGCGAGCAACAAAGAACACAAAAAGCGGCGAAGGGCTGTTGAAGGTTAATCCCACAGAAAGCCAGGCCTCAGTGAATGGGGGCTTTCCATCAGTAGCATGGGTTTCAGAAAAACGCGATCTTGGTTGTTGACCTGGGTCAAATCGACAATAGGCCAGTACTGTATTAATTGCGGGGATCATAGGAGCTCACCGCCATGACATGCAACAAGGTCGGTCGATTCGTTTGGCATGATCTCTTCACGGGCGACCGATCACGCTCAATGGACTTCTATCGAGACCTTGCCTCCTGGAGCTTTTTGACCGAGCACGCGATGGATTTTGCCTGGGGCGGCGGTGAGAAGGACTTTGTGCTCGCCTTAGCACAAGAAGAGGTTGGCGCAGGCATTGCCGAGACACCGCAACACTACGACGACGGATGGATTGCCTATGTGGAGGTCGATGATGTGAACCAATCCGCGTCAGCAGTCGAGAGACTCGGCGGAACCGTTGTGAGACCGCCATTCGAGGTGCCGGGCGTTGGTCGCAACTGTCTTTTGAGGGACCCTTTTGGAGCATTAGTCGGTATCTGCCTGTCCAGACACTCCTATCCGGTGCAGGAGCGGCAATTTGGAGTAGACGGGTATCTATCGAGTTCCGCAGATTTCCCTAGTGAATTCTATTCGGAGTTGTTCGGATGGGTTTCCGGGTACGACAGCGAACTAAAACGAACAACCACCATTTCGCTACTGTCCGGCGATGAAATTGCCGAGCAGTTGCATGGGCTGCCTCAGGAACAAGAAGTTGCTCGCTGGATTCCAAGTATCAAAGTTGAAGATGTCACTGCCGCTTGTCGTGACGTGGAACGATTGGGTGGAAAACTAGCCAAGATCGACACGAATGATCCGGATCGCACACGCCGCCCGGTCTTTTACGATCCGAATGGTGCGCTATTCTTTCTTGTACAGTCACAGGACTGATTTGGGGCCAACCCGAGGATGACCCGCCTGAACGCATTTCGGCTCATCAACACTTGTTCGTTTTGTCTGCTTCGACAATTTGATTGGTCGGCAGGAAGTGCCGCTCATTTCCCCACGACCCTTCATCAGGATCAGAGAACCTCGTCAACAGGGCGCCGTAATGACATGGGCATTGGGGGCGCGTGTTTGCAAAGTCCGCTAACCTTGAATTGCAAGGCTCGGATTTGAATGGCTGCTTCGGGCTGCGACCGGTCAGTCATGCTCGTTGCAGAAAATGTCGACTACTCCAAACCGGTCACTACGGCACTCCGGCTTTTCGCAGCCCCTCTACCAAATGTTCAAAGTAGTCTTGATTGTAGCCGGGCAAACTTTGGGCGACGAATGACAGCGAGAATTCGGGGTTGAGAGCAAGAGCTTTGGTAACGGCTGCGCGGGCTTCATCTAAATTGTCTTGTTGCGCCAGTGCTGCTGCTCGGAACAAGTTTGGCCAATACTCACGCTCGTTTTCTCTAACGGCTTTGCCCGCCCAGTGTTCTGCAAGCTTGTAGTCTTTCAATTGATAGTGAGCTGATGCGTTGTTGACATAGAACGTCCATAACAAGGGATCGTTGGGACTAAGTTTAATGGCCATGGCCACATGAGCCAGCGAGTCCTCCGCACGCCCTCCGGCTTTCAGCGCGAAGGCCATGCCGTGATGTGCTAGGGCAAAGTTTGGATTGAGCGCGATGGCCTTTTCCAGGCTGGCGATCCCTGAATCCGTGTCCCCAGCAAGACAGAACGCCCGGCCGAGTGCGTAATGGGTCAAAGCTTCACGGTCGTCCAAAGCCTTCGCTTTTTCCGCCAATCTTATGGCATTCTTCACAGTCTCGGAAGACTGGTCGGCAATTCGCATTATGACGTCTGAGACGCCTACAAGAGCGCAGCCGGCGTAAGCCAAGGCAAAATTCGGATCAGCCCGCGTGGCCGTCTCAAACAACTGACGAGCCTTTTCATTGCCTTGCTTGGTAAAGCGATTTAGATGCCAGTTTCCCCGTTGATACAGGTCCCAAGCGTTGAGATCTGAAGTTGGCTTATGCTTCGCCCGGTCTTGCTCAGCGCCGCGCAGTTCTGAATCGATACTGCCAACGATTGTCTCAGTAATCTCATCTTGCAGTGCGAAAATGTCATCGAGCTCCCGGTCGTAACGGTTGGCCCAAAGGTGATTGGAACTTTCGGCATCAATCAGCTGTGTGGTGATGCGAACCCGGTTTCCGGCTTTTCGGACACTGCCTTCAAGCACGTAACGAACGCCAAGCTCTTGTGCCAACCGACGCACATCCACCGCCTTGCCCTTGTGAACAAACGTTGAATTGCGGGCAATTACAAACAACCAGCGAATGCGTGATAGCGCGGTGATTATGTCCTCGCTGACCCCGTCTGCAAAATACTCTTGCTCGGGATCGCCGCTCATATTGTCAAAAGGCAAAACAGCAATCGATGGTTTTTCGGATGCCGATTGCGTACTGTCGGCGGTGGGTTCGATTGCGTCTTGCTCATTTGGTGCGGACCAATGCCAAGCTCTCACCGATTGGGCAATGTTTTTCAGATTTTGCTCACCAAGATCTCTGAAGATCGGCCCGGTTTTCATGCGCACGGCTTGTTGGACAATATCGGACACACAAACGCCGCCGGGTTCTGCCAACGCCTCCAGCCGCGAAGCGATATTGACACCGTCGCCATAGATGTCGTCCCCATCAATGATAACATCACCGAGATTGATCCCGATGCGTAGGCGGATTGGGCCACCGCACTGCACCAGCGCTGACTGGACGGCCATTGCACAATTCACAGCATCCACAACACTGGCAAACTCCACCAGCGCACCATCACCCATCAGCTTGATAATACGGCCGTTATGTTCGCTGACCGTCGGATCGAATGTTTCCAGTCGATGTGACTTCAAGCGTCCCAGCGTGCCTTCCTCGTCGTCTTCCATAAGTTTGGAAAAGCCAACAACATCGGCGGAAAGTATGGCGGTCAGCTTGCGGTCCAATTTCCGTTCCTCCACAGGGCAACGTTAGACCCGATGGGGCGCAAAATCCATGCAGTACAGTTGATGATAGAGCGGCCGCGTTTGGCAAAAAACTAAGGCAACGCTTGGCGAATTCGGGCTGCCGCCGCTAACCCATCGGCAAAACGTTCAAAATCATCCGGTCGCCGCCACATAGACCGAAACCCGCGGGCAAGGCTATTGACCGTGTCATCCTCAACCACAATACCTCGACTTGTGAACTCATCGTGACGTTCGGTGACGAACTCTCGCAACGCGTCGGAGGCGTCTCGTTGTCGTCCGAGCTGCGCGTAAGACGCGGCGACAAAGGCAGTGGCCAGCGAGTTAAGCCGCGCTGCCCCCATCAGAAAACCAAGCACTGCTTCATAGTTACCGTTGAAAAATTCGACCTGCCCCATAATCCAGTCGATAGCAGGCGGATGTAGCGGGTCCAGCGCCATAGCTTCCGAAACTACGTCGCGCGCCTTTTCGTGCTGGCCGAGCAGTAGGAAAGCATAGCCACACCAAGCCATCGACTCCGCCTCGCTTTCTATCATGGAAAGTGTCTTGTTGAATTGCGCTTCGGCCTCGCTCCACAGCCCGGCACAGAGATAAGCAAACCCAAGCTGGTCTTGAATGTAGACGTCCCGGTTATCCAGTGCCACGCCCTTTCGGGCGATCTTCAACGTGTGGGCCGGTGCGTCAGCGTCTGCCAGACCAAGCCACAAGTCTATGACATACGTGTCCGAAAGATACATGTAAGATCGCGCGATGGTCGGATCGAGCGCGACCGCTCGTTCCAACAACGCTCTCGCCTTGGCCGTATCTCGTGCGTTCAAGCCGTCGCGTAGTGCCTTGCCCTTTAGCATCAGCTCATAGGCCTTCATCTGATCCGTTGGTTTCTGTGTCGAACGGTCGACAACATCGTGCTGGACCCTGCCTGGCAACACTGCGACGATACTTCGGGCCACCTCGTCTTGTACCGCCAGAACGTCCTCCAGTTCGTGGTCGTATCGATCCGACCAAAGTTGAGTACCTGTACGGGCGTCAGCGAGCTGTACCGAGATCCTCACGCGGCTGCCAGCCTTCCGCACGCTGCCTTCAACCAGGTAATCTGCGCCGAGAGCCTCCGCGATTTTGGCTGGATCTGTGTCCTGTGTCCGGAACCTGAAAGACGCATTTCTGGAAACAACCTTGAGCGTTCGAAAACGCGATAAGCCCACAATAATGTCTTCCGCAATCCCGTCGCTAAAAAAGGCCTGCTCGGGGTCATCGCTCATGTTGTGTAGAGGCAGGACCGCAATAGTGGCTTTTCCTGATGATTCAGGCCGAGGCGGTTCAGCACATACTGCGCTTAACCCGCCAATGCGCCAAGCATGTACCGGTTCGGCAACGTTCTTTACCGTGTGCTGACCAGCATCCTCCCAGGCGACCGGTATACGGTTCCCGACCACACGATATACAGCGTCAGACACCAACACACCGCCGGGTGGGGCAAGCTGCTCCAACCTAGACGCAAGGTTCACACCGGATCCAAAAACATCTCCGTCGCGCATGATAATGTCGCCAAGAGTGACACCGATGCGAAAGCGAAGTGGGTCGGAGCCCACCACTGGCGAATTTTGCAGTTCAACCGCGCATGAAACGGCATCGACAGCACTGTCGAACTTGGCGAGCAGACCGTCACCCATCTGTTTGACAATGCGACCGTGATGCCGACCAACAAGCGGAATAAAGGTTTCGTCAATGTGCGCTGAGAGGACTTCGAGCGTGCCTTTCTCGTCCCGCTCCATTCGGGCGGTAAAGCCGACAAGGTCAGCAATCAGGATGGCCGCCAGCTTTCGCTCCAAGTATTGTCCTCTTTTCTTTTTCATACTGGTCGCTACGTGTTTAGACCATGCGAAAGTGCACAGGACTGACTTCTGACTTTGCTTGAAGTCGGCTTCAGCGTTGGGAAGCGCTGCGATACGTCTGCTTGAAGAGCTCACACCGCAAACGGCCTTTTTAACCTCATCTTGCAAAAGGTCATGGCCGGTTTGGGTAGTTGCTATCCATTCGAGTTGAACACCTATTACAGTTATATCAAGTGAGCAGGCGTCCATCTGAAAAGGCTTTTCTCATATTCGGTAATTGAGTTCGAAAGCCACTTCTGAAACACCTTTGCCGCTGGGCGAACTGGTCCAGGCAGCGTGACGAGGTGATATCCGATCTGCGGGATTGGATCATCGAATAGCGCCACGAGATCTCCAGACTTCAATTCATCAGAGATGAATGCCGGAACCGTCGCCCCAACACCATCACCCCGGCGGATTCCATCAAGCAGCATGTTGCCCGGCAGGCGAACAACTCTCCTATCGGCATCGGGTGGTACTCCAACCTTTTCCAACCACAGGTCAAATTCGACCGAAGCCTGCTCCTGAAGAAGAGTAAAGTCGAGCAATTCAATTGGGTCTTTGAGCACTCGTTCCCCAATCAATTCTTTTGCAGCGACCACTGTCAGACAGCCAGGTAGCAACATTTGCGAGATCAGTCCCGACCAGCGCCCGGTGCCGTATCGAATGGCTATGTCAATGCCCCCTGGTTTGAGGTCGACAGCTTGGATTGTTGAGTCGATCCGAAGCTCAATATCCGGGAACTCCTGAACAAATGCCGATAGACGCGGCATGAGGAATGCGCTTGAAAACATCGGTGTCGCACTGACTACCAGCGGGCGAACCGCCTCTGCACTTGATATGCTCTCAGTCAGGGACGTCATTGAGGCGAATGCTTCATGCAGACCTGCCGCTAAGAATTCTCCCTGTGCAGTCAGAGCGATACCGTGTCGCGTCCGAGTAACAAGCTGGGTTCCTAGGTGCTGCTCCAGGCCTCGGATTTGTTGGCTGACCGCGGAATGGGTCACATTCAGCGCCTCTGCTGCGCGGGTCAAGTTTCTAAACTCTGCGGCGGCGGCAAAGGCTCTGAGAGACGTCAACGAAGGTAACGTGTGCCAATCCATAAGTCAGAAAATCTTACAATACAGAAAAATTTACAACTTCGCGATTTCTCAATTCTCACGCATGTTGACGTGAAACACCAATGACCAGAACAGGAGGGAACCATGGAAACGCTTGCGGTACTCGGATTGGGCAACATGGGTTCTGCGCTGGCGCATTGCCTGCTCAAATTAGGTTACAGCGTCTGCGTCTGGAATCGGACACCTGAAAAGACAAAGCCGTTTGCAAAGGTAGGTGCAGTTATTTGCGTATCGCCGGAAGATGCTGTTGCCGCGTCCGATTTCGTCATCGTCTGTATCAAAAGTCACAAGGAAACTGTCGATTTGATCAGCGGTCTAAGTGTATCGTTGAAGGGGAAAACAATCTGCGACATGAGCACCGGCGACACGTCCGATGCTGATTCACTGGTCTCATTTCTCAGCGAAAAAAACGCAGACTACATGCTGGGCATGATCAATGCATACCCTTCCGGCATCGGTAGCAGCGACACCACCATCCTTACCGTGGGCAGTGCCGGAACTTGGGATCGCTACGGCGAAGTGATAAGGTCTCTTGGGGGAAAGTCCGCTCAAGTCGGTGAGAAACCCGCAGCTCTTGCAGCACTTTTTGCTGGTCTCTTCACTGTCCGGCAAGGGTTCATGTTTGGGATGATATACGGCGCACTGGTTTGCCAGAAAGCTGGTGTTCCTATGCAGGTCTATGCCGATCAACTTCCTGCGACGATCAAGCTGGTAAATGACTACCACGATCTCTTTGTCCATACCGTTCCAACCGAGGACTATGACGACGCCGAAGCCTCGTTGAAAGTCTACGCATTGGCCCAAGAGGACGCGCTAAAGACCTGCGTTTCTCTGAATGCACCAGCTGACTTTATCCGAATGATGCATGACCGCACAAAAGCGGCGTGGGCGGATGGATATGGGGACAAACAATTGACCTCGTTGGTCGAGCACATGGCGGACGCCGGATAACGTCGGGCGATTTCTGTAAGAATGGTAGTTCGACTTGGACAAAAAACGGCTGCAAAGCTGCATACACGGGATTGCGAAGTTTCGGCGCCAATGTCTAGTTTGGGCTGTGACCTGCCAATAATGCATTTGGTCGCGAACGGAGGCATCGAGCCCAAAGTGTATGAAGCAGCGAACTGAACGAAAAGTCCACTATCAGTCAGATAAAGCTAGGCGCCCGAAGCAGGAAGTTGATCCGATTGGACTTGTCTGGCATGAATTGAGCTGGTGGGCTCGGACGTTGGTTTGCGCCCGGAGAGCCTATTCAATCGGACAATGAAACAACCGCAAACTCAGTATGCATTCGCAGACGACATTGCCATCGCGTACCAGGTGATTGGCGATGGACCTATAGATGTTGTGTATAGCCAAGGTTGGCTGACCAATATCGAATATGCTTGGCAAAGCCCGCACTATGCGAATTTTCTATCCAAACTCAGCCGGTTTTGCCGACTGATTTTCTACGACAAGCGTGGGACTGGTCTTTCTGAGCGCAATGTTGGCTTTCCAACGCTGGAGCAACGCATTGAGGACATCACCGCTGTGCTCGATGCCATCGGTTCGGATCAGGCAGTGTTACTTGGTGTATCAGAAGGCGCCAACATAAGTGCATTATTCGCAGCTACTTACCCAGAGCGTACACGAGCTGTCATTTTGAGTGGAACATCAGCTAAAGGTAGTTGGGCTCCAGACTACCCTTGGGCGCCGACACAGCAGGCTACTGAGAATACGATCAGCTATCTCCGCGAAAACTGGGGAAGTGCATTTGGGCTCGATGAAGCCGCGCCAAGTATGGCAAAAGATGCTGAGGCATGTGAGTGGTGGGGCGGCTACATGCGCAATTCGGCAAGTCCAAAAACTGCGGAGCTAATAACCCGATTGAACGCGGAGCTCGACATTCGTGAAATCTTACCACTGATCGATGCCCCTACGCTCATAGTTAATCGCGAAAATGATGTCTGGCATCCAAAAGATGAGGCGCAATTCGTGGCCGACCTTATTCCCAATTCGGTTTTGAAGTTCGTTCCCGGCATTGATCACCTGGTCTGGTATGGAGATCAGGACCGGGTAATAAACGAAATCGAAGAGTTTGCGACGGGCCAAAAAACCGTCACTCCAAGCGAGCGGGTGCTGCTGACGATATTGATGACAGATATCGTAGGTTCCACAGAACTGGCCGCCAGTTTGGGTGATGATCAATGGCGTGCCTTGCTAGACCAACATGATGAGATCGTGCGTCGACAGCTGGGAATCTACGATGGCTCTGAAATCAACACTACGGGGGATGGGTTCATCACCGCTTTCACAGGACCGACACGTGCAATTCAGTGTGCTAACGCAATTAACTCTGACTTGGCCAATACCAAGTTAAAAGTGAAGGCCGGTATCCACACAGGAGAATGTGAACGACGTGGCGGTGATATTGGCGGGCTGGCAGTTCACATTGCAGCGCGAATTATGGACACTGCATTACCGAGCCAGATACGGGTTTCAGGTACAGTGAAAGATCTGGTTGTTGGCTCCAAGCTCGAGCTTGCATTCATCGAAAAGCAATCACTCAAGGGTCTGCCGGGAGAGTGGTCATTGTATGAAGCCCATCAGGAACTTCATTGAAGCTGATCGCGAAGATGAGTTGATGAGTGCTAGGTTGAGTTTGGTACTTTCAATCCTAGCAGCTTCCTGGGTAAAGCTGACCTTTTTCAACACGCTCTGAATGACAGGAAAGTCCGCTTCTCGGGATTTGCAAAGCCTAGTTTTGAATGTCTGCTTCGGGCTGCGAGCGGCCTATCGCACAACTTCAAAAACCGCAACACTTACCCTTGTTAAACCTGCTTTGGAGCGAGTTCTCCCCACTCATCAGCGCTCATGTTTTTTCGCGTTAGCCCGTCCTCTGAGGCGAACTGAGCTGCTTTGACGAGGAGAAAGGCCGCCGTGATGGCGTCTACCTCGCGGCGTTTCTCGAATTCTTCGGTCGTTTCATTGGGCCTTTCTTCTGACATTCCCATTCCCCTCTGTATCTGATGCTTTCGGGTAATTGGCTAACTTTGCATAATACTTCCACGTACCGGCCGGAACAAATCTGCTTGGTACGGTAGTGGATCGGCCCCGACGGCATACTGTGGCATCGCTGTCAGCCAAATACAGATTAAACCATGGAACAACGGCACTAGCGCTACGAAAGTCAGGTCTTCTGCCTCTTGCCTGCGAGGACGATGATGAACGGAGAACCTTGCCCGCCGAGCTCGCTGAACCTCTCATTGAAAAGCTGATCCGGGCCATTCCGGTCGCTAAGATTCCACATCATATCGGATGTTCCCGCCCTCAGGCCGCCCTATTACTAAAGAGCGGTATTCTAAGATCGGTCATTCAAGATGATGGCGACGCCAGCGGGCGTCACAAGGGCGTCGACGTGAATGACCTTAGTAAACTAATCGCAGCGATGCGCCGGTCTGGTCGCTCAGTCGCTAAACCAAGCGAAGGTATGTCAAACATTGGTGATACAGCAGGTGCTCTGAAAGCACCCACTATGGAAGTCTTGTCTTTGCTACTAGATGGACACCTTCAAAAAGTAGAGCTTCTACCAGAGCAGCTCAAGTTTCAATCAGTACTCGTCAACCTCGAAGAAGTCGCTCTCTTGATTGGGGCAAAGTCCGGACGGGCGGGGCTTACCGTCTCTCAGGCTGCGCTAAAGCTAGGGGTCATCGCGGATACCGTACGGTTCTTATTGCAATCAAAGGATCCGGATGGCCAGCTCGCCTTGGAAGCCTGTGGACAAGTTCGCCATATGGGGGTCATGCGCGAACTGGTAGACTACAAAAGCCTGCGCAAGTTTGAGAGCCGCTTCCGAAAACTCTCAACAATTGACGGATATTGGAATCGTGAGCCCGAACGCCTACGCAACAAATTGGCCGCCAAGGGTCTTAGACCTGTTTGGGACCCAGAGATTGCTGGTGCCGAGTTCTATCGAGTCTCCGACCTCTGACGACAAAACCTACAGATTTTCGACCTAGACCGCTCTTTTGAGCGGTCTTTTTTTGTGGCAAGTGACTTATTTCGGTGGGCGGAAATGACCTTGTCGTATGGGTGATTTGGCCGCCGGTACTTTTATTACGGCAAGAATTTCCCGTTATTTTCAGAGAAACACCCGTGTGTCCTGGGTTCTAATGGGTTGGCGCTTCACTTGATGTTGTGGTGCTTCAGGTGACACGGCCATTGTTGTCACCAAATGACCTCTAACTGCGATCTGCCGACCTGCTGACGGAACCTAAGAAGCGCTAGCTCTTTTACGTTTCTTGTCTGAAGGAAATTTACTGGCCTTGTCGACCGAAGCACCTCCAGCGAGTTGCTTCGGCATATCTGTACGACCTAGTGTATGGCATTTGTTCCAAACATTTGCTTTGGAGTACCGCGCAGTTCTTCAAGCGTCAGGTGCAGGTTCAAACCATGAACCTTTAATAGAGCAGCACTTTAAATTCGTTCGTCGAGTGGCGTTGCGTCTGCGACAAATTTTAAGAACTGCTCCGGGGAAATGCTAAGTGTGCGCGATAGTATAACAAGTTCCGGCACATCTATGCGCCTTTGGCCGATCTCAATCCTGGTAATAAATAACGGATGACACTTTAACTTCTTGGCGAGCTTCGCCCGCGAGTATCGTTGGGCTTTGTCGGCGGCGATAGGCGCGGAGATCAGCGCGAGATGCCCGGACGAGCGGAAAGATTTGGCCGCTTTGGTGTCCGTTTAATGCTTCGGACATTTCCTAATCTCATTTTCAGAGTGTTTAGAAAGTCAGATTAAATATCTAAGAGCGGATGATGAAAATTGCTAAACATATAATCAACGCAGCTTTTTCCCCCTGTTTTGCGTTTGCCCGAGAGCCACACACACTAACTTCAGACGAATATGAGCACATGGAGCCAATCTACTAAATCCTTTGCGTAGCGCCCGGTAGGACCACTGACGAAGCAATGGAAGCGTTATTTGCGCATTTCGATCAACCACTTGCCAATGAAGTGGAGACTCTGATTGTGCGTAGTTCATGCGGCGCGAATTTCGATCCGAACTTACCCAGCGGTTGCTGTCCCCAAGTTCCTACAAGAATCGTGCTTCGACCAGCATGATTGTCATTCTTAGTATCTGATACCTTCGCACCGGCAGCTGATCAAATCAATTCACCAGAATCTAAGCGATTGTTAACGTTGCTTTTATTGTGTTTGATCGGTGCAGAAAACAAAGCTCTTTCTGAAAGCGAACTGGCATTATGTCTAAGAAAAGTTGGATTTTCACAATGGCTTGACGATCTGAAGCCACCTTTGAAACCGCCCCATGTGCCTACGGCAGCAGTATTCCAGACGAAATTTCCCTTACGCAAAACCTGTTGTTTGTTGACCTTCCAGCGCGGGAACCGGGCATACAGCCCAAATGAGTCGAAAAGCAAGAATACACGTTTGGGGTGGCAGGCATGAAACCGAGCAGGGATAGAAAGGCTGTTACGCGACGCGGAGTGATTGCCGCGTTTGCTGCGACAACTCTTTTTCCAGCACCGGCCGTTTGGGCCCAATCGATGACAACCGAGGGGACGCGCCGCAATGTTTCTTCATTCCGCGTTGCTAAATGGCAGGATCACTTTGATACGCTTAAGAATGGTGTGATCCTGTCCGATACACAGTCCAAGGTCCTGCAATATTGGTCAGAAGACGAGAGCGTCTATCGGATGTATCCAACCAGCGTGCCGCTGACGGAAGACCTTACAAGGCTGGGCTACACCACAGTAACTCGCAAGGTTGAGGGGCCATCTTGGCGACCGACACCAGCAATGAAAAAGCGCAACCCCGCTTGGCCCGACTATGTGGGCCCGGGTCCGGAGAATCCTCTGGGGACACATGCACTTTATTTGAGCTGGCAATACTACCGGATCCACGGCACCAACGACACACGCAAGATCGGAAGAAGATCCTCCAATGGCTGCATCGGCTTGTACAATGAGCAGATCGCGGACTTGTTCGAACTGGCCACCGTGGGCACGCAGGTAAAATTGATCTGACCATGGTCAAGTCGGCTTTTCTGGACAGGCGCTTAAGCTCGGTAACTGACAACGACGTGAAATAGTGAGATGGATAAACTTACACTCATGATAGGCGGTGTGGCGATCGCAGGTGCCGTCGCAATCGTCTACAATCTAAATCAGCAACCAGCTGGCCATTCGATGACGACACCTGATACGTCGACGCTGGCGTCAGGAGACCCAATCCAAAACGTCAATCTACCGGACCAGCTAAGCGAATTTGCGGCCGTCGGCAAAGTGGCATTCGACGCAAAATGCTCGGCGTGCCATGGCGGGAATGCAACAGGTCTGGAGGGCCTTGCACCACCTTTGGTGCATAAAATCTATGAACCTGGCCACCATTCGGACGAGGCATTTTACGTGGCCGTCCAGAATGGTGTTCGGGCACACCATTGGAAGTTCGGTAACATGCCGCCGGTCGATGGTTTAACCCGCGCGGATGTGAAAGGCATCGTGACGTACATAAGAGAGTTGCAGCAAGAAAACGGGATTTTCTGAAGGTGACGAGTCTAGTGAGCACAGCAATTCGTTACTCCATCCTGTCAATTGCGCTGGCTATTGGCGGGCTACTTGTGACGGCCGATTCTGCTCATGCACATGGCGGTGATTCACAGCATGTGATTGACCAAACCGACTCTGCGGACGTCGAACATGTCAAGCAGGGTCATCCCGGGCATTGTCATGGCGGAGCGATCTGCAACGCTGTTGGACTATTTTTGATGGGTCCAACACCGCCTGGTCCCCAAGGCACGGAACGAAGATACTCGATCCCTCGAGCTCAATACCGGGTTCTTAGTATTATCGCGTTTGACCCACCACCGCCGCGTGTCCTGATCTGACGAGTCGAATTGCGCTCAAGATGGGCGCGTCGAAGCAGACGAAAAGGACAAAGAAATGAACTTTCTAAAAATGACTACAGGCGTGGCCCTGGTTTCTCTATTTGCGGCGGCCGCCTTGGCGCATGGTGGCGCAACCGGCGTCGTCAAAGAACGCATGGACGGTATGTCCGCGATGAAGGACAGCATGAAGGTCCTTACACCGATGATGCAGGGGAAAACGCCCTACAATGCGCAAACGGTACGAAGCGAAGCCAAGAAAATCGGAAGCCACGCCGGTGAAAGCATGACAAAGCTGTTTCCAGAGGGATCTGATGGCAAACCTTCGGAGGCCAAATCGCAAATCTGGCAGGATTGGGGTTCCTTTACAGAAATAGCCAGACAGTTGGAAATCTACTCAGAAGGCCTTGCGCTTTCGGCAGACAACGGGCTGATGGCGTCCGGATCGGGTCATGGTTCCGGCATGATGGGCGGCAAATCCATGATGGGAGGTGGTTCCATGATGGGCAGCGGGATGATGGCTGGCAGTCCAAACTTAGCACAGCTGTCTGAAATGCCGGCAGATGGTGTGTTCATGATGCTGAGCCAGACATGCTCGGCGTGTCACACGCGATTTCGGTCGGAATAGGAATGCATCATGAAGCCGATAATACGGTTGGGTCTTGCTGCCGCCGTTGCGGCGTCAGCAGGGTTTGTTGCTGTGATGGCTTGGCCGATTGGCCAGCCCTTACAAGCTCTCGACATTCAAGGTGACGTTAACCGCGGGGCGTATCTGGCAAGGGCAAGCGGCTGTATCGCCTGCCACACAGACTTTGCCAAAGGAGGTGAGCCCTTGGCCGGTGGGGTGGAGTTGGATACCCCGTTCGGCACGCTCTTTTCGCCGAACTTGACCACAGATCCCGATCACGGGATCGGTGATTGGACCATCGAGGAATTTGCCCGCGCTGTGCGTCAGGGTGTGTCGCCTGACGGGCAGCCCTACTACCCGGCCTTTCCTTATCCGTTTTATGCGAATTTCACGGATCAGGACATCGCCGATCTCTGGGCCGCCTGGAAAACGGTTGCACCGGTAGCGGAACCGTCAAAAGAGCAAGAAATGGTGTTCCCCTTCAATCAGAGATGGGGCCTGAAGCTGTGGCGGGCGGCATTTTTGAAACCGCCGCGGACCGATCCCGTGCCGGGCAATGATGATGTATGGAACCGGGGCCGGTTACTCGTTGAAGGTGCCACGCATTGTGCCGCCTGTCACACCGGGAGGAACCTGGCTGGCGCAAGAAATTCGGACACGGAACACTTCAAGGGAAGTGACTCTCTGCCGGGCGGTGACAAGGCACCGGCCATCGACTTTGAGACCCTGCAAATGCGTGGGTGGACAGTTGATGATCTGGCCTACGCGTTGCGCACCGGCGTCATGCCTGATGGCGATGTCTTCGGCGGCGCCATGGGAGAGGTCGTAAACTATGGCACCAGCTTTCTGACAGACGAAGACCTGAAGGCAATGGCGACCTATCTGCTGGATGTGCACGACGGGGGATAATCCAGTGCGAGATCAAGTATTCTTTGGAAGGAAGTCCTAATGAAGCTCAATCGCAGGCAATTTGTTGAAGGCACGTCGGCACTAATCGCAGTGCCGACTATCGGGAGGGCGGCTACCGCCCCCCGAATAATCGAGGCGCGTTCAGGATTGGCGCGCGTTGCCCCAAACAACTATCCGGAAACCGAGATATGGGGATATGATGGCGGTGTTCCGGGCCCTGAATTTCGTGCCCGGCAAGGCGAAACGGTTCGCCGGACACTCCTGAACTCGCTACCTCAGCCTACAGCAATCCATTGGCACGGATTGCGGGTTCCGAACAATATGGACGGGGTGCCGGGCCTTACGCAGGAGGCTGTACCAACCGGCGGCAAATTTCAGTATGACTTGCCTCTGAAGGACGCGGGGACCTTCTGGTATCACTCTCACAACCAGTCAACGGAACAAGTGGCCAGGGGCCTTTACGGCACGTTCATCGTCGACGAAACAGACCCGCCGGACACGGACCATGACATCACGATCCTTCTGGATGATTGGCGGTTGGGTAAGGACGCTCAAATAGTAGATGATTTTGGTGCAATGCATGATTGGACCCATGCAGGTCGGATGGGAAACTACGTTCACGCGCGCATATCGCCAATGACCGAAGTTTTGACGAACCAGCGATTGCGAATTCGAATGGTCAACGTGGCAACTGATCGGATCATGTATGTGTCAGTAGGTGGCGCAAACGGGAAACTGGTCGCTTATGATGGCATGCCTGTAAGGCAGCCAGAAGATTTCGAAACACTTGTTTTCGGACCTGCACAGCGAGCAGACTTGATCGTCGACGTCACAGCGGAATCGAACGAAGCCGTTCAAATAACTCTTCACGAACGCGATGAATCATTTGTTATCGCTGAGATCCCGGTTTCGGGAAGCGGTACATCTGCCAGCCGCGGTGAGATCGAAGCTCTGCCACCCAACCCTGTTTCTTTTCTTGAAGATGTTTCTGACGCCTTAAAGGTTCCATTGGTGATGGAAGGCGGGGCGATGGGCGGACTGCGTCAAGGTACTTACAACGGCCAAGTCATGAGCGCTAATGAGTTGGTTCAGGAAGGACAGATCTGGACATTCAACGGAGTCGCAGGGTTACCCGAAGACCCGCTCGCTTCTGTTTCGCGTGGCGACATAGTCCGTATTCAGATGCAGAACGACACTGTCTTTGCGCATGCCATGCACTTGCACGGGACGCACTTTCAGGAAGTTCTGCCGAACGGGAGCCTGGGACCGCTGCGAGACACAATACTGGTTGACCGGATGGAAACGCGGGAGATTGCGTTCGTTGCGGATAACCCGGGGGACTGGCTGTTTCATTGCCACATGCTGTCGCATCAGGCCGCTGGAATGAAGACCTGGCTGAGCGTGGCGTGATGAACAAGAGCGCGGCGAAATGGCTGTCACTGGCTGCTGTGGTGATCATTGTCGCGGTCGCTGGCTGGGGCCTGGGTGGGCGTGCGCAGAACAGTTCATCAGCGGATTCAGCACGTGGTGCAGTTTTGTATGCCGAAAACTGCGCGTCATGCCACGGGGCAGATTTGGAGGGTCAACCAGATTGGCAGACACCTGATCCAGATGGCGTCTTGCGAGCTCCCCCGCATGACCGAACAGGGCACACCTGGCATCACGGCGACAAGCTGTTGT
Source organism: Ruegeria sp. C9 (assembly GCF_056537585.1). Lineage (NCBI taxonomy): Bacteria > Pseudomonadati > Pseudomonadota > Alphaproteobacteria > Rhodobacterales > Roseobacteraceae > Ruegeria > Ruegeria sp. C9. The sequence continues at coordinate 204,476 of NZ_JBQFRU010000003.1, forward strand.
TCGATTATACAAAGCTTGGCGGGTACCAAACACTAAAACAGATGGGCGTCGCTGATGTCAAAAGCGGTATGCCAGGTTTCGAGGACACTCTGTCGGATCAGGAAATCTGGGACATCCTTGCCTTCATCAAGGAGAGTTGGCCGGATCGGGAACGCAAGCTGCAAGAGCAGCGCACCGAGACAGAACAAACGGAAGGAAACTGACGTGAAACGATTTTTTGCAGGCTTAATTGCCATCACTATGTCGATTGGTGCTGCTATGGCGAGTGCTGACGAATTGTCTGACTCCGATGTAAAACGGCTGGCTCTGGAAGCCATTATGGAAAACCCCGAAATCATCATGCAGGCGATTCAATTGCTTCAACAGCGCGAAGATCAGGCAAAAGCCGAAGCCATTGGAAACGTCTTGGAAAATCAGCGTGAATTGCTGGAACAGGATCCGAATGCGCCTGTCATCGGAAACCCGGAAGGTGAAGTAACCGTAGTCGAGTTTTTTGACTATAACTGCCCATATTGCAAACGTGCGGCCCCGGTCGTGAAAAACGTAATCGCAGGCGATTCCGAAGTCCGAGTTGTTTACAGAGAATGGCCCATACTCGGAGAAGGTTCCGACTTTGCGGCACGCGCCGCGCTTGCCTCACGAAACCAGGGAAAATATGAAGAATTCCATTGGGCGCTTATGGCGCTGAACGGTCGTGCGACTCAGGCCAGCGTCCTAAAAGTTGTTCGGGAACTCGGCCTGGACGAGGATCAATTGCGCGCAGACATGGAGGCGCCGGAAGTCGACGCGCATATTCAGGTGTCCATGGAATTGGCCCGGCAGCTTGGCTTCAGTGGCACCCCTTCGTTTGTGATTGGAGATGCGCTTGCCCCGGGTCTGATCGCCGAAGATGAAATGACCCGGCTAATCGAGGCAGTCAGAGACGCAAGATAGAACTAAGGGACGACAGCATTTGCGCTCCTAAACTTCTGTTGCGAACGTGGCTTCGCATCCCTCGGACTCTGAGCTGCAAGGATATGATCAAGTTGATTGGTGCTTAAGACACGTACCCTGCGGTTTTTCATGTCAAAGTCCAACGGTGCGGAGGAACTTACTGTGTCAATGGCTTTGTCTATAGCTGACTTGCGGTGCCCGCAGCTCATATCCGGGATACTTAGCGTCGTCATGAATGATGAGAAAGAAAGTCAGCCTCATCCCTTGACCTTCCACTTGCTGGAACCCTTATGTTGCCTGTCAGCAGAACATACGTGGTGACAATATGACTGAAAATTCACATGCGCGGTTCCAGGTTCAGGGTATGAGCTGTGCTTCCTGCGTTGGGCGCGTCGAGCGCGCATTGAAAGATGTGCCAGGGGTTGATGCCGCTTCGGTTAATCTCGCCAGCGAAAGCGTTCAGGTCGATTTCCGCGATCCAGCCGATATAGCGGCCATTGCTGATGCGTTAAACCGCGCCGGATATCCGGCGCGGACGGCAGAGGTCACTCTGGATATTCAGAACATGTCCTGCGCATCCTGTGTAGGGCGCGTTGAACGAGCCCTGGAAGCCGATGGCGGCGTCTTGTCCGCGTCGGTCAATCTGGCCACTGAAAGTGCAACTGTGCGTTATGCTGAGGGAGTCACAACACCCGAAGCAATCGCGGCGCTTGCGGCATCTGCCGGCTATCCGGCGAGCCTGCGATCCGCAACGCAGACCGAACCACAAGACCGCAAAGCGGCAGAGATCAGCCATCTGGCGCGGCGAACAAGCTTCGCCGCTTTGCTCGCTTTGCCGGTATTCATTCTCGAAATGGGCTCGCATGTTATTCCGGGCATGCACCACCTGATAGCGAGCACCATCGGCATCCAGAACAGCTATTACCTGCAATTCCTTCTGACCACGATCGTTCTTTTGGGGCCAGGCTTGCAGTTCTACACCAAGGGATTCCCTTCCTTGGTCAAAGGCGCGCCGGACATGAATTCTCTGGTGGCCCTGGGCACTTCGGCGGCCTATGGGTTCTCGCTTATCTCGACCTTTGCGCCGCATATTCTTCCTGCCGGAACCGCAAATGTCTACTACGAGGCCGCAGCGGTAATCGTGGTTCTTATATTGCTTGGGCGGTTCCTCGAGGCGCGCGCCAAGGGCCGAACGGGTGAAGCGATCCGAAAACTGGTCGGTCTGCAGGCAAAAACAGCACGAGTTGAGCGCGACGGATCGGTTGTCGAGCTACCGATTGAGCAGATCGTTGTAGGGGATATTGTGCACGTTCGACCGGGCGAAAAAATCGCGGTGGATGGTGCCGTAATGACCGGCGCGTCATATGTCGATGAAAGCATGATCACCGGAGAGCCGGTTCCCGTCGAAAAAACCGAGGGCGCAACTGTGGTCGGGGGGACCGTAAATGGCGCAGGTGCATTGACGTACCGTGCTGAAAAGATCGGCGCAGACACTATGTTGGCCCAGATCATTCAGATGGTCGAACAAGCACAGGGTGCCAAGCTTCCGATTCAAGGCCTGGTCGACCGCATCACGCTGTGGTTTGTGCCGGTAGTGATCGCAGTGGCCGTTGTGACAGTGCTGGTATGGATGTTGTTCGGACCCGATCCCGCGCTTAGCCTGGCGTTGGTGGCCGGGGTAGCGGTACTGATCATTGCTTGCCCCTGCGCCATGGGGTTGGCAACACCTACTTCCATCATGGTCGGCACTGGCCGCGCTGCCGAGATGGGCGTCCTGTTCCGAAAGGGCGATGCCTTGCAAATGCTGCAGGAAACCACCGTTGTTGCGGTGGACAAGACGGGCACCCTGACCGAAGGGCGTCCGGAGCTGACCGACCTGATTGTGGCCGAAGGAATGACCGAAGACGAGGTTCTGCACCTTGTTGCTGCCGTTGAGGTCACTTCCGAACATCCAATCGCCACAGCCATCGTGCGCGCGGCAGAAACCCGTGGTCTGGAGCTTTCCAAGCCAGAAGACTTCACGTCGATCACCGGTTACGGGGTAAGCGCCTCAGTCGAAGGCCATAAAATCCTGATCGGGGCCGACCGCCTGATGAGTCGCGAAGGGGTAGAAATGGGCGCGTTGTCTGATCGGGGCGCTGAACTCGCAATCAACGGAAAGACTCCACTTTATGCTGCCGTAGACGGGGCTATCGCGGCCGTAATCGCTGTGGCGGACCCAATCAAAACCACCACGCCGGACGCAATCGAAGCTCTGCACGGGCTGGGCCTGAAAGTAGCGATGATCACCGGCGACAATGCCGCTACTGCCAAATCCATTGCGGCGCAGCTTGGCATCGATCATGTCGTGGCTGAAGTTCTGCCCGAGGGTAAAGTATCAGCGTTGCAGGATTTGCGTTCAAATGGCGGAAAACTGGCCTTTGTGGGTGATGGCATCAATGATGCGCCTGCTTTGGCGGCAGCTGAGGTAGGAATTGCGATCGGGACAGGCACTGACATTGCCATCGAAGCGGCTGATGTCGTTCTGATGTCAGGCGACCTGACCGGCGTGGTCAATGCCTTCGATATTAGTCAGCGCACCATGCGTAACATCCGCCAAAACCTGTTCTGGGCGTTCGGCTACAACACACTGCTCATACCGGTTGCGGCAGGGGTGCTTTATCCGTTTGGCGGCCCGCTGCTGTCGCCGGTTTTGGCCGCAGGTGCCATGGCTCTCTCCAGTGTATTTGTCCTGACCAATGCGCTGCGGTTGCGCTGGGTAAAGCCGATCAAAGTTGGGCGAGAACAGATCTCGCAGAACACCGAGCAGACGCTGCGTTCAGCGCCTGCTGGATAGAATAGGAGAACCGCTGTGAATATCGGAGATGTAGCAGAACGTTCCGGTCTGCCTGCCAAAACCATCCGCTATTACGAGGATATCGGGTTCATCAAACCCAAGCGGAGCCTCAATGGGTATCGCCATTTCGACGAAAAGGAACTGCACAAGCTGGCCTTCATCGGGCGGGCCCGTTCATTGGGCTTTACCATTGAGGATTGTCGTTCGCTACTGGCGCTTTACGAGGACAAAGAACGCGCAAGCGCGGACGTGAAAGAAATTGCAAAACAGAATCTGAAAGAGATCGACGATAAGATTTCCGATCTGAAGGCGATGCATGAAACACTGTCTCATCTGATCGAAGAATGCGCTGGCGACCACCGCCCAGACTGTCCAATTCTAAAAAACTTGGGCCAAGCGTAGTTGACCTTGTTGTTTGATCTGCCTCCAAGTTTGGCAATCTTTTTCTTCAGGCGTGGCAATCCGCTCTTCTCAAATGCGTGCCGCACTATCAAATGTAGTTTTGTTGGCTTCGGGTCAGCACGTTGCCACGATCACACTACGACCGCAGTACGGTGAATGAGTTGATCCCTGTTTTAAGAGAAACGCTTTTAGTGTGCGTCTGTCTTACTGTGACAATCATCGGCTCTGTTGCTTTTGCAAACAACGACTTTGAGATCGCAGACAGCCACAAACAGTATGGCGTTTCGATCGCGTCAAAAGCATCTGAATTCAAACACAACAATCGCCGTTTTCATTCTACCACCGATCAAGATTGCGCGGACGACTGCATGAGTTGTGGCGGGGCATGCCACACTGGAACCTGTTGCGTAGGTGAAAACCCGACCCAATTAGGACCTGTGGTTTTGGTGGAAGCTTATGGCCAGAGAAACCGTAACATGGACACTGATAACCATGATTCTCAAACGCCTCTGACGCCCAATCTTCCTCCACAAATATCCTAACATCCAAAGTCCCGAAAGTGCGGGTTTTCAAATTGTTTCTGTTCGAGCATGCACTGCGGTCGTCAGGAGATTATTATGCGTGGAAGAGAGGCTAAACTATCAGTATTTGCCTTGGCGCTCATCTTATCCAAGCGGTTGCGACATGCGTGCGCTATGCACCGAAAGCGAACAGAAACAGGGCTGGTCATGATCGCCCGCTTGACACAAATCATAGCACTTGCCTGCGATTTCGGTCACAAGACCGAATATCACAGCGCAGGCGTAAACACGGAAAGGAAATGACATGACCACCACGAAACTTGACCGACGCCTTTTCCTGGCTGGCCTCAGCGCCTCCGGCATCGCCCTGGCTTCACCTACATTTGCAACGACCAAACCGCTGGTGCAGGTTCTCAAGGACCCCGCATGCGGGTGTTGTGGCGCGTGGATTGATATTATGCAACGCGAAGGATTCGAGATGGAAGTGCAGAATGCCTCCTGGGAGACTTTGTCTGAATACAAAGCTAACAAGGGTATTCCAGAAGAGATGGCGTCCTGTCACACAGGCTTGCTCGAGGGCTATGTCATAGAAGGTCATGTGCCCCCGGCGGACATCCGGCGCTTGTTGGCCGAACGCCCTGATGCGGTCGGGCTGACAGTGCCAGGTATGCCCTATGGCTCACCTGGTATGGGGCCGGAGAGTGAGCGGGAAGCCTATTCGGTTTTCCTGATCGGTAAGGATGGCACCACAGAAGTTTTCAACCATTACAAGGCAGCGTGATTGCCAATTTTTTGCAACAACCGCAAACGGAATTGCCAAGCGTTTAGTGTGAATTTCGGTAGCAGCGATTGAAAAGCGAGTTCAAGGTCGGCTAGTCCGATACGGGGCTGGTCCGATGCTCCGAAGGAGTATGGCCCACCCAAGACGCTCTACAACTGCTAAAAACGTTAGAGCGACAACGGCGTGTTTGCACGGATCATGGAAAGGCTGGCTTCGGACCATTCCGATCACAGGGCGATCATGATAAAAGTGAGCAGGCGAACGCCATGCGTTCAATTGAGCCTGCGCAAGTATCTGAAGGCACATCGCATGGCTTCAAGCCTACGGTTGAAAAAAGGGGCGCTGGTGCCTGATTGGGCGTGCCAACGGCGGAATGAGCGCCAAGTTGCATGCCGTCAGCGATGCTTCTGGCCACCCAATCCGGTCTTTCATAACTGTCGATCAGATCAGTGACTACACGGGTGCCAGGGCACTTCTAAGCAGCCTACCAGCCGCCGATTGGATGATTGCTGATCGGGGTTACGATTCTGACTGGTTCCGAAAGGCTATGAAAGACAAAGGGATACGCCCATGCTTCCCCGGCAGAAAGTCACGCGAGAAGCCTGTCCGAAAAGATAAACACAGGTTCAAGCACCGAAACCGCATCAAGATCATATTCGGTCGCTTGAATGAATAGGGCCGAGTAGAAACCCGCTACGAAAGATGGCTGAAAGTGTTCCCATCAGCCATCGCACTCGCAGAGATTTTCAGGCTCCGAAATTCAATGAGCCTAGGGTCTAGCGCAGTGCGCCAGACGTTCACCAACATTCGACGAAAAGTATCAATATGAGGCTGTTCTTTAGCAACATTTTCCTGATTGCTGCATTTCGGTCTCTTTTCCGCCCATTTTTTCGTTGATACACAAGCACAGTTACTTGTGGGATGAGTAAAAGTGCGGGCGGACAGATGAGAACCGGTTATAACGGTCGGATAGCAATATTTTGGACACAGACGGAAGTTGACGGGCTTGAGGCGGCGCCTTTGGCCCACTTGCGCGTTGGTAGCTCTTGGTCCTGGAGGGGGCGAGGAGTCCAACTCGCCGCAAGTGCTGAACAAGTTGCGCTGCACGCAGACTCCACCGGTCTTGGATCTATATTGGCGGCCAGAGCCAGTTTCACCAACCCCGGCGAGATCAACGAAAGTGCCAAGATCGAGTTGTCAAACGGCGCTCAGACTTTCGTTGCCGAGCTGGTGCGTGAGGTGAACGAAGCGTCTCTGGTGCTTGTGTTTGAGGATGGATACCCTGAGCCTGATCAAGATTTCTGGGTCAGTTCGGCAGCTTCGCATATTGAACCTGTTGAGATTGACAGCGGTTATGACGACAAGGTTGTCGTGTTCCCGGCGGCTCGTGCAAATGCAAGTTCAGTGCCGGTAAATCTATCAAATACTGCCGGTTGGGCCGCTGAATAACGGATACTTCTCAGAAAGATTCCAACTCTAAGCAGAAATCCTACCCTTTGCTTGCTGTGGCGTGTTGACTCTGGCCGAAGCAGGGATATAAGCGCGGCTTCATTGGTGTTGGTGGCCCCCGCGAGGGGATGCCTGTCATGGGGGAAACCTCAAGAGGACAACGCCCTTCATAGTGGCCCATCGGGGCCTCAATCTAAAGAAGGAGATCAGCCGTGACCAAACGCACGTCTGCCAAGTACAAAATCGACCGCCGGATGGGCGAAAACATCTGGGGTCGTCCGAAATCCCCGGTTAATCGTCGTGAATACGGCCCCGGCCAGCATGGCCAGCGCCGCAAGGGTAAACTGTCTGACTTCGGTCTGCAGCTGCGTGCCAAGCAGAAGCTGAAAGGCTACTACGGCGACCTGACCGAGAAGCAGTTCCGCCGCATCTATGCAGAAGCTGAGCGTGTCAAAGGCGACACCGGTGAAAACCTGATCGGTCTGCTGGAGCGTCGTCTGGACGCCGTTGTTTACCGCGCCAAGTTTGTTCCGACCGTGTTCGCCGCACGTCAGTTCGTGAACCACGGCCACGTTAAAGTGAACGGCAAGCGGGTCAACATCCCGTCCTACCGCGTCAAAGAAGGCGACGTTATCGAAGTGCGTGACAAGTCCAAGCAATTGGCCGTTGTCCTGGAAGCTGTCGGCTTGGCCGAGCGTGATGTGCCTGACTACATCGACGCCGACCACTCGAAAATGACCGCGACATTCGTGCGTGCACCGGGCCTGAGCGATGTGCCTTACCCGGTTATGATGGAACCGAACCTGGTCGTTGAATTCTACGCGAAGAACTAATCTTCGCCGACCTGTTGAGTTTAAGGGCCGCGCTTTCAGCGCGGTCTTTTTTGTTTTGATGGGGCTCTGCCCCAGTCGCTGCGCGACTCCCCCGAGATATATTTGGCCAGATGAAGAGGCGGATCAGATAGGAAGCGGGCGACTTTCGGCAATGGCCTCCATTGCGAAATAGGAGGTGACGCTGTCCAGTTCGATCTTATCGATGAGGCGTTGATAGACTTTGTCGTAAGAGGCCATATCTTCTGTAACGACCTTGAGTTGATAGTCATAGTCGCCGCCAATGCGATGGAAATCGACCACTTCAGGAATGGTCAGGACATGACTGCGAAAGGCCTGCAACCATTGGGCAGAGTGGTGGCGCGTGCGTAGCATGACGAAAACCACCAGATTCAGCCCAAGCTTTTCACGCGCGATGCGCGCCGTAGAACCTTGCAGGACACCTGCGTCGTTCAAGGCCTTTATTCTTCGCCAGCAGGCATTTTGGGACAGGCCGACCCTATCTGCCAATTCTCGCTGGGAAAGTGTTGCGTCTTTTTGCAGTTCCTTCAGAAGACGCGTGTCAATTTGATCTAATTTTTTCTCCATATAAACTCATATGACACAAAACTCGGACAAATAAAGCATAAAATTGTGAGGTTTCCACAGGATGGATCAATCATATTGGAGTTAGCAATATGGAGCCTGTGTTATGACCTTGTCCAACTTTCGCGCAGAAATTCAATCTGCTGCTCACGGAAATACTCTGCGTGATGGGCTGATCGGTGAGGGGGTACTCATCCCGGGTCTGCATGGGGACGTGCCGCTTGTGTATGCGGACTACGTTGCCTCGGGTCGCGCGTTGCGACAGGTCGAAAACTTCGTGGCTGAGCATGTGTTGCCGTTCTATGCCAACAGCCACACCGAAGCCTCCTATTGCGGTTCCTATATAACCCGTTTGCGCCGCGAGGCGCGGGCCGAGATCGCCCGCATAGTTGGCGCCAAGGAAGAGGACGCGGTGATCTTTACCGGGTCTGGCGCTACAGCGGGTCTCAACCGGCTGGTTAGTCTGCTGGGAGTGCAAGAGGCTAATCAGCCGGTCGTTTTGATCGGTCCGTATGAGCATCATTCGAACATTCTGCCGTGGCGTGAAAGCAAGGCGCGGGTGATCGAGATTCCAGAAGCCGTTGACGGCGGTCCCGATATGCGGGCGCTAAAGGCAGTGCTGATCGAACACGCAGATTCCGATCTTGTGATTGGGTCATTCTCAGCGGCGTCAAACGTCACAGGCATCATCACCGACCCTGATCCTGTGACGCGGTTACTGAAAGAACATGGTGCGCTTGCGGTATGGGACTATGCGGGTGGTGGACCTTATTTGCCAATGGACATGGGGCCGGAAGATGCGCGGAAGGACGCGATTGTTGTCTCTCCGCATAAGTTTCCGGGCGGGCCGGGGGCGTCGGGTGTTCTGGTCGTTAACCAATGCGCGGTGAAGCGGACGTGTCCGAGTTGGCCCGGCGGTGGGACTGTCAGCTTTGTCTCGCCTTGGCGGCACGACTACAGCGCCGATCTCGCGACACGGGAAGAGGCGGGTACACCAAATGTGATCGGAGACATTCGTGCGGCCTTGGCCTTCATCGTGAAAGATGCGGTTGGAGCGGATGAGATCGCGCAGCGTGAAGCGCAGTGTAACCGCATGGCGTTGGATGGGTGGTCCGACAACCCACATCTGACATTGCTAGGTGCCGAGAATGCACACCGCCTGCCGATATTCTCGTTCCTCGTGTGTGATAGGAATGGGCAGCCGGTGCATCAGCAGCTGTTTACCCGGATGCTCAGCGATATCTACGGCATCCAGGCACGTGGCGGCTGTGCCTGTGCCGGACCCTATGCGCATCGTTTGCTGGGCATTGATCGGGCAACGTCGGAAGAATTGCATGCGGCCCTGTCGGAGGGTGAGGAAATGAAGAAACCGGGTTGGGTGCGGTTGAATTTCTCTTACCTCATGAGCGAAGAGACCGTTCAGTTCATTATCGACAGCGTTAACGAGCTGTCGCGCCGGACCGAGGAATTTGTCCCATTCTACAATGCCGATCCGGCGACGGCGCGCTTCAAAGCGGCGTAAGATAATTGCCGCTTTTCTCAACCCGTTGAGAAAGGTATGAGGGGCCAAGCTAGTGGAGCCCCTCATGAACCAGATCACACCTCAACCCGGCATAATGGACATCGCGCTGTATCAGGGCGGACAGTCGCATGTTGACGGTGTTGCGGATGTCATCAAGCTGAGTTCCAACGAAAACCCGTTTGGGCCAAGTCCCAAGGCGATCGAAGCGGTGCGCGAAAGTGCCGTTTCGCTGCATCGTTATCCCAGCACCGATCATTCCAGCCTGCGCGCCGCAATTTCTGAACGGCACGGACTGGATTCCAATCGGATCATCTGCGGTGTCGGCAGTGATGAAGTGTTGCAGTTCGTAGCGCAGGCCTATGCTGGTCCGGGTGATGAGGTGATATATACCGAGCATGGATTCTCCATGTATCCGATCATCGCGCGAATGGCTGGCGCGACCCCGGTCATGGTGCCCGAGAGAGATCGCCGTGTAGACGTAGATAGCATCCTTGCTGCGGTCACTGGGCAGACACGGATTGTCTTTGTGACCAATCCGGGAAATCCTACTTCAACCATGATCTCTGACGCCGAATTGCAGAGGTTGGCGGATGCATTGCCAGCCGATTGCCTGATGGTGCTGGATGGTGCGTATGCCGAATTTGTCGATGGTTTCGATGGAGGCGCAGGGCTGGTGGACCGGTTTAGCAATGTCATCATGACCCGGACGTTTTCGAAAGTGTACGGTCTAGGTGGGATGCGCGTTGGCTGGGGCTATGCGGCGAAAGAGATTATTGATGTGCTGAACCGCGTTCGTCAGCCGTTCAACCTGTCGCTGACGGCTCTTGCGGCGGCCGAGGCCGCCGTGCGGGATGATGAATATCTGCGGTTCTGCCTATCTGAAAATGCACGCCTCCGGATTTGGTTGTCTGATGAACTGGCGAAGGTTGGCGTCGCATCCGATGTGTCATGCACGAATTTCATCCTCGCCCGCTTTGCTGACAGGGCCGAGGCGGAAGCCTGCGATGATTATTTGAAAACGCAGGGTTTGATCGTGCGGCGGGTCGCGGGCTACAACCTGCCAAACGCGCTGCGGATCACCGTAGGCGACGAAATCGCCTGCGGTCGCGTGGTTGCAGCGATTACTGCGTTCAAAGGGGGCGCTGTATGAGCCAGATTTACGACCGTGTTGCGCTGATCGGGTTGGGCCTGATCGCCTCGTCCATGTTTTGGGCAATCAAACGGGCTGGGCTTGCGGGCGAAGTGACGGGCTATGCGCGATCCGAGGCAACCCGCGAGACGGCGCGCCAGATCGGCCTTTGTGACCGGGTTTGCGAGACCGCGCAAGAGGCGGTCGACGGTGCTGATCTGGTGGTTCTGTGTGTCCCCGTAGGTGCAATGGGACCTGTGGCGCAGCAGATTGCGCCGGTTCTGAAATCCGGTGCCACCGTTTCAGACGTGGGGTCGGTAAAGCGTCACGTGATTGACGCCGTCTCACCCCACATACCCGATAGCGTTCATTTCATTCCGGCACACCCTCTGGCCGGGACCGAGCATTCCGGGCCTGAATCGGGATTCGCCGAACTGTTCGACAACCGTTGGTGCCTGTTGGTGCCGGTCGAAGATTCCGACCCGGATGCAATCGCTCGCCTGCGGGCTTTGTGGGAGGGTCTGGGATCGAATGTCGATGAGATGGACGCCGCGCATCATGATTTGGTGCTGGCGGTCACCTCGCACGCACCTCACCTGATTGCCTATACGATGGTGGGAGTTGCGGATGATCTCCGGCGGGTTACAGACACCGAAGTCATCAAGTATTCGGCAGCTGGTTTCCGCGATTTCACTCGCATCGCGGCTTCGGACCCGACGATGTGGCGTGATGTGTTTCTGACCAACAAAGACGCAACGCTGGAGATTCTGGGCCGGTTTACGGAAGAGCTCTTTGCGCTACAGCGGGCCATCCGAACAGGTGACGGAGAGCAATTGTTCGACTACTTTACGCGCACACGGGCGATCCGCCGCGGCATCATTGATGCGGGCCAGGATACGGATGCGCCAGATTTCGGGCGGGGAAAAACATCGACATGAGAAAGATCGGTTGCAGCCATTTGATTTTCTGCGTTGCTTTGGCGGCAACGACTGCAAATGCGGCGGCGCCTGAAACTTCTATTGTGCCGTTGACGCGCCCGGAAACCACCCAAGCGATGGTGGCAATCGTCACCCCCAACATCCGGCCGGTGCTACGGCCCGCTTCGCCGCAGGTAACGGCCGCTGCAGCCCGTCCCGCTGAATTACCATTGCTCGGGCCCGAGAATTCGATCCGCCCGTTTGTGCGCCCGGAAGAATTGGAACAACGCGTCTTTCTTAAGAAACGCAAGCTGCGTAAGGGTTCAGTCTGTGGCGATATCGATATTCAGGGTAAGCCGGTTGGACGTGTGAAGGGCAAGATCAAAGCCTGCGGGATTAAGGATGCAGTGCAAATCACCTCAGTATCGGGGGTCGGGCTGAGCCGCCCAGCGACGATGGATTGCGGCACTGCACAGGCGCTGAATAATTGGGTCGACAAAACTGTAAAGCCCACGTTCAAACGCCGAGGTCCGGTGGTCGAGCTACAGGTCGCCGCGCATTACGCCTGCAGAACACGTAACAACCGTAAAGGGGCGCGGATTTCTGAGCATGGTAAAGGGCGCGCCATCGACATTTCGGGCTTCAAGATGGCCGATGGTGAGGTGGTGACGGTTCTGAATGGCTGGCGCAAAAATCCGTCCAAGAAGCAACTGACCAAGGTATGGCGCGGCGCGTGTGGGCCATTTGGCACGGTTCTCGGACCAAACTCTGATCGCTACCATCGGGATCATTTCCACCTAGACACCGCGCGCTACCGCAGCGGCACCTATTGCCGTTAACGCAGTACCAGTCTCGGGGCAGGACCAAGGGGCAACGGACCCAAGGCGACGAACCCATCTCTGAAATTCAGCTGTAAATCCAGCGCATTTGGGTTGCCACCCAGTCCAGCCATGAAGCCCAATGCGCGGGTCACAGGATCGACTGCCTGATCCGGCAGCGCACCTGCGGCGTTTGCCATCGCGATCATGTCGCGCCAGTTTTCGGCTTTCATCGCAATTTCACCCGTTGGAATGCCCTGTTCGTCAACTTCCAGTTCGCCGGTGGCGAACAGACGCAGCTCACCCCATTTCATTTCTGCCAAACGCAGATCAATCGCAACGGGTTGGGGGCGACGCTGCTCAAGTGCGGTGCGGTCCCAGGGTTTGTCGAAAGTGACAAACATATCCATTTCCAGCGTTTCGAATGATTGCGGCAGCGTTGAGGCTGAACGCATGAGGCGTCGCAAATCGTCGCCGGGGGTGAACCCGTCGATCTTCGCGGTAATCCCATAGCTTTCGGGCGCTCCAGATTGCTCCATCACAAGGCTCAGCGACTGGCCTCCGGCTTGCGGATCACCTTCGGTTGTCAGCAGCCAGCGCTTTGAGGTCAGCGCCATTTTCTCGAGCACCAGCGCGACACCGGGTTGGAGCTGCAATTCGGCTTGTAGCGCTTCGGCCTGAACGGTCGTGGTCTGGTCGAAATAGGAAAGGCGCTGCGGCGTACTGGCAAAGCGCAGCATCTGGCGGCCGGGCCAGATTGCTGGGCTTTGGAACTCGACCCAGTCCGCACTCCACGCCGTTCCGTTGACCGGATCGGCCAAAGCGGGATTATTCAGGCGTGTGATGTGCTGAAACGGATATCCTGCCGTCGACACGTCCGAGAATTCGGCCTGCCAGCCCAGTTCTTGCTGCCGGTCAAACCAACCGGTCAGGGCGTTTCGCAGACCATAACCGGCGACAAACCAGTAGGCGCTCCACGCGAGGGCGATAAATACGAAAACGCGTATCAGACGGCGCATGATGAATGGCCCTTTTTCCTGCCTCGGATTTGATGTTTATAGGGCCAAACGGGCAAGGACCAGTGCAATGACGATGTGGGTATTCGGATATGGATCGCTGCTGTGGAACCCGGGCTTTCCGGTGGCACGCAGCGAACGCGCTAAATTGCACGGATATGCGCGGTCGTTTTGCATGCGCTCTATCCACCATCGCGGCACGGAAGAAGACCCCGGTTTGGTATTGGCGCTGGACGAACAGCCAGACGCGCATTGCACTGGATTGGCGCTTGCTGTCGAGGCAGGTCACGAAGAGCGCACTTTGGCTGAATTGCGTGAGCGTGAGCTGATCTCGTCAGCCTATCTGGAGCGGATGCTGGACGTGCATCTGGACTGCGGGCAGATCGTAAATGCAGTGACTTACGTCATCGATGCTCACCACGTTCAGTATTGCGGCGGTCTTCCATTGGAAGAGCAGGCTCGGATCATCGCCCACGCTGTTGGCGGACGTGGGCCAAATACCGAATATCTATACAATACTGCCTCGCACTTGACCGAGATCGGACTGCACGACCCTGATCTTGAGTGGTTGTCGCAACGGGTGCGGACAATCAGCGCATAAACTCTTGGCGTCACGGGGCGAACTTCGATAGGTTCAGCCCAGAGCAGACAATACCAGGAGCCACGCGCATGGCGCAGGCACAACAGGGCGTGAGACCACATTTCTCACAACCGATCCGTCAGATTTTGATGATGCTGATCGCAATAGGGCTGTCAGGACTTGGCGTGTTCATGGCGTTGCCATATGTGCTGCCGGTTATTCAGGCCAATCTGTATCTTAACGGGTTCATTTTGCTGGTCTTTGTCATCGGTGTCGCTGCCTGTTTTCTGCAGGTCACACAGCTGATCGGATCGGTTCGTTGGATCGAAGCCTTTGCCGGAGGCGTCGAACGTGACGATGTGCGCCCGCCGCAACTGCTTGCCCCACTGGCGTCGTTGTTGAGGGAACGCGGCGCGCGGTCTCAGATCAGCTCTAGCTCTACCCGATCGATCCTCGATTCCGTCGCCGAACGGGTCGAAGAAGAGCGCGAGATCACCCGCTACATCACCAACGTGCTGATCTACCTTGGCCTACTGGGGACATTTTTTGGTTTGGCCACCACTGTCCCCGCCATCGTTGATACGATCCGCAGCCTGAACCCGCAGGAAGGTGAAGAAGGTCTGGCCGTCTTCAACCGTCTGATGACAGGATTGGAAGCGCAGCTGCAGGGCATGGGCGTTGCTTTTGGGTCGTCATTGCTGGGTCTGGCCGGATCCTTGATCGTCGGTTTGCTGGAACTATTCGCGGGCCATGGCCAGAACCGGTTCTATCGCGAATTGGAAGAATGGTTGTCCTCAATCACCCGCGTTGGCTTTGCTGCGGGCGATGAGGGCGGCGCGGAACTGGCCGTGCTGACCCCAGTACTGGACGCCATGTCTGAACAAATGGATGCACTGCAGGACATGTTCTCGGCGCAAGAAGTTGATCGCACGAACGTCTCGACCAAACTGGGACATTTGGTCGATGTCATCGGGGAAATGAACCAGCGGCAGGCCCAGACCGAAGGCGTAACGGCTGCGCTTGAACGTGTGGCGCTGGGGCAGGACGCTTTGTTGGATCACATGCGCGAACATGGCGCGGGCGAGGGGATCGATGCGGAAAGCCGCATGCGCCTGCGGTCGATGGATGTTCAGTTGCTGCGTATACTCGAAGAAATCTCCGCTGGTCGTCAGGACAGCATGAACGAACTGCGCAAGGATTTTGAGCTGCTGGTCAAAGCGTTGACTTTGCCACGGGGCGCCGTACGTACCCCCCCGGAAGGAGAGTAACCCATGGCGCTGTCCCGCCGCACAGGTCAACGGTTTTCGGGCTCGGTCTGGCCCGGCTTCGTGGATGCGATGACGGGATTGTTGATGGTGCTGACCTTTGTGCTGACCATCTTCATGGTCGTGCAATTTGTGCTGCGCGAAACCATTTCAGGTCAAGAGGATGAACTGACTGCGCTGTCCGACGAAATCGCCGCTCTGGCCGGGGCGCTGGGGCTGGAAGAGCGGGAAAACAGCCGTCTTCAAGCGCGTCTTGGGAACTTGAATGCAACGCTTAATCAGGTCGAAGACGATCTGGCGCAGGCACAAACCCGCATAACCGACTTTGAAGCACAGGTCGCGGCTTTGCTGGCTGATCAGGCGCGTGCGCAGGGGGATATCGCCGCGCTAGAAACGCAACGCGATGAGTTGCTAAATGAACAAGATGCCTTGAATTTGGCACTTGCTCAAAGCAGACAAGAAATCGACGCACAGGCCGAAGCCGCCCGCCTTGCCGCGGCTCGACGCGAAGCACTTAAAGCTCTCGTCGCCGAACTTGAAACCAGCGAAGATGCACAGGCAGCTCAGATATCCGAGCTAGAACAGCAACTGACCGAGGAAGAGGCCGCGCGTCTGGCCGAAGCCGCCGCTGCTGAGGCGTTGCGTGATCGATTGCAGAATGCAGATGCTGAACTGACAGCGATGACCTTGGCGCTGGAAGCGCAGCGAAAGGAAGCCGAGGATACCCTGACTTTGCTAGCTGCGGCACAGGCTGCCAAGGCAGAGCTTGAGCGTCAGTTCGGTGAGATCAATGCCGAAGAACTGAGGGAACAACTGCAGGCGGCACTGGATGCCCAAACCCAAGCACTAGCAAATGAAGCTGAACAAAGGTCGCTGGCCGAGGAGCGCGCGGCGCTGCTGGCGCTCGCCCGAGAGGCGCTTGCATCGGAACAGGAAATCTCGACCGAAGCGCAACGTCAGACCGCGCTGCTTAATCAGCAGATGGCAGCCCTGCGCAGCCAGTTGGGGTCGCTGCAGGCTTTGTTAGACGATTACGAAGAACGTAATACCGCCGCCGAGATCCAGATACAGACGCTGGGCCAGGATCTGAATGCCGCTCTAGCGCGCGCAGCCTCGGAAGAACGCCGTCGCCGACTGCTGGAAGAGGCTGAACGTATTCGGCTGGAAGCCGAGGCCGAGAAACTGGTGGGCCAAAATCAGGAACTAGCCGCACAGGCCGAGGATTTGCAGCGCTATCGCTCGGAATTCTTCGGGCGACTGCGCGATGTGCTGGGTGATCAGGATGGCGTGCGCATTGAAGGTGACCGTTTCGTGTTCTCGTCTGAGGTGTTGTTTGCCACCGGGTCCGCAAACCTGTCTGCGGAAGGTCGTCAGGAGGTTGCCAAAGTTGCCAATATTCTGCGAAGCGTTGCCGCAGAAATACCCGAAGGGTTGAACTGGGTCATCCGTGTCGATGGTCACACCGATAATGTGCCACTTGCAGGCAGCGGACGATATCGCGACAACTGGGAGCTCAGCCAGGGCCGTGCCCTTTCTGTGGTGCGCTACATGGTTGATGCGCTGGGCATTCCACCTGATCGTTTGGCGGCAAACGGGTTCGGAGAATTCCAACCCGTTAATCCCGCCGACACACCCGAGGCGCGCGCCCAAAACCGTCGGATCGAGTTGAAGCTGACAGAGCGGTAAGGCTGGTTCGAACCACCTTGGATCACCTGCCAAACAAGAAAAACGCCCACCGAAAAGGCGGGCGTTTTTCGTTATAGAGGCTGTAGGTTAGTCCGCTGTCAAGAGCGGGGGCTTGTCGCCCGGAATGCGGGGCTGATCGGGGCCCAGGATTTCCAGATTCAGCTCGCCCTTCTTCATCGAGACACGGACCACGCCGCCTTTGGCCAGTTTGCCGAATAGCAGTTCCTCGGCCAGAGGTTTCTTGATGTGTTCCTGAATAACACGACCCAGAGGTCGCGCACCCATCTTGTCATCATAGCCCTTGTCGGCCAGCCATTCGGCGGCACGCGGTGTCAGATCGATGGTCACGCCACGATCCAGCAACTGTGCTTCCAGCTGCAGGACAAACTTCTCAACGACCTGCAAAATGACCTCTTTCGGTAGTGGTGCAAATGAGATCACAGCGTCCAGGCGGTTGCGGAACTCCGGCGTGAACATACGTTCGATCGCTGCGGTATCCTCACCTTCGCGCCGGTCGCGGCCAAAGCCGATGGCGGCTTTCGCCTGCTCCTGCGCACCTGCGTTCGATGTCATGATCAGGACCACGTTGCGGAAATTCACCGTCCGGCCATTGTGGTCGGTCAATTCGCCGTGATCCATCACCTGCAACAGGATATTGAATACGTCCGGGTGCGCTTTTTCGATCTCATCAAGCAACAAGACGCAATGTGGGTGCTGGTCGACACCGTCGGTCAGCAAACCACCCTGATCAAACCCGACATAACCCGGAGGCGCACCGATCAGACGGCTGACCGCGTGCTTCTCCATGTATTCCGACATGTCGAAACGCAGCAGTTCAACACCAAGCGTGTCAGCCAACTGTTTCGCCACCTCTGTTTTGCCAACACCGGTGGGGCCAGCGAACAGATAGTTGCCGATGGGTTTTTCGGGCTCACGCAGACCGGCGCGCGCCAGTTTGATCGCACTGGACAGCGCTTCGATCGCTTCATCTTGACCAAACACCACGCGTTTCAGAGAGGTTTCGAGATCTTTGAGAACCTCGGCATCATCCTTGGTGACGTTCTTGGGTGGGATACGCGCAATCTTGGCAACCACCGCCTCGATCTCTTTGACGCCGATGGTCTTGCGACGTTTGCTTTCGGCGAGCAGGTGCTGCGCTGCCCCGGCCTCATCGATCACGTCGATCGCCTTGTCGGGCAGTTTGCGGTCGTTGATATAGCGCGCCGACAATTCGACAGCTGTCTTGATCGCGTCGGCAGTATATTTGATCGAGTGATGCTCTTCGAAATATGGTTTCAGACCGCGCAGAATTTTGACACTGTCCTCGACCGACGGCTCGTTCACGTCGATTTTCTGGAATCGGCGGCTCAGCGCGCGGTCTTTTTCGAAATGCTGACGGAACTCTTTATACGTGGTCGAGCCCATGGTGCGCAGTTTGCCACCCTGAAGCGCTGGCTTCAGCAGGTTCGACGCATCCATCGCTCCGCCCGAGGTTGCACCCGCTCCGATCACAGTGTGAATCTCGTCGATGAAGAGAACTGCATCAGGGTGCTCTTCCAATTCGGTCACAACCGCTTTCAGACGCTCTTCGAAATCGCCGCGATAGCGAGTTCCCGCAAGCAGGGCACCCATATCGAGCGAGTAGATGGTGGTTTCCGACAACACGTCCGGGGCCTCGCCCGCAACGATCTTATGCGCCAGACCTTCGGCGATGGCGGTTTTGCCGACACCGGGGTCACCTACCAGCAACGGGTTGTTCTTGCGCCGGCGACACAGCACCTGAATACAGCGTTCAACCTCGTCCGAGCGTCCGATCAGCGGATCTACATCACCGGCGCGTGATTTGGCGTTCAGATCAACGCAATATTTGCCAAGCGCGCTTTCTTTCTGCTCAGCGTCACCAGAGGTCGTCTGAGCCTCTTCTTCGGCTTCATCAGCACCCGTTACAGGACGATTCTCTCCATAGGCCGGGTCTTTGGCCACACCATGTGCGATGAAGTTTACCGCGTCATAACGGGTCATGTCCTGCTCTTGCAGGAAATAGGCTGCGTTGCTTTCACGTTCGGCGAAGATGGCCACCAGTACATTGGCCCCGGTCACCTCTGTGCGGCCAGAGCTTTGAACGTGGATCGCGGCGCGCTGAATGACACGCTGGAAGGCTGCAGTCGGTACTGCTTCGGACCCGTCGATATCAGTGACGAGGTTTGACAGATCTTCGTCGATGAATTCGACCAAGGTGCTGCGTAACTCGTCCAGATCGACGCTGCACGCTTTCATGACGCGCACCGCATCGGGTTCTTCCAACAGCGCCAGCAGCAGATGCTCTAGCGTTGCGAATTCATGTCGCCGTTCATTCGCCGCCGCAAGGGCCGCGTGGATGGCTTGTTCAAGTGTGCTCGAGAATGAAGGCACGCGGGTGCTCCTCTGTATTGGGCCGGAAGGGGGCGGGCTGCAGGCCGGATCCCCATCCCAACCATGTCCTCATACTATTAGAGTTTGGTTGATCCCGCCCCGGCTTCAAGGGTTTTCTTTCACTTGACAGTCACATTTGTTGTGACCGTGGCCGTGATTGGGGCTTGAAACGGGTTAAAAGCTGTCTTTTTGGGCTCGAATTTCGGCGAATACGGACACGGGATCAGAGTTTTCCATGCCCAGATGGGCCTGAATCGCCGGATCAGTGGCCCTTAGAAACGGATTTGTCGCCTTTTCCAGGCCTAAAAGCGAAGGCACAGTAGGTTCTCCAGCAGCGCGGGCGCGATTAATATCGGCCACGCGGTCAAGCAAGGCTGGGTTGTCGGGATCGATGGTCAGGGCGAACTTGGCGTTTGCCTGTGTGTATTCGTGGCCTGAGCACACGATTGTTTCATCGGGCAGGGCCGCCAACTTGCTGAGAGAGGCCCACATTTGCGCAGGCGTGCCCTCGAACAATCGTCCACATCCCAGCGCCATCAGGCTGTCAGCGGTGAATACAACGCCAGTTTGGGGCATGTAGAATGCAATGTGCCCAATTGTATGACCGGACACATCAAGAACCTCGACCGGCTCACCGCCGATATAAAATGTGTCACCTTCAACCACCGCCTGATCGAGTTTTGGCAACCGATGCTCATCTGCTTTTGCGCCGATCACACGCGCGGGCTGTTTCGCTAGAATGCCGCTCAGCCCGTCCACATGATCCCAATGATGATGTGTCAACAACACATGGCTTAGCTGCCAGCCGCGCGAATCCAGTTCGGCCAGAATCGGAGCTGCCTCTGGCGCATCGATCAAGGCAGTCTCACCGCTGGCCGGATCATGGGCGAGAAAGGCGTAATTATCGCTGAGGCAAGGAATGGTAACGATCTCAAGAGGCATGGCCTTTTGCCCTTTCATTGCTAGACTGCGCCCAGCTAAGCCGATTGACCGGGTGTCCGCAATGCATCTTGATGTGCAGGATCTGAGGAATTTCTACTATCGCAGCACCCTAGGTCGCGCGGCCCAGGCAGCGATCCGTGGTCGGTTGGTGGATCTTTGGCCCGAAGCCAAGGGGCAAACTGTGGTCGGATTTGGTTTTGCCGTACCTTTATTGCGGCCTTACCTCAAAGATGCGCGCCGTGTGATTGGTCTTATGCCTGGTCCGCAGGGTGTAATGCCATGGCCTGCGGGGATGCCCAATGTTTCCGTTCTGACCGAAGAGACGATGTGGCCAATCGAAACAGGCCATGTGGATAAACTCGTGGTGATGCATGGTTTGGAAACTTCAAACCGACCCAGTCAATTGCTGGAAGAATGCTGGCGCGTTCTGGGGCCCGGAGGGCGTGTGCTATTTGTCGTACCGAACCGGGCCGGGCTTTGGTCGCGCTCAGACCGGACGCCGTTTGGCTTTGGGCAGCCCTATTCAACAACCCAGTTGGAAAACCAATTGCGCGCGCACCACTTCGTCCCTGAAAACCATTGCTCGGCGCTTTACCTGCCGCCTTCGTTCCGTCGGTTCTGGCTAAAATCAGGTAGCCTGATCGAGAAGACTGGACAACGCATCCCAACCGTCATGGCCGGAGGCGTGCTTATGGTTGAGGCCAGTAAACTCATTCGCCCGCCTAGCGGGAGCGTTACTAAAGACACAGCGAAGCGCCCGATCAAAGCGTTGGATGGTTTGTTAAAGCCTGCGTGACAGTCCGGTGCATTTTGAACGGAAAAAATGCGGGAAAAAGGTCACAGGAATCGCAAAAACCTGCATATTCGTAACATTTTTCAACTGCCCCAATCGGTCCAAAGGGTCGCAGTTGGGTTAAGTGTATGAAAAATAATAATTTGTGGATAAAACTGTTACCGCTATAGCGTATTGCTTGGTTGGAACACCTCTGCTACATCCCCGGTGATTTTGATCCCCGCCCT
The DNA here is from genome assembly GCF_056537585.1 of Ruegeria sp. C9. NCBI lineage: Bacteria > Pseudomonadati > Pseudomonadota > Alphaproteobacteria > Rhodobacterales > Roseobacteraceae > Ruegeria > Ruegeria sp. C9. The sequence goes on from NZ_JBQFRU010000003.1 coordinate 226,120, forward strand.
AAATGGACGGGGTTTCCTCACGCCCCAAGGTAGCGGCCGCTACTCAAAATCGGGGCCTCAAATATCGGAAGGGTGGACGTGTCCGAACCAGCTTCGATTTCCACAGGCATTGCCGAGCGCTATGCCACAGCGATCTTCGAGATCGCGAAAGAGAATAATGACCTCGCAGGTCTGGAAACCGGAATCAACGATTTGGCAGCAGCATTGGGCGAAAGCGCCGAACTGCGCGACCTGATCGCTTCGCCTCTGGTTTCGCGCGCCGAACAAGAGGGTGCAATCACCGCGGTTGCCGACAAGATGGGCCTGCACGCCATCCTGCGCAACACGCTGGGTCTGATGGCGCAGAAGCGGCGCCTGTTTGTTGTACCTCAATTGGTACAGGTCTTGCGCGACATGCTGGCTGACGAACGTGGCGAAGTGACCGCCGATGTCGCTTCGGCCAAAGCGCTGACCAAGACCCAAATGGATAAACTGTCCAAGACGCTGTCCGAGCGTGTGGGCAAGACCGTGACAATCAATGCGACCGTTGATGAAAGCCTCATCGGCGGTCTTGTCGTTAAAGTGGGCTCGAAAATGATCGATAGCTCGATCCGTTCGAAGCTGAACTCCCTACAGAATGCAATGAAAGAGGTCGGATAAATGGGAATCCAAGCTGCAGAGATTTCTGCAATCCTGAAGGACCAGATCAAGAATTTTGGTCAGGAAGCCGAAGTGGCCGAGATCGGCCGCGTGCTGAGCGTCGGTGACGGGATTGCCCGTGTATACGGCCTGGACAACGTGCAAGCGGGTGAAATGGTCGAATTCCCCGGTGGCATCATGGGCATGGCCCTGAACTTGGAAAGCGACAACGTTGGTGTCGTTATCTTCGGTTCTGACCGTGACATCAAAGAAGGTGACACTGTTAAGCGCACCAACTCGATCGTGGACGTTCCGATCGGTGACGAACTGCTGGGCCGTGTTGTTGACGGTCTGGGCAACCCGCTGGACGGCAAAGGCCCGATCAACGCGACCAAGCGTGGCGTTGCAGACGTTAAGGCACCGGGCATCATCCCGCGTAAATCGGTGCACGAGCCGATGGCAACCGGCCTGAAATCGGTTGACGCGATGATCCCGATCGGCCGTGGCCAGCGGGAACTGATCATTGGTGACCGTCAGACCGGCAAAACCGCCGTTGCTCTGGACACCATCCTGAACCAGAAAGTTTACAACGACGCAGCTGGCGACGACGAGTCGAAGAAACTGTACTGCGTGTACGTTGCGGTTGGTCAGAAGCGTTCGACCGTTGCGCAGCTGGTGAAGAAACTGGAAGAGTCCGGCGCGATTGAATACTCGATCGTTGTGGCCGCGACCGCATCCGATCCGGCACCGATGCAGTTCCTGGCACCTTACGCCGCAACCGCAATGGCTGAATATTTCCGTGACAACGGCCGCCACGCGCTGATCATCTATGATGACCTGTCGAAGCAGGCTGTGTCCTATCGTCAGATGTCGCTGCTGCTGCGTCGTCCGCCTGGACGTGAAGCCTATCCTGGCGACGTTTTCTATCTTCACTCCCGTCTGCTGGAACGTTCGGCGAAGCTGAACGAAGATTTCGGTGCAGGGTCGCTGACTGCTCTGCCGGTTATCGAAACTCAGGGTGGTGACGTTTCGGCGTTTATTCCGACCAACGTGATCTCGATCACCGACGGCCAGATCTTCCTGGAAACCGAACTGTTCTACCAAGGTATCCGTCCTGCTGTGAACACCGGTCTGTCGGTTTCGCGTGTGGGCTCTTCGGCTCAGACCGATGCGATGAAATCGGTTGCTGGTCCGGTTAAACTGGAACTGGCTCAGTACCGCGAAATGGCTGCGTTTGCGCAGTTCGGTTCGGACCTCGACGCCGCAACTCAGCAGCTGCTGAACCGTGGTGCGCGTCTGACCGAGCTGATGAAACAGCCGCAGTACTCGCCGCTGACCAACGCGGAAATCGTCTGCGTCATCTTCGCAGGCACCAACGGTTACCTCGACAAAATCGAAGTTTCTGACGTTGGCCGCTATGAGGCCGGTCTGCTGTCACACCTGCGCGGTAAGCACGCTGACCTTCTGAAGTGGATCACCGACGAAGATCCGAAGATCAAAGGTGATGCAGCGGACAAACTCAAGGCAGCGATCGACGAATACGCCGCGACCTTCGCTTGATAGGGGGTTCCGATGCCTAGTCTGAAGGACCTTAAAAACAGGATCGAGTCGGTCAAATCGACCCGCAAGATCACCAAGGCCATGCAGATGGTCGCGGCAGCAAAACTGCGCCGCGCCCAGGAATCTGCCGAAGCCTCGCGCCCTTATGCCGAACGGTTCAATGCCGTGATGGCGGGGCTGGCGGCGTCGGTCGGGGGCAGCGACAGCGCTCCCAAGTTGCTCCGTGGTACGGGCAGCGATGATGTCCATCTGCTGGTTGTGATGACAGCTGAACGCGGCCTGTGTGGCGGCTTCAACGCGAACATCGCCAAGCTTGCCCGCGCCAAAGCGGACGAGCTGCGCGGCAAGGGCAAGACGGTCAAGGTTTTGACGGTCGGCAAGAAAGGCCGCGATGCGCTCAAGCGTGATTTTGGCGATCTGTTCGTTGGACATATCGACCTGAGCGAGGTCAAGCGCATTGGCTACAACAACGCGCAAGACATCGCCAAGGACGTCCTGTCACGTTTCGACGGGGGTGAGTTCGACGTTGCCACGATCTTCTACTCGAAGTTCGTCAACGTTGTGACCCAGATCCCGACGGCACAGCAGGTCATCCCCGCATCGTTCGAAGACGAAGCGACGGGTGACGATAGCGGTGCGGTATTCGACTACGAGCCCAGCGAAGAGGCCATCCTGGCCGACCTGCTGCCCAAGGGGGTTGCGACTGCGATCTTCTCGGCTCTGCTCGAAAACGGAGCGTCTGAACAGGGTGCACGGATGTCCGCAATGGACAACGCGACACGCAATGCGGGTGAGATGATCGACAAGCTGACGATCCAGTTCAACCGCTCGCGTCAGGCCGTGATCACCAACGAGCTGATTGAAATTATTTCCGGCGCCGAAGCGCTGTAGAGACATACCGGAGACGAAACATGGCGAATGCAAAAGGCAAAGTCACACAGATCATCGGGGCCGTCGTCGACGTGCACTTCGAAGATCAGCTGCCTGAAATTCTGAACGCGCTGGAAACCACCAACAACGGCAAGCGACTGGTGTTGGAAGTTGCTCAGCACCTGGGTGAAAACACCGTCCGTACCATCGCAATGGACGCGACCGAAGGTCTGGTCCGCGGCGAAGCCGTGACCGACACCGGCGCACCGATCTCGGTACCGGTTGGCAACGCCACCCTGGGCCGAATCCTGAACGTGGTCGGCGAGCCGATCGACGAAAAAGGTCCGGTTGAGGCATCTGAGGCCCGCGCGATCCACCAGCCAGCACCGACCTTCGACGAACAGTCGACCGAGTCGGAAGTTCTGGTGACCGGCATCAAGGTTGTTGACCTGCTGGCCCCTTACGCCAAAGGCGGTAAAATTGGCCTCTTCGGCGGTGCCGGCGTTGGTAAAACCGTTCTGATCATGGAACTGATCAACAACATCGCAAAGGTGCACTCGGGCTTCTCGGTGTTCGCGGGTGTTGGTGAACGGACCCGTGAAGGGAACGACCTGTACCACGAGATGATCGAATCGAACGTGATCAAGCCGGACAACCTGTCGGAATCGCAGGTTGCCTTGGTTTACGGTCAGATGAACGAACCTCCCGGAGCGCGTGCGCGTGTTGCTCTGACCGGTCTGACCCTGGCCGAGCAGTTCCGCGACCAGTCCGGTACCGACGTTCTGTTCTTCGTCGACAACATCTTCCGCTTTACGCAGGCGGGTTCCGAGGTTTCGGCTCTGCTGGGTCGTATTCCTTCGGCGGTGGGCTACCAGCCGACCCTGGCCACCGACATGGGTGCCCTGCAGGAACGCATCACCTCGACCAAGTCGGGCTCGATCACGTCCGTGCAGGCGATCTACGTGCCTGCGGACGACCTTACCGACCCTGCGCCGGCAACCTCGTTTGCGCACTTGGACGCGACCACCGTTCTTAACCGTGCGATCTCGGAAAAGGGTATCTACCCTGCGGTTGACCCGCTCGACTCGACATCGCGTCTGCTCGACCCGGCCATCGTTGGTGAAGAGCACTACAAGGTTGCGACCGACGTTCAGCAGATCCTCCAGCGCTACAAGTCACTGCAGGACATCATCGCCATCCTCGGCATGGACGAACTGTCGGAAGAGGACAAACTGACCGTGGCACGTGCCCGTAAGATCGAGCGCTTCCTGTCGCAGCCGTTCGACGTGGCCGAAGTCTTCACCGGTTCGCCGGGCGTTCAGGTTCCTCTGGATGTGACCATCGCGTCGTTCAAAGCGGTTGTCGCTGGCGAATACGATCACCTGCCCGAAGCGGCCTTCCTGATGGTTGGCGGCATCGAAGAAGTGATCGCCAAAGCGGAGAAGATGGCCGCAGAAGCCGCCTAAGGAGTATCCCTGATGGCAAACACGATGCAATTCGACCTCGTCAGCCCCGAGCGGAGCCTTGCTTCGCTCGAGGCCACCGCGGTCCAGATTCCCGGCGCGGACGGGGACATGACGGCAATGCCCGATCATGCCCCCACAATTACAACTCTGCGCCCGGGCATCCTGAAGGTCGAAGCACCCCAAGGCTCCAGCGAATACCTGGTCACCGGTGGGTTTGCTCAGATCAATGGTGATGGCCTGTCGGTTCTGGCCGAAAAGGCCATTCCGGTTGCTGAAGTAACACGCTCGCATCTGGACGATCTGATCGCTGACGCCCGCGCCTCGCACGAGGCAGCCAAGGCCGGTGACGATCAGACCATCGTCGACGATGCTGCAAAGTTGCTGGCTGACATGGAAGCTCTAGGAACGCATATGAGCCTGTAAGGGTTCATGACATTCTGATCACTTGGAACGGCCCCGTATCCGCGGGGCCGTTTTTTTGTCGTGATTTTGCCATTCGCTGAAGTTAAGCTGCAGGAATTGAACAATAAAAGACGATATATGAAAAAGTTTCAAACCCATCCCATCGGCATTGATCAGGGCGAGGAGGTCTTGTTTTCCGATTTCGCCGATGGTGGCGTGATGTGGACTGGTGAGGGCCCGCGTGAGCGTCGCGTAAGCGTCCGTTTTTCAGAAGTGTTCCGCTCTGTGCCAATCATCCAGATAGGCGTGGTACTTTGGGATGTGGATACGTCTTCCGCTTTACGGGCTGAAGTTCAGGCCGAAGATATAACGCCGGAAGGATTCAATGCGGTGTTTCGCACCTGGTCCGATACGCGTATCGCCAGAATTCGGGTGAGTTGGACCGCAATTGGAGATGTTTCGCATGAAGACGATTGGGATATCTCGTGAAGCAGGCCTGTTCGTGACATAAGATTGCGCACCTTCGCGCGTCGTCCCATAAAGAAGACTGGCCATCCCAAATAGCGGCTAACGCAACCGGAGTATCTTATAGGTGTTTGCACGAGATCATATCGAATACGAGGCCCTGGACCTTCCGGATCGTATGGACTTGTCTGATGAAGAAATGCTGGCCGAAGCGCGAGCGTTCTACAACAAGATGAAACGCCGCCATACCGTGCGTGACTATTCGGACCGGCCCGTCGAGCGCACGGTCATCGAAGAGTGCATTCGCGCAGCCGGAACAGCGCCCTCAGGGGCCAATCATCAGCCCTGGCACTTTGTGGCCATCTCGAACCCTGAGATGAAGCGCCGTATTCGGGAAGAGGCAGAAGCTGAGGAGCGCAGGTTTTATGAAGGCGGTGCCGGAGATGAATGGCTGAAGGCGCTTGAACCAATCGGGACTAACGATCAGAAGCCGCATCTGGAAGACGCACCGTGGCTGATAGTGATTTTCGCCCAACGTTGGGGTCATTTCGATGATGGAGATCGGTTCAAAAACTACTACGTGCCTGAAAGCACGGGCATTGCCACGGGCTTTTTGTTGGCGGCGCTGCACCATGCAGGGCTGGTATCGCTGACCCACACACCCAACCCGATGAAATTCCTGAATAAACTGCTAAACCGCCCTGATCATGAAAAGCCTATTATGATCGTAGCTGTAGGCCACCCGCAAGACGACGCGAAGGTGCCAAAAGTTGCAAAGATGAAAAAACCGTTGGAAGAAATCATGACGGTCGCCGAATAGGCAGGCCGTCATGAATTCAGACATTATCAATAGTAGTCAGCAGTTTTTTCGATCAATCCATATGATAAAGTGACTCGTAGATCGGCGTCAGTGTCTTGTCTTCGAACAGCGATGATACGCTGGTGCCATTCCAAATGTTCAGGATCGCCTGCGTAAAGATCGGCGCGGTGGGCACGATGCGGATATTGGCGGCCTTGTTGATCTCAGCCGTAGGCTGGATCGTGTCCGATAGGACCAGAGATTTCATCACCGAATTGGTCACACGTTCAACCGCCGGTCCACTCATGACACCGTGGGTGATGTAAGAGTGTACTTCCTTGGCGCCGTTATCCATCAGCACCTGGGCAGCTTTGCACAGAGTGCCAGCGGTATCGCAAATGTCATCGACGATCAGGCAGATTTTGTCTTTCACGTCACCAATGACAGTCATCTCGGCCACTTCGCCTGCCTTCTCGCGGCGTTTGTCGACGATCGAAAGTGGTGCATTGATGCGTTTGGCCAGTTCGCGGGCGCGGGCCACACCGCCGACATCTGGCGAGACCACCATCAGGTCGTCCATTTGGTCTTTGAACTGCTTCTTCACATCCAGGGCAAAGATCGGCGAGGCATAAAGGTTGTCCACCGGCATGTCGAAAAAGCCCTGAATCTGGGCTGCGTGCAGATCCATGGTTAGAATCCGTTCGATACCCGCACCAGTCAGCATGTTTGCCACCAGCTTGGCGCTGATTGGCGTGCGCGCTTTGGTGCGGCGGTCCTGACGGGCGTACCCGAAATACGGAATGACAGCGGTGATCCGGGCTGCGGATGAACGGCGCAGGGCATCTGCGATGATCAGCAGCTCCATCAGATTGTCATTGGCGGGGTTCGAGGTTGGTTGAACGATAAACATATCCTCACCACGCACATTCTCGAAAACCTCGACGAAAATCTCTCCGTCGTTGAACCGTTCGACCCTTGCATCGACCAGCCCCTGGTCAACGCCGCGATGCAGGCTCATGCGACGTGCAATGGTTTCGGCAAGCGGAAGATTGGCGTTCCCAGCGATAAGCTTGGGTTCGTGAAGTGTCGGCATCGGCTGATTTTCCCCGGGCAGCAGTGGCAATGTGACAGATTCGTGATGTTGACACCGCTTAGCATGGGTCTACCGTCCCGCAAAGATAACGCAGCGGAGAAAGTGAACATGGCCCAGATTGACTACTTTTTTGCGACACTCTCGCCCTATTCCTATCTGGCGGGAATGCGCCTTGAAGAGATCGCGGAAAAACACGGTGCGACGATCAACTATAAACCATTGGATATTGTTGCCCTGTTCGGCCGGACAGGTGGAACGCCACCAAAAGATCGTCATATCTCTCGCATCGAATACCGCGCGCAGGAACTGGTGCGCCAAGCGCGCAATCTGGATATGCCGTTGAACCTGCAGCCTGCGCACTGGCCGACGAACATGGCACCGTCCTCTTACGCTGTGATCGCAGCAGTACAGGATGGATCAGGTGATGTGGGTAAACTTTGCCATTCCTTCTTGCGTGCCTGCTGGGCAGAAGAAAAGGACATCTCTGATGATGGCGTGATCCGGGATTGCTTGGAACAGGCAGGATTTAATCCAAATCTAGCTGATAGTGGCCTGTTGGTAGGTGCGGAAACCTACGCCGCAAATCTGGAAGAAGCCGTGGACCGGGGTGTTTTCGGGGCACCATTTTACATCACACCGGACGATCAGAGGTTCTGGGGACAGGACCGTCTTGATGATCTGGACAAGCATCTGGCTGAGATGAAATAGCCGGGGCAGGGAGGCACGACTACAAGAGGTTCAGAAACCGATCGATCTGCTCGGTTCCGATGGACCAGTCACAGACAAGGCGGCAGGCCAGCATCTCGTCTTCGTCCTCACCGTCCAACGTATCGCCCCACAGGTGATAGACGGCGCCGGCCTCGTGCAGGCGCTTGTGTTGACTGCGGGGAAAGCTTGCGAAAATCATGTTTGCCTGGGGTTCATGCAGGAATTCTGCCCCGACTGCCCGCAGACCATCCGCCAATCGCGCGCAATTGGCATTCGCTTTGCGAGCTGATTTCAGCCACAGGTCATCCTGCAGATAAGCAGCCATCTGGGCCGACAGATAACGGTGCTTGGAAAACAGGTGCGCCCCGCGCTTGCGCCGCAGCTCGAACTCCCAAGCTTTGCTTTCGTCGAAGAAGATTACGGCCTCGACACCCATCAGCCCGTTTTTGGTGCCGCCAAAGCTGACTGCGTCAACACCAGATTTCCACGTCATCTCTGCCGGTGAGCAATTCAAAGCGACCAGAGCGTTAGTGAAGCGTGCACCATCCATATGCACCGGCAACCCATACTTCTTGGCAACGCCACACAAGGCTTGAAGTTCGGCAAGCGAGTAAACCGAGCCACGCTCGGTCACCTGAGTGATCGAGACAGGCCCGCGCTGCGGACCATGCACGCCGCGGGTTTCTTCCCCCTCAATGGACTTGGTCAATGCTTCGGGGGTCATCTTGTCGCCACCCGGCACCAGAGTCAGTTTCGCGCCGGTGTAGAATTCGGGAGCATTGCACTCATCCTCATGGATATGAGCAACGGGTGAACAGAACACGGTTTCCCACGGCTTGCTCAGCGTTGCCAACGCCAGTGAATTAGCTGCCGTTCCCGTAGCGACCAGATAAACTGCCGCACCCGGTGCTTCGAAAATGCCGCGGATTTGGTCGCGCACTTCGTTCATCAAGGTGTCGGCGCCATAAGCCATCTGATAGCCCTGATTGGCTTCGGCCAATGCGGCCAGAACTTCGGGATGAACAGGCCCGGAATTATCAGAGGCAAAATGCATTAATTCGGCTCCTCGATGATGTAGTCTTCCCACTCTTCCATGGGCGTTTCGAATTCAGATACGGTTCGCCGCTGCACGGAGACTCCGGCGGTGTGAACGCTTTCAGGCGTACCTGATAGCAAAGGGTGCCAGTCGTAAAGCGGTTTGCCTTCCCAGAGCAGTCGATAGGCGCAAGTCTGGGGCAGCCAATAGGCATGGTTGTCGATGTTATCGGGTGTCATGACGATGCATTCGGGCACGAATTGGTGGCGGATATCATATTGGGTGCACCGGCAAGTTTCGTCATCCAGCAGGCGACAGGCAACACAGGTCAATGCGACCTCGCCCGTATCTTCGTCTTCCAGCTTGTTCAGACAGCATTTGCCGCAACCATCACACAGTGCCTCCCACTCACGCTGGTTCATCTTGCGCAGCGGCTTGCGTTCCCAGAATCGGGGCGCGAGGCCAGCTCGATCGATTGGATCCGTAGTCATGTGCTGGCCAGTATCTCTCTCGCGCGCGCGCAATCGGCATCCATCTGCGAGATCAACCCGTCAAGGCCGTCGAATGTCATTTCGGGCCGCAGATAGTCGACCAGACCAACGGACAGCGTGGCACCGTAAAGATCACCTGAGAAATTGAACAGAAATGTCTCGATGTTAGGAACCTCGCCTTGGAACATGGGCCGGGTCCCGACCGATGCCGCCCCGTGATAGCTGCCCTGATGCGGGCCATCCAGGACGTCGACCAAAACTGCATAAACGCCGAATCTCGGAGGGTGTAGTCCTTCGATCGACATATTGGCTGTCGGGTACCCCAACTCTCGTCCGCGTTGCTCGCCTCCGACGACCTCACCCTCGATCCGGTGCCAGTGCCCCAGCATTGTTGCCGCATCGCGCGGGCGCCCCTCTGACAGAGCTGTCCGGATCGCAGTCGACGAAACCACATTCTCGGTGCGCTCCAACAGGGGCGCGATTGTCACACCGAACCCCATCTCTTCGCCAAAGCGAACCAGGTCCTGAGGGTTACCGCTGCGCCCTTTGCCAAAACAAAAATCGGCACCCACGACAACATGAGAAAGCCCCAGACCATCGCATATGACATTTCTCGCAAAAGCTTCGGGCGTCATACCCGCGAGCGTTGAATTAAAAGGCAGTTCATAAAGCTTCTGCACGCCGAGTTTTTCCAGCCGGTGCGCGCGTGCATTGCCGCGCATCAGACGAAAGGGCGGTGCCTCTGGGGAAAAATACTCTCGCGGATGCGGCTCAAATGTCATGACCCCCAGCGGCGCGTTCAATTCAGCATTGCGCGCCAACTCGATGACGGATTGATGGCCAAGATGAACACCGTCAAAGTTCCCGATGGCGACACTTGCGCCTCGGTCTTCTGGTTCAACAAACTGGAAGTCCCGGATGATATGCATGCGGCTTGCCTAGCGGGACTGCCCGTCAGGTTCAAGCCGCAGTTCGGTTAAGGTGGATTATCAGTCGAACTTGCGGCTCGGAGCCAGCACCATGGCCTCACCCACCAACACTTTCTTTCCGTCAACTGCGCAGTGGCAATCCAGTTTCACCCGACGTTTGGCAAAATCGATATCGATCACCTTGACCTCGGCATAAACCATGTCGCCCGGACGCACCGGCGCCAGAAATTTAAGCGATTGTCCCATGTACACGGTTCCATGTCCGGGCAGCTGCTCTCCGATCACGGCAGAGATCAGGCCGGCGGTCAGCATGCCATGCGCAATGCGCCCTTCGAAAATCGTATCGCGGGCATAGTCATCATCCAGATGAACCGGATTCCGGTCGGTCGATACTTGAGCGAACATCTCGATATCTTCATCGGTCACGACTTTGCGCAAGTGCCGTGACATGCCCATTTCGATGTCTTCGATGCAAATCGTTCCGCGCGGAAGGTTGTCCAACATGCTGCCCTCATTCGAGATCGAAAGAGCAACAAAAGACCATCATCTGCCGCTCGTCGGCAACTTTATTACTTCGCAGTTGCAGAAAATCAAGTCTTTTTTGCTATCTCAGGCGACCAATCGAATAGGTTGGATTGATCTGTTCCTTCTCGTTATGAGCTTTCAACGCGTCTTCGTCTGGATGATGTGATGTTTTGGTTTCTGCGGCTGCCAAACCGCCGGTGATGAAGAGGGTATCAATGCCTTCCCCCATGCCTCCAGCGATATCTGTTTGCGGCCCGTCCCCTATGGCAAGTATTTCAGAATCCGACACATCAACCCCAATCGCCTGCAACCTGCGCCGGGCCAGATCGTAGATCGGCGGGTGTGGCTTACCGAAATATAGGCTTTCACCACCCATCTCGGTATAAAGTCGGGCCAAAGCACCTGCGCACCATTCGCGCGTTTCGCCTCGGTCCACCACGATGTCCGGATTTGCGCAGAGCAGTTTCATCCCTTTCTGCTTGGCATAAAGAAAGTCGGGCCGGTTCACATCTGGGTCCGCCATCGGGTCGAACGGGCCGCAACACACGATGCCTTCGGCCGCGTCCAGCGGAACGCGTTCAATGTGGATCGGATGATCCAGCAGTTTCAGGGGTTCAAAAAAACCGGCATCCCGCTGCCATTCCCCCATGAAGTAGACTTTTTCGCCAATCGCCCCGCGAAACATCGCTGAACGCGCCGAATCACCGCTGGTTGCAATCGTGTCATAGGAATCTGCCGGCACATTGAAATGTAAAAGCTGCTCGGCAACCCCGGCCCGAGGCTTGGGGGAATTGGTTACAAGAACCACCGTGCCACCACGTTGACGATAAGCTTGCAGTGCCGCGACGGCCTCTGGGTAGGCAGTTATCCCATTATGAACGCAACCCCACAAATCAACAAACAGCGCTTTGTAGCGGTCAGAGATTTCAGCGAGTGAAGAAACGATCTGGGTCATGGCGCGCCTCGTGCAGCAGGGAATGCGAGATGTCAAAGCCTATGGCAGAGCGTGGCGCAATTGGCCAGAGGTGCAGCCCAAGGCGGAGCGGCCGAAATCAACCCCCCTTGTTCATCTGGCCAAAAATATCTCGGAGCGCGAGGCAGAGCCTCGCAAAAAAAAGCGCCCGGTTTCGGGCGCCTTTGATAATCTAAATTCAAACCTTGAGGTTCGGAATGATCTGCTTTTTCCGGCTCATCACGCCGGGCAACACAACCGCGTCACCGTCCACGGTTGCGCCAAAGCTCTTCTCAGCGACACCTTTGACCAGATCATTTGGAACCAGCAGCGTTGCCTCTTCGTTCAGAATGTCGACCACGAACAGCAACACCTGATCAACGCCGTCTTCCTTGGCCACATCAGCCATCGAGCTTACGATGCTGTCCTTGCGATCCAGCACGACACCGGGGGCTGTGGTTTCCAGAACCGAGACCCGGAACTTGGTGCCGTCTACTTCGTATTCTTTGCTGTCCATGCGGATCAGTTCGGCGTCCGAGAATGACGATACATCCGATTTTGCTGCAAACATGTCGGCGGCGTAGGCCGAGACATCCAGACCAAGTTCAGCCGCCAGTTTCTCAGCCACGGCGCGGTCGTGCGCGGTGGTTGTGGGTGAGCGGAATTCCAGTGTGTCCGACAGGATGCAGGTCAGCGCGGCACCTTTGATCGCGTCGGGCATCTTGGCGGCGTCGTCACCCATCAGATCGACCATGATGGTTGCCGTGCAGGCCAGCGGGCGCACGGTGATGTCGATGGGGCCTTTGGTTTCAAGCCCGCCAACCAGTTTGTGGTGGTCGATTATGGCGCGGATATCGGCGCTGTTGATGCTGGCGGGCAGCTCGGCCGGATTGTTGGTGTCGACGATGACAACCGGTGCATCCTCGGCCACGTCCTCGATGATTTGCGGCTTGGGCAGGTCCCAACGCTCAAGCATAAAGGCGGCTTCGGTGTTGGGTTCGCCTAGCAAAACGGGCTGTGCCTGTTCACCTTTCACTTCGTTCAGATACCACGACCACAGGATCGGAGAGCCGGTGGAATCGGTGTCGGGAGATTTGTGGCCAAAAACTAGCGTTGTCATGTCTCGTGTCCTGAAGAATATGGATTTGCGCGCCTTATAGGGTGGTCAAACACGGTTGTCACCCGGAAGCAAACTTGCTGCGACCCTTGGTCTGAAAACCTAGAATTCAGCGCGTTCCAGTGTATATCCGGCTTGCTGTAGCTGGTTCAGTAAGCCGTAGTCGTTGCTCAGATGTCCGGCCCCGACAGCGATCACCGCGGTCTGATCCTTCAGGTCCAGAATCTTTTCCATCCAGTTGGCGTTGCGTTGCACCAGAAGCTGATCCTCGAACCCTTTCCATTCGGCGTTAAACTCTTCTGGTGTCATCCCTGAAGCTTCAAGTCCCTGAATTTTCGCAAGCTCAATGATCGCGGCGTGCTGCTCTTCGATATAGGCGTTCGCCATGGTGATCATTTGGTCGTCCCCGGCCTGCAGCGCCCCGGCCAGCCTGGTCAGTGAGGCCACTTGTTCCTCCAGAGGATGGCTGTCGAACATGGCGATCAGATCCTCGATCCGCTCTAGCGAATACTGGGGTATCCCGTGTTGTTCGGCCAGTTCCGTCAGGCGCGTGTCCATGCCGCGATCAAAGTCTGGGGTATTCATCCGGCAAGGCGGAATGCCCAACATCATGCTTAGAAACCAAGGGCGCATCTTGGCGGCCATCCAGGCGGGAATGCCACGCTCGGCCAGAGTCGCGGACAGCGCTGTCCAATCTTCTTCCGACATCAGGTCAATCAAAGTGGGGCCGGACGTAATCAGGACCGGGCTGAAATCATCGGCCAGATCTTTTTCGAACGCGTCCATTTCGTCCTGTGTGACCTCGAAGAAAAACGCGTCGGCCTGACTCAGAACTGGCTCCAAGCGCTCGACCACGGGTGCCATGCGGGGGTCGCTGGTGTGGAGGGTGCCGATCAGGTGCAAGACGGTCCCGTCTTTTGTCGCGATCCAGTGGTTGCCCTCCGGAAACGGAATGTCACTGATTGTCTTCTCGAGATCAGCTTGACTTTCGGCCGACAGGTCAAGCCTAAGATCTCTCCCTTCGCAGGCCGCATGGGCGGTAATCGGAAGCAAAAGGCCGAGACAAAAGCTGAGCAAGCGCATATGGAACCTTCCGGAAATGGCGAATATGACCAAGACGTACTCCTGCCTTCTTGTAAGTTGCAATGTAGTTTGTCTTCAAACCGTGGCTGGCAATCCGCGCGAAACTACATAGCATAGCGTTATGAAGCTCGAGCAGGATCTCTATCCACCCATCAAAGCCTTGTTGGAACGTCAGGGATATACCGTGAAAGGTGAGGTTGGCGCCGCCGATATTGTTGCTCTGCGGGATGGGCAGGAGCCGGTGATCGTGGAACTCAAGCTGCGCTTCAGTCTCGCGCTGTTTCATCAGGCCATCACACGACTGAAAATAACCGATCAGGTCTATATTGGGGTCTGTAAACCAAAAGGCCGGGCAGCGCGACGGGCGTTGAAGGATAATCTGGCGCTGTGCCGCCGCCTGGGATTGGGCCTGATCACCGTGCGCTCTGATGGAGCGGTCGAGGTTCAATGCGATCCCGGCCCCTATGCGCCGCGCAAGGATAAGGTCAGGGCTAAGCGATTGCTGCGCGAGTTTGAAAGGTTGCAGGGCGATCCCAATGCGGGCGGTGCCACGCGTCATGGGATCGTAACGGCCTATCGGCAAGATGCGCTAAAATGCGCGGCCCATCTGGCAGAGAACGGAGCGGGCAAGGGGGCCGATGTCGCAAAGGCCACTGGCGTAAGTGCGGCGACACGTTTGATGTACGACAATCATTACGGCTGGTTCGAAAAAGTGGAAAAGGGCGTCTACGCGCTGTCTGAGGCAGGGCAAGAAGGTCTGAAACACTGGGCGTACAGCTGGGATCAGCCAGACTAGGTGCCTTGTTCTTGCCTGCTTATCGCGCCAGGCAAAAAAATCTTTCACATATTGTTGACTCGCTTCCTGCAACTCCCTAGCTATGCGTCGTTATCACTCATGAGACCCGAGTGCTAACGCCTCGTCAGTCGGCGAGGGGAGGATAACAAACTTTGAGCCCAAGGAGCTGCAAAGATGGCATTGAAACCGCTTCATGACCGTGTGCTGGTTCGTCGCGTAGAAAGCGAAGAGAAAACCGCAGGCGGACTGATCATTCCCGACAGCGCAAAAGAAAAGCCCAGCGAAGGCGAAGTCGTTGCAACCGGCGAAGGCGCGCGCAAGGACAGCGGCGAACTGATCGCGATGGCTGTAAAAGCTGGCGACAAGATCCTGTTCGGCAAATGGTCGGGCACCGAGGTTCAGGTCAACGGCGAAGAGCTGCTGATGATGAAAGAAAGCGACATCATGGGGATCATCGAGTAAGCGCACCCGCTTTCTCTGATCTTCATTTCAACAGATATTCTCAAGGAGAGACAACATGTCTGCAAAGGACGTCAAGTTTGACACTGATGCCCGTAACCGCATGCTGGCCGGTGTAAATGTTCTGGCCGATGCTGTTAAAGTGACCCTGGGCCCGAAAGGCCGCAACGTGGTTCTGGACAAATCCTTTGGCGCGCCGCGCATCACCAAAGACGGTGTTTCGGTTGCCAAGGAAATCGAACTGGAAGACAAGTTCGAAAACATGGGCGCGCAGATGGTGAAAGAAGTCGCCAGCCGCACCAATGACGAAGCCGGCGACGGCACCACCACCGCAACCGTTCTAGCCCAAGCCATCGTTCGCGAAGGTCTGAAGCAGGTTGCTGCTGGCCTGAACCCGATGGACCTGAAGCGCGGCATCGACCTGGCAACTGCCAAGGTTGTCGAAGGCATCAAAGACGCTTCGCGTGAAGTCAAAGACTCGGCAGAAGTTGCTCAGGTTGGCACCATCTCGGCCAACGGCGAAGCCGAAATCGGCCAGCAGATCGCAGACGCGATGCAGAAGGTTGGCAACGAAGGCGTTATTACCGTCGAAGAAAACAAAGGTCTGGAAACCGAGACCGATGTTGTCGAAGGTATGCAGTTCGACCGTGGCTACCTGTCGCCTTACTTCGTCACCAACGCAGACAAGATGATCGCAGAACTCGACGACTGCATGATCCTGCTGCACGAAAAGAAACTGTCCTCGCTGCAGCCGATGGTTCCGCTGCTCGAGCAGGTGATCCAGTCGCAGAAGCCGCTGCTGATCATCGCGGAAGACGTTGAAGGCGAAGCACTGGCGACCCTCGTGGTCAACAAACTGCGCGGCGGCCTGAAAATTGCTGCTGTCAAGGCACCGGGCTTCGGCGACCGCCGCAAAGCCATGCTGCAGGACATCGCGATCCTGACCGGTGGTCAGGTGATCTCCGAAGATCTGGGCATGAAGCTCGAGTCCGTCACCATGGACATGCTGGGCACCGCCAAGAAGATCGAGATCACCAAAGACGAAACCACCATCGTCGACGGTGCTGGCGAGAAAGCCGAGATCGAAGCACGTGTTGCTCAGATCCGCACTCAGATCGAAGAAACCTCGTCGGATTACGACCGTGAGAAGCTGCAAGAGCGCGTTGCCAAACTGGCAGGCGGTGTTGCCGTTATCCGCGTTGGCGGCATGACCGAAGTTGAAGTGAAAGAGCGTAAGGACCGTGTGGACGATGCTCTGAACGCAACCCGCGCTGCTGTACAAGAAGGCGTTGTTGTGGGCGGTGGTGTTGCTCTGGTTCAGGCCGGTAAAGCACTGGAAACTCTGGAAGGTGCAAACGCCGACCAGAACGCAGGTATCAACATCGTTCGTAAGGCAATCGAAGCGCCTCTGCGCCAGATCGCCGAGAACGCTGGTGTCGACGGTGCGGTTGTTGCTGGCAAAGTTCGCGAAAGCGACGACGCAGCATTCGGCTTCAACGCTCAGACCGAAGAATATGGCGACATGTTCTCGTTCGGTGTGATCGACCCGGCCAAAGTTGTCCGTACCGCTCTGGAAGATGCGGCATCGGTTGCGGGCCTGCTGGTCACCACCGAAGCAATGGTTGCCGATAAGCCCGCCAAAGAAGGCGCGGCACCTGCCGGCGGCATGCCCGACATGGGCGGCATGGGCGGCATGATGTAAGCTGCTTAAGCCTTAGTGCTTGATAGCGGGGTCGCCTTTGGGCGGCCCCGGTTTTGTTTGGAATGTCTGTTGCGCATTCGTATCATTGGCGCTGGTAGGCTCTGGTCCGAGGAGGGTCGGGATTGGCTCGGCAATCGGGAATGTGAGTGTGCAAATCCCTTTGAAACGGCTATGCGGTTGATATGCGACTGTTTCTTCTGACCGTTTTAACCATGTGCGCCTTCGCCGCGAATTCGATCCTGAACCGCCTTGCTATCGACAGTGGCGCAAGTGATCCGGCGGGATTTGCCATTATCCGGGTTTTGGCTGGTGCCTTGGTTTTAACGGTATTGGTGGCGCTTCGGGGCAGCTCGATCCCTGTTTTTAATCGTCGACGTGTTGTTGGGGCCGGGTCACTGTCGCTTTATATGATCGGGTTTTCAGTTGCGTATCTGACGCTTGATGCCGGGCTTGGTGCGCTGATCCTGTTCGGGGTTGTGCAAATTACCATGTTTGCGATTGGTGCAATGACCGGTTCTGCACCCACTTTGAGACAGATATTGGGTGCCGGTATTGCGCTTGGTGGACTGGCTTTTGTTCTTTGGCCTGCTGGGACGGTTCAGGTCGACCCGAAGGGGGCCGGCTTAATGACGGCTGCCGGGGTCGGGTGGGCCATATATTCCATCGCGGGCCGGTCCGAACCAGATGCATTGTCGGGAACTGCAGCAAATTTCATCATGGCGTTGCCCGTCACGGGACTTGCCCTGTTCCTGCTGGGAAGCAATTGGCAAATGTCTCCGCTTGGCTATGGGCTGGCTGCGCTTTCCGGAGGCGTCACGTCCGGTCTCGGCTATGCGCTATGGTACCGTGTCGTGCCACAGCTTTCACCGGCGGTGGCCGCGATCGTGCAACTCAGCGTTCCAGTTATCGCAATTGCTGCCGGGGTCATCCTGTTAGCCGAGATGGCAAGTCTAAGGCTTCTGCTCGGCGCCGGATTTGTACTCGGCGGCATCGCACTGGCGGTGCTGCGCCGGAACCGTGGCTAGGGGTTCCCTCGGCCTGGGTTAGGCCTTATCTGGCGTGTATGAAATTTCTTGCTGTTCTCCTCTTGTGCCTTATGCCTGCGGTGGTCAATGCGAAATGCGTGGTCCTTCTGCACGGCCTCGCGCGCACAGAGGCCTCGTTTACCGTCATGGAACAGCTATTTCATGCGCATGGTTACACTGTGGTTCGTCCCGGTTACCCTTCGACAGACCTACCAATACCAGACCTCGCCAACCAGACTTTACCAGCTGCGTTCGCCGCCTGCGGGGAGGATACGGTTAACGTTGTAGCGCATTCGATGGGGGGCATTCTGCTGCGCTATTGGTTGCAGGACAACGACCCTGAGAATCTGGGACGCGTTGTCATGCTCGGACCTCCTAATCAGGGCAGCCAACTGGTAGACGAGCTTGGCGCCTGGGAGGTTTTCGGCTTTCTGAATGGCCCTGCAGGGCTTGCGTTGGGAACCGGACCAGAGGGTATTCCACGCCGCCTGCCGCCCGTGGAGTTCGATTTGGGGGTGATTGCAGGCGAGAACTCATTGAACCCATTGTTCTCGTCTCTGATCGATGGTCCAGATGACGGCAAGGTATCGATAGAGACCACAAAGGTTGAGGGTATGGCTGATCACATCGTCTTGCCGGTGACGCATACGTTCATGATGAACAACCCGCGGGTCATGGCGCAGACCCTGCATTTCATCGAATTCGGACAGTTCGATCCACAAATCACCTGGCTTGACGGGGTGATGGATATCATCGACCAGATCTGTCTTGGGGAAGATTGCTCGGAACCGGACTCGGAGCCCACTCAATGAACTCATTGGAACTGACATTGACCGGCGCGAATGTTCTGTTGCCCGGCGAAGGGGTGTCGCGTGCTGAACTGACGATCGCCGAAGGTACCATTCAATCCGATAGGGCAGGGCGGCAGATTGATTTGTCAGGATACCTCATCCTGCCTGGCATCATTGATTTGCATGGCGACGGTTTTGAACGTCACATCGCGCCCCGGCGCGGTGCCATGAAGCAGATGGCAGAGGGCATTTTATCGGTCGAGGCGGAACTGGCCGCGAATGGAATAACCACAGCTGTTCTGGCGCAGTTCCACAGTTGGGAAGGCGGCGTGCGCGGGCCCGAGTTTGCTGGTCAGGTTTTTGACGCCATCGCTGCGGTTCGGGATGATGTTGTAACCCAACTGATCCCTCAACTGCGCTTCGAAACCCATATGCTGGACGACTATGTGGGGCTGCCCGAACGTATCGCGGATTGGCAGGTGTCTTATGTGGTTCTGAATGATCATCTACCTCATGACCGGCTGGCTGAGGGGCGAAAACCACCCCGCTTGACCGGGCAGGCACTGAAGGCGGGACGGAATCCCGAAGTGCATTTTGAGATGCTGAAGGCAATGCACAACCGCAGCGCCGAGGTGCCAGCAGCACTGGACAGCCTTTGCACTGCCCTTGCGAACCGAGGAATTCGGCTCGGCAGCCATGATGATACAACGCCGCAGGATCGTGCTGAGTGGCGCGAGCGCGGGGTGATGATCTCGGAATTTCCGGAAACGCTGGAAGCCGCCGAATGTGCCCGGGCGGGCGGAGATCACATCATCCTCGGCTCACCCAATGTTGTGCGAGGCGGCTCACATAAGGGAAATGCCAGCGCGGTGGCTCTGATCTCGATGGGTTTGTGTGATGCATTGGCATCGGATTACCACTACCCCAGCCCGCGCCGCGCTGCGCTGATGTTGGTAAAATCTGGCCTGCTGGATATTGCGGGCGCCTGGGCACTTGTCTCGTCCGGTCCCGCGCGGGTTTTAGGCCTGAATGATCGCGGAACGCTACAGCCCGGAAATCGTGCTGATCTGGTGATACTGGATGCGGTAACCCATCAAGTCGCTGCCACACTGTCAGGCGGGTGTGTCAGCTATATGTCCGGTAGTATCGCAACACGTTTCTTGAGCTGATCCCGGCTTCATCTGGCTAAAAATACCTCCGCCGGAGGCATCGCGCGTAAGCGCGATTACCTCATCGCGAAATCCGGTTGAAATGCCCCATCTTGCGGCCGGCCTTGACCTCGGCCTTGCCATAGAGATGCAGTGCTACGTCCCGTTCGCGTGAAAGCTCGGGTACGCGGTCAATGTCATGCCCGATCAAATTCTCCATCACGACGTCCGAGTGGCGCTGACCGTCGCCCAAAGGCCAACCGGCCACGGCGCGAATATGTTGTTCAAACTGATCCACGGCGCAGCCGTTCTGGGTCCAGTGACCCGAGTTATGAACGCGCGGCGCGATTTCATTCACGATCAATCCTTGTGGCGTCACAAACAATTCGACACCCATGACGCCGACATAATCCAGCGCGTTGAGAATGTTGGCGGCCAGCAATACCGCATCTGTCCGCTGCGCCGGAGACAGGCGTGCCGGTATTGTGGTCGTGTGCAATATGCCATCGCGATGGACATTCTCGCCCGGATCGAAACAGGCAACTTGCCCGTCCAGACCGCGTGCTGCGATGACCGAAACCTCGTGGCTGAAGTCCACAAACCCTTCCAGTATGGACGGTGCGCCCGCCATATCGGCCAGTGCCGCCCCGGCATCTTCGGGTGCGCGCAGCCGGGCCTGACCTTTGCCGTCATAGCCGAAGCGTCGGGTTTTCAGGATAGCGGGGGTGCCAATGTCATCAATTGCGGCGCGCAGGCTGTCCAAATCGGAGATGTCTGCAAAGGGCGCGGTTTGCAGGCCTAAGCCTTGTAGAAATGTCTTTTCGGTCAAGCGGTCCTGACTGACCCGCAACGCCTCTCGACCCGGGTGAATGGGGCGGTGTGCCTCAAGCAGATCCAGCGCCTGGGTGGGGATGTTTTCAAACTCGTAGGTGATCACGTCCACCGACTTCGCAAAGGCCTTCAATGCGTCGGCGTCATCATAGGCGGCGGTCGTGACCTGATTTGCAACTTGACCGGCCGGAGGATTTGCGCCCGGCTCGAATATGTGGGACTTGAACCCCAACCGTGCAGCTGCGATCGAGAGCATCCTGCCCAGCTGACCGCCCCCCAATATCCCGATAGTCGCACCGGGCGTAAGCATATCTGACATCGTCATGTCTCCAATCTCTTGCCAATGGCACTCAGTGCAGCACGCAAGGCATCATGCGCGCCCTCGGATTGCAAAATATCCGTCATCTGAAGGCTCAGTGTGCCCTCGGTCGCAAGCGCGTCACGCTCGGCTGCCAGTTGGCCCGCATGCTCTTTGTGCATTGATGTCAGAAACCCTGACACAAGCTGCGTGGTGTAGAATTCGGCCCGGTCTTTGTCACCGGTCTGATCAGCCAACCAGTCGGTGCCTGTTGCCATAAGGTCCAGGATACCTGGCACCATGGCGCAGATGGCAAAGTGGGCGTTCAACGCGGCCTCATTGGCAACTTTGACCACAGGATTTTCGGGCTCGAACAAATCTGCCAAGAGGCGATCTTTGCCGTAAGCGGCCAATGGGCAACCTCCTGTCTGAAGGAAACCCAGCGGAATCGTTTGCACTAAATCCGATGCCGGCGCGCACAGGCCGGATAGCTGCTCCTCAGAGACGGCGGCCATCACCGAAACAATCTTCTGATCTGCGTGAAAGCTTAGCGGGGCCAGAACGTCCTCGGCCACATGGGGGCGCAGGCAGAGAAACACGATCTCGGACGCATCAATCACGTCTTGCGGAGTGCCAACTCGGACCCCAAGCTCGGCCTGCAGAGCCGAGGAGACTTGGGCATTGCGCTCGGTGACGTAAAGATCATGACCTTTTGCGGCCATCAGCCGCGCGATTGGCGCAGCGATGTGGCCTGTGCCGATGAAACCGATACGGCTCATTGCTGAGGTTCTTCCGGGATCGAAGCAGAGAGGGCCTCGCGCCAGGCATCCAGCCGTTCCGCAAGCGCAGAATCCTGCAGCGCCAGAATGCCTGCGGCCATCAGACCCGCATTGGCCCCGCCGGCCGAACCGATAGCCATGGTCGCAACCGGAAAACCTTTGGGCATCTGCACAATGGAATAGAGCGAATCTACGCCCGACAACGCGCGGGTTTGCACCGGAACGCCAATCACGGGCACGCGTGTTTTCGACGCCATCATTCCGGGCAAATGCGCCGCGCCACCCGCGCCCGCGATAATGACCTGCAAGCCGCGCGACACGGCGGTTTTACCATAATCCCAGAGGCGATCCGGCGTGCGGTGGGCCGAGACGATCCGCGCCTCATAAGCGATGCCCAATTCATCCAGAATATCGGCGGCCTCTTTCATCGTGGGCCAGTCCGACTGACTGCCCATGATGATCCCTACTTTCACATCGCTCATCCGCTTACGCCCCTGCCATCGGAAAGAGCGCGCACTATAGCCAAATCCGCATATGTGGCAATGCGGTACGCGCTTCTCAGGCGATGATATCGGGGGTCAATCTGTCTTCGATCAGACGGATGATGTCTTTCAGGCGCAGTTTCTGCTTTTTTAGCCGCTTGATCGTCAATTGGTCCGAGGTCCCCTTGGCCTGCAAGGCCTCGATCGCTTCGTCCAAATCACGGTGCTGGCGTCGAAAGACCTCTAATTCCACCCGTAGGACTTCATCGGTTTTCATCGAAAGATCGGTGGGTGCGTTCATGGACGACTCAGTGTTTCAAGTGGTGCTTCTAACACAAGATAGTGTGTCAGGGTTTATCCGGCCAGACCTTGTGGACATCCCTGTATCTTCCCATATTCTATATCACGCGGTTGCCGACATCGGGACCGCAGAATACGTCGCTTTGACAATGAAGGACGAAAATACGTGTCGAAACTTACCTTAGGCTCATACCCGCATCTTTTGGGGTTCGAGCAGTTGGAACGCCTTCTGGAACGGTCTGCAAAGGCCGGAAATGAAGGATACCCGCCCTATAATATCGAGCAGACCTCGGATTTTTCCTATCGCATCACCTTGGCGGTGGCCGGTTTCGCGGAAGAGGACCTGTCGATTACAATCGAGGATCGCCAGTTGGTGATCCGGGGCCGTCAGCGCGACGACAGCGAGGGGCGCATATTCCTGCACCGTGGCATCGCGGCGCGTCAATTCCAGCGCATGTTTGTGCTGGCTGACGGGGTCGAGGTGGGCGAGGCGATCATGGAAAACGGTCTGCTGCATGTGGACCTGACCCGCGCCGTGCCTGAAACCGTGGTTCAGACAATCAACATCAAGAAGGGGTAAGAGCAATGAATACACCGATTGAGATCAACGCCGAAGGCAATCGGATTGTCTATGTAAAGGCCGTTGATGTGGCAGACCTTCCGCAGGATCTGCGAGAGCAGGCAGGCGATCTGGATCAGCTGTATGCTGTCCACGATTCCGATGGGCAGCAATTGGCACTGGTTGCCGACCGCAAGCTGGCCTTTGTACTGGCACGCGAACATGACCTGTCCCCGGTGGCCGTTCACTAGGCCACCAAACATTCCGCCGAATTGACGTGACATTTTCTGCCTCAGCGGTGATCGTGCCGCTGATTGAAACGCAGGAGTGCGCGATGAGCTGGTATGATTTCGATTGGGTGGATGCGTTCAGCGATCAGGCCTTTGGTGGCAACGGCTGCGCAGTTGTGCATGAGGGTGCAGGGCTGTCGGACGCGGTTTGCATGGCATATGTGCGCGAGACTTCTCTGGTTGAATGCACTTTTACCGGGCCATCCGATATCGCTGATATCCGGGTCCGGTACTTCCTGGCCAGCCGGGAAATCCCATTTGCCGGGCACCCGACCATAGCAACCGTTGCAGCGATGCGATCACGGGGGTTGGTTCAGGGTGATGCTCTGACGCTTGAGACCGGAGCAGGGATTGTATCGATCAAACTGAATGGTGATGACATCGAAATGACGCAGGTCGCCCCGCAATTCGGCGATCATGTGCCCGCAGATCTGGTTGCCGCCGCCATCAGCCTGCCGGAAGAGGTGGTAATTTCTCCACCGCAGTTCGTTTCAACCGGTCTGCCCTTTTGCATTACGGTCCTGCGCGATCACGAGGCGCTGCGCGCTGCCAAGCTGGATGTTGCTTTGCTCAGTCATATTACCGAAAAGGCCGGTTTCTCGGGGTCGGACATGGCTGAACCGTTTCTTGTAACACTGAAAGGCGCAACGACTATGGGCGACACATTCTCGCGCCTGATGATGGCGCCCCCCAGCCCGCCCGAGGACCCGTTCACCGGATCGGCCACCGGTGCGATGGCGGCCTATCTCTGGAAACACGGACTGATGGACAAAGAGACATTCATCGCCGAACAGGGCCATGACATGGGCCGCCCCGGTCAGGCGACCGTGACACGCGTTGGACCTTCGGATGCGATGACGGGGATCAAAGTTGCCGGGCGCGGCCATGTCCTGATGCGCGGGCAGGTGAATTTGCCCGACTGAACCAGACCCGCACCTGCGAAAAAGGCCCTCAGAAATCTGAGGGCCTTTGATGTATTTTTTCGTCTTAAGTGATCAGGATGCTGCAATCAGCCCCATGCTTTCCAGCTTAAGCAGAACCTGATGTGCGCAGTTGTCAACCTCGACATTCTCGGTCTCGACGCGCAGCTCTGGGTCTTCAGGGGCGTCGTAAGGGTCGGAAATCCCCGTGAACTCTTTGATCTTGCCCTCACGTGCCAGTTTGTACAGACCCTTGCGGTCTCGGCGCTCGCATTCTTCAATGCTGGTCGCGACATGCACCTCGCAAAATGCACCGAATTGTTCGATCTCTTCACGCACAGCACGACGGGTAGTTGCGTAAGGCGCGATAGGAGCACAGATGGCAATACCGCCGTTCTTGGTTATCTCAGACGCGACATAACCGATGCGGCGGATGTTCAGATCGCGATGTTCCTTCGAAAAGCCCAGTTCCGAAGACAGGTTCTTACGCACGATATCCCCGTCCAGCAGGGTAACCGGACGATCCCCGGTCTCCATCAGCTTGACCATCAAGGCGTTGGCAATGGTGGATTTGCCCGAGCCTGAAAAACCGGTGAAAAACACGGTGAATCCCTGTTGCGAGCGCGGCGGGAAGCGGTTGCGCAGTTCCTGAACAACTTCGGGGAACGAAAACCATTCCGGAATCTCCAGCCCTTCGCGCAGACGGCGGCGCAGTTCAGTGCCCGAGATGTTGAGGATCGTGACGTTGTCCTTGTCCAGAATCTCGTCATTCGGCTCGTATTGCGCGCGTTCCTGCACGTAGACCATATGTTTGAAATCGACCATCTCGACGCCGATCTCGTCCTGATATTTTCGGAACAAGTCTTGCGCATCATAGGGGCCGTAGAAATCCTCACCGGCAGAGTTTTTGCCTGGACCTGCGTGGTCACGACCGACGATGAAATGGGTGCAGCCGTGGTTTGCGCGGATCAAACCGTGCCAGACTGCCTCGCGCGGGCCAGCCATGCGCATCGCAAGGTTCAGCAGCGACATCGACGTAGTCGAGGCCGGATATTTATCCAACACGGCTTCGTAGCAACGCACGCGGGTGAAATGATCCACATCGCCCGGTTTGGTCATGCCAACCACGGGATGGATCAGCAAGTTGGCCTGTGCTTCTTTTGCGGCACGGAAGGTCAATTCCTGATGCGCACGGTGCAAAGGGTTACGGGTCTGGAACGCAACGATACGGCGCCAGCCCACTTTGCGGAAATAGGCGCGCAACTCGTTCGGCGTGTCGCGGCGGGCTTTGAAATCGTAATGCACGGGCTGCTGGATGCCAGTGACCGGGCCGCCCAGATAAACTTTGCCCGCTACATTGTGCAGGTAATTCACAGCCGGGTGCGCATCATCATCAGCACCAAAGACCTTTTCCGCCTCACGCGCCTTGTCTGGTGTCCAGCGGTCGGTCACGGTCATGGTGCCGAGGATCACGCCTTCCTGATCGCGCAGGGCAATGTCCTGCCCCAGCTCGATCGATGCGGCAAAATCCTCGTCAACATCCAAGGTGATCGGCATTGGCCAAAGTGTTCCATCGGCGAGGCGCATGTTTTCGACCACGTTGTCATAGTCCGCTTCGCTCAGGAAACCTTTGAGCGGATTGAACCCGCCGTTCATAAGCAGTTCCAGATCGCAAATCTGCCGGGGCTTAAGATCCCAGCTGGTCAGATCAGCGGCTTCTATCTTCAGTTTCTGCGCAGACTCGTAGGAAACATACAGTTCAGAGATAGGGGCCAGATTGCTTAACATCGTCATCGGAAAACTCTTATCGCAGTTCTGTTTGCATTTGTTTCAAGGGTGTTTGCAGGGCATGTGCCTCGGCCTGAGGGTGAAGTCCATAGACTTGCAAAAACTAAGGATGAAATGCGTGGTTTTTTCTCGAAATGGAACGGTTTTCTGTTTTTTGTTTCATGTTATTGAAAAAATCCCGCCGCTCAGGCTCATTAGGCGCATTCTCAGGCAATCTGTTCCAGCGGTGAGGTTTGCGACTCAAGGTCGGCTGCGTGCCTGACGGGCAGGGCAGGGACGGGTTCAGAGACACCGCGCAGGCTGAATTCCCGCAGATCGCGGGGATCACATTGTAACCCAGCCGCGTCCAAAACCTTGTCCGATACAAGGAGCTCAACCCCCAGTGCTTTGGTTTCAGCCTCCAAACGGCTGGCAACATTTACAGCGTCTCCGATGATCGTGCGTGGCGCGTGTTTAGCCGCTCCGATTTCGCCCAGCACAAGATCACCAAGATGTAGACCCATACCAATGCGCACAGGTTGGCTGCCTTCTGCTTGGAGCTGCTGGTTGAAACGCTCCAATGCGTGTCCGATCCCAGCCGCCGCCCTCAGACCGGCACTTGCCGAACTTGCGGCGTTGGCTGTTTCGAACATCGCCAGCAACCCATCGCCCATGTATTTGTCGACAACCCCGCCTTGTGCCGTGATTGCTGGGACAATTGCGTCAAAGAAACGATTCAACAGAAAAACGATATCATACGGCAATTGCCCCGTTGTGCGGGCGGTGAACCCGCGCATGTCCAGAAACAGAACCGCCAGCTGCCGTTCTTGCCCCTGGCTCGCATGCGCACGATCACGCGCGCCGTCGGGGCGGAAAACACGAAATACAGTGAGCGGGTCGGACGGCCGCATCTGGCAGGCCAGGCGGGTCCCCTCTGGCGCGCTGATCGCTTTCAGGCTGCGGGCTTCAACTTCGGTTGGTGGGTGCAACTGATCGGCGCCATCTTCAACCACAACGCGACAGGTCGTGCAGCGCCCCTTGCCGCCACACAGCGCGGTATGTGGGATGCCGTTTGCGCGCGACATCTCCAAAAGGGTCATGCCTTTCTCCGAAACAACTTCTGGACCGTTGACATAGCGCACCCGCACCGAATGCCGCCGCCGCCAAAGCTTGCGCCCGAGATAGACCAAGCCTGTTAGTGCAAGCGCGGCCCAGAATACCCACTGCGCATAGTCTGTGACGGAAAACAAAGACTGAAACTCTTCTTGCGAAGGCCAGTTATAGTATTCGACATACTGTTCTCGTAGATCGGGGTCGGCAAAATCGGCCCAGATACGCCGCCCCTCGGTCAGAAGGCCTGCGAAGGCGAAGCCCGGTACAAAGACGGCGAGACCGATCAGATATGGAACCATCGCGCGCCACCATGTGGTCAACCGTAACCACATGTGTAGCCCAATACATCCGTGGACCCACACCAGCAGAAGTAATAGGCTTTGGAACCAGATCGCGGTGCTGGGCCACATCAGAATGATGATGTAACTCATTTCATCATTCACCCCAAAAATCTCATGCGCGTATCGGGTCTGAACCAAATGTGAGATAAGCTGCAGCGGGATCAACAGGCCAAGAATAACCTGAAGCGCGACGCTGAAAGGCATTCTGAGCGTCCGGCGCTGCGCGAGTGAGATAAGCGCCAGTCCCATGTGCATCAGCAATGCGCCATATATCACGACGCTGCCGATCTCATTACGGCTGACAGCTTTACGTCCGCCCTGCATCCCGTGCAGCAAATCAGTGTGAAACAGACCAAGGCCGATATTGATGAAATGAAAGAACGCAAAGACAAACAGCACGAGGCCGCTTGCGATTCTGAGCCGGCTCATCCATCCGCCGCGCCAAAGAACGTTTTCCAAAAGCTCACCTGTTCTTCGCGTTACTATGGTTGATCCTGATACGGTGCCGGGTGCCGGTCAAGATAGGCGCGGTCACCTTTCGGGGAACCAGTCGCAGGGGGCACCTGCGGTTTGTATCATCTGGTGTTCTGCGTTGAACAACACCAAATGGCTCAGTTTAGGACGCGAGCGCGAACTGTATAGCAGTCCATCCGCGCCGTATGTGCGGGCCTTGTCCGAAAATCGCCATGTTGGAGAGGGTATGCCGGTTGCCCGCATGTCTTGCCAGACGATCGAGGCAGAAGGTTGCCCCCGCAAATCCAATACTTGCGCCTTGGATATTTTCAAGCGATGGATCGTCCGTGGAGGGTCGCACTGCGAGACATAGCGCCGAATGGCGATCCCGGCCCCTTCAGCGCTAAGCGACGCATAAAGCGCGAATTGGCCAGAATGATGAAACCGTCCTTCGGGGGCACGGGCCGATGAAAGCGGGTCACCCGATTGGGTGCGGAGCAGAATTCTCCAGACGAGGCCGGAGAATTCTGTAATCATCTTAGTCGTTCTCCGCCAAGAATCGTTCTGCATCCAGCGCGGCCATGCAGCCCATACCGGCGCTTGTCACAGCCTGACGGTATACGTGGTCGGTCAGGTCTCCGGCAGCAAAAACTCCCGGAACCGAAGTTTTCGTCGTGCCCGGCTTGGTCACGACGTAGCCACCCATGTGGGTTTCCAGCGTATCTTTGACCAGCTCATTTGCCGGGGCGTGGCCGATAGCGACAAATACGCCTTTGCACGGAATCTCTGTGATTTCGCCGGTCTTTACATTCTTGACCTTGACGCCTTCCACACCCAGTGGGGCATCGGTTCCGATCACCTCATCCAGTTCGTGAAACCAAAGCGGCTCGATCTTTTCGTTCTTGAACAGCCGATCCTGAAGGATCTTTTCAGCTCGCAACTCATCGCGGCGGTGGATCAGAGTGACTTTGCTTGCGAAGTTGGTCAGGAACAGCGCTTCTTCTACGGCAGTATTTCCGCCGCCGATCACAACGATTTCCTGACCGCGATAGAAGAAGCCGTCACAGGTGGCACAGGCTGATACGCCAAACCCTTTAAATTTCTCTTCCGAGGGAATGCCTAACCACTTGGCTCGTGCGCCCGTTGCCAGAATCACCGCGTCGGCGGTGTAGACGGTGCCACTGTCGCCTTTGGCTGTGAAGGGACGCTGGCTTAGATCGAGATCGCTGATGATATCGCCGATCACTTCGCATCCCATTGCCTTGGCGTGATCCTGCATCCGAACCATCAGGTCTGGCCCCTGAACCTCGGTGTCACCCGGCCAGTTTTCCACCTCGGTTGTGGTGGTCAGCTGCCCACCGGGTTCGATACCCTGCACCAGGATCGGTTCCAACATGGCCCGGCTTGCATAAACGCCCGCGGTGTATCCTGCAGGTCCCGACCCGATGATCAGAACCTTGGTGTGTCGTGTTTCGGCCATGGTATCCTCACTCAAACTGCCTCGGCGGACGTGTTGTCCGGTGCGGATCGATATAGCGACCGCAGGGCAGGGCTTAAAGCCCCTTCATATTGCAGGTCCGTGATGTGCCTAATGATTGGCTTTGCGGCCAATTATGTATCTGAAATAACGAAAATTGCGTGGCTGTGAAATATTATTGCGCCTCCTGGGGCTGCTGATATAACAACTGAAAAACTCAGGAGCATTCGATGGTCACGACCCGGTTGGATGAAATCGACCGCAAAATTCTTGCGGAACTGCAGGCCGATGGCCGTATGACCAATGTTGAGCTTGCCAAGCGCGTAGGAATATCCGCTCCTCCTTGCCTGCGACGGGTGCGGACGCTGGAAGATTCGGGGTACATTCGCGGCTATCATGCCGAGGTGAACGCCCGCGAGCTTGGGTTCGAAGTGCAGGTCTTTGCCATGGTCGGACTTGAAAGTCAGGCTGAATCCGAACTCAGCGCTTTTGAAGACCGGTGTCGGGAATGGCCATTGGTTCGCGAATGCCACATGCTGAATGGCGAGGTTGATTTCATCCTGAAATGCGTCGCACCGGATCT
Organism: Ruegeria sp. C9; assembly: GCF_056537585.1. NCBI lineage: Bacteria > Pseudomonadati > Pseudomonadota > Alphaproteobacteria > Rhodobacterales > Roseobacteraceae > Ruegeria > Ruegeria sp. C9. The sequence continues at coordinate 256,348 of NZ_JBQFRU010000003.1, forward strand.
CAGCAGTTTTCAGCAATTTCTGACAGGCGAGTTGCTGACCACGCCAAACGTGGCCAGCGTCAAGACTTCGCTTGTTATCCGAGGCGCAAAAGACGAGCCAGGCGTACCATTTGACGTACTGGAAGACCGGATGAACCGGACGGCCTGAACCTACCTCTTGTTTGATCCACAGGACAGGGTGGCAGCATCGCTGCCAGTGCAAGGGTTAAAACCCAACTCAGTAAAATCTGCATAATGCCCCACGCTTGCAGTAATAGTTAACCAGTTCACGCTGTTATAGCGTCAATTTCACCATCTCCGGCTCTTGGCAAGAGCAACGGCCCAAAATCATTCAACGATTCGATATGTGAGAATAGATTCAAATAGATCGAACGCAAAGAGTGACTGATCATTCGGACTGCGTTGATGCCCGGATGATAGGTCTCGAATTGCAGGCCATCGACCCGAATCACGGAATGCCGGGCGACACAGATATGAAACAGCTCGACCGGAGTCGGTGGCAGCGTTTCAATGATACCCATTCCATCCTGAAACTCACTGACGGGTGTCAGCATGGGCTGCCCGCCGTTCAAATGACGCATGTGCGTAGGCGTACCCAGCAGACGTGCGGCGGGGCCCGTGATGACGCCCGACATCGGTTTTTGCATCCCGAACGTGTCGGCCATGATCCGTGTCAGCGGCCGGGTTCGCCCGCGCGTATCCTCGCGTCCGGGTATCAGCGTGACAGACCCTTTCCAAAGCACGGTTTCCGATGATCCGTCTTGAGTGAGGACATCATCACCCGGCAGCAGATCTTCGATCGCCATCTGGCCTTGCGGCGTCTCGACCAACGATCCGCGCGTGAACGCACAAAATGCATCTTCAAACATCGGCAAAGCTGGCGCGATATGGCGCGTCTGTGAAATATCCCCGTTTTTCAACAGACTGCACACTTCATAACGTCGAAGCTGTGCTTTTTGCTTTGTCGCGGGTCGAGGCGCATCGCGCAATAGCGCTGACGTCTCGACCGCGTTTCTGGCAGCGCGGGCCAGAGAATTTGGAATAGTCATGGTATTCCGTCCCCTCTAAATTCCGTCCGACGGCTTGAACCCCCGTGCAATATCGCCGGACGACCTTGTTCTTTGTCTGTAATCAGATGGGTAAACACAGGCCGGTCGCCGCGAATGCACAGCGCCGCATCAGAAAACACCAGTGTTTTGGTCAAGTTCTTGACCCCCCAGACAAACTCGTAAACCGCAGGCTGCAATTGCCTGCACACACACGCTCCGAACCCTGGTCGCAGTCCTGATTGCGACCCCACACACCGAACCGGAGCTTCATCCGGTATGCGTTTGCCCTCCGAGACCGGCAGCTGGTCTCTTGGGGTTGCTGTGTCAGCGTCGCGCCGCCAAACGGCGTGCAACTCTGACTGAGTGACTTGAAACCCGCTTCCAGGGCATTTCTGGTTCTTGATCCCTGACAGCCGCAAAAACGGCGCTGAGAAAGCGTGATTTCGATTTCATATCCATTGTCCTGCTTCGATAGGGCGGTCGCCCTGTTCCCGTTCATGAAGCCAATGTGACGCTGATTTGCGGCGCCTATAAGGCTGATCCGGGTTGAATTGAGGACAAATTGAAGGTTTCAGGTACCTCTTAGTTGCTTCCGCCCGTGCCATGACGACCCCACTTGGGGTAACCGTCTGTGCATTGGCGAAAATTTGAGACGATTCTGACTCTGATAAACACAAGAAATGTGGCAGAAACTGGGCAAAGCTGCCTTAATCTGGGCCAGATTTACAACCTGATAGCGGAAATCAATCTGCCGTAGTCGGCCTCGTTGGCATGGGTCGATCGCCGGTATGAATAAAACCTGTCAGGGTCGGAATAGGTGCAGTGACGGACCCACTCGGCCTGGCCGATACCAGCTTCGCGCAGACGATGCAGGCCAAAGGCGGGCAGGTCGAAATGCATCCGGTCACCTTTGCCATTTGCAAAAAAACGCGCGTTCTCTGGCGTGTCAGCAAGGAAGTCGTCCAGAAACTCTGAGCCGACCTCGTAAGCGCGTTGTGAAATCGTGGGGCCGATTACGGCAACTGTGTTATCCCGGTTGGCTCCCAGCGCTTCCATCGCGTCCAGTGTTGATTCCAGCACACCATCCAACGCGCCGCGCCAACCGGCATGTGCGGCCCCGATCACATTTGCGTCAGGATCGGCGAACAGCACTGGCTGACAATCAGCGGTTAAGATTGTAAGCGCCAAACCCGGCGTTGATGTGACAACCGCGTCAGCTTTGGGTTTGTCACCAGTCATCGGACCATCGACTGCAATCACGGTCGGAGAATGCACTTGATGCACACCGATCATCGCCTCAGGTGCCACTTCCATCGCGTCGGCGACGCGCCGACGGTTCAAAGCTACGGCCTCAGTCAAATCTGTCGACCCGGTTCCGCAGTTGAGTCCTTCGAAGATACCAGAAGATGCGCCACCGCGGCGGCTGAAGAACCCGTGTCGTACGGGGGACAGCATGTCTGAGGTAATGATTTCCAGTGTCATGGTTCCAGTCCCGGTGGCGGCGTGGCGTTTGGCGGATAAAGGCCCAGTACTTTGAACAGGTTTCCCATTTCGTCGGGGTGCGTCAACCGTCGATGTGCAGTGACCAGCGTCTCAAGCTGTGACCCGCTGAGAGGGGCGGCAAGCGATTGCGCGCGCGCGGTGATCCCGAGCCGCTCAAGAAACACACCCTGCGGGGTCAGTTTTGTATATGCGCAGCCCGAAGCATGAGACGCCTTCGCCAAGACCTCAAAGTCGACATGTGTGGTCAGATCCGCCTGACCGGGCTGATCCAGGGGATCGACACGTTCATGCGCTTGCAACGCCTGCAATGTGTCGCCAAGCGAGCGCCAGTCACCATAATCGATGATCAGCGCGGCTCCGCCGTTGCGAGCGATCTGCCCGGCAACAGAGTACATAATGGAACTGGCAGCAGCGCACAGTTCTACCAGATCTCCGTCCTGCGTATCCTCGACACGTTCGCTGAGCGCAGCTTGTGCCGATTGCGCACCAAGACCGAACGCAAGCGATGCACCATTTTTGCCAACTAACCTCTCGCGCCAACCTTCGCCTTCGCGCAGGAACTGGCGGATGGGCAGGGCATCAAAGAACTCGTTTGCCACCAGAAACAGAGGAAGATCTTCAAAATCAGAAATTGCCTCGATCCACTGAGGTTCATACCCTTGCAGTGCCTTGGCTTGTACGTCGCGCAAAACAGGTGAAGCTTCGAGCAACACGATCTCGGCCGCTTTGTGAAAGCCAGGCACCCTCTGAGTGGCGCGCAGGATGTCTGCCATCAGGGTGCCACGACCAGGGCCAAGCTCGGCCAGAACAATCCGTTCAGGTTTGCCTTGCTCCAGCCAAGATTGCGCCAAACACAACCCGATAAGCTCTCCGAACATCTGACTGATTTCAGGCGCTGTAATGAAATCGCCCTGAGCGCTCAGCGGATCGCGGGTTGTGTAATATCCATGTTCCGGATGCATCAGACACTCGGTCATGTAGTCAGCGATGGTCATAGGGCCATCATTCTGGATGCGCAGGAGCAGACGATCCTTCAGGTTCATGATCTGCGTTGTGCCCGAATTGCGAACCAAAGGCCAAGTGCAATCATTGGTAGCGACAAGACTTGCCCCATCGTCAATCCATATCCGCCAACATGCCACGCCAGCCCTAGCGGATTCCCGGGCGATACAAATAGCGCATCGGGTTGACGGAAGAATTCGACAAAAAACCGCGATGCGCCGTAGCCAGCCAGAAATACGCCCATAACCAGACCTGGTTTTTGAAACGCGCCGCGCCGGTAGGCCAGCCATATCAGAATCGCCCCGAGGATCAGACCCTCAAGTGCTGCCTCATACAGTTGCGAAGGGTGGCGGGCGCACATCCCCGCAACAACGCCGGGGCAATCCTGGGCCGCAGTTCCGGGAAAGATCACCGCCCATGGCAATTCGCTGGGTCGACCCCAAAGCTCGGCATTGGTGAAATTCGCCAATCGTCCCAGCAACAACCCGGGCGGCACTGTGTAGGCAACCAAATCACCCAGCGAAAGAATCGGTATAGCGTGGCGCCTGCCGAACAGATACGTGGCGATCACCACGCCCAACAGGCCGCCATGGAATGCCATGCCACCCTGCCAAACCATCAGAATTTCCAGTGGATACGCAAAATAATATGCGGGTTGATAGAAAAGGACGAACCCCAATCGACCACCAAGAATTACACCCAGTATGATCCAGGTGACCAAATCCTCAAGCTGGTCGGGTTGCATCGGTGGTGTGTCATCAGCCCAAAGCACAGGCCGCCTAAGCGCCATCAGCGCCATGCGCCAAGCAATCAGGATGCCGACGATATAGGCCAGCGCATACCACCTGAGCGCAAACTCCATCCCGAACAGAGAGATCGAGAAAATTTCGGGTGACAGATCGGGGAAATTCAAAACAGCCTGCATGTGCGTCTCATTGCCCGGGGTTTGCGTGGCAAGTCAACCTTGAGCCCGGGCCAATCTTTACCCATATAGAGAGCAATCGCGAAATCGGAGAAAGCCCATGCAAACCCGTAACAAGATTCTGGACGATATGTCTCAACTGATGACCAATGCCATGGGTGTGGCGCAGGGGGCACGAGAAGAGGCCGAGAATGCGATGAAATCCATGATGGACCGCTGGCTGGCCGACCGGGATTTCGTAACCCGTGAAGAATTTGATGCTGTGCGTGCCATGGCGCAGAAAGCGCGCGAAGAGAACGGTGCACTTGAACAGCGAATTGCCGCGCTCGAGGCGAAGCTGGACAAGTAACGTCCGCAGGAATTTAAGATTTTGGGTAAAAGCATCCGCCGCGCAATCCGAACTTGGATTGTGCGGTGTTGTGCATTTTGCCGCTCTGCAGAAATTTATCAAGACAAAGCTGCATCCAACGCCAATATTTTGATCGGCGTTGCCAACTGTCCACAACTTATTGCTGTTATCCCCAATAAATAGGGTTGCCAGAGCAGTGCTCACATCGCACCATATTTAGTACAGGCAGACTGGGGAAGCCCGGCTTGTAGAGCAGGCAACTAGCGCTGGGGCGCTGCCAGCCCCAAAATGCTAGAGATTAGTGAGGTGGCATTATGGCCCTTTCCGAGCAGTATCTCGAAGAAGACCTTCATCCGATCGACATTGTTGAACATCTTGCAGAACATCACGACTGGGATTTTGACCGGATCGGGGATGATCAGATTGCGATGGCTGTCGAAGGACAGTGGCGCACATATTCGATAACTTTGGCCTGGTCGAATTACGATGAAACGCTCCGCATGGTGTGTTCCTTTGAGATGGAGCCTCCGGCCGAGCGCGAAACCGAGCTTTATGAGCTACTGAACAAGATGAATGATCAGTGTTGGGCCGGGGCGTTTACCTACTGGGCCAACCAGAAATTGATGGTCTATCGCTATGGCTTGGTGCTGGCCGGTGGTCAGACGGCCAGCCCAGAACAGATCGATACCATGATCACCGCAGCGGTACTGAGCGCCGAGCGCTATTACCCCGCGATCCAACTGGTGACCTGGGGAAACCGAGACCCCGAAGAGGCGATGCAAGTCGCCATTGCAGAGGCCTACGGCCGCGCGTAAAGCTTTGCCCCGAACCATAGGGGAGGGGCAATCATGGATATCTCGCGCGTCGCCGAACAGGGGTTGGTGCTTCTGGGATGCGGCAAGATGGGTTCAGCAATGCTTGCGGGTTGGTTGGAACATGGCCTGCCCGCAGCATCTGTTTGGGTGATTGATCCTTACCCCTCGGATTGGCTGAAGGCGCAGGGCGTCAACATCAACACTCCTCTCCCCGAGGCACCCGCAGTTGTACTCGTAGCGGTCAAACCACAGATGATGGGCGAAGCCCTGCCAGCCATTCAAGCGCTGGGCAATGGTGACAGTCTTTTCATATCGGTCGCAGCGGGTACATCGCTGGCCACTTTCGAGAACGTCATTGGGGCAGATACGCCGATCATCCGTGCGATGCCAAATACGCCTGCGGCGGTTCGGCAGGGGATCACGGCGCTGATTGGGAATGCCAACACCTCGGACGCGGATATCCTACTGGCTGAAGACCTGCTTTCGGCCATTGGTGAGACGGTTCGATTGGATGATGAGACACAGATGGATGCCGTCACCGGGGTCAGCGGTTCGGGCCCGGCCTATGTATTCCACCTGATCGAAACACTGGCGCAAGCTGGCGAAGCGCATGGTCTGCCACCGGAACTGGCGATGAAGTTGGCCAAATCAACCGTCGCCGGGGCAGGGGTGCTGGCGATGGCCGCTGACGAACACCCCTCGCAATTGCGAGTTAACGTCACCTCTCCCAACGGCACCACTCAGGCCGCACTGGAGGTGTTGATGCATGAAGAAGAGGGTTTCCCAGGCCTGCTACATCGTGCCGTCAAAGCTGCAACCGACCGATCCAAGGAGCTGTCTCGTGAGTGAGATTTCATTCGACGAATTTCTCAAAGTCGACATTCGTGTAGGTGAGGTGATACGCGCCGAGCCGTACCCGGAGGCCCGCAAGCCCGCGATCAAGCTGTGGGTCGATTTTGGCGATGAGATCGGTGAGCGCAAAACTTCAGCCCAGATCACCGCGCACTACGATCCGGCGACGCTGGTGGGCAAGCAGGTGATGGCCGTGGTCAACTTTCCCCCGCGCCAAATCGGTAAATTCATGTCCGAGGTTTTGGTGTTGGGTCTTCCTGACGAAAACGGTGAGATCGTGTTGATAGGCCCCGATGGCGCTGTGCCCATCGGTGGAAGGATGCATTGATGAAACTGCTGATTGCCCGACCGATGACTTCGGCTGTCCAAGTGCGCGCCCGTGCCGAATTCGATGTGGAATTCCGCAGTGAAACCACGCCTATGACGCATGAAGAAATGTTGCGGGCGCTGACTGAGTTTGACGTTGTGGTCCCAACGTTGGGCGATCAGTTTTCGGCAGAGATCTTTGCTAAGGTGCCAGAGCCTCGCTGTAAACTGCTGGCAAATTTCGGCGTTGGTTACAATCATATCGACGTGGACGCCGCACATGCTGCCGGAGTCGCGGTTACCAACACGCCGGGTGCCGTCACCGATGCCACCGCCGATATTGCCATGACACTTTTGCTCACTACGGCCCGCCGTTCAGGTGAGGGGGAAAGGTTGGTCAGGTCAGGCCAGTGGCAGGGGTGGCATCCTACACAGATGCTGGGCCACCACGTGACCGGCAAAAAGGTGGGCATCGTTGGAATGGGCCGCATAGGACAGGCTATTGCTCGGAGGTGTCATTTCGGATTTGAAATGGCCGTCGCCTATCAATCACGCGGTCCAAAACAGCTGGACTTCCAAGCAGAGTACATCCCTGAACTCAATGCATTGGCTGCGGCAGTGGATTTTCTTGTCATAGCCGTCCCCGGAGGAGTTAAAACACGACACTTGGTCAACGCGCAGATTTTGGCTTCGATGAAGCCCTCGGGCATTGTGATAAACATTGCGCGCGGTGAAGTTGTGGACGAAGCCGCCTTAATCCAAGCGCTTCATGCGGGTCAGATTGCTGGCGCTGGGCTGGATGTCTACGAGTTCGAGCCCAAGGTGCCGCAGGCCTTGTGTGACATGGAAAATGTGACTCTGCTGCCCCACCTCGGCACCGCGACCGAAGAGGTACGCACCGATATGGGTCACATGGCGTTGGACAATGTCGCGGCGTTCGTGGCCGGGCGAACGTTACCCAACCCGGTTTAGGAACCCACCGCGTCGCGCCAGTGTTTGCGGCAGAGCGAGACATAAGTCTCGTTCCCGCCAATCTGGACCTGCGCCCCTTCGGTGATGGTGTTTCCGTTTTCATCCTGACGAATCACCATCGTCGCCTTGCGCCCGCATTCGCAGATGGTGCGTACTTCGCGCATCTCATCGGCCAGAGCCAACAATGCTGCCGACCCGGGGAATAGTTTACCCTGAAAATCCACCCGCAACCCGTAGGTCAACACTGGGACCTTCAGATCATCTACGGCGCGCGCAAGTTGCCAGACCTGCTCTTCCGAAAGAAACTGGGCTTCATCAATGAATACGCAGGCGATGCCTCCTTGTGTCAGGCGGTTTTCGATCATGGCAAACACATTGTCGTCGGGACGAAACCTGTCCGCTCGTTCCGAGATTCCGATTCTTGATGCGATCCGCCCCTCACCGGCGCGTCCGTCAATGGCGGCTGTCATCAGGTAGGTATCCATGCCGCGTTCGCGATAGTTATGCGAGGCCTGCAGCAACACGGTCGATTTGCCCGCGTTCATAGTCGAATAGTTGAAATAGAGCTTTGCCATGCCGTGGGTCTAATTCGCATGTGCTGCTTGGGCAAGCCGTCTCATGGGGGTAAATCGACGCCACCATCGCTACAGCTGAGGTTGAGCAAATGCTCTTGGGGATGGATTACCTCGCCTTCGCGACAGTGGCGTCGTCGGCCTACAAGTGGCCTATACAATGCAAGGCTAAAATCCTGCCCCGCATACACTCTTTACCGGCTCGAACGGCCGCCACTCACTCACAAAATCCCTGCATATCTGAGGGATAGTCAATTATTGCCATTTCAATTATGAATCGAATATGGGAAATTTCCCTACCCTTTCCCCCAGCATGGACAGGCAGAGGGGGCAGGGCGCAGGTAACAAGGGTAGCAAAATGGCAGATATCGGGGCCTATCTGAAAAAGCATACCGAGGCATTGGTTAAGGATGTCGGAATCGAAGCCGCGTGCGAGATTACCGGGAAATCCAAAGCCACGCTGGGCAGGTACTATTCAGACAACGCAGAACATGCTGACCGGTTCATGCCGGTGGATGCTGTTGCCCGGTTGGAAAACGCGGCTGCCTATCCGCACGTGACTGCGGCATTGGCGGATTTGAAGAATATCACGCTTTCTTACGATGGACGAAACTCGGACAGCCCACGTACGGGCGGGGTTAATTCCGATGTCATTGCGCTGAGCCAGCGGTTTGCCATGCTGATGACGGAATATCAGTCGGCGATAGAAGATGGCATCATCACGGTGAACGAGGCGAAGCGACTGTTGAAAGAAACCAGTATGCTGCAGCAGGTGCTGATTGAGATGAAGCTACACCTGGAAGAAGAAAGCGTTAGCTGACTGTCCCGCACAGGGCAAATAGGTGAGCGCTATCTCGGTACGTCGTCCCCATTCGTGACCAATAATGGGGCCTGAGCCACTCGCGCGGCACAGATCCTTTCATTTCTGTCTTGGTTTCGGGTTACTTTTTACCCTTTCCCCCGCCTTTGCCGGGCTTGTCACCCCCGTGGTGACCACCTTTGCCACCGCCTTTACCGGGTTTGTCACCTCCGCCGTGACCGCCTTTGCCGCCCCCTTTGCCAGGTTTGTCGCCGCCGCCGTGGCCACCTTTGCCTCCACCGTCGCCTGGACTGTTTCCGCCATCACCCGGATCACTACTGCCGCCAGAGTTTCCTCCGCTGTTGCCTGGGCTACCTCCACTGTTGTCCGAACTTCCGCTTCCGTTTGCGTCACCCGAGTTGGAGGATGGATCGCTGCTGCGATCTTCCCCGGCATTCGTGTTAGAGATCGATGCTGTGGGCAGATCGCTCAATAGCTGGGTCAGCCCGGGACATTGCGCCGAAGTGTTCTGCAGGATCGAAGCAAAATCAGAACGATTTTGCAGATGTGATACAAACCCTCGCGTTACCTGCGAACAGCTGCAGAGCGTGTCAAAATCGCCTTCATTGGCGGCAACACGCGCGGTGTTGACTGTACAGGTTTGCGGTTCTGCGATTGCCGCGCCGGTCGCCATGACCCCAATGAAAGGTGCGGCGACCAAGGCGGCCAGTCCAACGCGAGTATTATTTCCCATAACAGCGGGCTCCCATAACTACATCACTCGGATGCACAGGGCATCCGGGTTTCGATGTGTCGGTCAGAGATGAAGGAGCGGTTGAGCCCGTCTGAATAATTCTTGAGAAAGCGGTTTGGTCTTGCAGCGATTCCAGCAGCGCAGTTAAGGCGCGCGCTTATTGATACCGTTTGACGATCACAGAACCCACCGAATACCCGGCCCCGAACGAGCAAATCAGGCCCACATCGCCCGCATCCAGATCGTCTGAGTGTTTCGAGAAGGCGATAATCGACCCGGCGGATGAGGTATTGGCGTAGTCTTGCAGAATGTTGGGTTGCTCACCCGGTTCAGGCTCGCGCCCTAGAACCTTCTTACCGATGAAGTCGTTCATCGTTTTGTTGGCCTGATGCAGCCAGAGGCGTTTTAGATCATCACTACTGATGCCCTCTGCCTCCATGTGGTCGCTGATATGTTTGCTGACCATGGGCAGGACCTCTTTGAACACCTTGCGACCATTCTGCATGAACTGCATGTCGCGGCGATCCACCAGACCATCGGGGCGCGATCGGCGGAGGAAGCCGTTGTTGTTGCGGATATTGTTGGAAAACGCAGTTGCGCACCGGGTCGAGACAATCTCGAAATGTGGGCCTTGGGCGTCTTCGATCCGCTCGATCAGCGTCGCGGTCGCGACATCGCCAAATATGAAATGGCAATCCCGGTCGCGCCACTCGAGATGACCCGAGCAGATCTCGGGGTTGACGACCAGCGCCGCCCGGACCGAGCCCGAGCGTACCATATCCGCCGCCGCCTGAATGCCGAATGTGGCCGAGGAACAGGCCACGTTCATGTCAAACCCGAATCCGCTGATCCCCAATGCCTGCTGAATCTCGATGGCAATTGCAGGATAAGCACGTTCATGGTTCGAGGCGGCGCAGATCACCAAATCGACATCCTCGGCGCTGCGCCCCGCTTGTGCTAGCGCCTTAAGGCACGCATCCACCGCCATCTCGGTCATGATCCCAGGCTCGTCGTCGCTACGCTGGCGCAGCGCGGGATGCATGATCTCGGGGTTCAAAACACCGGTCTTGTCCATCACATACCGGTTTTCGATCCCTGAGGCCTTCAGGATGAACTCTTCCGAGGAATGCTGCATCGGTTCCATGTCGCCCGCTGCAATCGCATCCGCGTTTTCGACGTTCATCCGGTCGGCATAGGCATTGAACGCTTCCACCAATTCGGCGTTGGTGATGATGTTTTCTGGTGTATAGACACCAGTCCCGGTGATGGCAGGAGTGTACATGGCTGGCCCTGAGTTCATGATCTGCACAAAATGCAGTCCCTATTCGTATTGATCAAGATGTGTTGACCCAAGGGAATGTATCGCCTCTCGCTTCATAACTTGAATAGTTCAAAATTCGAAGTATATTTCGCTGCGACTCGCACGGAAAAGATTCATGTCAGACGATATCAGCATGCGGTTAGGACGCCTCAGCCCTGAGATTCAGGCGATGATGGGGGTCTACGCGCTTTATTGGAAACTGGAAGAGAGCTTTGACAGCATCGAAACAGACCTGAGCCATCAGGAATGCCACATGCTAATCAAGCTCGATGTGCCCAAACGTATGGGAGTGCTGGCCGCAGATATGTTGACAGTGCCGTCAACGATTACGGCGACCGCCGATGCACTTGAACTGGCGGGGCACCTGACCCGACAGCGTGATCCCGAAGACCGTCGCGCCTGGCTTTTGGTGCTGACCGAACAGGGCGAAGAGGCCCGCAATATGCTGGTGGCCGTGGCGGGTGAGCTTTTCCACAACGCATCGGGTCTGAACACCGAAGAAACCGCCGAGTTCGCACGGCTGGCTCACAAAATCCGTGACAACATTCTGAAAACCGGAATTCCCGAGGGATTGACGAAATGAAACTCCTGACCTCTGTTTGCCTCGCACTGTCCTTGTTGACTGCGCCTGCCATGGCGCAAGAGCCTGCCAAGCCTGTGAAACTGATGCAGGTAAGCGAAACCTCTCCCGGCTTTTCGCGCCAATTCTTTGGTCGGATCGCCGCTCGTCAGACCGTTGATCTGGCGTTTCAGGTCGCAGGGCAGATCGTTGAGATGCCTGTGACCGAAGGCTTTGTAATCCCAAAGGGTGAGTTGATTGCCCGCCTCGATCAGGAACCGTTCGAACTGCAGCGCGACCGGACGCGCTTGCAAAAAGATCAGGCGGATCGAACACTCGCCCGCCTGTCGCGTCTGCGTGGCACCGCAGCCAGCCAGGTTGCCGTCGATGATGCGGAAACAGCTGCGCAATTGGCTGCGATTGCTGTTCGAGATGCAGAATATGAACTGGAGCATGCGACGCTGACCGCTCCGTTCGACGCGCTGGTTTCAAGCCGTGCAGTTGAGGCGTTTACAACTGTTTCTGCGGGTACTCCGATCGTGCGGATTCACGATATGTCTGAACTGCGTATCGAGGTGGATGTGCCCGAAATCCTATTTCAGCGGTCCGGACAGCAGGACGACATCACGATTACTGCCAAGTTCCCTGTCAGCGATGAGATCTTTCCGCTGGAAATAAGGGAATTCGATGCTGAATCCTCAAGCGTGGGCCAGACCTTTCGCATCCAGTTCGGTTTGACACCGCCCGAGGGATTGCAGATTCTTCCCGGTTCCTCCGTGACCGTCACGGTGCAGGTGCAGGATGAACGCACCGGTATCATCATCCCGCCAACGGCTGTAGTTGCTGATGCCAGCGGCGCGCTGGGCGTTCTGGTCTTCTCGCCTGCTGGCGCCGACGAAGGCACCGTCCGCCGGGTTCCCGTGACTGTTGAACCTACGCAGAGCGGTGATGTCCGCGTGCTCACCGGCCTGATGGATGGAGACGAAATCGTCGTCGCCGGTGGGGGTGCATTGTCCGATGGTCAAACTGTCCGCCGCTTTGTCGGCTTCTCGAACTGAGGGCGGTTTCATGAGCATCGCACGCGCTTCGATCGACCGGCCTCTCTATACGTGGCTGTTCATCCTGATTGCCCTGTTCGGCGGCATTTGGGGTTTCACGTCGCTAGGTCGCCTTGAAGACCCGGCCTTCACCATCAAACAGGCGGTGATCGCCACGCAATACCCCGGTGCGACTGCCGAACAGGTGGCGCTGGAGGTTTCAGAACCGCTGGAATCTGCCATTCAGCAGATGGGCGAGGTGGATGTCATCACCTCGGTCAACCAGCCGGGACAGTCGCTGATCGAGGTTGAGATTAAATCCACCTATGACGGCAGTGAGTTGCCCGACATCTGGACCCGTCTGCGCGCCAAGGTGCGCGATGCAGCACGCGGTCTGCCTTCGGGCGTGGGTGCGCCTTATGTGAATGACGGGTTCGGGGATGTGTTCGGCCTGTTCTATGCCGTTACGGCAGAAGGGTTTTCTGACGCCGAGAAGCACGAACTGGCGACCTTCCTTCGCCGCGAATTGCTGACGGTAAGCGGTGTTGCAGATGTCGAGGTTCAGGGCTTGCCGGATGAGGCGATCTTTATTGAGCCGGACCTGTCGATCTCGGTCAATCAGAACGTTCCGCTGCAGGCGATCAACGAAGCTATCGCAAACGCGGACTCGGTCAACGCTTCGGGTTCGCTGCGATCCAATAGTGACCGCACCACGATCTTGACGGCCGAGGGCTCGGACAGCGTGTCGGCGATCGCCGGCCTGTCGGTTGGATCGCAGGGGCAGGTGATCAATCTGTTTGATATGTCAGATGTCTATCGCGGGCGGCAGAATGATCCCGATATCATGATCCGATTCAACGGCGCTGAAGCTTTCACGCTAGGTATCGCTGGGCTGGCCACTGAAAACATCGTCGAAGTCGGGCAGCGTGCAGATGCCAAACTGGCCGAACTGGATTCCGAAATCCCCTTTGGTGTCGAAATCCTGCCCATCTATCAGCAGCATGTTGTTGTCGATGAGGCCTCGAACGCCTTCCTGCTGAACCTCGCCATGTCAGTCAGCATCGTGGTCGCGGTTCTGGGCATTTTCATGGGCTGGCGCGCGGCCATCGTCGTGGGTTCCACACTGTTGCTGACCGTTGTGGGCACTTTGCTCTTCATGTCGATGTTCTCGATCGAGATGGAACGGATCTCGCTGGGCGCTCTGATCATCGCCATGGGGATGCTGGTCGACAACGCCATCGTGGTGGCCGAAGGAATGCAGATTTCGATGTTGCGGGGAAAATCCTCGCGCGATGCTGCGGAAGAGGTTGCGTCAAAAACGCAGATCCCACTTCTGGGCGCGACGGTGATCGGGATCATGGCTTTCGCCGGGATCGGGCTCAGTCCTGACGCGACCGGGGAGTTCCTGTTCTCGTTATTTGCCGTGATCGGCATTTCACTACTGCTGAGCTGGGTTCTGGCGATCACGGTGACACCTTTGCTCGGACACTATTTCTTCAAGCAGGGCAAAGAGGGTGAGGTGGATGCCTATGGCGGCATCCTGTTCCGCGTCTACGGTGCAATCCTGAACTGGGCGCTTCGGTTCCGATGGCTGGTAGTGGCCGGGTTGATCGGGGTCACAGTCGTCTGTTTTGCGGGCTTTGGACTGATGAAACAGCAATTCTTCCCAAACTCGAACACGCCGTTGTTCTTCGTGCACTACAAGCTGCCACAAGGCACGCCGATCGCCCGCACGGCGGAAGATATGGCCGTATTCGAGGGCTGGCTGGCCGAACGTGATGACGTCGTCTCGGTTGCCACATTCGTCGGGCAGGGGGCCACGCGGTTCATGTTGACCTATGCTGCCGAGAAGCCAAACCCAAGCTATGGACATATGATCATCCGCACCGAGGCTTTGGACGACATTCCTGCCTTGCAAGCCGATCTTGAGGAGTTCGGTTCAGCCCAGTTCCCCGAAGGCGAGTTCCGCACCAAACGCCTGATTTTTGGTCCCGGTGGCGGCGATCCAATCCAGGCTCGGTTCTCGGGTAGTGATCCGGTTGTTCTGCGTCAACTGGCCGAAGAAGCGGTACAGCGCATGTCAGCCGCATCTCCGAATGCGCTACATGTGCATCACGACTGGCGTGAGCAGGAATTGGCCGTGCAGCCGATCTATGCCACGGAGCGCGCCCAAACAGCAGGCGTATCGCGCGAAGACATTGCGGCTACGTTGCAGTTTTCGACCGATGGCATCACGGGCGGCGTTTTGCGCGAGCGCGACCGCCAGATCCCGATCATCTTGCGCCGTCCGGCGGATGGGGACTATTCGATCGTCGATCAGGTGGTTTACTCCGATCAGTCGGAACGTTTCGTTCCAATCGAGCAGATGGTGGATGGCTTCGACTACAAGGCGCTCAATACGTTGGTTCACCGCCGTGACCGAGTGTTGACCATCACGGTTGGAGCGGACATCCCCCCTGACATGACCGCCGCGCAGGTCCACTCCGAAGTACGCAGTGCCATTGAAGCGATGGAACTGCCGATCGGCTATCGTATGGAATGGGGGGGCGAGTTCGAGGATTCAGGCGATGCGCAGGCCAGCCTTGGGCGGCAGTTGCCGCTGAGCTTGCTGATTATGGTGTTGATTTCCGTATTGCTGTTCAATGCAATCCGGCAACCGGTCATTATCTGGCTACTGGTCCCGATGTCCGTAAACGGCGTGGTTATCGGTCTGCTTGGAACAGGCCTGCCCTTCACCTTCACAGCGCTATTGGGGCTGTTAAGTCTGTCAGGGATGCTGATCAAGAACGGCATCGTACTGGTGGAAGAAATCGATCTGGTCCGCGCTACTGGCAAAGCCCTGCGTCCTGCGATTGTTGAGGCCTCTGTCTCGCGTCTGCGCCCGGTAATGTTGGCGGCGATCACGACGATTCTGGGGATGGCACCGCTTCTGACGGATGCGTTCTTTGTGTCCATGGCAGTCACGATCATGGGCGGTCTGGCCTTTGCCACGATCCTGACCATGGTTGCCGCACCTGTCTTCTACATGTTGTTTTTCAACCGTGAAGAAAAGCGACGTCTGGCTGCTGGTTGATCATCCGCCCGAATCCTCCTTTGGATCATAATGGTAATAAAAACAGGATAGCTTGTTGCCATCGGGGTCGCGCAGATAGGCCACATAGAATCCGGGCTCGTAATGAGGTCGGACGCCCGGTTTGCCTTCATCCGTGCCGCCGTTTTCCAGACCCGTGGCATGGAAATGCCGAACCTGATCGGCACTTCTGGCAGGAAAGGCGATCATCGTGCCATTGCCGGTACTGGCGGGGGCTCCATCAAAAGGTCTGCAGATCCAAAAGCCGGTCCCGCTGTCGGGGTCGGTACCCCATCCGGCCCAACCGTCGATCCATCCGGGCAGGCGTGGCTGACCAAGAACTGCGAAGATCGCATCATAAAAGCGGATGGCCCGAGGCAGGTCGTTGCTTCCGTATGTGGTGTAGAGGTCCATGAGCACTCCTTCCCCGCCCATCATGTGGGCGATGGGCAAGGAGGGGAAGAAAAAAGACCCCGGCCGAGGCCGGGGTCCATTCATTCATACCGTTGCCGGGGCTTAGCCCTGCAGCGATTTCACCTCAACATCGCCTTCGGCCTGCGCCTTGATCGCCAGCGCGGCGGCATAGCTTGCTGCGGCTGTGGTGTAATAGGGGATCTTGTCATACAGCGCGATCGACCGGATTGATCGGCTGTCTTCCACCGCCTGTGCGCCTTCGGTCGAGTTCATGACCAGCTGCACGCCGCCGTCCTTCATCAGGTCGGTCACATCCGGGCGGCCTTCGTACACTTTGTTGACCACGCCGCACGGCACACTTTCTTCAGTCAGCCAGGCTTGTGTGCCGCGGGTCGCAACAAGCTCAAAGCCTTGCTCAACCAGAACACGCGCTGCTTCGAGCATATCCGGCCCTTTGTCAGCATCCTTGATCGAGATAAACGCACGACCTGCGCTGGGCAGCACCATACCGGCCCCCATTTGTGCTTTCAGGAAAGCGCGCGGGAAGTCGCGATCCCAGCCCATGACCTCTCCGGTCGAACGCATTTCAGGGCCCAGGATGGTGTCAACGCCGGGGAAGCGGGCGAAAGGCAAAACGGCTTCTTTCACCGAGAACCACGGCATGTCGGGATCGGCCAGCGTCATCTGGTCGGCGATTTTGGTGTCATCGACCGTTTTGTAAGGGGGGCGTTTCGGGAAATTCGCCAGTTTCTCGCCCGCCATCACCCGCGCCGCAATCGACGCAATCGCGCTGTCAGTGGCTTTGGCCACAAAAGGCACGGTGCGGCTGGCACGAGGGTTGACCTCAATCAGGTAAATCTCGTCATCCTTGATGGCGAACTGCACGTTCATCAGGCCGACGACATTCAGCGCCTTGGCCAGCTTGAACGCCTGATCCTTAATCTGTTCGATGATCTCTTTCGACAGCGAATAAGGCGGCAGCGAACAGGCCGAGTCGCCCGAGTGCACGCCGGCCTCTTCGATGTGCTGCATGATGCCTGCAACATGCACGTCGTTACCGTCGCACAGCGCGTCCACGTCCAGTTCGACCGCACCGGCCAGATAGCTGTCCAGAAGAACCGGGCTATCGCCCGAAACCACCACGGCCTCGTTGATGTAGCGCCGCAATTGATCCATGTCGCGCACGATTTCCATCGCGCGGCCGCCCAGAACATAGGAGGGGCGGATGACCAGCGGGAAGCCGATATCTTCGGCAATCTCCAGCGCCTTTTCGTCGGTCGAGGCGATGCCGTTCTTGGGCTGCTTCAGGCCCAGTTCATTGACCAGCGCCTGGAAACGCTCACGATCTTCGGCGAGGTCGATCGCGTCGGGCGTGGTACCGAGGATCGGGATACCTTCAGCCTCCAACGCATTGGCCAGTTTCAGCGGGGTCTGCCCGCCAAACTGAACGATCACTCCATGCAGCGCACCGGCTTCCTGTTCCTTCGTAAGGATTTCCATGACGTGTTCGAAGGTCAGCGGCTCGAAATACAAACGGTCCGAGGTGTCATAGTCCGTTGAGACCGTTTCGGGGTTGCAGTTGACCATGATCGTTTCATAGCCCGCCTCGGTCAGCGCGAAACAGGCGTGACAGCAGCAGTAGTCGAATTCGATGCCTTGACCGATCCTATTCGGGCCACCGCCTAGGATGACGACCTTTTTGCGGTCGCTTGGACGCGCCTCGCATTCGACCTCACCCATCATCGGGGCTTCGTAGGTCGAGTACATATAGGGGGTCTGCGCCTCAAATTCCGCAGCGCAGGTATCGATGCGTTTGAAGACGGCATTCACACCCAGATTGCGGCGGGTGCGGCGGACGTTGTCTTCGTCACGGCCGGTCAGATTGCCCAGACGCGCGTCGGTGAATCCAAGCATTTTCAGTTTGCGGATACCGTCCTCGGTAACCGGCAGACCATCTTTGCGCACCTGACGCTCGGCCTCGATGATCTCACGAATGCGGGCCAGGAACCACGGGTCGAACTTGGTGACACCGAAGATTTCATCGTCGGTCAGGCCGTGACGCATGGCCTGCGCGATTGTGCGCAGACGATCGGGGGTCTGCTGGCTGATCGCCTTGATCACGGCGGCCTTGTCGTCGGCTTCTTCCCAGACTCCGACGTTCAGACCGGGGATTTCGATCTCATCAAAGCCTGTCAGACCCGACTCCATCGAGGCCAGAGCCTTTTGCATCGATTCGTGAATGGTGCGGCCGATGGACATGGCCTCACCCACCGACTTCATCGCGGTGGTCAGGTAGGGTTCGGAACCGGGGAATTTCTCAAAGGCAAATTTCGGGATCTTGGTGACAACATAGTCGATGGTCGGCTCGAACGAGGCCGGGGTGACCTTGGTGATGTCATTGTCTAGCTCGTCCAGCGTGTACCCAACGGCCAGTTTTGCGGCGATCTTGGCAATCGGGAAACCGGTCGCCTTCGAGGCCAGCGCAGAAGAGCGGGACACACGCGGGTTCATCTCGATCACGACCATACGACCATCAACCGGGTTGATCGCCCACTGCACATTTGACCCGCCGGTTTCGACGCCGATTTCGCGCAGCACGGCAATCGAGTGATTGCGCATGATCTGGTATTCTTTGTCGGTCAGCGTCAGGGCAGGGGCCACGGTGATCGAGTCACCGGTATGCACGCCCATCGGGTCGACGTTTTCGATGGAACACACGATGATGGCGTTGTCAGCGGTGTCGCGCACCACCTCCATCTCGTATTCTTTCCACCCCAGAAGACTTTCATCGATCAGGATCTGACCGACGGGGGACGCATCCATACCCGAGCGGCAAATATGGATATAATCCTCGCGGTTATATGCGACACCGCCGCCGGTGCCGCCCAGCGTAAAGGCGGGGCGGATGATGGCGGGCAGACCAACTGTTTCGAGGGTTTCAAGCGCCACTGCCACACCGGCGTCGAGATCTTTCTTGCCGTTCTCATCCTTGGGGGCCGTCACGATCTCGGCCTTGGGGTTTTCGATGCCCAACCTATCCATCGCCTCGCGGAACAGGGCGCGGTCTTCGGCCATTTCGATCGCGTCGCGCTTGGCGCCGATCATCTCGACGTTGAACTTATCCAGCACGCCCATCTCTTCCAGCGCCAGCGAGGTGTTCAGGCCGGTCTGTCCGCCCATAGTGGGCAGTAGGGCATCGGGGCGTTCTTTTTCGATGATCTTGGCGACAACCTCGGGCGTGATCGGCTCGATATAGGTCGCATCGGCTAGCCCCGGGTCGGTCATGATCGTTGCAGGGTTCGAGTTCACCAGAATGACCCGATAGCCTTCCTCGCGCAGCGCCTTACATGCCTGAGCGCCGGAATAGTCGAACTCGCAGGCCTGACCGATAACAATGGGGCCTGCCCCGATGATCATGATCGACTGGATGTCGGTTCTTCTCGGCATGGCTTGGCCCCTTCAATTGTCCGCGAGTCAGGGCACCGCCCCAGCGCCCAAATTGTCCTGCGTTATAGGGACCGCGCGAAAAGGTGCAAGAGGTATCGGAAACGGGTTTGAAATTGCCGCTTTCCCCTCTTTCCCTTGGCGCGCTATTCTCTATACCGCGCAGCACGGCAAATGAGGATGCAATTGCGTATTCGTTTCGATCAAGGACCAGCTGGGCGCGGAACCCGGTTTGAGCGTCCGTCCCGGATTATCCGCGCGGATAACGCGGCAGAGGTGCCCCAGGCTCTGGCGGCGCTGGATCAGGCGCGCGCGGATGGGGCCTGGCTGGCAGGATACGCAAGTTATGAGCTGGGCTACGTGCTGGAACCACGTCTGGCAGACCGGCTGCCAGAAGGACGACGCCTGCCACTACTGTGTTTCGGTGTGTTTGACGCACCGGATCGCGTTGGACTGCCAAAGGCGTCGGGCAGTGTCACTGCGTTTCAGCCCCGCTGGGACGAGGCGCGATATACGCAGGCCTTTCGTACAGTGCATGAGGCGATTGGTGCGGGTGACATTTATCAGGCAAATCTGACCTTCCCAATTGATCTCGATGTAACCGGAGACAGCGTCGCGCTTTATGCGGCGCTTGCGGCTGGTCAACCCGTCGGCCACGGCGCCTTGGTTGAGCAGGAGGGGCTGCCTGATCTGCTGAGCCGCTCGCCCGAACTGTTTTTCCGAACCGACGCCGAGGGCCGGATCGAAACGCGCCCGATGAAGGGAACTCAACCGCGCAGCGAGGACCCAGTCGAAGACGAGCGTCGACGCGCTTTCCTGTCTTCGGATGAAAAGAACCGGGCCGAAAATCTGATGATCGTCGATCTGCTGCGCAACGATATTAGCCGGGTCGCGCTGGCCGGATCGGTGAAAGTACCCGAGCTGTTCAAGGTTGAGACCTATGCGACTGTCCATCAGATGGTCTCGCTTGTGCAGGCGCAGTTACACCTTGGCGTAGGCCTTTCTGATGTTCTGACCGCCTTGTTCCCGTGCGGATCAATCACCGGAGCGCCAAAGATTCGCGCGATGGAGATCCTGTCCGAACTGGAACCTTGGCCTCGCGATGTTTACTGCGGAACCATCGGTTGGGCGGCCCCGGACGGTCGGTCGGAATTCAACGTGGCCATCCGGACCCTCATGGTTGAAGGCGGCAAGGCGACCCTTAACGTAGGCGGCGGGCTGGTCTGGGACAGCACCGCGCCATCGGAATATGAGGAGGCGCTATGGAAAGCCCGCTTCGCCCACCAACTGAGCCTGATTTCCGTCTGATCGAAACTTTGGCCTACAGGCCGGGGCAGGGGTTCGTCAGGCTTGATCGTCATTTGGCCCGCATGGCGCGCACAGCACAGAAGTTCGGCATTGATTTTGACCGAACCGCCGCTTGGACGATTTTGGATGCGAGTTTGGGTGAGATTGCATTGCGCTGCCGTTTGACCTTGGACGCGGATGGCAAATTTGAACTGACGTCCGGAGAATTGGCTGCCAATCCGTCGGTCTGGCGTGTGGATTTGGCCAAACAGAGACTATCATCATCGGATATCTGGCTGGGTTACAAAACGACCCGACGGGCCGTCTATGACATGGCGCGGGCGGGCTTGCCGCTAAGAGTTGATGAGCTTTTGTTTTTGAACGAACGGGATGAGCTTTGCGAGGGCACTATCACGAACCTGTTCCTGACCATGCCCGACGGCAGACGACTTACGCCCTCACTGCGATGCGGATTGCTTCCCGGGGTTTTGCGCGAGGAATTGTTGGATAATAAAGAAGTTACCGAATCCGTTCTGACCTTGACCGATCTAAAAAACGCGCAATCTATCCACTGTGGAAATTCCCTTCGGGGGCTGATCCGTGCGGAGCTTGTGGCACCTTGAGCAAAAATACCGAATGGGTGGAGACCCCTGTTACCAACTCACGCCTCAGGATTGAGTTTGTGCTCTTTTTTGTGGCGGTTCCCATAGCCATCGCGACATTGTTCCCGCCAAACTGGATGTTCCCCTCGCTTTTTGCGTTTACCGGACTGGGGATACTGCTGCTGCAGGATACGCCCGGTTTTTCCTGGGCGGAGCTTCGGTATGGCTGGCGAAACTGGTCGTGGACCGAAGTCTTTGCATTTACCCTGTTCATGGCTACCTTCTGTTCCGCCCTGGTGCTGTGGGCGCGACCGGATGCAGCCTTTGTTTTGCTGCTGCATCGGCCAGAGATGTTGATATTCATCTGTATCGGCTACCCGTTGCTGTCCGCTCTGCCACAAGAGCTGCTTTTCCGCTCTCTCTTTTTCCGACGCTATCACGCGATCCTACCTGAAGGGCGGGCCGCATACCTTTTGAACGCTGGCCTGTTTTCGCTTGCGCACCTCATGTACTGGAGCTGGGTCGTAGCCATCATGACTTTCGTCGGAGGCCTCCTGTTCACCTGGGCCTACCGCAAGCGCGGATCATTCTTTTATGCAGTTCTTCTGCACGCAATTGCCGGTAATATTATCTTTGCGGCAGGGCTGGGCGTCTATTTCTACTCGGGCAACGTGCAAAGGCCGTTTTGACGGCGCGACCCGCCTTGACTTTCCAAGCCTGACGGGGTGTATCGGCGCGACGAATTCTGCGCCCGAAGGGATATGATCCATGCACGCCTATCGCAGCCACACCTGCGCCGCTCTGACCGCCGCCAATGTCGGTGAAACCGTCCGCCTGTCCGGTTGGGTGCATCGTGTCCGAGATCACGGCGGCGTACTGTTCATCGACCTGCGCGACCATTTCGGTGTGACCCAGGTTTTGTGCGACGGCGATAGTGCGGCATTTGCTGAACTGGAAAAGGTACGGTCCGAGTGGTGCATCCGCATCGACGGCACTGTCAAAGCCCGCGACGCTGATCTCATTAACCCGAAATTGCCGACAGGCGAGATCGAGGTTTATGTGCGTGAGCTGGAGGTTCTTGGTGCTGCCGACGAATTGCCGTTGATGGTGTTCGGCGATCAGGAATACCCCGAGGAAACACGTCTGCGCTATCGCTACCTCGACCTAAGACGCGAGGCGATGCAGCAAAACATGACCCTTCGCTCGGACGTTGTCGCATCTATGCGCCGCCGGATGTGGGATCAGGGATTCCGTGAATATCAGACACCGATCATTACCGCATCGTCGCCCGAAGGCGCACGCGACTTTCTGGTCCCCTCGCGACTACATCCGGGCAAGTTCTACGCCCTACCGCAGGCCCCGCAGCAATTCAAACAGCTGATCATGGTGTCGGGCTTCGACAAGTATTTCCAGATTGCACCCTGCTTCCGCGATGAAGACCCGCGTGCAGACCGATCGCCCACCGATTTCTATCAACTCGATCTAGAGATGTCGTTTGTCGAGCAGCAGGATGTGTTCGACACCATCCAGCCCGTGCTGACCGGTGTGTTCGAAGAGTTCGGGGGCGGGCGCAAGGTCGATCAGGAGTGGCCGCAGATTTCCTACAAGGACTCAGCCCTGTGGTACGGCACCGACAAGCCTGACCTGCGGAACCCCATTAAGATGCAAGTGGTCTCTGACCACTTCCGCGGTTCTGGCTTCGCGATTTTCGCGAAGCTGTTGGAGCAGGAAGGCACCGAAATCCGCGCTATCCCAGCGCCGAGCGGTGGCAGCCGCAAATTCTGTGACCGTATGAACGCCTTTGCCCAGAAAGAAGGTCTACCCGGCATGGGCTACATCTTCTGGCGTGATCAGGGCGAGGGTATGGAGGCCGCAGGTCCACTGGCCAAGAACATCGGCCCCGAACGCACCGAGGCGATCCGTCAGCAATTGGGTCTGGGCGTCGGTGATGCCGCGTTCTTCCTGGGTGGTAAGCCAAAAGTCTTTGAAAAGGTGGCCGGAAAGGCCCGTGACGTGATCGGAGATGAACTGAATCTCACCGAGAAAGACCGCTTTGCCTTTGCCTGGATCGTCGATTTCCCGATCTACGAGCAGGACGAAGAAACCGGTGCGATTGATTTCGAACACAACCCCTTCTCGATGCCGCAGGGCGGGATGGAAGCTTTGCAGGGCAACCCTCTGGACGTACGCGGGTACCAATATGATCTGGCCTGTAACGGCTACGAATTGGTTTCGGGTGCCATCCGGAACCACAAACCCGAGATCATGCTGAAAGCCTTTGAACTGGCGGGCTATGGTGAAGACGAAGTGAAGTCCCGCTTTGGCGCACTGTTCAATGCCTTCCACTACGGCGCCCCGCCGCACGGCGGCTGTGCCGCAGGTATCGACCGGATCGTGATGCTGCTGGCGGATGAGGCCAACATCCGCGAGGTCATGATGTTCCCGATGAACCAGCGCGCCGAAGACCTGATGATGGATGCGCCATCCGATCCGACCTCGGATCAGTTGATGGAACTGGGTCTCAGGATCATCCCGCAAGACTAAATCTAGCCGCCCGCCCTGAGCGGGCGGTTTACGTTTGGGGCAGTGCAATACAATCGGTGTATTCGCCGCGCCACGCAAATCGGAGTTGCGTGGTGGTCTCAAAACAAGCTCAACTCAATCCAGTGGATTTGCGGCATCCCGACGATTGCGGATGCTCCTGGCCGTCTGTCGTGTCAGGCGGTAGACCCAGATGCAAAGGATCGATGCGGTAATAAAGTACGCGGTCAGCATCTCAGATCGCCTCTTGCCGCTCGAGCCGATCCTGAACCAGACCCGCAATCCGTGCAGCCTGGGCGGTGACCGGTGTCCCCTGCGCACGAGATTGGGCAAGGTCCCGGGCTGCTTCGGCAAGCACAGTATCTTCGGCGTCTCGCGCAACGCTTTGCAGGAATTGTACCGCATAATCCAACGTGCGCTGATCAGTGGGGCCGGTAAGCACGTCGGCGATATGGGCCATGTCGTCCCGATAGGCCAGCGGATCGGGCTGAACGATATTATCCCTGACGGAATCCAGACCTCCTGGGCGGCGATCTTCGGGCAGAAGTTCAAGTATGGAGGTCTGGAAATAAGCGACCGAGGTCAGGGGTTTGGCCAGAAACCCATCTGCACCTGCGCGTCTGGCGATAACCTGCATGCTGTCATCGCCAGACAGCCCGAGAATGACACCGATGCGGGGTACAGCGTGGGTCATTTCGGCTATCAGGTCAGCGCCGGACCCGTCAGGAAGACCCATATCGACGATCAGGACCGAGGGACGATAGATTTGCAGATGGCGCCGCGCTGATTTCAGACAATCCGCACGACGGATACGCGCACCGCTATGCAAGCACATCAATCGTATTGCATCGCATGCATAGCGGCTGTCTTCGACCACAAGGATTGTTTGGCCCAGCAGCGGTCGCATCTTGGTGGCCAGCGCTGGAGAGGCGAAAGGTCCCGAATCGTCCATGGCAGAACTCCTGTTTAGCAGATGCCTCACGCTAGGAACTTCTGGCTAATACAGGGTTAACGACGATTTGGCGCACTTGTCCTTTGGGTATACTGCCCCCATAACCGCTGCAACGCAGAAGGAAGGAGAGTCCCATGATTGGTCGCCTGAACCACGTAGCCATTGCTGTTCCCGACCTGGAGGCCGCATCGTCCCAGTATCGCAATGCGCTTGGCGCTAAAGTCGGCGCTCCACAGGATGAGCCGGATCATGGGGTCACCGTGGTCTTTATTGAACTACCGAACACCAAGATCGAATTGCTGTATCCGCTGGGTGAGAACAGCCCGATCAACGGGTTTCTGGAAAAGAACCCATCAGGCGGCATCCACCATGTCTGCTATGAGGTCGAGGATATCATCGCAGCCCGCGATCATCTGAAAGAGACCGGTGCGCGCGTTCTGGGATCGGGTGAACCCAAGATCGGAGCGCATGGCAAACCGGTGTTGTTCCTGCACCCGAAGGATTTCAACGGATGCCTCGTTGAGCTGGAGCAGGTCTGAAGTCGATGACCATTACCGCCGCTCTGGTTCTTTTCGCTGTAATTTGGTTTCTGACCTTGCTGATTGTTCTGCCTGTGCGCATCAAAACGCAGGGGGATCTTGGGGATATTGTTCCGGGCACTCATGCGGGTGCGCCGGAAGTCCATCACATGAAGAAGAAGCTGTGGATTACCACCGGGATATCGGTGGTGCTGTGGGCGATCATTGCAGGCATCATTATCTCCGGCGTAATCAGCGTGCGCGATTTCGATTGGCTGAACCAACTGGAGCCGCGCGAGTAGCTCAGGTTCGGCTACCCGACAGACCGTGATAAATGTGTGTGAAGGTCGCCGCTCCTAGGATCGGGATCAACAGGTTGACCAATGGCACAGAGAGCGGGACCGCCATAAGAATACCGGCGACCCAAATGGTTGTCGCGTGCTTCGCGCGCAGCTTTCGCGCCCCCTCGCGCCCCAGTCGGCGCATCGCAGCCAGGGTGAAATATTCTCTCCCCAGAAGAAACCCGTTCATACCCCAAAAGATAAACAACGCGAATGGCGTGAAGAGTGCATAGAGGATCAATGCCAACAGGTTGGCAACAATCAGTACACCCAGAAAACTGAGCGTATCCCTTAGCGCATCGCCAAAGGGGATGCGCTGAGCCGGCGGCAGACCGGGGTAATGCTTATCCTCAACCGCCTGTGCGACCTCATCCAGAAACATCGAGGTGATGGCTGACGCAACGGGGACCATCAGAAACACCGACAGCACCATCATCAGCAGGAATGATGACACGCTGAGCAGGTCGTTCAACCATGTCACCTCACCCAGTATTGGCAAGGTGGCCTGATCGCCGACCAGCGCGTTGATCAGCCACAAAAATCCGGCATAGGCAGCCACCAACAACGCGAATGTCAGGCCAACACCCAACAGAAGTACCTTGCGGAATCTTGGGTCGCCGATCTGTCCCAGCGCCTGTAGAAACGACTGGATGATGATCATTCGGAAACCCATTGGGTTAGTGCCTCCACATTGGGGCGCGGTCGTTCGGGAGGGGTCGTACCTTCGGTTGCGATATGGATAAAGCCTGCAATCTTCTCGTTTTCGGCCAAGCCAAGCCCCTGTTCGCAAAACTCGCGATCATGCGATTGCCAGCCGGACAACCAATTGGCCCCCCAACCTGCGGCCAGCGCTGCGTTCAGCAGAGCCAGACATACCGCACCCGCTGAATAGGTCTGTTCAATTGCCGGTATCTTGTCAGAAGGTTTCTGCACCTCAATAACAGCAACCGCCAAATGGCCCATTTCGAATTGGCTGCGCGCCTTGGCGATATCTTCGGGCGATTTTCCCAAGGTGAGACCACAAGTTTCTGTAAGATCTGCAAGGCGTTGCATGGCCCCATGCTCGACAACAACAAAACGCCAGGGTTCCAGCTTTCCATGGTCCGGGCTGCGCGCTGCAGCAGTCAGCAGCGGCCTCAGCTCTTCCCGGGTCGGGGCTGGGGATACTAGCGTTTTGGCCGGACGAGACCGGCGCGCGTGCAGAAAATCCAGCGCAGCTTGGTTCTTCAGGGTCATATGTTAACTTCCTTCACATGGCAGTCTGTATGTCGGAGGCATACTGTTCTCTTTCAAGGGCAAACCGTTCATCAAAAGGCGACAAATTCAATCTGAATTGCTGCTTGTGATCAGACGCAAGATCCAAAAGGAACCATTAGTCTTTGGTGCTCTCGGACTCACGTATCTGATAAACGCCCTCGGGCAAATCCAGCGCAGCGGCCAGATCGCGTACCTGCTCTGGTGACAGGGTAATCTTCTGGATCTGATCGGTCCGCGGGTCCAACTGCTCAAGCGTGACGCATTCAGCGAAGTTGTTGATGACGACATCCTCTTGCAAAGGCTTTGCGCCTTCGTCCACCAGCGTAATCACCGTCGAGTCGAATTCGTGTTCAATTGAAAACATATGTGCAGAGTGCAGGGCATAAGATCGCAATGCAACCCGTTGCAAGCTGTAATCGGCTGTGGCCCGGCCTTAAATGCCGCGCTATGCTTGTCTGCCGACAGAGTGACCGAAAGGAATGTGAATGCGCCGTCTTGCCCTGTTGCTGGTGATGCTGTTGGCGGCTTGCGATATGTCGCCTGTTATCGCGATCCCGGCCGATCAATGGCAGCCATCGTCATCAGAACAAAAGGACAGGGCGCGCGTATTCGAGCAGGTCAGCCGGGCTGTCGGAACGACCGCAAGCCGGGAATGCCGCCGCCAATCGAGGACTGCCAATTGTGATTTCGTGATTTTGGTTGATCTCTCGTCAAATGCCCCAGCGAACGCGTTTCAGACCTTGGACAAGGATGGGCGGCCGCTGGTCGTTTTTACACAGCCGATGATCGATGCAACGCAGAACGCGGACGAGATGGCCTTTGTCATGAGTCATGAGGCCGCCCACCATATTTTGGGTCACATCGCCCGGCAGGCGCAGAACGCCAAAGAGAGCGCGCGGATATTCGGTGAACTTGCGCGCAATCAGGGCGCGGACGATGCAGGGATTCAGCGCGCACAGGCGCTGGGTGCTGAGGTCGGGGTGCAGAACTACACGCGTGAGTTCGAATTGGAAGCGGATCGTCTGGGGACACAGATCACTTACGCGGCGGGGTATAATCCGCTGGTCGGGATGGCTTTCTTCCAACGCATTCCTGATCCGGGTGATCGTTTCCTTGCCACGCACCCTCCCAATGCCCAGCGGGTCGAAGTTGTGTTGCAAACGGCGCGGGAACTGGGATTACGATAATGGTCAACTTAACCCGATTGGGCGTCGTTCTCAGTGATCGCGGGTCGAAATATGCTGTGACGGGCGCGGGGGTCACCAGTCGTGCTGATGTCGATGCGGTACTGGCGGAACTGAAATCCGACAAGGCATATGCGAAGGCAACTCACAACACTTGGGCAGCCATCTTGCCAAACGGTGCGCTCAAGGCCGATGACGGAGAGTCTGGCGCGGCGATGGTCATATTGCGGATGATGGAGCGGGCGGAGCTGACGGATCACGTAATCATCGTGACACGCTGGTACGGTGGCAAGAAGCTGGGCGGGGACCGCTTTCGCCGCGTGCAGGACGCCACGCGGGCCTATCTGGACCAGCTGGCAACCGGGCATTGACCTGAGTCAAGGGCACTGTGCGGGGCATGCGTTACCCTTTCCATAGAGTGAATGGAAAAGGAAACCGCATGTCTGATCGTGAAACGCTGCGACGTCACGCCGACCTTGTAGATCGGATGGCCACGACGCTGGGCGTAGATTTGCAAGAAGTTGCCATCGAAGGGGCCTTACAGTTCGACGAAATCTCGGACGCGGTATTGCGGTGCACGGAATGCCCGAATCCGGGCCATTGCAAGGCCTTTCTGGCCAAGAACCTGACAGCGCCCGACACACCTGAATACTGCCGCAATCACGAGCTGCTGAACAGGCTCAAGCCGTAACGCCAAAGGGGGGTACCGTGCCACGACTTGGAGGGATCATGACCCATCTTCGCCTTGTATTGCGAATGGCACAGGCGACGGGAGCCGACCTTGCCACCGCACATCGCGACGGGCACCTGAGCCAACAGGAATGGGCAGATATGGTTCAGCTCTGCCGCGGGTGCGAATGGGCGCGGGCATGCCCAGACTGGTTGAACGAGAACGAAACGGCGGAAAGCGCGCCCTGCACCTGCCCAAACCGGCACAGGTTCGCCACCTTGAGGGTCAGCAAACAAAGGTGATCAAATGGACCGAACATCACTGGGCGAGATCGAAAAACACTTTTGGCTGACACGCTCGGTCGCGCGATCCTTAGGGATTTCTCTGACCGAAGCAATGGCCGAAGGGAAACTGACACCTGCCGACTACGCTCAGATGGTGACCCGATGCCGGGGCGCAATATGCGACGAACGTTGTCAGATATGGCTTGCCGCACAACAAGGAATGGCTGAGAAAGCACCTGATTTTTGTGCCAATGCTCAGGTTTTGAACGACTTGACCTGACTTTCAGAGCTTATTGTGCGTTCCGTCGCACAACGGAGGATTGGCGCAGTGCTTACAGCCACAAAAAAACACCTTTTTGCTGGCCTCAGCCGTATATTTTACGGGTTCGAACGACGTATCTTTGTGCGAACCGTCGCAAAATGGTTGCCGCTTGGACTTGCCACAGGCGCACCAGAAATAGGTTTTTCCTTCGGTCACTTCGACCGGATAGGGCGATTTCTGGGCGATGATCGGGGCGTCTGACATGTGGCTACTCCGTCTTTGGCTGATGTCGAAGTCAAAGTTTAGGGCTCTTTGTCAAAAAAGGTAGACTGCGAATGAAAACCCGCCTTCCAGCGTGGTTTCGCCTTTATTCACGAATACGTTATCGATTCGGTTGCCATATGAAATTCTTGGTCCTATTCTGATACCGGCCCCGAAAAACTGGGCAATATCAGAAAAGTAATAGAGGATTGATGGACATGAAACTGAAATTTGCTGCTATCTGCGCCACGGCCGTTGTATTGACTGCGTGCTCGCAGCAAGAGGAACCGACCCCGGTTTACATCCAGCCCGACTATGACAAGTTTGGTACACCCAGTTGCTCGGCAGGCTATGAACTGGCCACAACCGAAGCAGGCCAGACCGTATGTAACCCGGTCACCCAATAAGTATGAAGCAGGCGGTTCTGATCGCAGGGCCGCCTGCGCACCTCTAAAAAGAACACCGCCTTCGAGGCGGTTTTTTCTTGCCTTTCTGCTGTGGGTCGCGGACGTCTTCTTGCAGGACGACTGATCGGAATCCCCATGCGCAAATTCTTTGACCACCTAAAGGATCGTACCCGCTGGAGCTGGCAGGGCCTGGCTGCAACCTGGCGGCAAGAGTATTCGTTTCGTGGGTGGGTTTGGGCCAACCTGATTTCTGCTTTATTGGCGCTTGCACTCCCCCTAGGTACGGCAGAACGGGCGCTGATCCTTGCTCTGGGCATTCTGGTCTTGGTGGCCGAGCTATTTAATACGGCCATCGAGCGTGCCGTCGATCACACCTCGACCGAGCACCACGCGTTGGCGGGGCAAGCCAAGGATGCAGCAAGTGCAGCGGTGGCGTTGTCTGCAATCGCTGCCGGAGTGGCGTGGATCGTGATTTTGATCGGCCTGCTCTAGGAACAGACGCCTTTTGTCACGCCAAGGGGTGCAAACGCCCCCACAAGTCGTATTCTCCGGCCCCATCCACCTCGACCGTGACGATATCCCCGGGTTTCAGGCCTTCGAAGCCTTCGTCGATAAACAAGTTGCCATCGATTTCTGGAGCATCGGCCTTAGTGCGGCAGGTTGCGGCCTCTTCATCCACCTCGTCTACGATGACATCGAGTTTTTGGCCAACCTTTGCTGCCAGCTTGGCCTCAGAAATGGCCTGAGCTTTCTCCATGAAACGCTCCCATCGCTCTTGCTTGACCTCGGCCGGGACATGATCCGGCAGGTCGTTCGAGCGGGCGCCATCGACATTTTCGTACTGGAAACAGCCGACACGATCCAACTGCGCTTCGTCCATCCAGTCCAGGAGCGTCTGGAACTCTGCCTCGGTTTCTCCGGGGTAGCCGACGATAAAGGTTGATCGCAAAGTGATATCCGGACAAATAGCGCGCCAGTTGGCAATCTCGTCCAGAGTTTTTGCCCCGGCGGCAGGGCGGGCCATGCGTTTCAGAACATCGGGATGCGCATGTTGGAATGGAATGTCGAGATACGGAAGCACATTGCTACCCGCATCTGCCATCAGCGGAATCAAATCGCGCACATGGGGGTAGGGATAGACGTAATGAAGCCTGACCCACGCATCGAACTGGCCCAGTTCACGCGCCAGATCGGTGATATGGCTGCGCACCTCCCGATCTTTCCATGGGTTCACGTCATACTTACGATCCAGCCCATAGGCCGAGGTATCCTGTGAGATCACAAGCAGTTCGCGCACGCCGCTGTCGACCAGTTTCTCGGCCTCGCGCAGCACTGCATGGGCCGGGCGGCTTGCGAGTTTACCGCGCATGTCGGGGATGATGCAAAACTTGCACTTATGATTACAGCCCTCGGAAATCTTGAGATAGCTATAGTGGCGCGGGGTAAGTTTGACGCCCGAAGCGGGCAGCAGATCGACATAAGGGTTTGGGTCGGGTGGTACGGCTGCATGTACTGCGTCCAGCACCTGTTCGTACTGATGCGGTCCTGTAACCGCCAGAATGCGCGGATGGTGTTCCCGGATATAGTCAGGCTCAGCCCCCAAACAGCCGGTCACAATGACCTTGCCGTTTTCAACCAATGCCTCGCCAATTGCGTCCAGCGACTCGGCCTTGGCGCTGTCCAGAAACCCGCAGGTATTCACAATAACGGCATCAGCACCCGTGTAGTCCGGCGAAATACCGTACCCCTCGGCCCGCAACCGGGTCAGGATGCGTTCGCTGTCAACCAGCGCTTTTGGACAACCCAGCGACACCATTCCAAGGGTCGGTTGGCCACGGCGGGGTGTCTCGGCGATCCGGGCCTCTGGGGCTAGATCGGGGCGAAGGTTCGGTGGGTTCTTGCTCATGGCCGGGCATATAGAGGGGAAAGCTTCCCCTTGCAAATCCCGCCCGCTCGGGGCTGACTTGAAACAGAGCAGAAAGGCCGGAAAGGCAGACCCATGAAGTGGCTCATTCGTTTTCTATTTCTCATCGTTGCAGCCTTCGGGCTGGTCATTGGTGCCTTGCTGCTGATGCCAGGCGAAAAACTGGCGACAATACTTGCTGAACAAGTAAAGGCGCAAACAGGCCGCGATCTCGAGTTGACCGGTGACGTCAAACTGTCATTTTGGCCGGTATTGGGGATGGAAACCGGCCGTGTGACATTTGGCAATGCGCCTTGGGCCGGGCCGGAACCGATGCTTAGCGCCCAAAGCCTCGCGGTTGGGGTCGATGCCTCGGCGTTGTTGTCTGGGAATATCCGGATCAAACGGGTGTTGGCCGATAGCCCGGTTCTACGCCTTGAACGCGCCGATGGGCGCGGCAACTGGGAGCTGCATCAGCCAGGTAACTCCTCGCAAACGGGCGCTACGGCGCAAGCCGTTGAAAGCCGACCCATCACGCTCGAGCGGTTGGAACTGACCAATGCGCGCCTAATCTATCTTGAGAATGGCGCGGTTAGTATGGATTTTGCCGATGTCGATCTTTCGGCCCGCTGGCCTGACGTAACGGCCCCAATGGAAATGCAAGCCAGTATGTCCGTCCCCGGAGGCAGCGTCGCAGTGGACCTTACCATCCCCGACTTGCCCGCATTTTCCAGCGGCGCTGTCACGCCGTTGCAGCTGAGCCTAACCGCGCCTGGCGGAGATATTCAGTTCTCGGGCCGGGTGAATCTGGCCGGCGAAATGGATGGCAAGACGACGGTCACGGCCAAGGACACCCAAAGGATGCTGGCCGCGTTTGGTCAGGGAGGAGTCACCGTTCCGGAGGGACTAGGACAGGTCGCGAGCGTATCCGGGCAGATGACCTATACCCGGGACGGGCGGATTTCATTGCGCAACATGATCGCGGTTCTGGATCAAAACCGGCTCGAGGGCGAAGCTGACATCCAGATTTCAAATC
The DNA here is from genome assembly GCF_056537585.1 of Ruegeria sp. C9. NCBI lineage: Bacteria > Pseudomonadati > Pseudomonadota > Alphaproteobacteria > Rhodobacterales > Roseobacteraceae > Ruegeria > Ruegeria sp. C9. The sequence continues at coordinate 289,593 of NZ_JBQFRU010000003.1, forward strand.
CGCCCCAGATGACTGCGCGTCTGAAAGCAGGTGATCTCGACTTATCGAAGGTAAGCGGAGGCAACGCTTCTGACGGCACCTCAGATACGGAAGCGTGGTCAAAAGCCCCAATTGATGCGTCGTTTCTGGCGCTGGCAAATGGCAAGATCCGTTTGCAAGCCACCTCGATTGCGGTTCCGGGTATGACCTTTGGGAAAAGTGATCTGACACTCAGCCTTGATCGGTCGCGGGCGGTATTGCAGATGCACCCGGCCTCGCTGTTCTCGGGGCAATTGAACGGCCAGGTGGTCGCCAATAATCGCAACGGTCTGTCGGTTGGTGGAAATCTGAAAGCCGCCAATATCGATATCAACGAAGCGCTCGAAACGCTGGGGGATATCAAACGGCTTTCGGGCACCGGTTCAGGCAATCTTGAATTTCTGGGCGTCGGACAGAGCGAAGATCAGATCATGCGATCGCTCAGCGGCAACGGAGATATCGAGGTCGGGCGGGGCGTTATCTCGGGGCTGGATCTTGACCGCCTTATGGGGCGAGGAAAGGGATCGGGTGGTACGACCGTATTCAACAGCCTTACGGCCAGCTTTACGATAAAGAATGGCGACTTGACCAACAAGGACCTGTTGATGCAGCTGGATAATTTCCGGGCGGACGGTACGGGCCGCATTGGCTTAGGAGCTCGCGATATCGATTATCTGTTTACACCAGTCGCCCTGCGCGCCAACTCAGGGCAGGGGATATCGGTACCCGTCCGAATTAAAGGTCCGTGGAGCGACCCGTCGATCAAGCCGGACCTTACCAAAGTAATTGAGGCGGCAGCCGAAGGCAAAGTTAAAGAACTGGAAGACGACGCAAAGAAGAAGGTTTTGGAAAAGGTTGGTAAGGAATTGGATACCACGGTGACGGATTCCGATCACATCGAAGACGCGCTGAAGAACAAGCTTGAGGATGAGGCCAAGAAAGGCCTGCTCAAGTTGTTTGGCGGGGATTGATCTAAGCGCGATAACAAAGGGCGCCGAAACGGGAGCCCTTCATTGTGTCATTTAGATTGTCTGATCGTATTCGCCCACGCCGGGTTCAGTTCGAATGACGGCGTCGATATCTGCGAAGATCGCGCGCATTTCATCCTCGCTTTCGCTGCTTTCGCAGACGACGACCAGATTGGGTGTATTGGATGACGCGCGAACGAGGCCCCAACTGCCATTATCCAAAATGACGCGGGCTCCATTGACGGTCACGACCTCTTTGATAGCCCGCCCCGCAAAGCGTTCGCCCGCATCGGCTTTGGCGACCAGTCTTTCGACCAAGCGCTGCAGGATTTCGTATTTCTCAGTATCCGCTGCGTAAGGAGACATGGTGGGTGTTGACCACGTCTTGGGCAGCGCCTTGCGCAGGTCCGACATGCTTTGATCCGGGTTACGGTCCATCAGTTTGCAGATTTCCACCGCCACGCGCATTCCGCAGTCGTATCCGCGCCCGACCGGTTCGGCCAAGAAATAGTGTCCCGATTTCTCAAACCCAGCCAGCGCACCGATTTCCTTGACGCGGCGCTTCATATGGCTATGGCCGGTTTTCCAGTAGTCGGCTTTGACCCCAAGCGCTTGCAACTCGGGATCGCTGGCGAACAGCCCAGTGGATTTCACATCGGCTACAAAGGTCGAACCTGGATGCAGCTTGGCCAGATCACGGGCCATGATGACGCCGACCTTATCGGCAAATATCTCTTCGCCTTCGTCATCCACAACACCGCAACGATCGCCATCCCCATCAAACCCTAGCGCCAGGTCCGCGCCGCTGGATTTGACTGTGTCGGCCATGTCATGCAGCATTTCCATGGCTTCCGGGTTCGGATTGTAATTGGGGAAGGTGTAATCCAGCCGTGTATGGCTGGGCACAACCTCAACCCCGATCCTTTCGAAAATCTCGGGCGCGAAGGCGGCGGCGGTGCCGTTGCCGGTGGCACAAACCACTTTCAGCGGACGCGACACTTTGAAGTCACCGACCAGATCATCGATATAGGCTTCCTTCACGCCATCGACGAATTCATATGACCCGCCCGGGCGTGCAACACCTTCCCCGTTCAGGACGATGTCGCGCAGTTCCGACATTTCGTCAGGGCCGTGGGTCAATGGGCGGTCAAAGCCCATTTTGACGCCGGTCCAACCGTTCGGGTTATGGCTTGCCGTGACCATCGCAACCGCCGGTACGTCCAGATGGAATTGCGCGAAATACGCCATCGGGCTGAGCGCTGGGCCGATATCTTTCACCTGAACACCCGCCTGCATAAGTCCAACGATCAGAGCGTTTTTGATCGACAGGGAATAATCGCGATAGTCATTTCCCACTGCAATCACGGGTTCGATCCCGCGTTTGAGCATCTGTGTGCCCAGACCCAAACCCAGGGCCGTCATGCCTGGCAGATTGATCTCATCGGGGTATTTCCACCGCGCGTCATATTCGCGAAAGCCCGTGGGCTTGATCATCGGATCGCGTAGAAAGCTCCAGGTGTTTGGGGTCACCTCAGGCAAAGGCTTGGTCATCACAAATCTCAATCGTTAAATCTGAATTGGGTTTTCTTTGGCCAGCGCATCAAATCGCATCAATGTGTCAACCAGATGGCCCATCTGATCCAAAGGGATCATGTTCGGCCCATCTGAGGGGGCGGTGTCGGGATCCTGATGGGTTTCTATGAAAACAGCCCCGACGCCTAGAGATACAGCGGCGCGCGCCATCACTGGCGCAAACTCACGCTGTCCACCCGAGGAACCACCTTGGCCGCCGGGCTGTTGCACCGAATGGGTCGCGTCCATGACGACCGGATATCCGGTTTGCGCCATCTGCGGCAGCGATCGCATGTCCGCGACCAGCGTATTGTAGCCAAACGAAGTTCCACGCTCGGTCAGCAGGATGTTCTGATTGCCGGTGCTTTCGATCTTAGTGACGATATTCGGCATTTCCCACGGGGCAAGAAACTGCCCTTTTTTTACGTTGACCGCTTTGCCGGTATTGCCCGCCGCCAGCAGCATGTCCGTCTGACGACACAGAAACGCAGGGATTTGCAGAATATCGACGGCCTCAGCCGCAATCGCGCATTGCGCTTCGGTATGGACATCGGTCAGTACCGGTATGCCCATGGTCTTGCGGATATCTTCCAGCACCTGCAGCCCGGAATCAATGCCCATGCCGCGCTTGCCGGACAGCGAGGTCCGGTTAGCTTTGTCATACGAGGCCTTGAACACATATTGCGCACCTGCGGCGTCGCATGCCTCTTTCATGGTGCCGGCGATCATTTGGGCGTGATCGGCGGTTTCAAGCTGGCAAGGGCCGGCAATGATGGTCAGCGGAAGGTCGTTGCCAACCGTCAGGTCGGCTATTTTTACATGTTTCATGAGTCTTACGAGGATACCTGTTCACGAAGGACCGACGCGGTAAGCGAGATCATCAGGTAGATACCAGCAAATAACAGGAATGCCAAAATCGTATTTTCGAACTTGCGCGGATAGCTGGGTTCCTGGCTGGCGACCGGGTTCACCGAGACGGTCAGATACCGCACTTTCCTATTGGCCTCGGTCCGCGTGGCTTCCATTTGCTGCATTGCAGTTTGCAGCATCATGTCACGCGCCGCCAGATCGGCCTGAGCCATCTGGATTCGCACGCTCAAACGCGCCAGAGAATTTTCGCCCGCTGATACGTCGAGCATCTCGGCATTCAACTCATCAAGGACCGCTTGCAGCCGCGCGATATCCGCCCGTGTACCATCCACCTTGGCCTGGTTGGGGCGCGTATTATCGAGTAGCGCGGCCAATTGTAGTTCTTTGTCCTGCAGCTCGAATTCGAACTGATCGATCCTTCCCCGCAGGCTGGCGATCACACTTTGCGGGTCCAGTATCGCACCTTGCAGCTGCAGTTCGATCAGGTCTTCCTGAGCCTGTCTGCGTGCCTCTTGCGCAGCCTCAAAACTCGCCAAGGCATCGCGCATCTGGTCTTCGCGTTTCAATTCAGTCAGACCATTGATGGTCTCTTCCGCGTAAGAGATAAGCCGCCTGGACAAATCGACCGCTATCTCGGGGCTCGGCGCTGCGACCTCCATTCGGATGACGCCGTCACTAGGATCATATCCGATTGTGATCATACGCTTATAAAGCTTGTAGGTTTCTTCAAGCGTCGCATCAGCCGGCAATCGTTGGATCGGGTCTATCCAATCCTGCCGAAAAAACTCAGTAAATCCGACATCACGCTCAAGCCGTTCCAATGCATCCTTGGATTCCAGAAATTCCTGAGTGGACACGGAATCCTGCGCTGTCGCAAACTGCGTGCCCGCCAGAAATCCACCGAACGAGGCACCGCCGCCATCCGCTTGCAGGATCGAAAACACCGAGTCGCTGGCATACATCGGCGTCGCCACGCGATAGAAATAGTAGCCCACGATGAATGTTGGAATGAATACGAACACCGTCAATCGTGCGAATAACCCGGCAAGCTTGCGGCGTCGGCGGCGGGCGATGTCTTTCTGGATCTGCCCGATTTCATATTCACGACGTTCGGCTGGGCTGAGTTCGGGTCCTGGCAGGTTCTTCTGCGAGTCCCTGGTCGTTTGCGGCAGGTGAATCTTTATATTGTCTTGCGCGGCGTCATCACCAGTTGGCTTACCTTGGTCAGGAGCTGCCAGATCAAGCAGGTTTGTGCGCTGAAACGGATCAATTCCTTTTTTTCGTAACAGTCGGACCGCATCGTAGTCAGACGTCGCCGCCAGCCCGTTCTTGTGCGCCAAACGCCGCGCGACGCGCAATTGCCGCCCTGTCAGACCTTCGCGTTTGATCGCGTCCAACTCGTTGCCCGGTTGCTGAGTGTCGTCAGCCGAGTCTGTGCCTTGGGTCGCCTTTCGGATGCGCGAAATGGCGTCCGAGCGTGCCTCGGCAGTGCCAGAACCGCGTGCCGTGCGGTCGGGGTTGTATTTCCTAGCCTTGGGTTTGGTAGTCATAGAGCTGCTTTGCCTCTTCCAAGGTTTCAAACATGTAAAGCTGGCCGTCTACCAATACCGCAGCCTGCCGCGCGAATTTTTCAAGAAGCGAAGGGTTGTGCGATACGATCACCAAGGTTGTCGTGCGCAGCTTCTCTTTCAGAATGTCGCCCGCCTTCTTGTTGAACTCGACATCGGTTGTCGAGGGCATCCCCTCGTCAATCAGATACATATCGAAATCTAGGGCCAGCATCAGTGCAAATGTAAACCGGGCCCGCATTCCGGACGAATAGGTTCCGAGCGGCTGGTCGAAATACTCACCCAAGTTGCACAGCCATTTGCAGTAGGCTTCGACATAGTCGGGATCCATGCCGTAGATCTTCGCGATATAGCGTGCGTTCTCCAGCGCGGACAGGCGCTTGGCCACACCTCCTGCAAAGCCCATGGGGAAGGATACGCGGCAGTCGCGCCGAATCACGCCTTCGTCGGGCTTTTCCAGCCCTGCCATCATGTTGATCAACGTGGTCTTGCCGGTTCCGTTCGGGGCCAGCACGCCAAGAGATGTTCCAAGCTCGACCCGGAACGAGACCCGATCCAGAATCACCTTGCGGCGGGTTCCGGTCCAGAAAGACTTGCTGACATTTTCGAATTCCAGCATGTGCGGCCTGCAGATCGCTCGGGGTTTTGACGGTTTGAGGATCGGTGTGCTACCGATCCATGTTGGCCACATTATGTCGAAATATGAAACAAATGATCAATGCGCATCCGCGTTCATGACATTGATGTGTTGCAAGGACGGTTTCATTGGCTCGAGGGTAGATGATGCCTATCCTCATCGATGAACATTGCGAAAGCCTGTTGATCCGATGAATTCGCTGATTGAGGACATCCAAGCCTGCCGTTTGTGCGCGGATAGGTTCGCGCAGACCACGACTGCGCACCAGCCGCGCCCGGTGGTCTGGTTTCGCCCCGGTGCGCGCATTTTGATCGCAGGTCAGGCACCGGGCGCGCGCGTCCATGCTTCAGGGAAGCCTTTCACCGACCCTTCGGGTGACCGGCTACGGGATTGGCTGGGACTGGATGAGAACGCATTTTATGACCGTTCGCGCGTATCCATCGTGCCGATGGCGTTTTGCTTCCCCGGATACAATGAGCGCAAGGCCGACCTGCCTCCGCCGCCGATATGCGGGCGCACCTGGCATGACAAGGTGATGGCTGCGTTGGGAGAAGTACCGTTGACGATCCTCGTCGGGGGTCATGCCCATAAATATCATCTTGGCGTGAACACACCGGTCACCGAGACTGTTAGTCTTTGGCGAGACCATGCGCCGCGCGTCTTTGCCTTGCCTCACCCGTCCTGGCGCAATACGGCTTGGCTGAAGAAAAACCCCTGGTTCGAGGCCGAGCTGTTGCCGGTGCTACAGAAACGGGTGCACGAGGTTCTGAATGACTGAAGCCACAGCTTTGGATGCTGCACATGACGCCATGCAGGCGGCCCCGGAAGACGACAACGCTCGACTACGCTTTTTCGAAAGACTGGCCGATAGCGAGCTGTTCCTGATGCTGACCGAGGAAGCGAAGGATGAAAACATCTCGCCCGAGCTGTTCGATGTGGCGGATGGTCGTTTTGTTCTGGTGTTTGATCTTGAAGAACGACTGGCGGCATTTGCGGGTCGGCCGGTCCCCTATGTCGCTCTGTCGGGTCGTGTTCTTTCAGGGATGTTGTCGGGGCAGGGGGTCGGGCTGGGTCTGAACCTTGATGTTGCACCGTCGTCGATGTTGATCCCCGCTGAAGCGCTCGGTTGGTTGTCTGACACGCTGCAGCATGGTCCTAAGGAGGTGCAGCAGCGACTTGCCGAATTCTATCCGCCCTCCGGTCTGCCAGATGTTCTGTTGACCGCGCTTGATGCAAAGCTGGCGACGGCTGCAGGTCTGGCTGCGGCGGCGTTTCTGGTTGGGACAAAGACTGAAGATGGGGGGCAGGGCCATTTATTGGGTTTTGTTTCAGCGGTCGAAGGTGCGCAGCCAGCGCTTGCACGCGCCGTATCCGAGGCATTGACCTTTTCGGGGATCGAGGCCGGAGCGCTGGATGTTGGCTTTTTTGAAGTGCAGGATCCGGCTACTTCTGCCTTGGCAAAGGTTGGGCTGCGGTTCGATTTGCCCCAGCCTCAAGCGCCCAAAATGGAAAGGGCCGCGCCGGGCAGTGATCCCGAGCGGCCCCCAATATTGAAGTAGCGCAGGACGTTAGTCTGCCGCTTCCAGTTTATCCTGCGTGCGCGTCTCAAAATCGCTGGCGTCATGGCGTTCGTGCAACTGCGTATGCGGCTCTCCAAACGCACGATTGACCATCCGGCCGCGCTGAACGGCGGGGCGAGCATCGATGGTTTTGGCCCAACGCATCACGTTTTCATAGCTTTCGACATCCAGGAATTCTGCCGCATCATATAGACGGCCTAGAACAAGCTGCCCGTACCACGGCCAGATCGCCATGTCGGCGATGGTATAGTCCTGACCTGCAATATAAGGCTTATCGGCAAGTTCCAGTTCCAGCACATGCAACTGGCGTTTGGCCTCCATCGCGAAACGGTCGATCGGATATTGCCATTTCTCAGGCGCATAAGCGTAGAAGTGGCCAAAGCCACCGCCCAGATATGGCGCGCTGCCCATTTGCCAGAACAACCAGTTCATCACTTCTGTCCGCTCGGCACCGCTGGCGGGCAGAAACTCACCGAATTTCTCAGCGAGATGCAGCAAGATGGAGGCGCTCTCGAAAACGCGCACAGGTGTTTCACCTGAATGATCCCACAGCGCCGGTATCTTCGAGTTAGGATTGGCCCCGACAAAGCCCGAGCTGAACTGATCACCTTCACCGATGTTGATCAGCCACGCATTGTATTCGGCCCCGGAATGGCCCAATGCCAAAAGCTCCTCCAGCATGACCGTAACCTTGACGCCGTTTGGGGTGGCGAGCGAATACAGTTGAAGCGGGTGCTTCCCGACCGGAAGATCCTTTTCGTGGGTCGCACCGGCTATGGGCCGGTTTATATTGGCAAAGCGTCCTCCGCTTTCGCTGTCCCAAGTCCAGACCTTTGGGGGTGTGTAAGTGGATTGTTCGCTCATCTTTTGCCTTTCTGCATCATTTGGCCAAAACGCGCCGCCTTCACAGCTAATATTGCAAAACTCAAAGTCCAACCCCGGATGTGGCGAGATATTTGTAACATTGCGCCTCGTTCACCTCACAAAACCCCTCTGGTTTTCACAGCGGCGCGAGGGGGTCTTCGCGCCGGGCCAAAATTACCTATTGTTTGACCAGACCCGCAGTTCGGGTGACCAGAAACCGTAAGGACATGAGGACCAATCACATGAAACGCTTTGCGCTGACCCTTGCCGCGACGATGGCTTTTGCCGTGCCCGCGTTCGCCGGAGAACAATATGTTGATGGCACCGGATTTGCCGTATCGGGATACGACGTTGTTGCTTACCGCAGCCTGGATCAGGTTCCTGTAGGCCAGTCGCAACCCGAGGCTGTTCGCGGTCGGGCCGACATCACCGCAGACTATAATGGTGTTACCTGGGCGTTTGCGACCGAAGAGAACCGTGACAAGTTTCTGGAAAACCCGGCCTTTTACGCACCGCAATATGATGGCCATTGTGCATTCGGCGTGTCGAAAGGCGGCAAGGTTCCGGGCAACCCAAATCTGTGGCGTATTGTCGATGACAAGCTCTATCTGAACATCACTGATGTTGTTGTTGGTTTCTGGGAAGAGGATGTTCCGGCCAACATCGACCTGGCGGAAGGCAACTGGCCCGGAATCGAAGGGGATGCCGCTTCGACCAGCGTGATCCCGAAATTCACATCAGAAGGCCCGATTTCCAACTGATTCCGATTAATGAAAGAAAGCCCGGCCACTAAGGCCGGGCTTTTTTCGCTGGCGGGTTCTCTCACCCCGCCAACTCGAACATATCCCGCATGTGTTGATCCGCTTCGAACCGTATTGTTACACTCTTGGCACCGGGAAATTTCCTCTCACGTATCGGGTCAGGAATGACAATCTCACCGGAGCCCGAGCCCTTGGACCGAAAGGTCAGAATCTCTGTTTCTGACTTGCGGTAGCCGGAAAGGACCGAGGTTGGCAATGCAACGCGGTTAGACCCTTCGCAGACTGACGATGCAACGAAGTAGGTAAGATCGCGCCCGAAGCATCCGATTGCATCAGGAACATGGTCCGAAGATTCGCGGGCGCTTTTGGCGGCGTCCGGTTCACCTAGTTCCGATAAATCCTTCAGCGCGCGTTCGGGTTTTAACAGATCGTGACAAGCTTTGATTTCATCTGCGGCCAGTTCGATTACGCGTTTCTTCAGACGAGGACGACGCGGTGTAGAAGAATCTAAACCGTTTTTGCGTGTCATCCCTTCTTTACGCAAAAAATCATAGGCTGATTTAGCATCCGAAAAACCGGAATAATCACCGTCGGTATGATCAGGATGATCGTGGAACGCGATTTTGCGCCAGGCTTCACGAATCTCGTTTGCGTTTGCATTTGGGGGCAGACCAAGAACCTGCAACGCTTCGGCCCGAGCCTGTACCTTGCTCACTGGCTTCATACTCAAAACACTCATTAAAACTACAACGGGGTCAGATTGCCATTGATCACATTTTTGTCAAATTTTTTCAGGAATTAGACTGAGGTAGGGCAACAGTTGACGGGTGCATATCGAGATTGTCGCCTGCGCAGCGGTTGTCGCAAATGAGCATGGCAGACGACTGCCATGCCCGGCGATACAGGGCAAGCGCAAAAACAGTGGGATCAGGCGACGTTCTGCAATTCGGTCTGGGGTGTAATGCCCAGGGCAAAGCAGACATCCCGAGTAAGCTCAGGTCGGTTGAGCGTATAGAAATGCAGTTTGTCCACACCGCCTTCTATCAGGTCCGAGCAGAGTTCGGTGCATAGCGCCGTCGCCAGAAGATCTTCGCGATCGTCCCGGATTGCTTTGTCAAATGCGTTCTCGATCCAGTCGGGAATGTGGGCGCCACAGCGTTTTGCAAAGTTACGCGCACCCTTCCAGTTCTCGATGGGAAGAATGCCCGGTACGATAGGCTTGTCGATCCCCGCTTTTTCGCAGGCATCGCGAAACCGGAAGAAGGTTTCAGCCTCGAAGAAGAATTGGGTCAACGCCTCGTCCGCGCCCGCATCCAGCTTGGCCTTTAACCAATCCACATCAGCGCGGGCATTGCTTGCTTCGGGATGTTTGTCCGGATAGGCGCCGACACGGATGCTGAACATCTCGGTCTCGGCCAGTGCAGAAATCAGTTCTACCGAGTTGGTGAAACCATCAGGGTGGGGGGCGAACCGGTCTAGACCTTTAGGGGGGTCGCCACGCAGGGCAACGATATCCTGAACGCCTGCGCGCGCGAATGTGTCTGCGATCCCAAGCGTCTCCTGACGCGAGGCATCGACACAGGTCAGATGCGCAGCAACAGGCAGCCCCGAGGATTTGTGCAAGGTTGCAACTGCATCACGCGTCAGCTCACGTGTTGTACCACCAGCACCATAGGTCACCGATACAAACCGTGGGTTCAGCGGCGCCAAAGTCTGAACCGTATCCCAAAGGCGAAACGAGGCCTCCAGAGTCTGCGGCGGGAAGAACTCGAATGAAATCTCAGGCTTGGTCATGTTGGCCTCGTAGCTGTCATTTATGCCCTTGTGCCATCAGATGCATTGTGAGACAAACTCATATTGTTCAACAACAACATGAGTTGCGTGAGTAATGCATATCGAATTTCGCCACTTACGGACGATCAAAGCTATCCACGAATGCGGTGGGCTTGCGCGTGCAGCTGATCAGCTAAACATCACGCAATCCGCACTAAGTCACCAGATCAAGGGGTTGGAAGATCAGGCCGGGGTCGAGCTGTTTTTACGTCGATCCAAGCCGATGAAGTTGTCGGCAGCTGGTTTGCGGCTGCTGCGTCTCGCTGAACAAATTCTGCCTCAGGTCGAGGCGATGCAGGATGAGTTTTCATCGCTGCGCGACGGTCGCACCGGTCGGATGCACATTGCGATCGAATGTCACGCTTGTTTCGAGTGGCTGTTTCCGGTGCTTGAAGCTTTCCGTAAATCCTGGTCAGACGTTGATGTGGATATCCGCCCGGGCCTTGCATTCGACGCGTTGCCCGCCTTGCAGAAAGAAGAGGTTGATCTGGTGGTGTCCTCTGACCCCGAAGATCTGCCGGGTGTCGAATTTGTCGAACTCTTTGACTACCAGGCCGTATTTGTCGCGGCGTCTTCGCATCCATTGGCTGAAAAGCCCTATATCGAAGCTGAAGATTTCCGAGGTCAGACACTGATTACCTACCCGGTCGAACGAACCCGGTTGGATGTTTTCAGTCAGTTGCTGATCCCGGCCCGGGTCGAGCCTGCCACCATCCGACAGGTTGAACTGACCGCTGTGATCTTGTTGTTGGTGGCTTCGAATAGGGGCATATCCGTTCTTCCGGACTGGGTGGTGCGCGAGGTAAAGTATAGCTCGGACTACGTCACGCGCCCGCTTACCAAAGATGGGATTACCCGCAGGTTATATGCTGCGGTCCGCAGCGAAGACCTTGAAAAACCCTTTGTGCAAGAGTTGGTGAAACTGGCGCGGACCGAGGCGCGTAAGCTTCAGACTCAATAACACCGGACGCAGATCAGCCATGCGCATCATTCCTCTTGGCAAGGGCGCGTTGCCCCAGTATACGCGCGGCTTGACCGGACAGGAGCCTATGGAAAATGGTTGGCAGTGCAAATCTCAACATCATGATCAAGGCCGCGCGCAAGGCGGGGCGTTCTCTGGTCAAGGATTTTCGTGAAGTCGAGAACCTGCAGGTGTCGATGAAAGGTGCGGGCGATTTTGTGTCGAAGGCCGATATCGCGGCCGAAGCCATCCTGAAAGAGGAATTGCTGGGTGCCCGTCCGACCTATGGTTGGCTGGCCGAAGAGGGTGGCGCGATTGACGGCGAAGACCCGACTCGTCGCTGGATCGTCGACCCGCTGGATGGGACCACCAACTTCCTGCACGGGCTGCCGCACTGGGCCGTTTCAATCGCGTTGGAACATAAGGGCAAGATCGTTTCGGGTGTGATCTATGACCCTGCCAAGGATGAGATGTTCTTTGCCGAAAAAGGCGAAGGTGCGTGGATGAACGACATGCGCATCCGTGTGTCGGGCCGCCATCGCATGATCGAGTCGATCTTCGCGACAGGTCTGCCATTCGGTGGCCGTTCGGATCTGCCTGCGACCTTGCAGGACCTCGCCCGTCTGATGCCTGCCTGTGCTGGTGTTCGTCGCTGGGGTGCTGCCGCGCTGGACATGGCCTATGTGGCCGCCGGTCGTTACGAAGGCTTTTGGGAGCGTCGCCTAAACGCCTGGGATCTGGCCGCAGGCATCATCATCGTGAAAGAGGCGGGCGGCTTTGTTCAGGCGCTGAACCCCGAAGGCAGCGTGCTTGAGGATGGCGAAGTGATCTGCGCCAATGAGCCGATCTTTGACAATTTCGCAAAGGTAATCCGGGGCTGATATTCAACCCCGGTCATTTGATCATGGTACGCGCGTCCGTTCCGGGCGCGCGTTTTGGTTTAGAAGTCGATCTCAATCGCGATCCCTTGCTGGACCGCCAGTTCAACTGCCGCGCTGGCAACCGCAAGATCTTGCAGCCCCACGCCAGTACCGTCGAACACGGTCACCTCTGCCTCGGATACACGTCCGGGATGGGTGCCGTTAATGACCTCTCCGATCTGCCGGATTTCGCCTTCGGTTTTGGTTCCGGCAGCCACGGCATGCTGGCTTTCACCAAGTGTCACGGCCTGCGCGACCTCGTCGGTAAAGACGCTTGCGCGCGCGATCAGGTCTGTGGCGACTTCTTGCTTGCCGACGGTATCGGTGCCCATGCAGGCGATGTGTGTGCCGTCGGAGACGTGCTCGGACATCAGTGTTGGCGCGAAGGAGGAGGTGATGGTGACAATCACGTCCGCCTGCACCATGCCGGGCAGATCCACAGCCTCAAAAGGCAGCCCCGCTTCAGCCGCGACCTTTTCGAGATTTGGCAGCATTTCTGGATGCAAGTTCCAGCCAATGACTTTCTCAAAGTTTCGCTGTTCCAATGCCGCGCGCAATTGGAATGCCGCCTGATGCCCAGCGCCAACCATTCCGATCACCTTGGCATCCTTGCGTGCCAAATGGTTGATCGAAACCGACGAGGCTGCAGCCGTGCGCAGTGCGGTCAGCAGGTTGCCCCCAACGATGGCCCGAACGCGACCCGTATCTGGATCAAACAAAAACACGGTGGATTGGTGATTGATCAGCCCGTGCGTTTCCAGATTGTTTGGCCAATAACCGCCTGCTTTCAGGCCAAGGTTCATGCTCGCGCGATCAAACCCGCCTTTGAACCCATAGAGCGCATCCGCATGACCTATGGCCTCGCGCACGACCGGGAAGTTGTAGGCGTCCCCAGCCGCCATCGCGGCAAACACCTGCTCAACCGCAGTATAGCTTTCCTGTCGGCCTAACAGAGCGCCGATTTTCTTTTCAGGAACGATGATCATCGCGTTTGTCTTTCTTTTTGATGGCATTAGTAAGGGCGGTGCTAAACGCCCGCCCTTGCATTCATCTGTAATTCAATAGGCCTTGCCACGGGCAGAGACCGGCCAAAGCGCTTCAACCTTGCCGTCGCGCACACCGACGTACCAGTCATGAACGTTGCAGGTCGGGTCACAGTGGCCGGGCACCAGCCGCAGCTTGTCGTTAACCTTCAACACCCCATCCGGGTCGCCAATAACGCCGTGTTCGTCCGAGCACTTCAGGTATTCCACATCGTCCCGCCCAAAGATGAAGGGCAGGCCGCTATCGACGGATTGCGCCTTCAGGCCCGCATCGCAGATTGCCTTGTCCGCTTTGGCGTGGCTCATCACGCTGGTCAGAATGAACAAGGCGTTTTCCCATTCACCCTGATCGATCCGTTGACCGTCCTTGTCCAGAATCCGACCGTAATCGGCATCCATGAAGGCATAAGAGCCGCACTGCAGCTCGTTATAAACGCCCGAGTTGCTTTCGAAGTAATAAGACCCCGTACCGCCGCCCGAAACCAGCTCGCAGTCGATCCCTTCAACCTTCAATCCGTCGACGGCATCCTTGACCATGGCGATTGCGGTATCCAGTTTTTCTTTGCGTGCCTCATACGTATCCAGATGCTGCATCGCGCCTTGATAGGCCTGAATGCCGGTAAATTTCAGGTTAGGGGCGGCCTCAACAGCCTTGGCGATTTCGATCACGGCGAGGGACGTGGTGACACCACAGCGGCCCGCGCCGCAGTCGATCTCGACAAAAACCTCCAATTCAGTGCCATGCTTAGCGGCAGCAGCAGACAGGTCAGCGACGTTGTCCACATCGTCGACGCAAACGATTGTGCGTGCGCCAAGCTTCGGCAGGCGCGCCAGACGGTCAATCTTGGCCGGGTCCCGCACTTGATTCGAGACCAGAATGTCTTTGATGCCTCCACGCGCAAACACCTCGGCCTCGGAAACCTTTTGGCAGCAGACGCCGACTGCGCCGCCCAGTTGTTCCTGCAGTTTCGCGACGTCTACGGATTTGTGCATCTTGCCATGCACCCGGTGCCGCATCCCATGTGCCTTGGCATAGTCGCCCATCTTCTTGATGTTACGCTCGAGCGCGTCCAGATCAAGGATCAGGCAAGGAGTCTGGATTTCGGATTCATCCATGCCGATCGCGGCAGGAATGTCATAGCCAACTTCGAATTGATCACTGTTCATCGGTTTGTTCATCCTGTTTCTCCTTGCCCTTTCAGCCAGGGCAGCTTGTCCAGATCCACGTTGCCGCCGGTGATGATGACGCCGACGCGCTTGCCCCGGAAGGTGTCGGGGTTCTTGAGAATGGTGGCCAGCGGAACGGCCGAAGACGGCTCCATCACCACGCGCAAGTATTTCCAGGTGAGTTTCATTGCGTCGATGATCTCTTGCTCGGACGCGGTGAAGATGTCGGTCACATTGTTCGACACAAAGTGCCATGTGTTTTCCTTGAGCGGCACCAACAGCCCGTCCGCCACCGTTTTGGGGGCATCGTCCGCGATGATATGGCCCGCTTTGAAGGAACGGTACGCATCGTCCGCCTGCTCAGGCTCAGCCGCATAGATCGCGGTTCCTGGTGCCAGGTTCGAGACCGTCAGACAGGTGCCTGAGACCATCCCGCCACCGCCGATTGGCGCGATCACTGCATCCAGGCCATCGGTCTGCTCAAGCAATTCAGCCGAACATGTGGCCTGACCAGTGATAACACGAGGGTCGTTGTACGGGTGCACGAACTCTCCGCCTGTTCGGGCCTGCACCTCGGCAAACGTTGCCTCGCGGGAAGAGGTGGATGGCTCACATTCAGTGATCGTACCACCAAAGCGTCGTACCGCGTCTTTCTTGGCCTGCGGCGCGGTGCGCGGCATCACCACATTGCATGGAATGCCCCGGCGACCCGCCGCATATGACAACGACAGGGCGTGGTTCCCGCTTGAGTGGGTGCAAACACCCTTGGTCGCCATTTCATCGCTTAGGCCGAAGACCGCATTACTGGCACCGCGCACTTTGAATGCACCTGCTTCCTGAAAGTTCTCGCACTTGAAGAACAGCTGTGCGCCGGTCAATTCATTCAGATAGTCCGAGGTCATTACCGGTGTGCGTCGGATGTGCGGCCTGATCCTTTCGTGCGCAGCCTGCACGTCAGCATAGGTCAGTTCGGCGACGGGGATTTGATCCAACATGACTGTCCTCCCTAAGCTGCGGCTTTTGCGTGGCTGGTTGAGCTGGCGCGGTAGAATTCCTGCGCCGCAGCAACCCCGCTGCCAAGCTTCACTGGGTAGTTCAGATCGGCCATGGCCATCTCGACCGTGGCCAGCCCCGACAGGACCATAACATCGGTCAGGCTGCCCAAGTGGCCAATACGGAACGCTTTGCCATTCAACTCACCCAGACCAATGCCGAAGGATACCTCATAGGTGTTGAAGGCATGGTCAGTCAGTTCGTTGCTGTCGAAACCTTCGGGCACAAAAATGGCGCTGACGGTATCCGAGTAGAGGTCAGGAGATTGTGCGACCAACTTCAGGCCCCAGGCCGCAGTCGCGCGGCGCACACCTTCGGCCAGACGGGTGTGGCGGGCATAGACATTGTCCAAGCCTTCCTCGAACAGCATCTTCAGGCTTTCGCGCATGCCGTAGATCAGCTGCAAAGGCGGAGTATAGGGAAAGCCGCCAGACGCATTTGCCGACATCATATCACGGAAATCAAAGAAGGTGCGGGGCAGCTGGGCGGTATCCATTGCTGCCAGAGCCTTGGGGCTGACGCACAGGATCGCCATGCCGGTGGCCAGCATGAACCCCTTCTGCGACCCCGAGACCGCAATATCCACGCCCCACCGGTCAAACTCGAACGGCATTGAGGCCAGAGAGCTCACGCAATCCACAAACATCATGGCCGGGTGATGTGCCGCATCCATCGCATCGCGCACAGCGCTGATATCGGAACGCACACCTGTCGCAGTTTCGTTATGCGTCACCAGTACGGCCTTGATTTCATGCGCTTTATCCGCGGACAGGATCGCCTCGAACCTGTCTGCAGGCGCGCCTGTTCCCCATGGGCATTCAACGATCTGAACGTCCAACCCGTGTCTTTCGCACAGATCGATCCAGCGATGGCTGAAGACGCCGTAGCGGGCGACAAGAACCTTGTCAGCGGGGCTGAGCGTATTTGTAATCGCTGCCTCCCAACCGCCCGTTCCGCTGGCTGGAAAAGTGATTATCTGGCCTTCGGCGGTGCCGAAAACCTGTTTTGTGTCTTCCAGTACCGGGGCGAAGGTTTCAACGAAATCCGGGGCGCGGTGGTCTTGCGTCTGAACCTGCATGGCAAGGCGCAAACGATCAGGAATATTGGTTGGGCCTGGGATAAAGACCGGGTTTTGATGCGACATAACTCAATCCTCTGCTTTGGGCCCAAGTGTCGCTTGAACGGTTGCGTGTTGCAATTTTCTTGAAAAATATTTTCATTTTATCCGTTAAATTGATAAGGTGCTGAAACGGATAGGAATTCAGTTTATCAAAATGATCTCTGAGAATTCCGGGCCAAAAAAAATGGTTCGAGTTTCCGGGGGGAATCCGAAGGTCAGGTGAGAAATGGAAACGCAAAAGCGGCCGCGCGGCAGACCCAAATCGCTGTTTAAAGAAAGTTCGGCCGGGACCATGCAATCATTGGATCGGGCGCTGGGCGTACTGACCACCGTTGCCCGGCTAGAGCGCGTCGCGCTGAGCGATCTTGCCCGCGAGGTCGATGTACCGACGGCCACCACGCATCGCATTCTTGTGACGCTGCAAAAACACGGGTTCGTATCCTTTGATGAGGAACGGCAGGAATGGCTGGTCGGGATCGAAGCCTATCGGACCGGTGCGTCTTTCCTGCGGCGCAACAGCGTTCTGGAAATCGGCAGGCCGATCCTGCGGCGTCTGATGCAAGACAGTGGTGAGACCGCAAATCTCGCCGTACCCGATGGTGCAGAGGTGGTCTTTGTCGGGCAGGTCGAAACTCAGAACCCCATCCGGGCCTTCTTTCCACCCGGTGCGCGGACGCCCATGTATGCGTCCGGTACAGGAAAGGCTATTCTCGCTGCGTTGAGCGAAGAGAGTTTAGGCAAAGTTCTGGGCCGGATTGATCCGGTTGCATTCACTGAAAATACGCAGTTGCCCGCTTCGGGCCTGTATGCAGATCTGGCTGAAACTCGTACCCGAGGTTGGTCTTACGATCACGAAGAAAGGTATGAAGGTATGTCTTGCATTGGTGCGGCCATCTTCAATGACAGGGCTGAGCCTTGCGCCGGTATCTCGGTATCCGGACCGACCGTAAGGTTCAGCCGCGAACGCGCGCCCGAGTTGGGCGATCTGGTCATGCGCGCGGCGCAAGAGATCACCCACCTGAGCGGCGGTAGGCTACCCAAGAGCTGACGCTTGATTATTTGCGCGGCACTTTGGGGATGCGCGATTGCGAGAGTTTGTACTTGTGTTCCGGATGCGGTGGATGGCCGTGGGTGCGGTTCCAGAATCCAGTTCCTCCGCGCCTGAGCCACAGGGGGATGCACAGGATCAGGCCAACAAAGAACCCTCCGGTATGCGCCCAGTAGGCAACGCCACCTTCATCGGGATTGCTGGAGAGGCTGCCAAGGAATTGCAGGCCCAGCCAGACACCCAGCATGATAAAGGCCGGGATGGTAAAGATCCGGATATAGACGATCAGAATCAACAGGATATCTACGCGCGCTTTTGGGAAAAGCAGAAGATAGCCGCCCATGACACCGGCTATCGCTCCGGACGCGCCAATTGTTGGCACCACCGAATCCGGTGCCGAAATCACGTGAATCAGCCCCGCTCCGATTCCCGCCAGCAGATAGAACACGAGAAACAGCACATGCCCCATCTCGTCTTCGAGGTTATCGCCGAATATCCACAGAAACAGCATGTTTCCCGCCAGATGCATCCAGCCCCCATGCAGGAACATTGACGTCACGAGTGTCTCGAACCCATAGCCGTCAGTTATCCGGGCAGGAATGACCGCGTAGTCAATATAAAGCTGATTGATCAGCCGCGCATTCTCCATGACACCCACATAGCTGAGGAAGATCAGTATGTTCGCAGCCATAAGGGCATAAACAACAAACGGAGTACGCCCCGAAGGGTTATGGTCTCGGATCGGAAACATGGCGCGACGCTGGGCTTTTCGCCGCCCAGCGTCAAGGTCCGGTTATGCCGCACCTCCCAGAAGGGCGGCGTTGCCTCCGGCGGCGGTGGTGTCGACACAGACATGGCGTTCCCCCAGCACCCGCGCACGGTCGGGCTGCCCGGGGATCAGCGGGATGATCGGGCCATCGCGCCGGGCCAAATGCTGCTCGATCTGGCGGGCAGTGTCGTCGTCGCCCCACCACAGAACACCCGAGAAACCGGCTAGGTTTTCAAGCCGGTGCAAATCCAGCATGCCCGTCATACGTATCGCTGTGCCGCCCAACGCTTTGACCGCATCCGCCTGAGCCTTGGCGGCCTCGTCCCCCGGACCCATGCACAAAAGCGGGGAGCGGGAATATTCGGTCAGGCGGTTCGATTCACCGGTGGGGCCAGGCAGCGATTGGGTGCTGGGCGTTGCAGGTTGCCCTTCGGGCGCACCTGGTTCAGCCGAACTGTCCCAGCGTCGCGAAGCATTCTGCCGATCAGGCGCGCAGAACCGTGCCATATAGTTCGGACCGCCCGCCTTGGGGCCGGTGCCGGACAGACCTTCGCCACCGAAGGGTTGCGAGCCGACGATTGCGCCGATCTGGTTGCGGTTGACGTAGATATTACCGGCATGGATCGCCTCGGTCACATGCTGCACCCGGTCGTCGATCCGCGTGTGCAGGCCGAAAGTCAGGCCGTACCCCGTGGCATTGATATCCGCAATGACCTTGTCGATATCTTGCGCCTTGAACCGGGCGATGTGCAGAACCGGACCGAACACCTCGCGCTCTAGCGCCGAGATGCCGGGTATCTCGATCAGAGTCGGTGCGATAAATGTACCCTCAGGAGGCGTTGTCATCTCCTTCAGTACCCGTCCTTCTGAGCGGGCCTGGGCCACGTGGTCCGCGATGATTTGCCGGGCTTGCGCGTCAATGACCGGGCCGCAATCAGTTGATATCAGCCAAGGATCGCCCACATGCAATGCGTCCATCGCCCCTTGCAACATGGTCAGAACGTCCTCGGCAATGTCCTCTTGCAGATAAAGACAACGCAGGGCCGAGCACCGCTGGCCTGCCGATTGGAACGCGCTTTCGATAATCGATTGGACCGCTTGTTCCGGCAAAGCGGTGCTGTCTACGATCATGGCGTTCAGACCGCCGGTCTCGGCGATCAATGACGTACCTGGCCGCATGTGCTGCGCCATTGCTGATCGGATTTTCAGCGCGGTCGCGGTAGAACCGGTAAAGGCCACACCAGAGACGCGTTCGTCCGAAGTTAGCGCCGCACCCACCTTCGGCCCGCCCGGAAGAAGTTGCAGCGCATCGCGCGGAACACCTGCTTCGTGCATCAGTTGAATGGCACGATGTGCGATCAATGGCGTTTGCGGGGCAGGGGCTGCCAGCACAGCGTTGCCGGTGGCCAACGCAGCCGATATCTGCCCGGTGAAGATCGCCAGAGGGAAGTTCCACGGGCTGATGCAGGTGAATATTCCGGCGGGTTTGGCGGCAGGAATATTGGCGGCGTAGTAGCGCAGGAAATCAACCGCTTCGCGCAGCTCGGCAACTGCATCGGGCACAGATTTTCCGGCTTCGCGGGCGAGAAGGGCAAACAGCTCTCCAAAATGCGCTTCGTAGAGATCGGCTGCTTTATTTAGAATGTCAGCGCGCTTCTCGGCTGAGGCCTGCCATGGGCAAGCGCTGGCCAACGCCAGTTCCACGTCTTCGGGGCTGGCCGCAGCAACCGAACCGGGACGATCCTGCGGTTGCGCAGGATTGATCACGGGAGTGTCTGCCAAAGGCTGTGCATCATCCGACAATAAGGGGCGGGCGTACCAATGATGGGCGCGGACGGCGTCGCGTGCGATGTCGATCTGGTCCAGCGTTGGCGTATGGTGCAGATCAAAACCTTTCGAGTTTGGACGTTCCGGTGCGAACAACTCAGGCCCGGTTGGCAGCGGTTTGCCAGGCGTTTGAACGGCTACGAACGGATCTGCGGCAACGGTTTCTGGGGCGACTTCCTCATCAACGATCTGATTGACGAACGAGGAATTTGCCCCGTTTTCCAGAAGGCGACGTACCAGATAGGCCAACAGATCCCGATGCGCGCCGACCGGAGCATAGATACGGCAGCGCGAGGTCCGCTTGTTGCGCACGATCTGATGCAGGGTCTCACCCATCCCGTGCAGGCGCTGGAATTCGAATGGCTGGCCGTCCGCCATATGTAGGATAGCGCTGACCGTATGGGCGTTATGCGTGGCAAATTGCGGATAGATACGGTCGGTCATTCCCAGCAGCTTGCGGGCGTTGGCGATATAGGACACATCCGTCGCCGCCTTATCGGTGAAGACCGGAAAACCATCGACGCCCTCGACTTGCGCGCGCTTGATCTCGGTATCCCAATAAGCGCCCTTGACCAGCCGTACCATAAGCTTGCGGTCGTGCCGCTGGGCCATCTCATAGAGCGTATCCAGCACCAACCCGGCGCGTGGGCCGTAGGCTTGCACGACGATGCCGAACCCGTCCCAACCGGCCAGTGCAGGCTCTGCCATAACTTCTTCGATCACCTGCAGCGAGAGCGACAGGCGATCTGCCTCTTCCGCGTCAACGTTCAGCCCCATGCCCGCTGCCTTGGCCAGCAAAGCCAGCGCGCGCAGCCGGGGCACCAGTTCGTCCATCACCCGTTGTTCCTGTGCCAGCTCATAACGGGGGTGCAGGGCCGACAGCTTGACCGAGATGCCTGGATTTTCGCGAATGTCTTTATGGGTGCAGGCCTCGGCAATAGCGGCGATCGCGCGCGAGTAAGACAGGTGATAGCGGGCAGCATCGGCCTCGGTCCGTGCCGCCTCGCCCAGCATGTCGTACGAGTAGGTATAGCCCTTATCTTCCATGCCTTTGGCGCGCTTCATGGCGGATTGAATGGTTTCGCCCAAAACGAACTGACGCCCCATTTCTTTCATCGCACGACCAACGGCGGTGCGGATCACCGGTTCACCCAGCCGTTTGATGGCCCCGCGCAGCGCGCCGACGGGCGAGGATTTGTCGTCGTCCAGGACCCGGCCTGTCAGCATCAACGCCCATGTCGACGCGTTCACCAGTGACGAGGATGATTGTCCCAGATGCTTTCCCCAGTCTGACGGAGCGATCTTGTCTTCGATCAGCGCGTCAATGGTATCCGCATCTGGCACACGCAACAGCGCCTCGGCCAAACACATAAGCGCAACGCCTTCATCTGTGGACAAGCCGTATTCAGCCAGAAACACTTCCATCATGCCAGGCGACGTGCTTGAGCGGATGTCGCGCACCAGCTGTGCTGCAGCCTCGCAAATGGCCGTTCGGTCGGCCTCTGACAACTTGGCCTGAGAGATCAGCGCGTCCAGTACAGTGGGCTGGTCGGCATAAGTTTGGGTGTCGATTTTGGTGCGTAGGCTGTGTGACATGTGTACTCCGGGGCTTTTGCCTAATATAACCGCCTATAGTCAGGAGAATGGACCGAATTTTCTCGAATTCTGGTCGAATTGACTGAAATATAGGAGCCTGATCATGCAAAACGACTTGTCCAGCCTTGATCGCTTTGACCGTGCGATCCTTACGGCATTAGCTGAAGATGGCCGCATCTCAGTGACGGACCTTGCGCGCAGGATCGGCTTGTCAAAATCGCCGACACAGGCGCGGCTCAAGCGGCTTGAGGCTGACGGGATCATCACAGGCTATCGCGCCATGTTGGACCCGATCCGTCTGGGCCTTGACCATGTGGCCTTTGTCGAGGTGCGTCTCACAGATACTCGTGAAAAAGCACTGGCCGAGTTCAATGCAGCGGTGCGCAGAGTTGCTGAGATTGAACAGGCTCATATGATCGCGTCCAACTTTGACTATCTGCTTAAAATCCGGACCCGATCGATGACGGAATACCGCACGGTGCTAGCCGAGAAAATCTCATCCCTGCCGCATGTTGCCAACACCTCCACCTTCGTTGCGATGGAGGCGGTGAAAGAAACCGGGTTGCTGGCTCCGCTATAAAGCAGTTGACCTAAACGACTGATGGATCAGGTTAGAGAGGATGAAAAACGTACTCATCGTTGCCATACTCGCTGGTTCTGCCGCTCAGGCTTCTGCAGATTGCCCGGTTGCGCCGGATCATATTTCTGGCGTCGACGCCCTGATTGCGCAAGCCCAAACCGCGTCGTCTGAGCGCGAGGCGCGGGGCATTTCGGGACGGATGTGGCAACTCTGGACCGATGCGCCGGACGCCCGATCTCAAACCCTGTTGGATCGCGGGATGTCTCTGCGCGAGTCTTGGGATTTGACCGGTGCGCTGGCCGAGTTTAACGCTCTGGTCACTTATTGCCCGGATTATGCCGAGGGGTACAATCAGCGGGCATTCGTCAACTATTTGCAGCAGGATTACGGTGCGGCCCTGATCGATCTGGATCGGGCCATTGAGCTGTCCCCGAACCATGTAGCGGCGCTTAGCGGGCGGGCATTATCGCTGTTGGGTCTCAAGCGGCTGGACGAAGCGCGTACGGCGCTGAACCATGCACTCGAACTGAACCCGTGGCTTTCAGAGCGTGCCTTGCTTGCGCCGGGCGGGTTGCTTGATCCACCGGGTGAGGATATTTGAATTGAGACGAAAAAGCGCCCCGGAACCAAAGTTCAGGGGCGCTTTTGATGCAAGGGCTTGTTTAGCCGACCAGCCCGTTGTCGGTGCGTTTGATCGCAATCACCGACGAACGCGGCGTACCGCCATCGGGCCAATTGCTGCCCGGATGCTGGATGCCAACAAACATGGTGCGCAGGTCGGTCGACCAGGCCAGACCGGTGACTTCACAGCCATTCGGGCCGGTCATGAAGCGCACAATCTCCCCGGTCACGGGATCGCCAACTAGCATCTGGTTATTGCCGTTTCCTGCGAATTCTTCCTCGTTGTCATCATTCCCGTCTGTCTGAATCCAGACCAGACCGGTCGAATCGATGGCCATGCCGTCGGGTGAGTTGAACAGGTTGCCTTCGTTCACATTTGCCGATCCGCCACGGTTATCCGAATGAACAGTTGGGTTTCCGGCCATGACATAGAGATCCCAATCAAAGCCAGTGGCCGCGTGATCTTCATCCGCTGGACGCCAGCGCACGATCTGGCCGTATTTGTTGGCCTCGCGCGGGTTAGGGCCGTTGACTGCAGTGTCATCGCCCCCAGCATTTGGCTTAACTCCACGGTTCTTGTTGTTGGTCAGGCAGCAATATGCTTCGACCGCAACAGGGCTTGAGGCCACCCATTCCGGGCGGTCCATCGTGGTGCCGCCCGCAGCCGATGCGGCCATACGGGTAAAGATCAGAATTTCGGCCGCGTCCATGCCGGTTGTTTCCGGCGTCAGCGGCAGCCATTCGCCGCTCATGTCGTCATTGAACTTGGCGACATATAGCGTGCCGTCATTCAACAAGCCCTGAGTGTCGACACCGGGCGCATAGGCCGCGTTCGAGACGAACCTGTAAAGATACTCGCCACGTTCATCGTCGCCCATATAGACCACGACACGACCGTCCGCAGCCAGCGCGACCTCAGCATTTTCATGCTTGAAGCGACCAAGGCCGGTGTGCTTGACCGGAGTGCTGTCGGGTTTGGTCGGGTCGATTTCAACGATCCAGCCTGCGCGGTGCGGCTCATTGGGGTTTTTCGAGGTGTCGAAGCGGGGGTCAAACAGTTCGTAGCCATTCCAGCTTTCGGCTTTGATGCCATAGCGTTTCATGCCGTCCGCGACCTTCTGATCGTAGCTGGCATTCTCGTCAGAGGAACCAAAGTAGCCGTTGAAATTTTCTTCGCAGGTCAGGTAGGTGCCCCACGGTGTCTTGCCGGAACCACAGTTGTTCATGGTGCCCAGCGACGCGGTTCCTGTCGGATCGGCCTCGGTCTTCAGTAGGTCATGACCAGCGGCGGGGCCGACGATCTTCATTGGAGTGTTGTGGTGGATCCGGCGGTTGAAGGGGCTGTCCTTAACGACCGCCCAGCCCGCAGGGCCTTCCTTGATCTCCATTACGGTCACGCCCTGGATGTTTTGCAACTTTAGAACGTCATCGGCACTGGTTGGAACACCTTCCTGCGCGGCAGGCAGGTTGATCTTGCGGTTCGGGTACTCGTGGTTGATCGCAATCAGCTCGTGACCCCGGAACGAGAATGTCTCCATCCCATCCGTATTCTCGCCAAAAACCTTGTCGGAGTTTTCAACCTTACCGCCATCGGTCAAATCGTATCCATCGGCCTCGGAAAACAGCGGATCGCCCCAGCGCATTAGCATCTTCCACTCATAACCTTCCGGCACGTGGACTGTCCCATCGGTCTGGGCGGGAATCGGCGTGAAGGCAAAGCGTTGCGCATCGACCGCCTGTGCTGAAGTTGAGCCCAACAAACCAGCGCCCATCGCCGCAGCGCCCGACCCAAGAGCTACAACTCCTGACAGGAAACCCCGTCGCGAGATAGCGCTTTCAACCACGCGGTCGAAGTCGTGTTCATCCGGGCGGGGGAAGTGCAACTCATCCCAATCGTCGGCGGAAAGGGTGGTAAGATCGACGTCTGTCATGGATAGCTCCTGGCTGTCTGAATAGGGTTTTGGTGAACAGCGTATATTCACGTAACATGACAGTTTGTTTTCAAACCACAGGTTGAGTTATTCTCCATTTCGAAAACATCAGTTCAAAACAGGCAGTTTTCAATTGCTCCGCTCAATTTGGGTTGGCTGAGAACACTTGATATCCGCCCTCGTTGGCGAAAATAAGGTTGATATCCCAGCCCGCAGTCTTGAAACTGTCTTCGATACGACGCCAAAACGGTCGATCCAGAACAATGATGTAATCAATCTTACGTTCCCGCCCCAACACATCAAATGCTCGCCATCGTTCTTTACCATTCGAGGGGGCAGTGAATTCCTCGTGAAATTTGATCGCGGAAGGCGACTTCAAGCCGACAAGATCAACGAACCGAATGTTTTGATTCGAGACTGTTGAGGCGATCTTCCAGGGTATAAAGCCTGCGTCGTGAACACCTACTACAGAATTCGACGGTAAATTCTCAGTCATCCATTCCGCTGTAATAAGACGCTCTTCGCTACCCGATTTCCATTGTATGGTGTAGACTGGCCAACTGCTTGTCGCAAAAGCGTATACCGACAGGAGGGCACCGATCACAAAGACCGGGGCCGAAGAAACTTGACGCGCCGTCAGGACCGCTGTCCAAGATGCAATTGCAATTGGTAGCAACGGATACAGGTAGCGGAAATCGTTGTGATACAGAGCACCCGGTAGTTTCAGAGCTGATGAGAGCACAAAAATTCCGAAAAAAGCTAAGGCAACCCAGCCTCCCCTAAGGAATGGTGCGAAGACCAAGCCCGAGAAAACCACAAGCAGATTGGTCTCGACCACGGCGCGCAGAGCGACCATCAGTCGACTAGAGAAAACTTCACCTTTCTCTGCAAAAAAAGCCTCTTTCGCGCCGGCGGTATCAGGCCAAACACTGCCTAGAATCAGAACGCTCACAAGTGCCAAGATTATGTAGGCGGATGCGGAAATGAAAAAAATCTTGACGCAGTACGCGTAGTTGATCGGCTTCACGACGATGATAGAAATGAACAAGAGAGCAGAAAGAACGTAAAACTCCGGTCTGATAAAAGGCATTATGCCAATCAATATCGATAGCGCGACGTGGCGATTGGTTTGGCGTAGAAAAAAGGCCCAAGTGATGGCTGCCATTGCCATACCAGTCTCTAGGCCATTCATAAGGTGGAGCCACGCGAATCCTAATAAGAGACCCGCAATCGACCCAGATGCTGCAACAATCCGAGAGCCTGACACGGAACACAGTAACAACCATAACCCAATCATATATGCGCCGGCGCTTAGAACGCTCAAGGCCAAGCTGGCCTCTGGTGTAGTGGTGAATTGCGATAAAAAGGCCAGCACGAGAAAATGAACCAAGCTACTTGCGCCGGTCGGACCATCATTGCCGTAAAGATCTGAGCGCCCCGAAAGAAACAGATCCACGTTTCCGATTGTTATATAGGCATCATCCAAAGGCATCCATACGGGCGACTGCTGCGAGAGTGTCAACACGATCAGGCAAGTGAACACTAAGGCTGGGATAAGCATACATAGTGTTTTTCTCCAGTGTGAGTTAGATGCCGGAATCAAGTTACTTCCCTTGCGTTTGGTGGTGACCCAGATCTGTTTTCCATCGCTAATTAACGACCATTGAATTGCTACGACTTCCCTTTTTGCCGCCCATCTGAAAATTTCTTGAAGATCGTGTCATTGATGTCGTGCGCCGTATCTGAGGCTGAAAACACAACTTCGCGCTTGACGATGGTTGGTACATAAAATAATCAGCGCAAGCACTGAGCGGGTATAGCTTAATGGTAAAGCCCCTGCCTTCCAAGCAGGCTATGTCGGTTCGATTCCGTCTACCCGCTCCAACTCAGCCCCTCCATCTCTAACATTCCGGTCGAATGCGTCAAAAGGCCCGGATCGTGCCCCGAATTGCGCCCAAAGCTTGACCCCATTGTCCCACGCCGCCATGAAACGTTGATTGACGCCTGATAAGGGCTGCGACCAGAATACAAGGGCCAGATATGGCAAGAACACGCTCCGCCAATCCAGCAAATGCACAAGCGCCCGGCGCCTACGATGAACGGGCTAGGTCTAAAAAAATTGGCGTGCTGCGGTCATTGTGGCCGTTTATGAAGCCCTATCGACTGCTGATGATCGGTGCGACACTGGCGTTGATCCTGACGGCCAGCATGACGCTGACATTGCCCTTGGCTGTGCGGCGTGTGGTCGACAATTTCCGCATCGAAGATGGTGATTTGCTTGAATGGTACTTTCTGGCCGCCCTCGGTATCGCCGGGATTCTCGCCGTGGGTACGGGTATTCGCTATGCTTTGGTGACCCGGTTGGGTGAACGTGTGGTGGCCGATATCCGAAAGGCGGTTTTTGACCGCGTGATCGGGATGAGCCCCGAGTTTTACGAGCGCATCATGACCGGCGAAGTTCTGAGCCGTATCACCACCGACACAACGCTGATCCAATCGGTGCTGGGATCGTCTGTGTCCATCGCGCTCCGCAATCTTTTGATGTTCGTCGGCGGACTGGTGCTGATGCTGCTGACATCGGCTAAGCTGACTGGGATGGTGTTGCTACTGATTCCGCTGGTGGTTGTGCCAATATTGGTACTGGGCCGCAGGTTACGGGTGATCAGCCGGGAAAATCAGGACTGGATTGCGGCGTCCTCTGGAAATGCCGGCGAGGCGTTGGGTGCGGTGCAAACCGTGCAGGCTTTTACTCATGAGGACGCCAGCAGGACGCAGTTCGGAGAGATGACAGAAACTTCGTACGAAGTTTCTCTGCGTCGGATCCAGACCCGTGCGATTCTGACCGTCATTGTGATCTTTCTCGTCTTCTCGGGCATCGTTGGCGTGCTGTGGATGGGTGCGAATGATGTGCGTAACGGGGTTATGACCGAGGGCGTGTTGATCCAGTTTGTGATCTATTCGATCATCATGGCGGGTTCAGTCGCGGCGTTGTCCGAAATCTGGAGCGAGTTGCAGCGCGCTGCAGGTGCGACGGAGCGTTTGGTCGAGCTGCTGAACGCTGAGGATACCGTCAATAATCCGTCGCAGGCCAAGGCATTGCCTGTGCCCGTACGCGGAGAGATACGTTTCGACGATGTGACATTCCACTATCCCGCGCGCCCGGACGTTGTCGCGCTGGATCATTTGTCACTGCAGATAAAACCCGGGGAGACAGTGGCCTTTGTTGGCCCGTCTGGTGCGGGCAAGACAACAGTCATCCAGATGATTCAGCGGTTCTATGATCCCGATGCGGGACAGGTCAGCCTTGATGGGCTCGACCTGCGCGAGTTGAACCGTGACGACTTCCGTCAGCACATCGCGCTGGTCCCGCAAGACCCCGTGATCTTTGCCGCTTCGGCGCGCGAGAATATCCGCTTTGGCCGTCTGGACGCCTCAGATGCCGAAGTCGAGTCCGCCGCCCGAGCCGCCGCCGCGCATGAGTTCATCTCGGCTTTGCCCGAAGGGTATGACAGCTTTGTGGGCGAACGGGGCGTAATGCTGTCGGGTGGTCAGAAGCAACGTATCGCCATCGCACGTGCCATCCTGCGCGACGCACCGGTGCTGCTGCTGGACGAGGCGACCTCGGCTTTGGACGCAGAAAGCGAACGTGCGGTGCAGGGTGCGGTTGATAACATGAGGGCAGGGCGCACCACTCTGATCGTGGCGCACCGTCTGGCGACCGTTAAGAAGGCAGACCGGATTGTCGTGCTGGAAGCCGGGCGCATTGTGGCGCAGGGTACCCATAACGATCTGGTGGCGCAGGACGGTTTGTATGCCCGCCTCGCACGCTTGCAGTTCACCGACGGGGTGGCTGCAGAATAAAGTGACGCTCCGGCACATCTCGTTTCGCCGTAGCGTCATTCTACATATTCCAGGACCTGATCGCTAAGCCCTTGCTTGCGCATGGTGTGTTTTGCTTCCATCTTGGAGGTGACAAACAAGCCTGTGCGCGACACGGGAGACAGATCAGGGGAGGAGCCACATGGCCTTTGTGGGATTGGAAGACAAGGCGCGCATCGAGCAGGAGATGGCGTGGGAAGATCGGGACGTACCCGTCACCTTCCATCAACTGTTGTCGCGGACGGCGGGCAAGTTCCCGAACCATAAAGCGATCAGCTTTCAGTTGTTGTCCGGCCCGACCGACAAGGCCGAGACGCTGACTTGGTCCGAGCTGCTGGGCAAAGTCAATCAGGCCGCCAACCTATTCCGTTCCCTTGGCATCGGAGAAAACGATGTGGTGGCCTATGTGCTGCCCAACTGCAACGAGACGCTGGTCACCATGATGGGCGGTGCGGTGGCCGGGATCGTGAACCCGATCAACCCGTTGCTGGAGCCAGAGCAGATCGCGGCGATCCTGCGTGAGACCAAGGCCAAGGTTGTCGTCACCCTGAAATCCTTTCCCAAAACCGATGTGGCCCAAAAGGTTGAAGAGGCAGTACGCCACGCTCCAGGCGTCAACACGATCCTTGAGATCGACCTGAATCGCTATCTGACGCCGCCCAAATCCTGGCTTGTACCGTTCTTGCGCCCAAAGATGGGTGATAAAGAAAAGCTGGCCCATGCGGATTACAAGAACTTCCTTGATGAGCTGAACAAGCAGCCTAAAACGCTGAACTTTGAGGATAGCCAGGAAGATCGGGTGGCGTGCTACTTCCACACGGGCGGCACTACGGGCATGCCGAAAGTAGCGCAGCACAAATACTCGGGCCTTATCTACAATGGCTGGTTGGGCAACACGCTGCTCTTTGACGAAAACGACGTCATCATGTGCCCTCTGCCGATGTTCCATGTCTTTGCGGTGCATGTCATCGTGATGGCGGCGGTGTCGTCTGGTGCACATGTGGTATTCCCGACGCCTGCCGGGTATCGCGGTGATGGCGTATTCGACAATTTCTGGAAACTGATCGAACGCTGGAAGGTTTCGTTCATCATCACAGTGCCGACAGCGATTTCAGCCAAAATGCAGCGACCTGTGGATGCGGATATATCCAGCGTTAAAACAGCATTTTCGGGATCAGCTCCGTTGCCGGTCGAACTGTTCCGTCGGTTTGAAGAAGCGACCGGCGTTACTATCGTCGAGGGCTACGGCCTGACCGAGGCCACTTGTCTGGTGTCATGCAACCCCGTGGATGGGGAAAAGAAGATCGGCTCGATCGGTATCCCGTTCCCTTATACGGATGTCAAAATCCTGCAGGACGGGCCGGATGGACCAACCGAGTGCGGCGTAGATCAGATCGGTGAAATTTGCATCTCGAACCCCGGCGTATACGCGGGCAATACTTATACCGAGACCGACAAGAATACGAACCTCTATCATTTCGATAAATACCTGCGCACGGGCGATCTGGGACGGTTTGATGAGGACGGCTATCTGTGGATCACCGGTCGCGCGAAGGACCTGATCATTCGCGGCGGACACAATATCGATCCCGCAGAAATCGAAGAGGCCTTGCTGGGCCATGATGCCGTCGCCTTTGCAGGGGCCATCGGTCAGCCCGATGCGCATTCGGGTGAGGTGCCTTGCGCCTTTGTTGAACTGGTCGAGGGGGCCTCGGTCACTGAACAGGAGCTGATGGACTATTGCAAGGTCCACGTCCACGAACGCGCGGCACAGCCCAAGCATATGACCATTCTGGATGAATTGCCGAAAACCGCCGTTGGCAAGGTTTTCAAACCCGAACTGCGCAAGCAAGCCATCACGCGCATCTACAACGGTGCTTTGGACGCCGCAGGCATTGAAGCGCGGGTCGTTTCGGTAATCGACGACAAGAAGCGAGGTCTTATCGCGCAGCTTGACGCGAATGGGTCTTCCGAAGACGATGTCTCAAAAGTGCTGGGTTCGTTTACCCGGCCATGGGAGTGGTCTGAATAATTCGGAGGAACAATGGACTATGAACGTCTGATCGACGAGGAGACCTGGGGTTTCATCCGGCGCACGGCCGAGAGCTATCCGGATGATACAGTAGAGATGTCCATTGCTGACCAACGCCAGGTCTATGACGCGATGTGTCAGGACTTCCGCCAGCCGCGCCCACCTGGCATCGAGGTGCGCGACAGGTCCGCCGATGGCGTACCTGTTCGCATCTATAGTGCCGGTGACCCCACCCGGACCGTCATCTATATACATGGTGGTGGGTTCGTCGTCGGGGGCTTGGATAGCCACGATGATGTTTGTGCGGAACTCTGCGCCCAGACGGGCTATCGGATCGTTTCGGTCGACTATCGGTTGTGCCCTGAGCATGTGCACCCGGCGCAGTTTCAGGATAGCTGGACCGCCACGAACTGGGTGGTTCAGGAATACGGCGAGCCGATCGTGCTGGCCGGTGACAGCGCGGGTGGCAATCTGGCAGCAGCCGTTTCGCACCATGGTCGGGGGCGGTTGGAAAATGTGCTGGGGCAGGTCCTCATATATCCCGGCTTAGGCGGAGATATGTCGCAGGGGTCGTATATCGAACATGCCAATGCCCCACTGCTGACATTGGACGATATCCGGTTTTATGAGACTGTTCGGTATCAAGGTACCACGCCCCAGAACGATCCTACCTATGCACCGTTGCATGACGTCGATTTCTCGGGGCTACCGCCGACGGTGGTGGTGACCGCCGATTGCGATCCGCTGCGCGATGACGGGCAAGCTTATTGCGACCGGATCACAGCCGCAGGTGGGCAAGCACATTGCATCAACGAGGCCGGTTTGGTCCACGGATACCTGCGCGCCCGAACATCGGTCAGGCGCGCCGCGGACAGCTTTGAGCGGATTTCCGTGGCGATTGAGGCTTTGGGGCAGGGGATTTGGTCCTACGACTGAACCGCGTCAGGTCAGGAACGGCTTGGCTTTCATCGTATCCGCCACCGGTGCGCCCATGCGCTGAAGTATGGTTGGTGCAAGCTGTAGCTGGTCGATCACGGTATCGGGATCAGGGCCTTTGGCCTCTCCAAAGTAGTAAAGCGCTGTTTCCTGCTGCAACGGGCTGCGCCCTCCGTGATGGCCACGTTCGTCTTGGCCATGATCAGCCGTCACGATGACGTCATAGCCCAACTGCTGCCAGCGCGGGATGAACGGGGCCAGCATTTCGTCCATGACGAAACAAGCATGGTCCATCTCGGCGCAATCGTGGAAGAAACGATGCCCCATGCTGTCCAGTGTGCAGGTGTGCAGGATGCCATAATCCAGTCCGAAGCGCAGACACAGGTTGGTGAGCGAGGCAAACAGATCGACATCGCTTGGCGTCATCTGGTTGGCGTTGCCATATCCCGTCATTGAATGAAAGCGACCATGGTTGATTGTCAGGTTGTCGGGCTCGTCATATTCAACATCGCGGACGTAGTCGAACGGGTGGCGATTGAAGAATTGAGACCAATAGCTGTGGGTGACCGCGCCGGTCACACCGCCTGCCTCACGCACCTGACTGAACACATCCTTATGGCTTAGTCGGAAGACGTTGCCGTTGCCTGTACAGCCATGCTCTTGCGGTGTGATCCCGGTGTGGATAGACGCATAGCAACTGGCAGAGGTCGAAGGCAGTACAGAGCGGAGTTTCCAAACCCGGGCAGCACCGCTGTCGACCCATCCTTCAAGATTGCCAAACAGTCGACGAAAGTTGCGCCAGGGGACGCCGTCGAGGATGATCAAAAGCAGTTTGCGGTCCATGTTCCGGCCCTTGTTTCTGAGTATTCGTTCCGGCGAACCTATGAGATTCGTCCGGCTATGGCTGCGCATTTGCGCCCCAAATAGCAAAATCCCGACGTCTGCTTGTGTTCACAGCGCCGGGAATTTGAATGGTCTTCGGTGTTTCTATGAGAAGGGCGCGGATCAGTTCCCCGCGCTCTCCATTTTGCGGTGAGCGACAACCTCTTCCAGCCAGCCAAGATGCATCTCAGGCACCGAGCTAAGCAGCAAGTCTGTATAGTCGTCGAATGGAGGGCTTAGCACCTGGCTCTTGGGACCGTAGCGAACCACCCGACCCTGGTACATCACCGCGATACTATCGCTGATCGCACGGACTGTCGCCAGATCGTGGGTGATGAACAGGTATGCCACATCCTCGATCTTTTGCAGATCCAGCAGCAGCTTGAGGATACCGTCCGCGACCAGCGGGTCGAGCGCCGAGGTGACCTCATCACAGATGATCATCTTTGGCTTGGCCGCCAGTGATCGCGCGATACAGACACGCTGTTTTTGACCACCTGACAGTTCCGCCGGATAACGATCGATGAACTTCTCGCCCAGTTCGATCTCATCCAGCAGCTCAACGATCCGCTTGCGTTTCTCGGCGCCGCGCATGTTGAAGTAGAACTCGAGTGGGCGGCCGATAATCGTACCGACGGTCTGACGCGGGTTCATTGCCACGTCGGCCATCTGGTAGATCATTTGCAGCTCACGCAGGTCTTCACGCGTGCGGCCTTTCAGATCAGAGCTGAGCTTGCGGCCCGCAAAGGTAATCTCACCATCACGGGGTGGAAGAAGCCCGGTGATGACCCGTGCCAGCGTAGACTTACCCGACCCGGATTCACCCACAACCGCCAGTGTCTGGCCCGGATGAAGCTCGACGTTGACATTATGCAGCACGTCGAAATTCAAGCCTTTGTAGCGCGCGGTGATACCATCGACGCTCAGCACGGGTTCAGGAGTTGGTTTTTTCTCTTCGTGCTCGATTGAGCGGACCGAAACCAGCGCCTGTGTGTACTCTTCTTGCGGGCGGTTGATGATCTGGTCGGTATTTCCGTATTCGACCGTATCGCCCATCCGCAGCACCATGATGTCATCACTGACCTGGGCCACAACTGCCAGATCATGGGTGATATACAAGGCGGCAACGCCCGAGTCGCGAATGGCGTCTTTGATGGCCATCAGCACATCGATTTGGGTAGTCACGTCCAGTGCCGTGGTAGGTTCGTCAAAAACCACCAGATCAGGCTCGGGGCAAAGCGCCAGCGCCGTCATGCAGCGCTGCAGCTGTCCGCCCGAAACCTGGTGCGGGTAACGATCACCGATATTGTCAGGGTCGGGCAGACCCAGCTTGGCAAAAAGCTCACGCGCGCGGGCTTCAGCCTCTTTGCGCGAAAACTTCTTCTGCTCGACTGCGGCCTCGACCACTTGATCCATGATCTTCTTTGCGGGGTTGAACGATGCGGCGGCGGATTGGGAAACATATGTTACCTCACCACCGCGCAGTTTGCGGATATCCCCATGAGATGTCTTGAGGATATCACGCCCGTTCACCCAAACCTCGCCCCCGGTGATTTTCACACCGCCACGGCCATAGGCCATTGAGGCCAGACCGATGGTAGATTTGCCAGCCCCGGATTCGCCGATCAGACCCAGCACCTTGCCTGGCGCGAGGTCAAAGCTGACCCCGTGCACGATCTCGATGTCATGGGGCTTTTCACCCGGCGGATAGACGGTCGCGCCGATTTTGAGGTCGCGGACCTTGAGAAGGATATCACTCATCCCCGGCCTCCTTTCAGCGATGTGGTACGATTCAGGACCCAGTCAGCCACCAGGTTGACCGAGATTGCCAGCGTCGCAATGGCCACAGCGGGATAAAGCGCTGCGCCGATACCATAGACGATGCCATCCTTGTTTTCTTTCACGATACCGCCCCAGTCAGCCAGCGGTGGCTGGACGCCCAGTCCCAGGAATGACAGGGTCGAGATGAACAGAACCATGAAGATGAACCGTAGCCCGAATTCGGCCACAAGTGGCGACAGCGCATTGGGCAGGATTTCCCGGAAGATGATCCAGGCGCGCCCTTCGCCGCGCAGCTTGGCGGCTTCAACATAGTCCATCACGTTGATGTCCACCGCTACGGATCGCGATAGACGATACGGGCGAGTGGCATCAAGTAAGCCCATAACAAGGATCAGGATCGGGACGGTCACCGGAACGATGGCCAGAATGACCAGTGCCAGGATCAGAGTCGGGATTGACATGATCAGATCCACCGTACGGCTGAGCGCCTGATCAGCCCATCCGCCCAGTACAGCAGCCAGCAGGCCCAGCGACGTACCGGTCAGAAAGCTGAGCAGCGTCGCCGCTGCCGCGATGAAGATTGTCGTGCGCCCGCCATAGATCATGCGGGTCAGCAGATCGCGACCGATATTGTCAGTGCCTAGCAGATGTTCGGAGCTGCTCGGCTCCCAGACGTCGCCGACGACTTCTGCCATTCCATAGGGTGCAATCAACGGGGCGGCGATCGCCACGAAGAAATAGGCGAAGGTGAAGATAAGGCCAATCAGAGCCGAAAGAGGAATGTTCTTTATCATTTCGGATGCCTCAGTCTTGGGTTGGCAAGGATCGACACGATATCTGCAACCATGTTCAGACCGATATAAACGGCCGCAAACACCACGCCGCAGGCCAGAACAACCGGCACATCTCGTTTGGTCACGGCATCCACAAGGTATTGCCCCATACCGGGATAGACGAACACAACCTCGACCACGACAACACCCACGACCAGATAGGCCAGGTTCAGCATGACGACGTTCACGATCGGTGAAATCGCGTTAGGAAAGGCATGGCGGGCAATAACCTGAAATGTGCTGAGGCCTTTCAATTCAGCGGTTTCGATATAGGCCGATTGCATGAGGTTCAGAATGGCCGCGCGCGTCATGCGCATCATCTGTGCCAGCACGACCAGCGTCAGAACAAAGGCAGGTAGCGCGATTGCATTCAACTTTTGTCCAAACGACATAGAATCATTGATCATCGCAAGCGACGAGAACCATCCCAATTTCACTGAGATATAGTAGATCACCACATAACCGATCAGAAACTCGGGGATCGAAACCGTCGTCAGGGTGATGGCTGAAATCAGTTTGTCGGGCCAGCGATTGCGGAACCGCACGGCAAGCAGCCCCAGAAAGATTGCAAGCGGTACGGAAACTATTGCTGCCACGCAAGCCAGGAACAGAGTGTTCCCAAGGCGTTTTCCAATACTCTCGGAGATATCAAGTTTGTTGGTCAGGGATTGACCCAGGTCACCCTGAAGTATGCCGCCCAACCACTCGAAATAGCGTGTAAGGGCAGGGCGGTTCAGGCCCATTTCTTCGCGTAGGTTTGCCAAGGCCTCTGGAGTTGCGGACTGCCCCAGGACGGCTTGCGCGGCGTCTCCGGGTAGGGCTTCGGTTAGGCCGAAAATCAGGGCCGAAGCGCCGAGCAGCAAAAGGAGTCCCAGCGCCAGGCGCTGGGAAACCAATTTGATGATGGGATGCATTATCCGTAGCCCGTTTTAGACGAACCACATTTTGCGAGATATGTTGCCGTTCATCATCTCTTGCGTCGGGTCAGATTCCCATCCATCCAGCTGGTTGCTGACGCCTTCGACAAAGTCGTTGAACATCGGGCAGATCAGGCCGCCTTCGTTGCGGACCATTTGACCCATCTGGCTGTAGATGGCTTTGCGTTTCTCAGGGTCGAGTTCCGCCTTTGCCGCGAACAATAAGTCGTCAAACGCCTGAACCTTAAACCTCGTGTCATTCCAGTCTGCGGTCGACAGATATGCAGTCGAGTACATCTGGTCCTGAACCGGACGGCCGCCCCAGTAAGACGCACAGAAGGGTTGAACGTTCCAAACCTCGGACCAGTAGCCATCATTGGGCTCACGCTTGATTTCAAGCGGAATTCCAGCCTGTGCAGCAGTCTGCTGGAACAGAGCAGCAGCATCTACAGCACCTGGGAACGCACCATCGGCAACGCGCAAAATAATCGGAGAGCCATCATGACCAGATTTCTTATAGTGCTCTGCAGCCTTTTCAACGCTGAATTCGCGCTGTTCGATGGTTTCATCAAACAATGGATAGGCTGAATTGATCGGCATATCATTCCCGATCGAGCCATAGCCGCGCAGAACTTTGTCAACCAATTCCGCGCGGTTGATGGCGTACTTCAGTGCGGTGCGCAGTTCATTGTTATCAAACGGAGCCGTGTCGCAATGCATGATGAAGACATAGTGACCGCGACCAGCGGTTGAATGCACCGTCAGGTTAGGCGCACGGCCCAACAGGTCGGCAACTTTGGGTTCAACGCGGTTGACGGCGTGGACCTGTCCGGACTGCAGTGCAGCGGTCCGTGCCGTCGCATCGTTGATCACAACAATTTCTACGCTGTCAAAATTGCCGAAATCGCTGTTCCAGTGGTTTTCGTTCTTGGTGAACAAGTGACGGACGCCGGGTTCGTCCACTTCTAGTTTGTACGGGCCGGTGCCGATACCTGCCGCCGGATTATCCATGCCGCCATCGGGCTGAATGATGAGGTGATAGTCGGCCATCAGATACGGCAGGTCCGCGTTCGGCTCGGTCAGTGTGACTTGGAAATTATCTCCATCGGCCTTCATCGACTCGATGCCTTTCATGATGCCCAAGGCACCTGATTTGGAATCTTCGTTCGAGTGACGCTGCATAGTTTTCAGCACGTCTTCGCTGGTCATGGTCTTGCCGTTGTGGAACTCGACCCCTTGACGCAGCTTGAACGTCCATACTTTGGCGTCTGCACTTCCTTCGACGCTTTCAGCCAGGCGCGGTTCGATGGTTCCGTCGGGCGCCACTTCGACCAGTTGGTCTCCGAACTGCTTGCCGTTCTGGAACGGGACTGAGCTTGCGTAGGTTGCTGGATCAAGTGAGTTGGTCGATTCACCACCCTGCAAACCGAATTTCAGATCGCCGCCCTTTTTCGGACCAGCGGCACGTGCGGCATCGGCAAACATAGTGCTTGCCATTGCGGCCGAGACACCCAGTGCCGCTGCTTTACCCATGAATTCACGGCGGGTCAGCTTTCCAGCTGTGACCTGCTTTGACATGTGAGTGAGTTGTTCGTTCATCCAGATTTCTCCCAGTTGATAGGATGTTCAGCCCGTTGGTGGGCTTTTTATTGACGCATGAGTCAACTTAGGTGCAATTCAGGGCAGCGGGCAAGTGCAAATCTCTTGAAATAATGGGGAGGTTCCGCCTTTGATCGCGCCAGATGATCTTGTTATGAGCCTTTGGAAATCCAAAACCCCTTATTCCTAACTACTTACTCTGACCTGAACAAATTATCCGATAGTTGCCTGGTCAGTTTTGCATGAACTTTCGTTCCACAGATCAAACGCCAGTCCGGCCTCTAAGTGATTCTATCGGGTGGGTTTTTCGGATGGGTGGGGTCAGGGTCCCGGATCAGTTTTTTATTGCAACAATCAGATCCATTACGTTTGTTCCTGTGGGTCCCGTGACCAACAGCGCCCCCGCCTTGTCGAGGAAACTGCCGCTATCTGCATTGTCCAGATACGCTTGCGCCTTATCAGACCAAGTGTCGCCGGTAACGATGGCGCCTGCTGCATCTGTTGGCCCGTCGGTGCCATCTGTTCCTCCGACGATGACGGTCAAATCAGATTGCCCTGCGATTTCGCGCGCGAGTGCTAGAGCAAGGGCCTGATTACGCCCACCGCGCCCTGGCGCATCAGGTAGGACCACGGTTGGTTCGCCGCCAAATACCATGGCGCCCTTGGGCATATTCCGCAGCCGATCTCCTAATTTAGCTGCAACCGAGAGATAGTCATCGTGCATCGCTTCTTCGTTGCCGAGGACCTTGATGCCTGAGTTCTCCGCCGCAAATGCTGCGGCGTCGCGCGCGTGTGCGTTTGATGCGATTATCGCGGTGTGGGCAGAAAACTCCGGTTCTTCAGGCGACGATCCGATACCGGAGCCAATAACACCCAGATCATCACCCGGGACGTCCGAGATCGCCAGAACGGTCACACTTTTCCCCGAGAATGCCGACAACAAACCGCCACCCTTGATCCGGGACAGCTTGCGCCGTTCCGTGTTCATCGCGCCGATGTCGAGGCCTTCACTCAGCAGTCTTTGGTTGAGGGCCTCAAGATCATCCAATGTCGCACCGGCCAAGAGGTCCTCGGCAAGCGAAGAAGCCCCTCCCGAAACTAGCAGAAGCAGCTTGCTGTTGGGTTTCATCGCCTCAACCGTTTCGCGCAATGCCTGCCCACCCTTCAGACTGCGGGCATCGGGAATCGGGTGTGCAGCTTCAATCACCACAATATGCTTAGGCAGGTCGTGGCCATGGCCATCCTTGGTAACCACCAGAGTGGGCACTGGGCCAAACCGTTCGACGGCGGCACGGGCCATGGCCCCTGCGGCTTTTCCAACGGCCAATATCTGATCTGGGGCTTCGATCGCCTGAGTGGCCTCCAGCGTTGCGCGATATCCATCAACCGCCGCCACACCTGCGCGCCAAATGTCCTGTGCCTTTTGCGAACTCTGCATCAGCTTTCCATCCAAATTGTGACTGGTCCGTCATTGACCAACTCTACCGCCATGTCAGCTCCGAACGCACCTGTCTCAACCGGAATGCCCCGCGATGAAAGGTTGTGTACAAACGCCTCGTAGAGGTGTTCGCCCTCAGCCGCCGGGGCGGCCCCGGAAAACCCAGGCCTGTTTCCACGCGATGTGTCAGCTGCCAAGGTGAACTGGCTGACCACCAGGGCCGAGCCCTCAATGTCCAATATCGACCGGTTCATCTTTCCCGCGTCGTCCTTGAAGATACGGAGCTTTGCGATCTTTTCAGCCAATTGATCAGCTTGTTTCTCTCCATCCCCCTGCATCGCACAAACCAGAATCATCAATCCGGGGCCCGATCGCCCGATCACTGTTCCATCGACTTTGACCGAGGCACTGGAAATTCGTTGAAGTAAGGCGCGCATCTGCAGGTCCTGTATTCTATTGCTATTCGTGCCAATCGATCACTTCATCCAGCGCGGCACGTTCCGTTCTGAACGCGTTCGCCGGGTGATCCATATCCGCATATCCGAACGAAATCGCGCACAGAATCAAGCGATCTTCTGATATCCCGAAGTAACGGTGAAGAAATGCGCCATGGGCCGCTACCGCTGCCTGCGGGATACAAGCCAGACCCAGGGCCTGCGCCGCCAGTGAAAATGCGGTCACGAAGCCACCACAATCCATCGCGCCGTAAGGGCCCAGTTCAGCCGGGCTGGACAGTATGGCGCAATGTGGGGCGCCGAACAGAGCATAGTTTTCCATCATCTGTTGCGCCGAAGCCCTGCGATCACCTTTTTCGATACCAACCGCTTTGTAGAGGGCCCAGCCACAGGCGCGACGGCGCTCTTGATAAACACCGGAGTAGCCGGTTGGAAAGGGTAGGTCCGGAGTAGGCGCAACGTGCGAAGCTTCGTGTTGCAACGCGTCCCGAAACTGGTCTGTCTCGGCCCCGCTGGTGATGACGACCTGCCAGGGTTGCGCGTTGCACCAGCTTGGAACACGCGCAGCACTGGCGACGATCTGTTCAATCTGTTCGCGCGGCACCAGGTCCGTGCGAAAGGCACGGCAAGAAAAACGATCGGCCAAGAGCGCGTTCAGAGCGTCAAGGTGCAATTCAACATCTCCTTTCAGGCATGCCGAGGAGTAGGTTCCATGAGCGTGCTCTGCTTATCAGCGTTATTGCTGTCCAGTTGCCACCAGATACCCGACGCCGGCCGCAACGAGAAGGCCCAGAACCACGGCGATCGTAATCTTGATTGCGGACCAGGGACGCTCACCCTGAACGCGGCCGGTCCGGCCATTGACCACAAAACGATAGGTCTGGCCGCGGTATTTGTAGGCCGCCATCCAAACCGGCAAAAGGATGTGTTTGAATGTGACATCTCGCACTTCGGTGTCGACAGCGTGAATGCGCTGACGATCGCCTCCGATATCGAACCGTACGTCACGCTCGATCACCCGTGCCATATGCGCGCGGGACTCTTGATAACCTTCTCGCAGTTCGACCGTGTATGCCTCGGCGCGGAAACCGGCCAGATATTCCGGCTGGTATGGCTCAAGCGCAGGCAGGTCCCATGGCTCCAGCGCATCGGTATAGGATTTGGGCAGCGATTGTGATGCCAACACCAGAACATCGTCAAAGAACCGTGCAACCCGTCCGGATTTTGGCGTCCAGCGCACTTTGGGGACCTGTTGCTGCACGCGCTTTCCATCGCGCATCACAGTGCGAGTTTCGTAATACACCACACCGCGTTCCCCACGATAGCTCGACTTGGTATCAGCGTCGAAGGTCCAATACGGGACATAAATGCCCTGCATCTTGCGTCCCTTTCGGGCGTATTCCTTCAACCCGTTGGGTGCAAACCACAGTCGGCCCAGCCAATCCCCCATTGCCTTGTGGGCCGAGCGTTCATCCAGTGCAAAGGGCAACACTCCGCGGGGTTTGATATGGCGGCTAACGCCTGTATCGGTCACTACCGGAGTGGCACAGAACGGGCACTCTGCGGCATGGGTGTTCGGATCAAACTCAACCTGAGCCGCGCAGTTCGGACAGGTCAGAACACGGGTTTCTTCAATCTCGCTGTCAGGCAAGCGATCCGCGATGGCGGCGTCGAAATCCAGCTCTCGCAGACTCGCACCACCCCATGGGCCAGCACCGATCGTTCTGGTGTTGCCACAATGATCGCAGGTCAGCGTTCCGTCACCGGGATTGAACCGATAATCCGCCCCGCATTGGTCGCAGGGGAAACGGTGTTCGTCTTTCGCCATGACAGAACCTCGAAATCAGGTTACCAAATGTCAGATCACGCGCCCGGAGGCGGCGGAGGCAGGATCGTGAACAGCTGTGCCAGTTCCTGCACGTCGCCTGCCTTCTTCCAACCGTCCTGACCGGCAGTCCAGACGTGGGTATCACGCGTGATTTCACCATCGGTTGCCATACGACCCATCTTGGCCTTGGAGAACGGCCCGCTGGTCTGGCCATCCACCGCGATATGCCACACGTGCTCGACGGGTGGCGGGGGTGGCGGTGCCGCAGGCGCTGCGGCTTGCGGGGCAGCGGGGGCGGAACCGCCCCAAGGGCCGCTTGGTTGACCCGCTGCCATGTTCGACATCTGCTGTGCCATCGCCATACCCATTCCCATGCCAAGACCGGCGCCTATGCCGCCGCCCTGACCGGGATTGTTGGCCGCTGCGGTCATCGCTTCAGCTGCGGAATACTGCGTGAACTTGCCCAGATCGCCCGCCAACCCCATCGATGTGCGCTTGTCCAGCGCGGCCTCGACCGCTGGTGGCAGCGAGATGTTCTCGATGTAGAACTCGGGCATGCTCACACCATACCCGTCCAGCACCGGTGACACCTCGGCGGCAATCAGTTTGCCCAGATCGGCAGTGTTCGCCGCCATATCGAGAACTGGAATGCCCGAGCCTGCGATGACGCGGCTGAATTCCTGCACGATGATGTTTCTGATCTGAAAGCTGATCTCGTCCATGGTGAATTCACCATCGGTGCCTACGATCTCTACCAGGAATTTCGCCGGGTCCTTGACCCGCACTGTATAGGTGCCGAAGGCCCGGATGCGTGTTGGCCCAAACTCGGGATCGCGCAGCATGATCGGGTTCTTGGTGCCCCATTTCAGGTCATTGAACCGGGTCGTGTTAACGAAGTAAATTTCAGACTTGAACGGAGACTGAAAGCCGTGATCCCAATGCTGCAGCGTCGTCATGATCGGCATGTTGTTTGTCTCAAGCATGTAGAGACCTGGGGTGAAAACATCTGCCAACTGCCCCTCATGCACAAAGACCGCCGCTTGACCTTCGCGCACGGTCAGCTTGGCGCCGTATTTGATCTCGTGTCCTTCACGCTCGAACCGCCAGACCATGGTGTCGCGCGTATCGTCGACCCAGTGGATGACATCTATGAATTCACCGGTCAGAAAATCAAAAATTCCCATTGGATTTCTCCTGTCTTCGGGGTCAGAGCGACTGCCCCATCAATTCGCGTGCAATGATACGGACCACTGGCCGCGCTTCGTCAGCTGTCATGCCTGGCTTGAGGCGCGGGTCGTATAGAATGGTTAGTAGTTTTTCATCATGGCTTGTGAGCAGGGCGAACTCGTCGTCATCGTTGAAGATTGATGGCCGGGCAGACGGGCTGTCATTCGGCAGCCCCAATCCCTGAGCGATCTCTTCGTGGACGCAACTCAGGCGCACCAGATCGGGATGTTCCGCCCGGATCAGGGCAACAGCCCGGGTATATGTCTGTGG
Organism: Ruegeria sp. C9; assembly: GCF_056537585.1. NCBI lineage: Bacteria > Pseudomonadati > Pseudomonadota > Alphaproteobacteria > Rhodobacterales > Roseobacteraceae > Ruegeria > Ruegeria sp. C9. The sequence goes on from NZ_JBQFRU010000003.1 coordinate 332,978, forward strand.
CGCGCTGTTCGACGCCGATGCGAACACAAAGCAATAGAAAGAGCGCGGCAGTTTGTCGAAGAGGTCAAGTTGTGCCTGCCCTATGCCCGGGATCAGTTGTCGCAGCCGGGCTTGCACATAAGCGGTATCATCTTCACCCGCCACGAAGACGTGGAAATTTGCATTCCGGGTGGTGGTTGAGACCGGGTGTCCAGTGAGCCGCGACAAGCGGTTGGCGTAGGCGTCAATTCGGGCGGTCTCTTGTTGGCGGACTTCAGGTGCAACCGATGGACCAAACTCGGGTTTTATGCGAACCGGCGACGACCAGCGACTAAGCTGTCGGCTGGTGCGACTGCTGCCGCTGGCAACGGCTTGCCCCGGATATTCATTATAAAACGCTATGGTCTCAAAGTTCCGAGCCAGATCATCGGCATCATAGGGCGTATCAGGGCCACCGCCATCGGTTCTCAGCAACCCGCGCGTCAGCAAGTTGTTTTGTACGCTTTCATAGTATCGCGCGAGATCAAGGCTCGCTGGTGAGGGCGCTTGATATGCATTGCTCAGGCCTTGCGGCTGGGCAGGTTGAGGTTCAGGAGCGATCGTCGTCGTCAATGCCTCATCGCAGCCAGCAAATGCCAGCAGCGACAAGCCCAATACTGCAATCTTAGCGCGATGAAATGGCCGCACGCCCGCTGCTTCCATTATCCGGGAACAGCCGTTCCGGCATTGTCGCCGATCCCGTCCTGTCGCGCCTTGGCCGATGCGAGTGTGTCGCGCAGCTCGGCTTCCATCTTCTTAAGCTCTTCCTCTGCGGCGGCACGCTTGGCTTTGCCTTCGTCTGCAATGGCGAGGCTTTCGTTGATGGTGCCGATCAGGTCTGCATTGGCTTGTTTGACGGCTTCGATATCGAAGACGCCACGCTCCATCTCTTCGCGGATCATTTTGTTGGATTCGCGCAAGTTGGCGGCGTTCGAGGTCAGCAATTCATTCGTCAGATCATTGGCATCACGTACGGCAGCGGCGGCCTCGGCACTGCGCTGTATGGTGACAGCTTGTGCCAGCTGGGTTTCCCAGAGCGGTACTGTGTTGACGAGGGTCGAGTTGATCTTGGTCACCAGCGACTTGTCATTTTCCTGCACCAGACGGATGGAGGGCAGCGATTGCATCGTCACCTGACGGGTAAGCTTCAGGTCGTGGACCCGGCGTTCCAGATCATCGCGCGCGGCACGCAAGTCGCGCAATTCCTGCGCTTTCATCACCTGTTGGTCTTCGGGCGCGGCCTGAACCTCGGTCTCTTTTTCAGGAATGTCATGGCTGTCCAGCTCGGTCAGCTTCTCCTCTCCCGCTGCGATGTACAGTGCGAGTTCGTCGTAGAACTCCAGCGTTTTTTCGTACAGCAGATCCAAAGACTTGATATCTTTCAGCAGTGTATGCTCATGCCCCAGAAGATCATCAGTAATCCGGTCGATCTGGCTTTGAACGTCCTCATACTGCGCTGTGAATTTGGCGAAGGGCGCAGCACGGCCCAGCAGTTTTTCCCACCAACTGCGTTCGCGACGCACATCCAGTTCGCTCACTGAAAACCCCCGGATCGTTGTTACGATATTGCGAAGGCTGTCACCCGCCGGGCCCACATCCTTGTTGCGCACGTCGGCCAGCATGGCCTGACTGATCTCTTGCAATTCCGCCTGTGCGGATGATCCGAACGAGACGATCGAGTTTGTGTCGCCCATGTCGATCTCACCCATCCGCTTGCGGATCTCGGCACCAACTGGTTCGTCGGCCTCTTCCAACGGGACAATCTCGGCCTGCGGCTCGGGGAGGGCTACGGCGGTGACTTCCTGCACCAGCGTTTCAGCCTCGACTGCCTTGTTTTTAATCTCATCGGACATGGGGTAATCCTCGCTTACATAAAAGCCGGTCAGTCCAACCGGACGCCTTCGCGCTGCAGCCGGTCGCGCAGCACATCAATTTCAACCGTCAGATCACTGCGGTCATCCAATAGCATCTTTCGCGTCCGCGCCGCGAAATTCTGTTCAAGATCGTCCAGCAACGCCGAATAGTCCGCCAACGCCTGCGCATCACGCGTCCGTGCATAGACGTCCGAAAACTTCACCGTCGCATCGCGCGCGCCCTGCAAATAAACCGTCAGGTATTTTCGGGCACCAGCCAGATCGCGCGGGTCTTCCTCGACCGTGCGAAACAGATCGCGGGCTGTATCCTGAAAGCGTTCGACCCGCGCTTCGATCCGGCGGTCACCTGCGCGTTTTATTGCATCTGTCATTTGGGTCAGATGGGTTTCGGCGTCCTCGACCACGCGTGCGACACGGTCCTGCTGGAAGGTGTCGACACCCTCCATTCCTTTGTCCTTCATTGGGTCGAGGCCGAAGGAAACCGAATGTAGAACCGTTGCAGCGGCGCCAAACAGGATGGGGGCCAGCAGGCTTACCTGTGATGCTGTTTCGGCGTCCAGAAATTCGGTCCGGTATGAGGCTAGCGCCGCCCCCAAACCGGTCAGAACGCTGGAAAATATCTTGCGGGGAAACGCAGGTCTGCGTGCGGTGCGGCGGGCGTTGTAAGCGGATTCGGCCCTTAAACCTTCGCGCAGCAGAAACGCGGCAGCGGTCAGTAGCCCTGCCGCAACCAGGCCTATGGTCATTCCGATCGCGCCATCGTTCAGAGACAGAAACACCAGTGGTATCGCCGGGACAAACAGGATGTTCGCGCGTGCACCTGCCGGTTCGACACGGGCACCATCGAATTGGCCACGCGATGGCTGATCCTGCGAGGAAACATCGCCTTCTGGGCTGAATTTGCCACCGTACCGTTTGGCCATTTCGCTACAGGCCCCCCAACAGACCGGTGCAGACGCCGAACAACAGCACCAACAGGGCCGCATAGGCCAATTTTTGTACTCCGGTCCCGGACATGGCGCCCCCCAACTGTGACCATCAGGGAAAATTTAGGCGATACGAGGGCTTGGCGCTAGGGGGAAGGTTGAATAACCCGCGTCACTTGCGAGGTTTCTTGCCGATTTCTGGTCTTTTGCGCTGCGGTCGAGCAGGGCGTTTGGCCGGGGGTTTTCCGCTATCCTCAGCATCCAGCCCCAGTTGGTCGCGCATGACACGGCGGCGGATTTCTTCAACCTCGCCGGGTTTCAGGTTGCCCAGTTGGAATGGGCCGTAAGAAACCCGCAAAAGCCTGTTCACCACATAACCGATATCTTCGATAGCGCGGCGGATTTCGCGATTTTTGCCTTCGCGCAGGCCGATGGTCAGCCAAGCGTTCGCGCCCTGTTGCCGGTCCAGTGTCACGGTCATGGGCTGAAACCGCTCACCATCGATTACCAGGCCTTTGCGCAGCGGTTCGAAATCTTCGTCTTTGGGGCGTCCATTTACCCGCACCCGGTATTTGCGTAGCCATCCAGTTGAGGGCAGTTCCAGCTTGCGCTTGATGCCGCCATCATTAGTCAGCAGCAGCAATCCTTCCGAGTTCAGATCGAGCCGCCCGACGCTCATGACCCGGGGCATGTCCTCGGGCATGTCGTCGAAAATCGTCTTGCGACCTTTTTCGTCACGCGCCGTCGTCACCAGACCTGGCGGCTTGTGATAGAGCCACAGGCGCGAGGGCTCGGGTTCGGAGACCGGTTTGCCATCGACGGTAATCCTGTCCTTGGCGGTTACGTTCAGCGCAGGGTTGTTGATCGCCTTGCCATTCACGGTCACACGTCCGGCTTCGATCATGCGTTCAGCTTCGCGGCGCGAGGCGACACCGGCGCGGGCCAGCACTTTGGCGATCCGGTCGCCGGGAGGAGGGGTATTGGTCATCCTCCGGCCATAACCCATCCCGGCGGCTTGCGAAAGACGGGTTTCTGAGGCAGTCAGAGGCATGAAGTTCAGATCCCACATGAAACAGGCGCTGGAACAGGCACAGGCGGCAGCAGACCGAGGTGAAGTGCCGGTCGGCGCGGTGATCGTCGCGCCCGACGGGCAGGTGGTGGCCGCAGATGGGAACCGCACCCGCGAGTTGAATGACCCCACTGCCCATGCTGAGATTCTGGCTCTGCGCGCCGCATGTACCGCGGCCGGGTCCGAGCGTTTACCCGATCATGACCTTTACGTAACCCTTGAGCCTTGTGCCATGTGCGCCGCAGCGCTGGCCGCAGCCCGCATCCGGCGCATCTACTACGGCGCTTCCGATCCGAAATCTGGCGGTGTCGCGCATGGCGCGCGCGTGTTTTCACACCCACAGGCCCACCATCGACCCGAGGTCTATGACGGCATTGCCGCCGAAGAGGCTGCCGCGCTGCTGAAACGCTTCTTCGCGACGCAGCGCGGTTAAGTTTTTACGACCATCTCACGTGGGATATCAGCCAGAGGCTTGCCCCCATCTGACGTCACCACAAAGCTTTCGGTAATCGCCAGTCCCCAGTCTGGGGTCCAGAGGCCGGGCATTAGGTGAAAGGTCATATTCTCTTGCAATTCCGTCGTGTCACCGGGTCGCAGGCTCATGGTGCGCTCGCCCCAGTCGGGCGGATAGCTGAGCCCGATGGGATAGCCGGTGCGGTTGGCTTTGACATACCCCGCGCGGGCGAAACTGTCATAGACACAAGCCGCGACCTCTTCGCAGGTGATGCCAGGGCGTGCGGCGGTCATTGTGTCGTCGATAGCGGTTAGAACGGCGGCTTCGGCCCGGCGGATATCATCCGGGGGATCACCCAGAAACAGGCTGCGACTGGCGGGGCAGTGATAGCGTCGATAGCAGCCGGAGATTTCGAAATAGGTCGCCTCATCCCGCGCCAGAGGTCGGTCGTTCCAAGTAATGTGCGAAGCAGAAGCCTCACGACCGGAGGGTGCAATCGGCACGATAGCAGGGTAATCTCCGGCTAGGCCGGGCAGTCCGGCGATGCCTGCCGCCTGCACTTCGGCGACAAGTTGGTTTTTGGGCATTCCTTCCTGATATGCGTCACGCAGAACACCGTGCATATGTGCGGTCAGCTGACCCGCCTTGCGCATCATTACGATCTCGGCATCGCTTTTTACGGCGCGCTTCCAATTCACAAGCCCTGTGGCATCAATCAATGCACCGAAGGCGCGTTCGAGGATGCGGTGACTGGCGGCTGAGTAATAATAGTTATCCATCTCCACGCCGATACCAGAGGTCCAGCCGCGATCCCGCAACGCAAGGACGAGCGCGTCGACCGGATGGTGGTCCGGGTGTTGCACATGCTCTTCGGGCCAGTCCAGCAGGTCCCTCGGGTCCAGCCAGGTGGTCTGCGCGGCCCCCGCTTTGTCCTGCGTTCTGCCCCACCAAAGGGGCGATCCGCTGGCGGGCAGGATGACCATCTGCGGTACGTAAAAGCTCCAACCGTCATAACCGGTGAGCCACGCCATGTTCGATGGGTCCGTGATCAACAAGGTCTCGATACCCTGTTGATCCATCGCAGAACGGGTCTTGTGAATGCGGTCAGCGTATTCCTGCGCGCTGAAATCCGACGCGGGCATCAGAGAGAAATCGCCTGCATGACCTCGGGCTCGATTACATCGACACCGGGTAACCCGTCAGCCAATTCCTGAGCCGATTGCGCGAGAATCGGAAAGGTCTTGTAATGGCACGGGATCACTGTCTTGAAATTAAAATACCGCTTGGCAGCATAGGCAGTGCCCTTCATGTCCATGGTAAAGTGGCCGCCTGCCGAAAGGATGCCGATATCGGGTTTGTAATAATCACCCATCCACTCCATGTCGGCCATAATGTCGGTATCGCCAGAGAAATAGAGCATACGGTCCTCGGACGCGATCATATAGCCGACCTCGGTTCCACCCGTGCGAAGACCATCAGGCGTCGAGAAGGTCGAGCTGTGCGAGGCAGGCACCATCGTTAATTTGACACCGTTTAGGTCAACAGTGCCACCTTTGTTGAATCCGACCGTTTCAATACCTTCAGCCTCGGCCCAGTAGCCCATCAGGTCGTATTGCCCGACCACGGGCACGTTTAGATGTTTGGCCAGCGGCAGCACATCGACGACATGATCGAAATGAGTATGAGTCAGCAGGATATGCGTCGCGCCCGCAACGGCTGCGTCATGCTGATCTTCGGGCAAAGACGGGTTGCCCGTCAGCCAGGGATCGATCAATAGGACTTGTCCTGCTGTTTCGATGCGAAAGCTGCCATGTCCCAGCCAAATGATATCCATAGAGAATCCTCCCATTTTCTGCTTGGAGTTAGCCTAGCATCGGCTATGTAAAAATCTATGGATTGGACGCAGTATGTTGATGGATATTGTGAGCGGCTCTCGCCCGCGTATTGGGCCGAGCCGATAAACGCGATTACCAATGCGGCCTTTCTTATTGCTGCATTTGTGATGTGGCAAAGGGCGCGCGGGCAGGGCGCACCGTTGGCGATGGCTTTGGTTGTCATATTGGCGATGATCGGAATTGGCAGCTATCTGTTCCATACCCATGCGCAGGTTTGGGCGGCGATCTTGGATGTGACGCCAATTCTGCTGTACATCCTCGTTTACATCTACGCAGTGAATCGCGATGTCTGGCGGCTGAGCAACAGATACGCGCTGGGTTTGACCGCGCTGTTCTTTCCATACGTGGCGCTGACGATCCCGCTATTCCAGTTGGTGCCTAGGCTTGGTGGCTCGGCGGCATACGCCCCAGTCCCTCTATTGATTCTGATTTATGCGGTCCTGTTGCGCCGGAAAGCCCCGGACACTGCGCGTGGGCTGACAATAGGAGCAACTGTCCTGATCACCTCGATCACCTTTCGATCACTGGACACTCCAATTTGCGGGTATCTGCCAACGGGGACGCATTTTATGTGGCACATTCTGAATGCAGTTATGCTGGGCTGGATGATTGAGGTTTATCTGCGGGCGATCCGAAATCCACCTGCCGGAGCTGCGGTGGCTGCAGGATCAGGGCATTGATCAGAACCACCTAAGCATCTTCCTGATTGGTTAGTCCCTGAACGCAGCAGCCAAAGCCTCGGGCAGATCAAATTCAGCCAATACGCGCGCGCGGCCTTCGGCTGACATCTTGAAAGCCGTTTTTTCAACAATGCGCTGGATTTTTTCGGCGGAGTGCTTGGCGGCAAAAGGTTCAAAGTACCATTTCAGAAAAACGAAACAGATCACGTCCTCAAGCGCCTGTACCTCGGCATTGCGCTTGATCCCCTGTTTGCGCAGCATTTGCCCGACGGCTTCTATATCGTCCGCACCATATTCAGCCTGTTCCATGAATCCTTGCACAACGTCAGCGTGATATACGCCTTGCGCCTTCCTCCAGGCCAGATACCCTGCACGTCCTTCGGGGTATTCAGTGCGCTTTAGCTTCCAGCGTTCGACATGCTGACCACGTGCGGCGATCTGTAAAGCATCCGACGCATCGGGAAATAGCCGATCCAGCTCTGCGCTCATGCGTTGGCCATAAAGCAGTTCGACCGGCTGGCCGTCCTCTATATTAGGGTCTTGCGCATTTGCTGCGTCAATTGCGTCCAGAACGGTTTGCTTGCGTGTGCTCATTCTCTGCTCCGTTAGCTCGCCTGAACTGCACCTGACGGGTGGTTCGGCGTTTGATCCAAGACCATGCTAACGAGTTGTTGGAATGGGTGCAGCAGTCAATTGTAAAAAGCGCCGGATCGGGAGGGGGCATACTGATCCGGCGCGCAGGTCAGGGTTATTTGCCTGCCTGGGTGTGGTCCCTCGTCACGGGCTCCGAAACAGGCGCGGGGAAGCTAAGGTTTCGGGTCAGATTGTTCATATCTATACCCAAAGCCAGGGCGGGCGAGGTCAGAACCAGAGCGGACAAGATGAAGGCGGGAAGAAGGGTTTTCATGAGGTGTCTCCGATTTCTCGTTGCGTCACGATATTGAGGTGAACTGTTCGGTTCATTTATTCAATGGCAAAACTGAACTAATCGGTTTACTTATTTGCATATCAGCCATTCAAATATGCATGGCAGCTGGCGATATTGGGATTGAATCCGCGTCTGCCACCTGTCGCTCTTGCGAGTGTTGCGGCAGGCAGGTAAACGCCCCCTAACGTAGATGAGGGTTTCCGATGTCGATTGACCAAAGCACCGCCGCCAAGGTGGCCAAACTGGCCCGGATCAAGGTCGAGGATGATGCGCTGCCTGCGCTGGCGTCCGAGTTCAACAATATCCTCGGGTTTATCGAGCAACTGAACGAAGTGGATGTCGAAGGCGTCGAGCCGATGGTCTCGGTCGAGCCGATGCGCCTGAAGCGTCGTCAGGACGTGGTCACCGATGGAAACCAGCAGGACAAGGTCCTATCCAACGCCCCCGATGCGCGCGAAGGGTTCTTCGCTGTTCCAAAAGTTGTGGAGTAAGTCATGAGCGAACTGAACAAATTGGGCCTGGCCGAGGCCCGCGACGCGCTGCGTGCCAAAGATGTCACATCCGTTGAACTGACCGAGGCTTGCCTCAAGGCGATTGACGACGCCGACGCGCTCAACGCCTTTGTCCACAAAACGCCCGAGATCGCGCTGGAGCGCGCCAAGGCGGCGGATGAGCGGATCAAAGGCGATGACGCGCCTTCGATGTGCGGTCTGCCGATCGGCATCAAGGACCTGTTTTGCACTAAGGGCGTGCCCTCGCAAGCGGCCTCGAAAATTCTCGAGGGGTTCAAGCCCGAATACGAATCCACCGTGTCGCAACAATTGGCGGATGCTGGTGCTGTGATGCTGGGCAAGCTGAACATGGACGAGTTCGCGATGGGTTCGTCTAATGAAACATCCGTTTACGGCAATGCGGTCAGCCCGTGGCGGCGCGGCAATGACGATGCACAGCTGACACCCGGCGGCTCGTCCGGTGGCTCAGCCTCGGCTGTCTCGGCTGACCTGTGTCTGGCCGCGACCGGTACCGATACCGGCGGTTCGATCCGCCAGCCTGCTGCTTTTGTCGGTATCACCGGCATCAAGCCAACCTATGGTCGTTGCTCGCGCTGGGGCATTGTGGCCTTCGCCTCTTCTCTGGATCAGGCCGGTCCGATGACCAAGAACGTCCGAGACGCAGCGATCATGCTGGAAACCATGTGCGGTCATGACCCCAAGGATTCCACCAGCACCGAGCTGGCCGTGCCAAATTTCGAGGCGATGCTGACCGGCGATATCAAAGGCAAGAAAATCGGTATCCCCAAGGAATACCGCATGGACGGCATGCCTGCCGAGATTGAAAAGCTTTGGGCCGATGGCACCGCTATGCTGAAAGACGCAGGCGCCGAAATCGTAGATATCTCGCTGCCGCATACCAAATACGCGCTGCCTGCCTATTACGTGATTGCTCCTGCCGAGGCGTCGTCGAACCTCGCCCGCTATGACGGTGTCCGGTATGGCCGCCGAGCGCAGTTGGCTCAAGGCGATGGCATCACCGAGATGTACGAAAAGACCCGCGCCGAAGGCTTCGGTCATGAGGTCCAGCGCCGGGTGATGATCGGCACCTACGTGCTGTCTGCAGGCTTCTATGACGCCTACTACAACCGCGCCCGCAAGGTCCGCACCCTGATCAAGAAGGACTTCGAAGATGTCTTTGCCGCAGGCATTGATGCGATCCTGACCCCGGCAACGCCGTCGGCCTCGTTCGGTCTGGGCGAGATGACCGAGGCTGATCCTGTTCAGATGTACCTGAACGATGTGTTCACCGTGACAGTGAACCTCGCTGGCCTGCCCGGTATTTCGGTTCCTGCTGGTCTGGACAAACAGGGCCTTCCGTTGGGTCTGCAGCTGATCGGCCGTCCGTGGGAGGAAGGCGATCTGCTCAACACCGCCTACGCGCTAGAGAGCGCGGCTGGGTTTGTGGCCAAGCCCGGAAAATGGTGGTAATCCTCAATCCTGACACGGCAATAAAGAACCGGAGCAGCCAAATGCGCAAATTGCTTCTGATCCCGGCCCTTGGGCTGATCGCGGCATGTGATACCGTTACCCCTGTTTCGGGTACCGGTTTCAATACGCCGGAATATCAGGCGCAGCGCGAGGCCGAACTGGCCGGGCAGGGTCTGGCCGGTAATCCGCTTGCGCCACCCGAGGCGGTTTCAGAGCAGCCGCTCTCGGCGCAGGGGGCTGTTGGTGCCGTACCAACAGGCGACGCCTCTGACATCGCCAACCAGACGGCCATTGCCTTGGCGAATACGTCGGGTCAAGAGACGCGCGTCGCGCCTCTGACTGCAACAAACAACCCAAGTATCTCTGATGAGCAGGATTTTGAGGCTGTCTCGAACCGTCGCAGTATCGATGCCGACGCTGCTCGTATCGAACAGAATCGGCAGTCTTACGAGGTCGTCGCCCCTACTGCCGTGCCCGAGCGTGGCTCTGACGGGCAACCCAATATCGTGCAATACGCCCTGAGCACTTCGAACCCCATCGGTACCCAGTTGTACAGCCGAGCGGGATTTAACCTGCAGGCCAAGGCACAGCGCAACTGCGCTCAGTTCGCCTCACCTGATCAGGCGCAGATTGAGTTTCTGTCGAATGGAGGCCCCCAGCGTGACCGCAAAGGGCTGGATCCGGACGGCGACGGTTACGCCTGCGGCTGGGACCCCAGCCCGTTCCGCAGTGCCGTCAACAACTAAGCTCTCCCCCATCTGGCACCCATCGCCCAATTTCGGCCCCCGCCGGGATGGGCTGTCACCCAAGCTGATCGTGCTGCACTACACTGCAATGGAGAGCGCTGCTGCCGCGCTTGAACGTCTTTGCGATCCGGGTCCCGAGGTCTCCGCCCACTACCTGATCGGTCGCGACGGTGCGCTCTGGCAGCTTGTCCGAGAGGAAGATCGCGCTTGGCACGCCGGGGCAGGGGAGTGGCAAGGGCAAGCCGACATAAACTCCCGCTCGATCGGGATCGAGCTGGACAATGGCGGAGATCACCCGTTTGCCGAACCCCAAATGCGTGTATTGGAACAGCTTTTGCCCGAACTCATGCAGCGTTGGACCATCGCGCCTGAGGGTGTGATCGGGCATTCCGACATGGCACCGGGCCGCAAGTCCGACCCCGGCCCTCGGTTCGACTGGCAAAGGCTGGAACACCAGCGCCTTGCCGCTCGGCGTGGTACTGCCCTCGAACCGAACGTCAACTTCCGCGAGCTGGCGCAGAACCGGGGCTACACAGCGACAAGCGACGAGAAGACGCTCCTAAATTCCACACGCCTGCGCTATCGCCCGTGGGCCTCAGGCCCCTTGCACCTCGATGATCTCATAGCCCTCTGTCCGCTCCCAAAATCGACCTGATCCGCCCTTCATCTGGCCAAAAATATCTCGGGGATGAATTGGCCATAGGCCAAGAAGGGGCTGGCCCCTTCACCACCCCAACCCCTCTTGACGCCATCACGCACAGAGCCTACCCAACTCACGCGCGGAGGGCCGGATGGCCGCTGGGGTCTTTAGGCCCGAGAGGAAAGTCCGGACTCCACAAGGCAACGGTGCCGGGTAACGCCCGGGCGGGGAAACCCGACGGAAAGCGCCACAGAAATCAAACCGCTACACACGTGTGGCAAGGGTGAAACGGTGGGGTAAGAGCCCACCGCGCCGCTGGCAACAGTGGCGGCACGGCAAGCCCCACCGGGAGCAATGCCGAATAGGGTCCCCGCGCGGGCCGGTCGGTGCAAACCGATACCGCCGCTAGGCACGCCTTGGCCGAGAGGGACCGGGTTGGCAGCTCGAGCCGCGCAGCAATGCACGGCCTAGAGGAATGGTCATCGAAGGGGGCAACCCTGGAACAGGATCCGGCTTACAGGCCCTCCGCGCATCTCCTGTTACCCGCCCGGAGGTGTGTAGGTGCCGCCAAGTGCTGCAGCTTTTTCGGCGACGGCAACAAATTCCTGCGCCGACCATGCGCGAACGGTCTCGATCCTCGAAACCGCACCCGTGCCCGCGACGGCCATGCCAATTGCCACAGCATCACTGCCTTCAGGCAGTTCGCTGATAACGACGACATCATTGCCTCCGGTGGTTATATAAAATGAGATCAGTCTGCCGCCTGCTTTCTCAAGCAAGGCCTTGACGGGACCGGTGCGATCTTCCGGTTTTGCCAACATTCCTTTGACCCCATCTTGCGAATAAGAAGCATAGGTAATGAAAACAGGCATATTTCTCTCCCTTGGTTGCAGTTTATTCGGAGCGCTAAAAGCGGCCGACTCCCTGGCCGTGTCGCGTGCAGGATTGCGCGCAAACCGGAAAAGACCCGGCCAAATAGACAGCCGGGCGTTGCTATAGTTGTGAGCGGTGTTGTCTGCCGGAATTTACATCCGGCCCGGTATTACCTAAGTCCGCAAAACGGGCTTCGGAGGTTCCGGCGACACTATCACAGAATCGTGAGCGTTCCAAATCGACTGCTCTTGAAGCCATGTCAGGAATTGTTCCCCCAACGCGGCGAATCCGGTTGACTTGGGCGCATGAGCGGTTAAAAGCGCACGCTCATAAGGATTCAACCGAAAGGCCCCTGCCTTTTCGGACGCAGGAGATAACCATGGCGAAGCCGACGACAATCAAGATCCGTCTGAACTCGACCGCGGGCACGGGCCACTTCTACGTGACCAAGAAGAACGCGCGCACCATGACCGAGAAAATGACCATTCGTAAATACGATCCGGTCGCTCGGAAGCATGTCGAGTACAAAGAAGGCAAGATCAAGTAATCTGCCCTCTGACATACTTTTTGAAGAAGGACTCTGCCATGCAGGGTCCTTTTTTGTATTGTTTTGGGGTATCTCTTGGTCGGCCTAAACCAAGCAGGGGCGTTGCAGGGGCGCATCAGAGGTTTGGGTGTTCTGAATCTCAGCGGCTTGCTTTTTCTAATCCCCTGCCGCTACGCTTCAGCAACCCTTTCCAAAATGTTGACCGCCATGAAAAAAATCTTGTTGCCCGCTCTTGCTGTTCTGACATTGTCAGCCTGCGAAGACCCCTTTAACCGCGAAGGTGTTGGTTTCACCGGGATTGATGGTGAACCGCGCACAGTGTCGGATGTAAAAGGCGCCGTAGCCTTTTTGCCGCCAGAAACCAACATCCCGGCGGAACTGGCCAAGCTGCCAACGGTCCAGGTTACATCGGACAAAGCCGAGCTTGAAAAGATCGCGGGTGTCGCAATCGATAATGGCGGTCGCTCAGATGCGAATTCAGTTCAGCTCACTGGCAGTGATACCAATCTGTACCTGAGCAATGTCAGTGTAAACGGTCAGTTGTTCGGTGTCCTGCGTACGGAAAACAACTCCACCAAAGTTGATACATCGGTGGGCTCGGCCTTTGGCGCTCAAACGGAACGCTTTACCGGATGCTTGCCCGCAGGTGATGTATACCGCAAGGGTTCGTCCGAGCGCAGTTCGGGTTTTGCAGTGCCGCTGAACTGCCGTTAATTTAGCTTACACAATCTAAGTAAAAGCCCCCGCCATTGGCGGGGGCTTTCTAGTTTCAGTGTTTCTGCAAGTCTTACGAGGCACTGAACAAGGGCTCAAACCCAGCACCGGTCATTCAATCCATGTGACACACCGGGCGATGATCACGCGAGTTCAGAGGCCCCCCGCCATCCGTTGGCATCCAAGCAAGCGCTATGCGTGTTCTCTATTCCGCCTCACCGCCAAAGAATAATCAGTGGTGAAACTCTGCCCAGATCAGCAGAACTGTTTAACCTCAACTGATAGGAAGCAACGTTCATTGCTCTACCAATGCCTGCCCATTCTCGTCAAAGAAATGAAGTTTGTCGGTGGGAAAATGCAGGCCGATCTTTGCCCCAGGCTTTAGAGCGGTGTCCCCATTTAGGCGCACGGTAACCTTCTCTTCGGCGCCGCAATCCACGATCAGGAAGGTATCTGCCCCCAGATACTCAATCACCTCTATGATGCCATCACATTGCCCATCGCCCGATGATACAACATCGATGTGTTCGGGGCGAATGCCGAGTTTGCTTGCTACACCCGAGCGCGCGAAGTCGCCGCCTCTGCCATGTTCCAGAGTGTAGCCATCGTTCTGAGTCGTGCACGGCAATATGTTCATTTTGGGGCTGCCAATGAACTGTGCGACAAACAGGTTGGCAGGGCGTTCGTAAAGCTCGCGGGGTGTGCCGACTTGCGCGATCTTGCCGTACTCAAGCACGACGATGCGGTCGGCCAATGTCATCGCTTCAACCTGATCGTGCGTTACGTAGATCATAGTGCGCTTTAGGTTCTGATGAAGTTTCGCGATTTCGTAACGCATTTCGACACGAAGCGCTGCATCAAGATTCGAGAGCGGTTCATCGAACAGAAACGCCGTCGGGTCGCGCACGATAGAACGACCAATTGCAACGCGCTGCCGCTGTCCACCGGACAGGTCCTTGGGGCGACGTTCCAGAAAAGGTCCCAGCTTGAGAACCTCGGCGGCTTTATTGACCTGCTCTGCTATCTCGGCCTTCGGAACACCCGCGACCTTAAGTGAGAACCCCATATTTTCGGCGACCGTCAGGTGGGGATAAAGCGCATAGGACTGGAACACCATCGTCAGACCCCGCTTGGAGGGTGGGTGATCCGTGACATCATTGCCGTTGATTAGTAGCGATCCGCGCGAGATATCTTCAAGCCCACCGATCATGCGAAGCAGGGTGGATTTTCCACAGCCCGATGGACCGACGAAGACGATGAATTCACCTTCATCAATCATTAGGTCAACGCCTTTGATGACCTGGGCCGAGCCAAACCACTTTTCGACGGATTTTAGTTCGATGCTGCCCATTAGTTCCTCCCTGCCCAATGCAGCCAAACCGCGGCTGTCCAGGTGAATGAATTCCCTCCGGCAGGGCTGCCGGTCAGAGGATCGTAGTATTCAGCGAAGCCGTTTGTTGCGATCAGCTGCGACGTTTTCTGGCGCAGTGCCTCGGCTTCTTCGAGGTGCCCCATATCCGCTAATCCAAACCCGATCAGCATATTCATGAACCCCCAAGTGGGACCCCTCCAGTACCTGCGTTGGTCGAAGTTGGGCATCGCGGGGTCATAGCTGGGAACTGGAAAGGGTACTTTTGCAAGCGTCGCCCGCAGGCGCTCCAGCATGTGCTGTGAATCAAGTCCCCCAAACCAGCAAAGATACGACGCGTTAGAGATGCTTCCGGCCCAATCACCAGTCAGCGCATCACGCGAGTCGAACGAGCTCAGCGTTTCGTTCCACAAAGATCGCGCGCCCGCTTCGAGCCTTTGAATGTCGCTACTTAGTCCATCCGCAGCAATTCCAAGCCTTTCGCTGATCTCCTGCAGATCGCGTGCGGCGCGCAGAGTGATAAATGTCATCGTCGGATCGGCGACTCGGAAGGGATTCAGGCTCAGCAACTTCTGTTGATCCCAGTCGGCCTGACAGCCGATCTGAACCAATTTGATATAGCGGTCATAGTCGTATTTGGTCGGTCGATCTGCACTGTTGACGTGGCTTGTGTCACGGCGCTGGTAGTCTCCGACACCTGTGGGATCTACGCCCTCCATTGCTTTGTCCCAGTCCGGTGCATTGTCGCGACCAGCTTCCCACGGATGCGTGGTGCAGACCGCGCCGTGTTCGTCGAGTCGCCATCTCATGATCCAGCGATGCCACGCCAGCAGAGATGGGAAAAGCGCGCGAACGCGGTCCGCGCCTGCATCGCCATCTTTTTCCCAGATCTTCCGCGCCACAGTTGCAGCCACCGGGGGCTGAATGATGCCAGAGGACGGGATCGGCCCGTGGCCACCCCAGACATCCGGGCCGGGGTAATATCCGTCATCCTGTTTGTGGAACAGGATATGCGGCACCATTCCATCGTCCCACTGGCCCGAGAACAGTGTTTCAAGTTCCACCCAGGCTCGATCAATGTCGAACTCGGCAAAGCCAAGCGCCGCAATCGCGCTGTCCCAATTCCATTGATAGGGGTAAAGCCCTTCGGTCGGGATGGTGTAGCCGCCGCGATCATTGGCAACCAGAATGTTGCGCGCCTCGCGGTCGGGGTTTGTATGTTGGTTCATCTCAGTCATCCTTTGACGGACCCCGCAGTCAGGCCCTTAGTCATGAAACGTTCAAGTCCCAGGAACAGCGCCATGATCGGAACGGTGGCGATCACCGCACCCGCCATCAGGTGTTGTCGGGGAATCTCCGAGGAGTTCAGCATCGTGACGCCTCGGGTCAGGGTAAATTTCGAAGGGTCGTCCAGCAGCATGAAGGCCAGCAGGAACTCGTTCCAAGCGATCATAAAGACGTAGAGCGAGACCGACGCCAGCGCAGGCAGGCTAAGCGGCAGCGTAATCTTCCAAATCACTGCCAGCCGCGACAGCCCATCCATGAGACCGGCCTCTTCCACCTCAGTCGGCAAGCCACGGAAATAACCTTGCAGCATGTACAGCGCGACAGGGATTGTCGTGACCGGGTAGATCATCACGATGCCAAGTATCGAGTTGCGCAAGCCAGTCAGCGAGAACGCGATATAGATCGGCAGCGCCAGAACGATCATCGGCACCATGTAGATCAGCAGAATCGAGCGCGAGAACGCCTTTTGCCCTGAGAAACGGAACCGCGCCACCGCATAGGCTCCGGGGACGCTGAACAGCAGGGTGATAAAGACCGTCAGGACCGAGACGTAGAGCGAGGTCCAAAGATAGGTGCCGAAGTTGAAATCGCGAAACAGCTCGGTATAGCTGCGAAACAGCGCGGTGCCTTGTGATAGATCTACCGAGAAATCCAGCGGGTTCTGCAACAGGGCCTGTTGCGACTTCAGGCTGGTCATCACCATCACATAGAACGGGATGATCACGATCGCGGTAAAGAAGATGTAGCCAAAGCCCGTACAGAACCTGATCACGGCCTCTTCGTACTCATGACGGGTGAGCTCGCCGAACGGAGTCTCTTTCAGGATTGCGGCAACGGATAGGTGCATCACGACTGCCATCGCTACCACGGTGACCAGTATTGCCTGCAGGGATGTGTCAGAGCCGATCAGGACAGGCCCGACTCCGGTCAGGCAAGACAGGCCTAACAAGGCGGATACACCCAGTCGGGCCGGTGCGCGTTGCGCCGGGAAGCGGACATACACCAGACCGGCAACAGCCCCCCATATCAAGCAGAGCAAGACCTGTGGCCGGAACGCAGCCCCGGTCGAGAATGACATGGTGATGGCGACAGTAGTGGCGATCACCACCAGCCAGAGCGCGCCTAGAATCGGGGCGGTTATATACCCTTTGCGCATCACAAACCCTCCTCACGGCTGATGAAGCGGAAGAAGACGAAGCTGAAGGCGATCAGGCACATCAGGATCACAACGGCCACCGCTGCGCCTGCGCCGATGTTCGAAACCGCAAAGGCCTGTTCATAGACATTTACGGTCAGCGTACGGGTGCCGGCATTGCCGCCGGTCAGCAGGAAGATGTCGTCGAACTTGTTGAACGTCCAAATGAAACGCAGCAGGAACAGTACCGACAGGATGCCCAGCAGTTGCGGGATGCTCAGTAGCCAGAATTTCTGGAATGGTGAGGCTCCATCCATATCTGCTGCTTCATACATGCTGGAGTCGATTGATTGCATCCGCGCCAGAATGAACAGGAACGACAGCGGGAAATAGCGCCAGATCTCGAACACTGTCACCATGATAAGCGCCAAAGGGCGTTCCCCGAAGAAGTTGATCGGTTCACTGCTTAGTCCCATCTGCACCAACAATGCGTTGGCAGAACCCGAGAACGGGTCGAACAAGGTGACCCATGTGAAGGCCACAGCGATGACCGGCGCCACATAGGGGAACAGATAGAGGCCGCGTATGAACCCTTGTCCTTTGAAGCTTTTGTTCAGCAACAAGGCTGCAAACAGGCCCATCACCAAAGCTCCAATGGTGCCGACCACGGTGTAGAACAACGTAACCCACAGCACGCCCCAGAACTCGTCTCCATCAAAGACTCGGGCGTAGTTTTCCAGACTGAATTCAAGGTTGGTCAGGACGCTGGGTCCGCTCCCGGTCACGCCGGGCTCTGATCCTTCGAGCAGCTCTTCGAAAGCGTCCGGATCTCCGTCCAATGTGACCGGAATACGGATGCGTTCGCGTTGACCGCCTTCCAGTGTGCCGAAATCGCAGAACAGGTTTTGCCCGTCCAGAACACAGGGACTTGCAACTTCGCGCGCCGTCACGCCGTCCGGTAGAACATCTGTCAGGGTGACGCCGACAACGGCGATGTCCTGACTTGAGTTGCGGACGCGGTATTCAATCCGCAGATCCTCGCCAGATCCGCGCAAGCTTTCACGCACCACAGGTGCAGGCGGACGAAGGTCAGACAGGGTGAAGGGCTTGAAGCTGATCCAAAAGATCGCCAGCAAGGGCAGGATCACCACAAGCGATACACTGATCACTGTCGGAGCCAGCAGCGTCCAGGCCAGACGCGCCTCGCGTTTGGCTAGCGCCCCGGTTCCGGTCGGTGGGGTGGCCGAAGACATGGGATACCTCGAAGGGTTGGGTGCAGCGGCGTAATCGCCGCTGCATGTGTCACAAGGTTACTGAACCTTCGCGAGCTCGTCGTTCATTGCGGCCACTGCAGCGGCGGCATCGATTTCATCGTCGATATATTGGCGCACGACCCGGTTAATTGCCTGGCTGTTGATCATTTTGGACGCCAAAGCCAGCTGGCCTTCAGCAACGCCCCAGCGCTGCGCCACGTCCAGACCGCCGACGATCTCATCGATCATCGCCTGATCATACAGCTCGCCCAACGGGGCTTTGCGGTCCACGCCAACAGGCAGCTCTGCCCATGCTTCCGAGAACGCGGTCGGGTTGTCAGCATTACCGCGACGGACCGGGAACTTGCCCTCGGGTGCGATGGCCAGTGTTTGAGTATAGCCGTCATCCATGGCGAATTTCACGAACTCCATCGCCGCGTCGGTGTCGGCGTCGTTGGTGATGCCAAAGTAACGAACGTCACCCCAAGCCGCGCCATCTGGGTTCGATGGGCCCGAGAAGTTAGTGACGATACCAGTCTTCGAGGCCAGATCGCGTGAGGTCGGATCATCGTTGATCGTCGGCGGGGCGCTGTCGCGCAGACCGGCCAGTTCGTCAAGGATGAAGGGCGACCAGATGATCATCGCTGCTTTGCCATCAAAATACAGCTCGCGCGATTGTTTCCAGAATAGCTCACCCGGGGGCGAGGCTTTCGAGATCGCCTTGTAGAAATCCAATACCTCTATGGTCTTGGCTTCATCCAGCGGTTGGAAGCCGTCCGCGCCAACAGGGGTCACGCCATTGGCGAGGAACACATGCTCCAAAACCTGACTCATGAAGTTTTCATCAACTTTGGTTGCAGCAACGAAACCGTACATCTCGGGCGGGTTGTGCAACTGCTCCAGCGCAGCGACGACGTTGGCGAATGAGTTCGGGGCCTCAAGGCCCGCTTCATCAAACAGGTCTTTGCGGTAGACAACCATTTGGGTCCACCCATCGACCGGTACCGACGCGGTTTCGTCATTGAACGCCGCCATACCAAGCGCGCCGGGGGCGAAGGTGTCGGCGCCCAGTTCTTCGATCACTTCGGTGGCGGCTTCGGTGTCCAGAATGCCCGCTTCAGCCCATGGCAGGGCATATTGCAGCGGATGATAGACCACATCTGGCAGGTCTCCGGCGGCAAATGCTGCTGTGGCGCGTGTACCCAGATCACTTTCGGTGACCGGGATAACCTCGACCGTGGTGCCGGTTTCAGACTTGAACTGGTCAGCCATTTCCTGCTGCTTGGCCAGCCGCTCGGGCTGTTCTTCGGTGGTCCAGAAGCGGATCGTATCCGCCTGAGCTGACGTCGCCGCCAATACTAGCGCAAGCGATGTTCCAAGCATCATTCGCGATGCTAAAGGTGCAAGTTTCATAGTCGGTTTCCTCCCCGGTTATGATCTTTTGAAAGTTGAATTTTTCGGGCCAGTTCCTCGGCTGTAACGCTTGGTGGCCCGTCGGAACTGCGTTCGATCAGAACGGCCTCACCAATCTCACGCAGATCTGCGGGCGCTTCACCGCGAGTCTGACTGATCAGCATCGTCGCAAGGCGTTCTCCTGCCCGCTTAGAATCGACGCTGAACGTGGTTAGACCAGGGCTGACATATTGGCATTCAGGGATGCCGTCATATCCCAGAATTGATACATCTTGCCCGACCTCGAGGCCCAGTTCTGTACAGACCGAGTAACACCCCAGCGCAGCCAGATCCGTTGCAAATACTATTGCAGTAGGTGGGTGATTCAGCGTCAAAAGCGCGCGTGCCTCAACCGCACCCTCCTCGCGCGTACGAGCACCTTCCCGGATCAACTCGGGATCGGCAGGCAAGGCCGCGATCTTGAGACCTTCAAGATAACCGTCACGGCGCAGATGGCTGTAGTTGAATTTCGGATCGCTACCGACATATCCGATACGCGTATGGCCAAAATCGACGAGCCGACCGACCGCATCACGGGTTGCAGATTCACCCGAAATGTCGAACCAGGATGTCTCATCCTGCCAGTCCGCCTGCCCATACCCCGTGCGGCCATACATGATGAAGGGAACCTTCAACTCTTGCAGGTATTTCACCCTCGCATCGTCGACCTCGGTCCGGGGCAGAATGAATCCATCGGCTTTGCGCTCTTCGACAAGCCGCCCCAATACATCAAGCATATCTTTTTCGGACTTCGCCGTAGAAATCGTCATCGTCCAGTCGGATGCGCTCGCCGCTTCGCATGCTCCGGCCAGAAAATCCTGAAGAAATGGATTATGCCGGTCTGGTTCTTCGCTGTTGATGACCATGGCAATGGCGCGCACCCGCCCGGTTCGTATCGCCTGCGCATGGCTGAGTGGGCGATAGCCCATCTTTCGCGCCGTGGTTTCAACGCGCTTTCTCGTGGATTCCGAGATGTCGGTATATCCATTCAGGGCGCGGGACACCGTGCTCTTAGAAAGCCCAAGATGATCGGCCAATTGATCCAGTTTTACCCTGCCGGGGCCAGAATGACTCCGGGGGCGAGACTGCGGTTGCTGGAGAGTTGGATTCGTCATCATTCTTCTATTTGTTTTCTCCGAAACCGGTTTCGGCAATCAAAATTATGAAATTCTTTGATTGGATCGACCAAGTACACGAACGTTCCAATGGCGAATGGCGCTGATGAACGCACATGCAAACTTGCAAACGCGGCTTTCAGAGTGGTGCAAATTAAGGGTTGCGCCAACAAGGATGACTGCCGACTGCTACAGTAACTACAGGCTGATCATTGTTCGCCGAGCTTTGATGAGAATCGGTGAATTGAGCATGAGAATTATGCGTAAATACGGGCGACTATCCGGCTATGAGGGCGTGTAAAATTTGTGGAGGAAAAAGAATCTGGTCGGAACATCATGCGAATTCACCAAGGCTTGGTATGGGCTTTTGAAGAGCAACATAAAAAAAGCCCCGCTTAGCGGAGTGCTAAGCGGGGCTTCCTGTATTCTGTTGGAAGCAGTTTTATTCTCTGTTGCCCAGTAGTTGCAGCAGGAACATGAACATGTTGATGAAGTCCAGATACAGGTTCAATGCACCCATGATCGCCGCTTTGCCAAGCCATTCCTGATCGCCAGCATGAGCCATCTGCAGATAGGTGGTTTTGATCTTCTGCGTGTCATAGGCAGTCAGGCCGGCAAAGATCAGCACACCCAGGATCGACACTGCGAACATGATCGCAGGCGACTGCAGGAAGATGTTGATAACCATCGCGACGATCAGGCCAATCACACCCATCATCAGGAAGGTGCCCATGCCGGACAGGTCTTTCTTGGTCACATAACCGTACAGCGAAAGACCTGCAAACGCGATCGAAGTCACCAGGAATACCTGCGCGATCGAGATGCCGGTGAATGCTACGAAAATCCAGCTCAGCGACAGGCCCATCACGGCTGCAAATGCATAAAAGAACAGCTGTGCGCCGGACGCCGAGAGGCGGTTGATGGCGGCGCCAAAGCCAAACACCATCGCCAAAGGTGCAAACATCACAATCCAGCCTAGGATATTGGGGCTCAGCGTGACCGGATCACGGAAGATCGACAGCAATTGCGGGCTCGAGCCCACGGCCCATGCCACGGCAAATGTGATCAGCATGCCTACGGACATCGTGCCGTAGACTTTGTTCATATGGGCGCGCAGGCCCTCGTCTATCTCGGCAGCGCGCGCGCCGGACGCCGTCCGGATCGTGTCGAATTGTGCCATATAGGGGTCTCCCTTCAATATTCTGTTCGCAGCCCACGGATGCGAGCCGGTTTCCCGGTAAATATCGGAGAGTGTGGCCCTCGTTTCAAGGGTTTTAAGCCTGAAACTCAGCAAAACTGTCGGCAATTTTTGCAACTGTCGCCAAAAAACCGGCGGCTTGGTCGCCAAATCCCTCAAGCCGCCGGTATTTTCGAATTAATACAGATGTTTGTGCCAGCTGTCGGGCGCGTCCCAGAACGGGCGCTCTGCTTCGTTACGCGCGTCTTTGCGTGAAACGCCGATGTCATTCAGTGCATCATCATCAAGCTGGGCGAGTTCGCGACGCTGACGAGCGAGGTTAAACAGGTCAAGTATCCGAGCACCAATCGCCTTACGCTTGATGCGACGAGGGGTTGAGATGGCTATATGGGTCATAATCATTGCCCTTTCCTGATTGTTTGATGAGACTTAGCGCTTCAATCAATTTCCTTGATCTATATGGAGCAGTCTGACATATTTTGGAAATGAATGTTTATGACGAGTCTCATAAGGAATCTTGAACATGCGAAATTTGGACATCACTACATTGCGGTCTTTCGTAGCTGTTGCTGATCATGGTGGCGTGACGCGTGCCGCTGGATTTCTTCACCTCACGCAATCTGCGGTCTCTATGCAGCTAAAACGGCTGGAAGAGCTTTTGGGCCTGGAATTACTGGATCGATCCGGTCGAACCATCGCGCTAACGGCGTCCGGAGAGCAGTTGCTGGCTTATGCGCGGCGGATGATTGCGTTGAATGATGAGGTAATCGGGCGGCTGACGGATCAGGCGTTTGAGGGCGAGGTCGTGCTAGGCGTACCGCATGACGTCGTTCATCCGTTCATCCCGCGCGTGTTGAAGCGTTTCAATGCCAGCTTTCCTCGGGTCAGCGTGAACTTGGTCACTTCCAACACGCGGCACTTGAAAGAAGAGTTCGCACGCGGAAGCTTCGATCTGATTGTGACTACGGAATCGGGCGCGGGCGAGGGCGCCGAAACCCTGCACCATATGCCTTTGCGTTGGGTTGGTGCGCTGAACGGATCTGCCTGGCGCCAAAAGCCTTTGCGGCTGGGGTTTTGCCGGAATTGCATTTTCCGCCCGGTCGCGACAGCGGCGCTGGATGATGCGGGAATCGAATGGGATATGAGTATCGACAGCGATTCCGACCGCACCGTTGAAGCCACCGTCAGCGCTGATCTGGCTGTGGGAGTTTTGCTGGAAGGCACCCAGCCCAGCCATCAGGAACTGATTGACCATGCCGGGGTGCTGCCGGATTTGCCCGTGCAGTTCATAAACCTTTATGGTGCCGAGCGGGTACGTGAGGAATACGTATCAGAGCTTGCGAACCTACTGCGCCAAAATTTCAATCATCCAACGGCGCAGCCGCTTAAAGTGGCGAGTTGACGCGGATCACCACTTTGCCGGTGGATTTGCGATCGCGAAGCAGTTCCAAACCTTTTGCTGCGTCCTGCAAGGGCAGGACGTGGCTGATATGAGGCTTTATCCGGCCCTCTGAGTGCCAGCGGAACAAGGTGCTGAAGCTGTCGCGCACGATCTCGGGTCTGAAATTCAGATAGCCGCCGATATATACGCCGATCACGGTCAGGTTCTTGACCAATAGATGGTTGGCCGGGATCTGGGGCACCTCACCTCCCGCAAATCCGATCGGTAACAAGCGGCCTTCCGGGTTGGTCGCGCGGAAGGCGGCCTTGAAGACATCTCCACCAATCGCATCGTAGACCACGTCAGCACCATCCAGAGCGAGAACGCGGTCGCGCAGGTCTTCGCTGGCGTCAATCAGATGATCTGCACCAGCGTTTTGCGCCACGGCCAATTTGTCCTGACCGCGCGCCTGGGCGATCACCGTCGCACCCATCAACTTGCCGATTTCAACCGCGGTTAACCCGACGCCACCGGCGGCCCCGGTGACCAGCAGTGTCTCACCCGGTTGCAAGCGCGCCCGGTGTGCCAGAGCAATGTGGCTTGTGCCATAGGCGATCTGGATCGCGGCGGCGTCTTCGAAACTTGTGGAATCTGGAAGGGGAATAGCCCGGTCTGCATCAAAAACGCCTGATTCGGCCAACCCACCCTGGCCGGAATAAACCGCAACGCGATCACCCAGTTTCAAATGCGCGACATTGTTTCCAATTTCGGTGACAATCCCCGCGATCTCCATGCCCAGTGTATACGGCGCTTCGGGGGTATCTTGATACGTGCCTTTCTGCATCAGAAGGTCTGCAAAGTTCAGGCCGCAGGCGCGGATTGCGATACGGACCTGGTTATGTTCCAAGGGTGCCTCTTGTGTTTCGCACAGCTGCGCGGGTGCCCCTTTTGTCTCGATACGAAATGCCTGCATAACTGGTCTCCGCTCTTTTTGCCGCCATAGGCTGCCTGGCTTGACCGTTTGTCAATTCCATTCGCAATCTTCACAGCGTTAAACTGAACAGGGTGGATCAACTGTTTCCCATTTAGAAACTATCAATCTCTATGTCGGCCGTACAACCACAAACCACTGTTCGAATTCTCTGATTCAACCAGCTTGAAAAAATAACGGATTGCGGCAATATTGTACTATGGTGCTGTTCGGGGGGCACGATCCGAATTAGGGAGTTCTTAAGCAGCGACCCGCTAACTAAGCGGCGATGGCTGCTGTCGCGGTTTCCCGGACAGGTGTTTGTGTAAAGGAGACTACCAATGACCCATCACGTCGATGTCCATGTGGGCAAACGCGTCCGGCATCGCCGCTGGCTGATTGGCATGACTCAGCAGCAGTTGGCGCAGCAAGTTGGTATCAAGTTTCAACAAATCCAAAAATACGAAACAGGGGCCAACCGGATAAGCGCATCGCGTTTGTGGGACATTGCCGAAGCGTTGGATGTTCCAGTCAGCTTTTTCTTCGAGGGTCTTGAAGAGGCTCAGAAGTCGGATGCAGACAAGAAATCGGTTCCTGCGGATTTGATGGGTGACAAAGAAGCGCTTGATCTTGTTCGCTCGTATTATGCGATCCCGGAAAACCAGCGTCGCCGCCTGTTTGAACTGGCACGCGTGCTGAGCGACGTCGCCTGATACAAGCGCTTGACTTCGCGGGGTGTGGGGCGCACGGGTAAGCAATGCAAAACACCCTACGAAGCGATCTAGAGATTGCCGAAGAAATGGCCGACGCTGCGCGGGCGGCCATTCTTCCGTTTTTCCGCCAATCTAACCTGAAGACAGACAACAAACTCGATGCCGGTTTTGATCCGGTGACAGCCGCTGATCGCGAAGCAGAAAAAGCAATGCGTAGGGTGCTGGCTGATCACCGGCCTGAGGACGGTATCCTGGGGGAAGAGTTCGGTCATTCCGAGGGAACAAGCGGACGAGTTTGGGTGCTGGACCCAATTGATGGCACGCGCGGTTTCATAAGTGGTACGCCCACATGGGGTGTCTTAATCGCCCTGAGCGATGAGACTGGACCGAAGCTTGGTGTGATCGATCAGCCCTATATCGGCGAACGTTTTATCGGAGATAAAGAGCACGCCTTTGTCAAAGGCCCTTTGGGACGCACCGAACTTGGGACGCGTGACACTCGATCTCTGGACCAGGCGATCATCTTCACCACCTTCCCGGAGGTTGGCAGCGCGGTCGAGGCCGCCGCCTTCAAGGCGGTTTCTCAGAAAACGAAGCTGACACGCTATGGGATGGATTGTTATGCCTACGCGTTGCTCGCTGCAGGTCAAACCGATCTAGTGGTCGAGGCCGGATTGAATTCCTACGATATCCAGGCCCCAATCGCGGTGATCGAGGCCGCGGGTGGTATTGTGACGGATTGGCAGGGCAATCCGGCTCATAATGGTGGGCGTGCGCTCGCTGCAGCCAATACTGAGATTCATGCGGCAGCGCTAGAAATTCTGAAGCAATACTAAACGGGTTGCCGACCCTTCTTTGCGACTTTAAACTGATCACGGCTGGTTCTTACGCCCGTTTTCCACCAGCCCATCACTCCATGCATGAGACGGGCAGTATGCGGGAGTGCGAAAATGACAGAATTTCTGATCCGTAACGCCGATATGATCCTGACGATGGATGATGATCGGCAAGAGCTTGCAGGCGCTGATCTGCTGGTTCGGGATGGTAAGATTGCCCAGATTGGCCAGCGCCTTACGAGCGATGGCGAAATACATGATGCAAATGGGTGTGTTGTGACCCCCGGTCTGGTGAACACCCATCACCATCTCTACCAAACGCTCACCCGCGCCGTTCCCGGCGGGCAGGACGCATTGTTGTTTGGTTGGTTGCGAACGCTCTATCCCATCTGGTCCCGCTTTGGTCCTGACGAGATGTTTATATCTGCCCAGATCGGATTGGCCGAGATGGCACTGTCCGGCTGCTCGCTTAGCTCTGACCACCTTTACCTATATCCAAATGGCGCGCGGCTTGAACACACGATCCATGCAGCGTCAGAGCTGGGGCTGCGTTTTCATCCCACGCGTGGGGCTATGAGCATTGGCGAAAGTGATGGTGGACTGCCTCCTGATGCTTTGGTCGAATCCGAGCAGGCTATTCTGGAGGATATGATCCGTGTCGTAGACGCCTATCACGACCCATCTGAGGGTTCGATGTGTCGCGTTGGTTTGGCGCCATGTTCGCCGTTCTCGGTTAGCCGAGACTTGATGCGTGATGCCGCGTTGTTGGCGCGCGACAAAGGTGTGATGCTGCACACCCATCTGGCGGAGAACGATGAGGATATTGCCTATTCTCAAGATCAGTTCGGATGTAGACCCGGCCAATACGCCGAAGAATTAGGCTGGACCGGTTCGGATGTCTGGCACGCTCATTGTGTCAAGCTGGATGGCGCCGAGATTGACCTGTTTGCACGTAGCCGAACCGGCGTTGCGCACTGTCCATGTTCCAATTGTCGTCTTGGTTCAGGTATCGCGCCAGTCCGAAAAATGCGTGATCAAGGCGTGCCAGTCGGGTTGGGCGTGGATGGATCAGCCAGCAACGACAGCGGCAATCTGATGGCCGAGGCGCGCCAGTCTATGCTGCTGCAACGAGTAGCAAACGGCGCTGACGCCATGTCGGCCCGTGAGGCGCTTGAGATCGCCACCCGAGGCGGGGCGGATGTGTTGAATCGGCCCGATTGCGGCCGGCTTATGCCCGGTAAACGAGCTGATATTGCCATTTGGGACGTGCAAGGAATTGAAAGTGCAGGCAGTTGGGACCCCGCTGCGCTCCTTCTGGCCGGACCGACGCGTGTCAAACACCTCTTTGTCGAGGGACGCCAGATTGTTCGTAACAGTCAGATCGCCACGATCGACCTGCCAAGGGTCATAGAAACCCAGAATCGTCTGGCACGCGCGCTGGCAGAATAGCGGATCCGCTCTTCATCTGGCTAAAAATACCTCCGCCGGAGGCATGGGCCATAGGCCCATTCCTATCAACCAGAAACAGCTCGTCCGGCGATCCAGGTATCGGTTACGGCACGGTCATCACCCATCATGATGGTCGGGAACACCGCTTCCCAAAGATCATCAGCATGAGCTTCGCGCTGGGCGATAGCAGGCGTCGATGCGAGGTTCAGCACCGCCAGATCGGCTTCCATGCCCACGGCGATGTTTCCAATACGGTCATCCATCCGCAGGGTACGAGCCGATCCCACCGTTCCAAGCCAAAGCAATTGCGACGGGTGCAGAGGATAACCCCGCAATTGACCAATCTCATAGGCCGCAGCCATTGTGCGCAGCATTGAAAAACTTGAGCCGCCTCCGGTGTCGGTGGCCAAGCCCACGCGGTGCCCTGAGTGGATCAGACCATTCATGTCAAACAGGCCAGAGCCGATAAACGTGTTTGAAGTGGGGCAGTGGATCAGGGCTGCATCTACCTCGCGCAGACGATCCCGCTCTCGGTCTTCCAGATGGATCGCGTGCCCATATAGGCCATTTCCGCCCAGCAATCCAAACTGCTCGTACGTATCCAGATAGTCGCGCGTGTCGGGGAACAGGAATCGGACCCATTCGATCTCATCGGTCTGTTCGCTCAGATGGGTTTGCATCAGGCAGTCGGGATGCTCGGCCCAAAGCGCGCCCATCGCCTCCAGCTGTTCTGGCGTCGATGTCGGCGAAAATCGTGGAGTGATGGCGTAAGATATGCGATCAACCCCATGCCACTTTTCAAGCAGAGCTTTGGACTGGTCGTACCCGGTTTGTGCAGTATCCCGCAGCCCCTCAGGCGCATTGCGATCCATGCAGGTTTTACCCGCGACAACCCGCTGCCCACGCGCCTGCGCGGCGGTAAAGAAGGCATCAACACTCTCTGGATGAATGGTACAAAAGCTGCACATGGTCGTGGTGCCATGGGCTGCGGTTAGGTCTAGATATCTGTTTGCAATTTCAGCGGCATAGGCGGGGTCGTCAAACTTCATCTCTTCAGGGAACGTGTAGCTGTTCAGCCAATCGATCAGCCGCTTTCCCCAGCTCGCGATCATTGCCGTCTGCGGATAGTGGACATGAGAATCCACAAATCCCGCCATGATCAGCTGATCGCCATAATCCTTAATGTTGGCTTCGGGATGCGCGTCAGACAGGTCGGACGCCTGGCCCAGTGCCGCGATGCGGCCATCTTCGATCAGGACGGCTTGGTGAATTTTGGTCGCATCGGTGGGCTCACCTTCGAACGGTGATCCGTTGAAGCTAAGCACACGTCCCTTCAGAAGCGTCTTTTGCGCCATTTGTTCTGTTCTCCGCCTGTTTTGGACCGCCAACCAGCATAGGGGCGCGAAAGATGCGGGTAAATTGGACCATTGTCATTGTTTTCCGGTAGCTGCTTCTTCTATCTAGGGGCAATCGACAAGAAAGAGGGGCAGCGCATGACGACAGGCAACGACGAAGCCAGACCCGATCAGCCCCGCGATGAGGATGCCTATGCGCTGGACCCGCGAACCGTTGCGGCCATCCTTTATGCGGTTGATGTCGAAGATCGTGCCAAGCTGATTGAGCTGATGGAGCCGCTACACGCGGCCGATATCGCTGACCTTCTGGAACAGATCAATCCTTACGACCGTGCGCGCCTGATCCGGCTGTATGACAAGGAGTTCGACGGGGATATCCTGTCGGAGCTCGACGAGTCAGTTCGGGAAGAAGTAATCAATGTCCTGAAACCGGACGTTCTGGCCGAAGCCGTTCGGGATATGGAAAGTGATGACGTTGTTGACCTTCTGGAAGACCTTGAAGAGCCGCAGCAAGAAACCATCCTGGGCGCGCTTGAAGACTCCGAACGCGTCGCGGCAGAGCAAGCCCTATCTTATCCAGAAAACTCTGCTGGCCGCCTTATGCAGCGCGAGGTGGTCATGGCGCCCGATCACTGGACCGTGGGGCAGGCCATCGATTTCATGCGTGCCAACGACGATTTGCCGGAACAGTTCTATCACGTCATACTTGTTGACCCGCGATTGAAACCGGTTGCTCAGGTCACGCTGGGCAAGTTGATGGCAACCCGGCGCGAGGTGCCGCTGCAGGACATTGCCGAAGATGAATTCCACACCATCCCCGTCGAACAGGATGAAGAGGACGTGGCCTATGCGTTCAATCAGTATCACCTGATTTCGGCTCCAGTCGTGGATGGCGATGGTCGTTTGGTCGGTGTCATCACCATCGACGATGCGATGGTGGTCCTGGACGAAGAATACGAAGAGGATATGCTGCGTCTTGCGGGCGTCTCGGACGAAAGCTCTCTGTCCGATAGTGTAGCGGCAACCAGTAGGCGCCGCTTGCCTTGGCTTGGTGTCAATCTGGTTACCGCGATTTGCGGATCGCTGGTGATTTCTCAGTTTGAGGCCGCGATTGATCAACTGGTGGCGCTCGCGATCCTGATGCCGATCGTCGCCTCGATGGGGGGCAATGCCGGGACCCAATCACTTACCGTTGCAGTGCGGGCGTTGGCAACACGCGACTTGACCGGCTCGAACGTAGGGCGCGTGATCCGGCGAGAACTACTGGTGGGAATGCTCAACGGGCTGTGTTTCGCTATCGTGTTGGGAACCGTCGGGATGATGTGGTTCGACTCCCCGCTGCTGGGTGTCGTGATCGGATCTGCGCTGGTCGTGAACATGATCATCGCGGGCTTTGCTGGTACGGTAGTACCGGTCGTGCTGGACCGTCTGGGTGTTGACCCGGCGCTGGCGTCAGGAACCTTTGTGACCACGACAACGGATGTCATGGGGTTCTTCATCTTTCTGGGGCTTGCCAGCGTGGTGCTACTTTGACCGAGACAACCGATCTGACCGAAATCAAAGCCGCAGCGCGCAAGGCGGCATTCGCGCGACGCAAGGTAGCGTTTGATATGCGCATCCCGGGCGCGGCCGGGCGCTTGTCCGAGGTTCTGGCGGGTCATCGCGTTGTTCCCATGTCTGGCTACATGCCGATCCGCACCGAAATCGACCCGCTGCCTGCAATGGCCGAGGCTTCTGCATATGGTCCAGTGGGCGTGCCTGTCATTCAGGCCGCAGGGCAGGCGTTGCGCTTCTCTCGATGGACGCCTGAGGGCATACTGAAAGATGGACCCTTCGGCGCGAAAGTGCCCGAGATCGATGACTATTTCGACCCGGAAATCCTGATCGTGCCACTGGTTGCGTTTGATGCGAAGGGTGGCCGCTTGGGCTATGGCGGCGGCTTCTATGATCGCACGCTTGAAGGGTTGCGCGCCAAGCGCCCGACGCTTGCCATAGGATTTGCCTTTGATGCGCAGGAAGCCGAACATCTGCCGCTGGAGCCGACCGATCAACCACTCGATATGGTGATTACTGAAAGCCGGGTGCTAACTTTCTAAGTTATCCCTCGCTATGCGCGATCGCGATTTCCTTTGCATTGGCAGCCTTCAGGCTGAGTGATTGTTTGCTTCTGCCTTGTTATTGCCACTTCCAGCCCCTAGGACCGCAATCATGAGGATTTTGTTTCTTGGTGACGTCATGGGGCGTTCGGGTCGCGCCGCCATCCAACAGCATTTGCCACGTCTGCGTGACGAATGGCGGCTGGATTTTGTCGTTGTCAACGGCGAGAACGCCTCGAACGGAATGGGGCTGAGCGGGGATCACGCCAAGCTGCTTTTGGACGCGGGGGCCGATTGTATCACCCTGGGCGATCATGCTTTCGACCAGAAAGACATGCTGCAGTTTATTGAGAAAGAACCTCGCATCGTGCGTCCGTTGAATTATGCCAAAGGGGCACCGGGGCGGGGGCATCGACTGTTCACCGCGCCGGGCGGTCGCAAGGTTTTGGTGGTGCAGGTGTTAGGGCAGGTCTTCATGAAACGCCCCTTTGACGATCCCTTTTCGGCCATTGAACCGATCCTGAAATCGCACCCACGCGGCGGCCAGGCGCAGGCGATCATCGTCGACATGCATTGCGAGGCAACGTCCGAGAAAATGGCGATGGGCCATTATTGCGACAAACGCGCAAGCCTTGTGGTTGGGACGCATACGCATGTGCCTACCGCGGATGCGCAGGTATTGCCGGGCGGTACAGGATACCTGACCGATGCCGGGATGTGCGGCGACTATGACTCGGTCATCGGAATGGACAAGCAGGAACCGATGCGCCGGTTCATAACCGGGATGCCCAAGGCGCGGTTTACGCCTGCGACCGGTGAGGCGACCTTGAGCGGAGTTTTTGTCGAAACCGATGACCGCGATGGAAGCGCAAAATCCGTGCAGATGATTCGTGTTGGCGGGCGGTTGCAGCAGTCTACACCCTGAAAAGCACGTCAGACTTGCCCCGCCGCACGCAATACGTGAAACTACCTATTAGGCGCGTATGCCAGATCAGGGTTCGGACAGAATACCAAGAATGCAATTCCTTCAACTGACAGAGATGGGCAGCGCAATTCTGGCGCTGATGATCGTAGCGGGCATGTTCATCATGTTTCTGCGCGAGGTCTATCCGACCGAAGTTGTCGCAATCGGCGGGGCGGCCCTGATGCTGGCAACCGGTATCCTGCCCTATCAAAGTGCGCTTGCAGTCCTTTCGAATCCCGCGCCGTGGACCATCGGCGCGATGTTCATCATCATGGGTGCCTTGGTGCGCACCGGAGCGCTTGATGCGTTCACCTCGCTCGCGCAGAAGCAGGCGCAGGTGAACCCTCGGTTTGCCATCGGGTTATTGATGGCGTTTGTCGTCGTCGCTTCGGCGGTGGTGTCGAACACACCGGTTGTCGTTGTAATGATCCCGGTCTTTATCCAGATCGCCCGCACGCTGAACGTTTCGGCGTCCAAATTGTTGATCCCGCTCAGCTATGCGGCGATCCTTGGGGGTACGCTGACGCTGATTGGCACCTCGACTAACCTGTTGGTCGATGGTGTGGCCCGCGCACAGGGTATGACGGCGTTTTCAATCTTCGAGGTTACCCCGCTGGGCATTGCGCTGGTGATCTACGGTATGGTGTACCTGCGCTTCATTGCGCCACGACTGCTACCCGAGCGTGACAGCATGGCCGAGATGCTCAGCGACCGGTCCAAGATGAAATTTTTTACCGAGGCGGTCATTCCCCCCGACAGCAATCTGATCGACCGCGAAGTGACCGGCGTTCAGCTGTTCAAGCGCCCCGGAGTGCGTCTGATCGACGTGATCCGGGGGGATGACTCGCTGCGGCGGAACCTCAAGGGGGTGACGCTGAAAGTGGGCGACAGGGTAGTTTTGCGCACCGAGATGACCGAATTGCTGAGTCTTCAAAGCAACAAGGAACTCAAGCGCGTGGATCAGGTCTCAGCCGTTGAGACCAAGACAGTTGAGGTTCTGATCACGCCGGGCTGCCGCATGGTCGGTCGAACGCTGGGTGCGATGCGGTTACGTCGCCGATATGGTGTCTACGTCCTGGCGGTTCATCGCAGGAACCAGAATATCGGGCGTCAGTTGGATGCTTTGACCGTGCGTGTCGGGGATACGCTGCTGTTAGAGGGCTCGCCTGCGGATATCCAGAAGCTGGCCGCCGATATGGATATGGTCGATGTTACGCAACCTTCGGCACGAGCGTTTCGCCGCAGCCATGCGCCCATAGCCATCGGTGCGCTGGTCGGGATCGTCGCCCTGGCGGGGTTGGGCGTGGCACCGATTTTGCTGTTGTCGATCATCGCCGTTGCTGTGGTTTTGCTGACCCGATGTATCGACGCGGATGAGGCGTTCTCATTTGTCGAAGGCCGATTGCTGGCCCTGATCTTCTCCATGCTCGCAATTGGGGCTGCGCTCGATAAATCGGGCGCGGTTACACTGATTGTCGAAGCGGTCGCACCGGCGCTTGGCATGTTGCCACCTTTCTTGATCATATGGGCCGTATATCTGTTGACCTCGGTGCTAACCGAATTGGTTTCGAACAACGCCGTGGCGGTGGTGGTCACTCCGATCGCGATCTCTCTGGCTCAGGCTGTAGGAATTGATCCGCGCCCGCTGGTGGTCGCGGTGATGGTGGCGGCATCGGCATCCTTTGCGACGCCGATTGGCTATCAGACCAACATGATGGTGTATGGCCCGGGTGGGTACAGATTCACCGATTTTCTGAAAGTTGGTGTGCCGCTGAACCTGACTGTGGGTCTGCTGGCGTCACTTCTTATTCCGTTCATCTGGCCGCTCTGACACTGGCACGGATTCGCCGACCTGGTGTTTCGGGCCTTGTAAATGTCGATATCGTCACAATCTTTTTGCCTAAGATGAATGTGAAAGGATGGGATCATGCCTTTTCCAAAACTCGGGCAGGCCATTGTGGCCGGAGCAATCGTATTGGCCTTGCTGGGCAGCCAAAGCTCGGCAGGAACAGTCACTGGCACGGCAACCTACCGTGAACGGATCGCCCTGCCACCGGATGCGACGCTATTTGTCGAATTGCAGGATATCTCTCGGGCCGATGCGGCAGCGGTCACGCTGGCGGCGCAACGCTATGCGTTGAACGGAGTGCCCTCGGAATTTGAACTGACTTTTGATGACGCGCTGATCCGCGAGGGGATGACCTATGCAGTACGCGGGTCGATCTATCGCGGGGGTGAGCTGTTGTTTACGACGGATACGGTCCATCCCGTGCTGACCAACGGCGAAGGCAATTCGGCTGATCTTGTGCTGGTGCAGGCCGGTGCTCAGAGCCCCGCGACCCTGGAAGGGACTGAGTGGACAGCCATCGGTATCGGTGGAACCGTGCTCGACACAAAACGGCCGCCCCAGCTTTCCTTCGCTCAAGGTGGTGCGTTCGGTGGCACGGGCGGTTGCAACCGGTTTTCTGGGCAAGCCGAGATCACCGGCAACAGCCTTGAGTTTCCAGACAATATGGCCGCGACTTTAATGGCGTGCCCGCCAGAACTGGACGAGGTCGAGGATCAGTTCTTTGCTGCCCTGCAAAACGTGACGAACTATGCCGTTGCCGGCGACAGCATGGTTTTGCTCGATGCTGCAGGTGAGCCGATACTGAAATTCGTGCGCACCCAGTAATCAGGCCACTGCGCGGGACCTTCCTGCGTTGCGACCCGAGAAGATGCAACCGCCCAGAAACGTGCCCTCTAGCGCGTTGTACCCGTGGTAGCCGCCGCCGCCAAAGCCCGCGACCTCTCCGGCTGCAAACAAGCCAGGGACGATTTGTCCATTGGCGCCGATCATCTGACTGTCCAGATTGGTCTGCAGCCCGCCCAGTGTCTTGCGGGTCAGTACGTGCAGCTTGACCGCGATTAGCGGGCCGTTTGATGGATCGAGGAACTTGTGCGGTTTGGCCGTCCGGATCAGCTTGTCGCCCCGATAATTGCGTGCCGCAAGGATGGCCATCATCTGGGCGTCTTTGGAAAACGGATTGTCGACCTGAGAATCCCGTGCCTCGATCTGGGTGCGCAGATGCGTCTCGTCTATCAGACCCCCGCCTAATTGGTTCATGCCGCTGACCAATTCAGTCAGCGTGTTGGCGACGACGAAATCCTCGCCCTTTTCCTTGAACGCCTCGACCGGCCCAGTCGCCTTGGTGCCAGACAGGATGCGCTGACGGATCACCTCTTTCCAGCTGCCCGAAGTGAAATCCGGGTTCTGCTCGGACCCCGAAAGTGCAAATTCCTTTTTGATGATCTTCTGGGTCAGAACGAACCAGCTGTATTCATATCCGGTTTTCAGGATCTCTTTCAGCGTTCCCAGCGTATCGAACCCTGGCAGGCAAGGGGGTTGCAGGCGATTGCCGCGCGCATCGAACCACATCGAACTTGGGCCGGGTAGAATACGTATACCGTGCGCGGGCCAGATCGGATCCCAATTGCGCACCCCTTCGGTGTAATGCCACATTCTGTCGCCGTTGATGACATGTCCGCCAGCTTTCTCGCTGATCGGGATCATGCGGCCATCGACATGAAACGGAACGCCTGCCACCATATCTTTGGGCGGTTCACCCAGCCGGTCGCGGGGCCAGTTCTGACTCACCATTTCAAAATTCCCACCGATCCCACCAGAGGTGACAATAACCGAAGGGGCATAGACTTCGAATTCGCCTACTTCGTCCCGGTTGGTCTTGCCACCTCTTTGAATGCCGTCATCGGCCAGGACTTCCCCTGACACGCCTTTGGCAGAACCATTTTGCATAATGATGTGGCTGACTTGGTGACGGAACTTCAGTTGGATCAAGCCGGCGTCGACATGCGCGCGGACGCGGCGGATAAAATGCTCAAGTACACCTGGGCCGGTTCCCCAAGTGATGTGAAAGCGCGGGACCGAGTTGCCATGTCCGTCCGCATAAGAACCGCCGCGTTCGGCCCAGCCCACGACGGGAAACCAGCGCAGCCCCATTTCATGCAGCCACGGACGCATTTCACCTGCGGCGAACTCGACATAGGCTTCAGCCCATTTGCGGGGCCAGTTGTCTTCATCGCGGTCAAACTGCGCGCTGCCCATCCAGTCGCGCAGCGCCAGATCGTGGCTGTCGCGGATGCCCATGCGACGTTGCTCGGGGGTGTCGACCATGAACAGGCCGCCGAGGCTCCAAAACGCCTGTCCACCCAGAAAATGCTCAGGCTCCTGATCCAGCACGATCACCCGCTTGCCCCGGTCGCCCAATTCGGCCGCCGCCGAGAGGCCCGCAAGGCCGCCTCCGATCACGATCGCATCTGCGGTGTTATTGGTCATCGAATGTCCTTTCAGCGGCTGCGGAACCAAAGGATGAAGGGGGTTACGACCACATACATCGTGATACCATAAACGGCGGCGGGAACGGCAAGTGGGCTGAAGCCGGTCGTGGTGCCGGTGATCAAAGCTGCCAGCGTAATTCCCATCGCCGAATTCTGAATGCCAGTCTCGACCGAGATCGTTTTCGCCTCACTCCATGTCAGTTTGGCGATGCGCGCCAGCCCCAGACCGATCAGCAACAGCGCAACGTTCAACGCGATCAGAGCTGCCCCAATCGAGCTGAGGTTTTGGATGAAGAACTGCCAGTTTCCGGCCAGTGCCGCCGCGACGATCAGCACGAACAGTATCGATGCGAGCGTCGAAAGCGGGCCGTCGACCCGAATGGCGAACCCCCTTGCAAAGTGACGTATGGCGACACCAATGGCGACTGGTAGGGTCGTGATCAGGAACAGCGCGGTGGCTAATGCGCTGATCGAAACTTTGGGTGCGGCCTCGCCCATGAAATGATCTATGGACCATGCGGCCAGAATGGGGACGGTCACGATGGACAGCAGGCTGATCACCGCTGTCAGGCTGACCGACAGCGCCACATCACCTTTGGCAAACTTTGCGAGGATGTTGCTGGTGACCCCACCGGGGCAAAAGCTTAAAAGCATGACACCCACGGCGATTTCAGCGGGCAATCCGAACAGAGTGACCGTCGCGAAGGCAGCCATTGGTATCAGCACAACTTGACTGATGGCGCCGATGGCGAAGGGGTACCCCCGCGCCAAAACCCGGCGGAAATCGGCGGCTTCTAGCCCGATCCCCAGTGACAACATGATAATAGCCAGCGAAATGGGCAGGCCAACGTTGATAAGCAGGTCCAAGAACAACTCCTCCCAAAGTCATTCGGGCCAGCCTATGCGAGGGGTCGTAGATCAGGCAACAACGCCGTTGGGTCACCCGTAGCGTTGAGCAAACCGGCGCAGGATTTCACCCGGCTCCGTAACGTCTGCGGCATGGCACATATCGATCAAGCTTTGCGCATCCTCCGGCGGAAAATAGCCGTGGTCCTTGTAGATGTTAATCCGCTGCTCAAAATCTTTGGCGTCCGCTTCGGGGTGGAATTGGGTGGCATAGACATTCTGCCCCCAGCGGATCATCTGAAACGGGCAGGGGTCAGACGCTACCAGATGAACGCAGCCATCCGGCAGTAACTGTACGGCTTCCTTATGTCCCACAAACGCTTCGAATTTCGGCTTTAGGCCTGCGGTCAAGGGGTCTTGGGCGCCATCCTCTGTCAGACGGCAGTCGGACGGTCCGACCGGTTCGCCAAATTGCCGTTTGCTGACATCTCCGCCCAAATGTACGGCGAGAATACCCAAGCCATAGCAGCAGCCCATGAACGGGTGATCTTTCGCAGTGATCTGGGGCATCAGTCTCATGATCGCGCCTTCGATCTTTGCATCCAGCGCGGATTTGGTGGTCGGATCGTCACTGACGCAGCCGGGACCCCCACCCACGATGACACCAGCGTAATCGACGACATCCAGCCCTTCGGGCAGGTCTTCGCAATCCAGCCGGATGCGATGAGTTTGCGCAGGGCTCAGCCCGGTTTTGTCCAGTATCGAGGCATATTCGGCATCCGATGCATCGGTTTCCGGGCGCAGTTGCAGGATCAGAAAGCGTTTCATAGGCAGCCTTTAGCCATCAAAGCGGCCAGAACACAAGGATCGCGGGGATCGAGACCGCGATGATCAGGATTTCCAGCGGCAACCCCATGCGCCAGTAATCGCCAAAGCGGTATCCTCCGGGACCAAGCACCAGCGTATTGTTCTTGTGCCCAATGGGCGTCAGAAACGCGGCAGACGCCGCAACGGCCACCGTCATCAGAAACGGATCTGGCGACACCTCAAGCGTGCGCGCCATCTGAATGCCAACAGGGGCCGCGACAATGGCGGTGGCTGTGTTGTTCAACACATCGGACAGGGTCATCGTCACGACCATCAGTACGGTCAGGATTGCCCAGGCGGGCAGGCCGTTGGTCAGCTGAACCAAGGCGTTGGCGATCAACTCGGTTCCGCCCGAGGTTTCAAGCGCGCTGCCCAATGGGATCATTGACCCCAGCAATACAACCACTGGCCATTCGATGTGGTTGTAGATATCCGCAATCGGCATGATCTTAGTCAGCACATAGGCTACGACCACGAACCCCAGTGCGATCGGCAGATAGATCAGCCCGACACTGGCCGCCAACACGGCAGCCGCAAACAGGCCGATGGCAAGCCAGGCTTTCTCATTCGCGGTTACATTCAAGCCGCGCTCGGCCAAGGGCAGGCAGCCGAGCCACTCGGTGACATCGGGTGCTCGGTCGCGCGGGCACAGCAGCAATAAGATGTCGCCGGGCTCGACCTCGGTTTTGCGAACCTGACTGGTGATCCGGCGCCCTTGGCGTGAAATGCCCATCAGGACTGTACTCTGTCGCCAGGCCAATCCTAACGCCTGCGCAGTTCGCCCAGTGATGCGCGCGCTTTCGGGGACAACGACTTCAACCACTTCCAGCCCTTCGCCTTCGGCAGTCAAAACCTCCTGCCGACGGGCGTCCGAGAAATCCAGATTGAGCGCGGCGCGGAACTCATCCAGCGCTTCGGGGCGTGCTTCCAGAACAAGCGCATCGCCTTCATGCAGGGTTGCGTGGGTTGATCGACCATAGCGTCGCTTTCCGTCCCGGATCAGGCCGATGATAGCGACGTCAGATTTCTCGGCGGCCTCATAGAGCTCACTGACCCGTTTCCCGATATGGGGCGATTCAGGCGGGATTGTCAGTTCGGCGATGTATTCGGCCAAAACTTCCGAGGTTTCTTCCTGCGCGCCGCGATTGGGGATGAGGCGCCAGCCGATCAGCGCGACGAACGCCAGCCCCGCAATTGCAGCCAACCCGCCCACCGGTGCGAAATCGAACATGTGAAACGGTTCGCCCAGTGTTTCGGCCCGGATTGAAGCGATGATGATATTTGGCGGCGTACCAATCAGCGTGGCCATCCCTCCCAGGATCGTCGCAAAGCTGAGCGGCATCAGGCTAAGGCCGACCGGGCGCCCCGCTTTGCGCGCGGTCTGGATATCGACCGGCATCAGCAGCGCCAGCGCGGCGACGTTGTTCATGAAGGCCGACAGGATCGCCCCGATGCCGCCCATCAGGGCGATATGCACGCCCAATCCGCGCGATGCGTCGACCAGCGTGCGCGTGATCATGAACACTGCACCCGAGCGCACCAGACCGGCAGAAACCACCAGCACCAACGCCACGATGATCGTGGCCGGGTGCCCAAACCCGGCAAAGGCATTGTCAACGGGCACCACACCCAGCGTGACCGCGATCATCAAGGCGGTAAATGCTACAAGGTCATAGCGGAACCGCCCCCAGAGCAGCATTCCGAAAACGGCGATGAAAAGGGAAAAAAGAATGATCTGATCTGTCGTCATACCGCCACCATAGTCACGGGCGAAGACAGGGCAAGCCGCTCTCTTGATCCTTTGCCCCGCAAACGTCTATATGAGCGCCAAACACGCAATCACGATGACGAGGACGCACCATGGCAGGCCATTCCAAATGGGCCAATATCCAACACCGCAAGGGACGTCAGGACGCCGCGCGGTCCAAACTGTTTTCCAAGCTGTCGAAAGAGATCACGGTCGCCGCCAAGATGGGCGACCCCGATCCCGACAAGAACCCGCGCCTGCGTCTGGCGGTGAAAGAGGCCAAGTCGAATTCGGTGCCCAAGGACGTGATCGACCGTGCGATCAAGAAGTCCGTAGCAGGTGAGGGCGATGAATACGAAGAAATCCGGTATGAGGGCTATGGTCCCAACGGTGTGGCCGTGATTGTTGAAACGATGACCGATAATCGCAACCGTACCGCCTCGACTGTTCGTTCGACCTTTTCGAAGAATGGTGGAAACTTGGGTGAAACCGGCTCGGTCGGGTTCATGTTCGACCGCAAGGGCGAAGTTGTGTATCAGGCACACGCAGGCGATGCGGATACGATTTTCGAAGCCGCGATCGAGGCCGGGGCAGAGGATGTCGAAAGCTCGGATGACGGTCACATCATCTGGTGTGCAGATACGGACCTGAACGATGTGTCGAACGCGCTGGAAGAGGCGCTGGGCGAATCCGAATCCACCAAGCTGGTCTGGAAGCCGACAACGACGACCGAGTTGGGTCTGGAAGACATGCAAAAGCTGATGAAGTTGGTGGATGCATTGGAAGACGACGACGACGTTCAGCGCGTGACCACTAACTTCGAAGCGACCGACGAGGTTATGGCGCAGCTCTGATGTACCGGACAAACGCCAGATGAACCAAACCCGGCCCAGCGGCCGGGTTTTTCTGTTGCAGTTGCGCGTCTTACACAAGCCTTGGTCCTGAAGCCTCTTGCGATTAAACTCAGATCATTGAGGCTGAAGGACCTGAAAGGCAACCGTAGGCACATCATGCAGAGCATCGCAAATGGCGAGTAAATCGACTGATCCGGCCCGACGAAATGTCCCGGTTCTGGCTAGCCAAAGTATCCTTTCCCAGGTGGCGTGGACTTTGGGCAGCCCGTCTATCGTATTGCCATTCCTTGCGGTCTCGCTGGAGTTACCGATGTTCCTTGCCGGTGCATTGGTGTCGATCCGCATGGTTGGCAGCATGATCTCGGACGTGTTTTTCGCCCGCTCCATTGCTGCGCAGGCGCGGAAGAAACGCGGTATTGCCCTGACCGAGATCGGAATTGGCGGTTGCCTTCTGATGGCCCTTTTGATCGCGGCCACCGGCAGTGTTTCATTAACGGCCATTGCCTTTGTGATCGCCTTTTTCATGATTGGGCTTATTGAAGAAAGCCAATCCCTGATGCTGTCTGACTTGTTGGGCGATCATCTGAAATCGAGATCCCGGATGGTTATCCGTTATCTCCAATTGGGCGCGGGAGGTCTTTGTGCCATCGGCTTGGTGTTGCTGATACACGAGATCACGAAAGAGTACCCGCCATTCTCGCGGCATTCCGCGGTGATTGCGGCCTCGGTCGTGTTTTTCTTGTTTTCAGCATTATGCATTCTCGGCATGGCCGAGATCGCCCCCGATGAGTCCTGTAATGGAAAACCCAAAGGTGCAGGGCGTCAATCGCTGCAGAACATCATCTCCGGCATCGTAAGTATGTTCGAACAGCCATGGTTCCGGCGCTATATGGCTCTGCGGCTTCCTTTGGTTGTCGTGTCGCTGTCGGTTCCGTTTTTTGCGCTCATCGCTGCCGAGGCACATCACAACTCGGCCAAGGGTTTGACGGCCATGATCATCTCATCCGCGTCCGGCTATCTGGTCTCGGCGCCCTTGTGGCAATTGGTGAACATGAAATCACACCGTACCGTGATGGTCGCGGGCAACTTGTTGGTCGCAGTGACAGGGATCGTTTTGTTGGCGTTCCACTATGCCGGTATCGATCACGAAGTTCACTTGCACGCCATTGCCCTGTTTGTCGTCTCGGTGGCGACAACTGGAATTTCCAGTGCGCGCCAGCTGTATTTTTTAGATGTTGCGCCCAAGGAACAACGTATTCAGGGCGCAGCAGCCATCAAATCCATCTGCAGACTCGCTGCCGTTGCACTGTCTGCAATTTTGGCTGCGGTTGCACATATGCACGAGGTTGCCGCTGCCATCGTGTTTATCGTGCTGGCAAGCATCTGGGCGGCATTTAGCTGTTACCGCATCGCGAAACCGCAAAAGGCTTCAGAGACGCAGGCCTAATCTGCCGCCGGTGCGATCAGTTGCTGCGTTGCCGCGCGACGTACCGCTTGGGTCAAGGGTGCAAGGGCAGGGCCAAGGACACGCCCGATCTGCCAGGTCAGTTCGATATCGAGCGGCGCATCGGGGATTACTTCACAAATCTGCCCGTTTGCGATCGCTCTTCTTACAAGGCTTTCGGGGTTCATACCCCATCCTAAACCGGCGATTGCCGCGTCAACAAAGGCGTTTGTGGACGGCAGAAAGTGAGACGGTGGCGAAAGACGGCTGCCTGTCTGGGCATATATCCAGGATTTCTGCAGATTATCTTTACGGTTGAAGGTCAAGCAGGGGGCCTGTGCCAGGGAATTGGCGGAAACCCCATCAGAAAACCACCGCTGCATGAAGCCAGGGCTCGCGGTCGGCAAATAGCGCAAAGTGCCCAACGCGATGGCATCGCATCCGGTAATGTTCTGACCACCCACCGTTATCGCCGCACTTACGTCGCCACGCCGCAGCCAGTCAGCCGAATGGTCCTGATCGTCAATTACAAGGTCGAACAGTATGTCTTCGGCGCGCGCCATCGCGTCGATAAACCATGTGGCCAGACTGTCAGCCGGTAGCGCGACGCGAACCCGTACCGGACCTTCACGCTGATCCAAAGTCAGCTCTCGCGCCAACTTTGCCTCCAACAGGCCGATATCTTCGGCATGACGGGCGATCCGCAGACCCGCCGGAGTGCCGGTGCATGGGGTGCCGCGATGAATGAGGGCCGCACCAACACGATCCTCCAACGCTTTGATCCTCTGCGAAATAGCCGACGGGGTGACGGATAGCTCTGCGGCTGCGGCCTCAAAGCTGCCGTGTCGCAAGATCGCCGCCAATGCTGATAGCTGATGAGGATCGAGGAGCATTAGAGTTACTTAATCTGGGTAATCATCATTAATTTGATAGATTCACACCGGCCATGTAGTCAACGAACATCGACAGGAGGCTGCATGTTCCCATCAATGATTGCCGGGTTTGCCCTGAGTTTTAGCCTTATATTGGCGATAGGCGCTCAGAACGCCTTTGTTCTGCGCCAAGGCCTGCGGCGCGAGCACGTCTTTGCACTGTGCCTGACCTGCGCAGTGTCTGACGCGATACTGATCGGGGCGGGTGTTGCAGGGTTCGGCACCCTGGCTCAGGCCGCGCCGTGGTTTGAAACGGTGATGCGCTATGGTGGGGCAGTGTTTCTGATTTGGTACGCCCTACGAAGTTTTTGGTCTGCCTGGCAAGGTGGGGCGGTGATGGATACCGCAACAGGGCAGCGCACCAGCCTGCGTGCGGCCATGCTAACTGTGCTGGCCTTCACTTGGCTCAACCCCCATGTATATCTGGATACGGTCGTATTGATCGGGTCGATATCGGCCCAATATTCAGATCGCATGGGGTTTGCGATAGGGGCGATGACTTCGAGTTTCGTTTTCTTCTTTTCGCTCGGCTACGGTGCCAGAGTGCTTTCACCGATTTTTGCCCGCCCGCGCGCATGGCAGATTCTTGATTTTATCATCGGAATCGTGATGCTTATGATCGCGTTGAAACTTGTTATCATGTGAAGGGTTGTCCCGGATCAGAATTCGGTGTTCAACCGTTTGTATGACCTCACCTAATGATCAGCACCGCCCGCTTGTTGGCATGTTTTGGATGCTTGCGGCCGGGCTGTCCTTTGTGGGCATGAATGCGCTGGTGAAGGTGCTGGGAACCAGCATGAACCCCATTCAAGCGGCATTCTTGCGCTATGTCCTGGGTCTGGTGTTTCTTTTGCCCGCAATCCGGGCGATCCTCGGAACTCCATTGACCCCGCGCAATCTAACGCTGTTTGGACTACGCGGAATGGTCCACGCCATCGCCGTCATGCTTTGGTTTTTTGCGATGACGCGCATCCCCCTCGCCGAGGTGACCGCGATGAATTACATGACACCTATCTACGTCACGGTGGGTGCGGCACTGTTCTTGGGTGAAAAGCTAGCTTTTCGTCGTATCGCCGCGATTGGTGTTGCTGTGATAGGAGTAGTGATCATCCTGCGCCCGGGCTTTCGCGAGATATTGCCCGGTCACATAGCGATGCTGGGGGCTGCACTAGCGCTTGGTGGTTCCTATCTGCTGGCCAAAGTCATGGTCCGTGATATCCGTCCCTCAGCCGTTGTTGCCCATCTTTCGATATGGGTCACCATCGCGCTTATCCCTTTCGCCGTCGCGGTTTGGGAGCCGCCCAGCCTGCGCGATCTTGGTATACTTTTCATCGTCGCCAGCTTTGCGACTGCGGGACACTATTTCATGACGCTTGCATTGCAGGCTGCCCCGGTGGCCGTGACCCAGCCGGTGACGTTCCTGCAGCTGATCTGGGCCACTTTGCTCGGCGCTTTGGCCTTCCATGAACGCATCGACATCTGGGTAATTGCAGGAGGCACTCTGATCCTGGCTGCCGTCAGCTTCATCACCTGGCGTGAAGCCGTGCTGAGCCGTGGCGGCACACCGCCGCAAGGTTCTGAGACCCCACCGGCGAAACCAAGAACCGTTATTGATTGACGAGTCAATAAAAACCGCTTAGCCTTCCTTGCACTCAGGTATGGCGAAGAGGCGAAGATGCCAAAACTCGGAATGGAGCCGATCCGGCGGGACGCGATCGTCAAGGCGACGATCGCCGAGCTTGGCGCGCAAAAATCCCTTGATGTCACCGTTAGCCAGATCGCCAAACGCGCAGGTATGTCCAGTGCATTGGCGCATCATTACTTTGGGGGCAAAGAACAGATATTCCTAGCCGCGATGCGGCGTATCCTGACGGATTTTGGATCTGAAGCGCGCGCACAACTCAGCACGGCAGATCCGGAAGAGCGCGCACAGGCCATCATTCGCGCCTGTTTCGCGCCATCATGTTTCACACCGGATGTTATCGCAGCTTGGATGACTTTTTATGTTTTGGCTCAAACCA
This sequence comes from Ruegeria sp. C9, assembly GCF_056537585.1. Taxonomy (NCBI): domain Bacteria; kingdom Pseudomonadati; phylum Pseudomonadota; class Alphaproteobacteria; order Rhodobacterales; family Roseobacteraceae; genus Ruegeria; species Ruegeria sp. C9. The sequence continues at coordinate 377,946 of NZ_JBQFRU010000003.1, forward strand.
ACGATGATGCGCTGAGGCTCTGGCAAATCTATCAGGCACGCATCCGCTCGAACCTGATCCATGCGTTGCGCCCACATATGAGTGACCCGAGCGAGGCCGCCGAAGGTATGATTGCGCTGATCGATGGGTTGTACATCCACTCTGCACTGAATTCCCCACAAGAGCCGCAGCGGGCAGTCACCCATGCGCTGCGGGTACTGAGAGTTTTCCTAGAGGCCGAAAAATGACAAAGCCGAATATTCTGATCCTGATGGTGGATCAGCTCAACGGGACCCTCTTCCCCGACGGTCCTGCAGAATGGTTGCATGCGCCGAACCTGAAGAAGCTGGCGGCAAGATCAACGCGTTTCGCAAATGCATACACTGCTTCGCCGCTCTGTGCTCCGGGACGTGCGAGCTTTATGTCGGGTCAACTGCCATCGCGCACTGGCGTCTATGACAACGCCGCCGAGTTCAGCAGCGATATCCCGACCTATGCCCACCACCTTCGTCGTGCAGGATATTACACCTGCTTGTCCGGCAAGATGCACTTTGTTGGCCCAGACCAGTTGCACGGGTTCGAAGATCGTCTGACTACTGATATCTACCCGGCAGATTTCGGTTGGACGCCGGATTATCGTAAACCCGGCGAGCGCATCGACTGGTGGTATCACAATATGGGCTCGGTCACTGGGGCAGGCATTGCCGAGATTTCCAACCAGATGGAATATGATGACGAGGTCGCTTATAACGCCAAGGCCAAGCTATATGACCTTGCACGCGGCAAGGATGATCGCCCCTGGTGTGTGACCGTCAGCTTCACGCACCCACACGATCCTTACGTGGCGCGACGCAAGTACTGGGATCTGTATGAAGATTGTGAGCATCTTGAGCCACAGATCGCGGATCTGGGATATGACAATCAGGACCCGCATTCCAAACGTATTTTCGATGCCAATGACTGGCGCAGCTTCGACATAACGACCGAGGATATTCGCAAATCCCGTCGCGCCTATTTCGCCAATATCTCATATCTGGATGACAAGATCGGTGAGATACTGGAGGTTCTGGAAACGACGCGTCAAGAGGCGATCATACTGTTCGTGTCCGACCACGGCGACATGCTGGGTGAGCGCGGGTTGTGGTTCAAGATGACTTTCTTCGAAGGCTCTTCCCGCGTGCCGCTCATGATTTCGGCCCCCGATCTTCCAGTTGGTCGCATCGATACACCAGTTTCGACGATCGACGTGACACCGACGCTTGGTACGTTGGCGGGCGTCGATATGGCTGAAATCTCACCTTGGACGGATGGTGAGGATCTTGTGCCTTTGGCAAAGGGCACAGACCGAACCGCGCCGGTTGCAATGGAATATGCCGCCGAGGCCTCATACGCTCCTTTAGTCTCTTTGCGTTATGGCAAGTGGAAATACAATCGCTGTACATTGGACCCCGATCAACTGTTCGATCTCGAGGCTGATCCGCATGAGATGGAAAATCTCGCTGGCCTGCCCGAACATGCAGGCACCTTGCAAACACTGCGTGCTAAATCCGAGGCGCGATGGGATTTGGATCGCTTTGATGCCGATGTGAGGGCCAGCCAAGCCCGGCGCTGGGTGGTTTACGAGGCATTACGTCAGGGTGGCTATTATCCTTGGGATTACCAGCCTCTTCAGAAAGCGTCTGAACGGTACATGCGCAATCATATGGACCTGAACGATGTCGAGGATAGCCAGCGTTATCCGCGTGGCGAGTAATCCTTTACATTTTTGAAATTGCACCCGTCGGAAGTGCGGAGATTTTTCGTCGAAAAATCTTGCCCCGAAGGTGAACGGAGACACGAATATGGAAGCAGATTTTGTCATTGTTGGCGCCGGTTCTGCTGGTTGCGCGATGGCTTACCGTCTAAGTGAGGCCGGAGCCTCGGTTCTGGTGATCGAGCATGGCGGCACTGACGCTGGACCCTTCATCCAAATGCCTGCCGCCCTAAGCTATCCGATGAATATGTCGCGATATGACTGGGGCTACAAATCCGAGCCCGAACCGCATCTGAACAATCGTCAACTTGCTTGCCCCAGAGGCAAGGTGATCGGAGGGTCTTCTTCGATCAATGGCATGGTCTATGTGCGCGGTCACGCGCGAGATTTTGACACCTGGGCCGAGATGGGCGCAGATGGATGGTCTTACGCAGATGTGCTGCCGTACTACAAACGCATGGAAACCTGGCATGATGGTGGCCATGGCGGTGATCACACCTGGAGAGGCACGGATGGACCTCTGCACGTGTCGCGAGGGCCTCGTGAAAATCCGCTGTTTAAGGCGTTCGTCGATGCAGGTCAGCAGGCTGGATATGAGGTCACTGGCGACTATAACGGTGAGAAACAAGAAGGTTTTGGGCCGATGGAGCAGACCGTCTGGAAAGGACGGCGCTGGTCGGCGGCGAATGCGTACCTTAGGCCAGCGCTCAAGCGGCAAAACTGCGAAATCATCCGGGGTCTTGCGGCGCGCGTGATTATTGAATCCGGGCGCGCATCCGGGGTCGAATTGATCCGGGGTGGCAAACGGGAAGTGATCACGGCACGGCGTGAGGTTGTGTTGGCAGCTTCGTCGATCAATTCGCCTAAACTGCTGATGCTTTCGGGGGTTGGACCTGCGGTGCACCTGGCTGAGCACGGTATCAAAGTGGTCGCCGACCGCCCTGGCGTCGGCGCCAATCTGCAGGATCACCTAGAGCTTTATATTCAGCAGGCCTCGATCCAGCCGATCACGCTTTACAAGCATTGGAACCTGATCAGCAAAGGAATGATCGGAGCGCAATGGCTGTTTACCAAAACAGGCCTTGGCGCATCGAACCAGTTTGAAAGCGCCGCCTTTGTGCGTTCGAAACCGGGTGTGGAATATCCTGACATACAATATCATTTTCTGCCGATGGCGGTTCGCTATGACGGGCAGGCGGCAGCCGAAGGGCACGGATTTCAGGCGCATGTGGGGCCAATGCGGTCGCCCTCGCGCGGCGCTGTGACTCTGCGATCCGCCAAAGCCGAGGACGCGCCGGTGATCCGGTTCAACTACATGAGCCATGACGCGGATTGGGAAGACTTCAGAACCTGCATTCGCTTGACCCGAGAGATATTTGGACAGCAGGCGTTCAAACCCTTTGCCGGTAAAGAGATCCAACCGGGGGCGGAGGTTCAGTCGGACGAAGAGCTAGATGCCTTTATCGCCGAGCATGCCGAAAGCGCCTATCACCCTTGCGGGACTTGCCGCATGGGCCGCGCTGATGACAAGGATGCCGTTGTCGACCCGCAAGGGCGTGTGATTGGGGTGGATGGATTGCGCGTCGCCGATAGCTCGATTTTCCCGCAAATCACCAATGGCAATCTGAACGCGCCGTCGATCATGGTGGGTGAAAAGATGTCGGACCATTTGCTGCAGAAAGACCCTCTGCCCAAAGCGAACGACCAGCCCTGGATAAGTCCGAGATGGGCAACGGCACAGCGCTGACACATCCAAAACCCACGGCGTGCATTTATCTTGAAAGCTGGTTGATTGCGCTCAGAATTTGATCGGCGTCAAAGCGGAGTGCGACAGTCATGTTTAGCCTTAGGATGTAACGCTGAAACAAGGAGCCAACTGGATGTCTCATACCCCGCATGAACTGGCTGAAGAGTTCCCCGACAAGCTCGAAGTGATGAGCCAGCTCAAGCAAACGGATGCGCATTTTGCCCGACTTGCGGATGAGTATCATGAGGTCAACCGCACCGTGCATCGGGCTGAAACCAATGTTGAGCCGATGGAGGAATTGGCCGAGGTTGATTTGCGCAAGAAACGCGCGGCGCTTAAGGACGAGATCTGGGCGATCTTGTCAAAAAGTTGAGTATTAAGCGGGGGCTCTGCCCCCGGTCTCGCAGGATATATATGGCCAGGCGAAGATCAGGTGACCTCATAAGGCAGGGTGCCGCGGCTATGGGCGTCGATGGTCAGGCGGCGCTCTAACGGTGGGACTGATCTTTGGTGGCAGGTTTGGCGCTCGCATATGCGACAGGATATGCCGATGGGCTCGTAGGCGCTCGCATTGTTTATGTCGAGATTATCGGCGTAGACCAATGCTTCGGCATGACGAACCTCACATCCCAGGGCGATGGCATAGCGGCGGACAGGAGCACCGAACGAGCCTCCGGATTTTGAAACATCACGAGCCAATGAGATATAGCGGACGCCATCCGGTGTCTCGGCTAGCTGTTGCAGGAAATGACCCGGGGTCTCAAATGCCCGGTGGACATTCCAGAGTGGGCAGGCACCGCCGAAGCGGGCGAATTGAAGCCGCGTGGCTGAATGTCGTTTAGTGATTGTGCCCGCCTGATCCACGCGGACGAAGAAGAAGGGAATTCCTTTTGCACCGGGGCGCTGTAGCGTGGACAGGCGGTGCGCCACCTGTTCAATCGACGCCCCGAACCGGTTGCTGAGCAGCTCCAAATCGTGCCGATAGTCCTGCGCTGCGGATAGGAAAGCGCCGTAAGGCATCAGCGAAGCCCCGGCAAAATAGTTGGCGAGGCCAATCTTGGCGATGGCTCGGGCCTCATCGCTTTGGAAACGGGCGAAATCTAGCGTTGCTTCAAGCAGCTTATCCTGACTGATCAACGCCACCTGCAGCAGCAGTTGGAAGACCTGCGTTTGTGGTGCGGCGCGCGAGGAAAGGCGCAGGGTTTTGTCACCAGCATTGTAGCTGCGTAAGGTTTCTGTGTCGGCGAAAGTGACGTGAATGCCGCGTTCTGACAGGCTGTTCAGGGCGACTTGCCGAATATCGCTGGTTTCATCGGCACGGCTGGCGAAGCGTTCGGCGGCGCGGTCAACGGCGTCAATATAATTGTCGCAGTAGTGAAAGAAATCGCGCACCTCTTCCCATGGGCTGGCCTGAATACGGGCATCCTCGCGGCCCAATGCCTCGTCGAGCGAGGCGAGGCGTTCATGGGTCTGGCGATAGGCGCGGTGTAACTCGATGAACGCGCGTGCAAGCGCGGGCGCATTTGAAGCGGTGAGCCTGAGATCAGCCAGAGGGGGCGCCGTTTCGGCGAACACCGGATCGGCCAGTGCTTCGCGCATATCCGAAACCAATCGTTCGCTATCCCCTGTGCTGAGTTCGGTCACATCCATACCAAACTCTTGCGCTAGTGCCAGAACAACGGTCGTCGAAATCGGCCGGTTGTTATTCTCCATCTGGTTCAAATAGGGCAGTGAAACGCCCAGTTTTGCGGCGAAATCCTTCTGCGTGAGGGTCAGGCGTGTGCGCATTTCGCGCAGCTTGGCGCCAGCGTATAGTTTCTGAGTGGCCATGGCGTTTCTTTGCAGCTTTACTGAATCTGCAGGCTAACTTTGCAAACCCTGTCGCGCAAGCCGTCTACAGACCCAATTGCCGTTCGCGCCAGATAACAACGCTGATCGCGCAGATTGCCAGGGCGGCGGTTGCCAGCATCAGCCAAAGCAGAGGCATCGCGCCTGTCTCATGCGTCAGCAATGCGCCTGCCAATGCGCTGAGTGCCGCGCCGCCGCCCAACATGATCGCACCGCTCAAACCAGAGGCAGTGGCCGCCAGATGCGGGCGGACCGAAAGCGATCCGGCGGTTGCATTTGGGATCGCCATGCCGTTACCCAACCCGACGAAGGTCATCAGGCCAAAGAAGCTGAGCGCCGTTCCCAAATCCACTAGGAACAACAAAGCTGATAGGGCCACGCCAATTGCATTCAGCCAGCATCCCCAGCGCACCATTCGGTTGACGCCGAAGCGAACCGAGAATCGACCGCTGATGAAGTTGCCGAAGAAATAGCCAATCGCAGGCGCACCAAAGTAGATGCCGACCTCGGCGGCTGTCATGCCGAACACTTCGGTCCCGATAAAGGGTGCGCCCCCGAGATAGGCAAAGAACGCACCTGAAGAGAACGCCGAGGACAGGGAATAGCCCCAGAAGCGGGGCGATTTCAGCAGTTCAGGGTATTCGCGAAATTGCTGCATCAGTGTTTTGCCGCTTGCGGCCGCGGTTTCGCCAAAGTCTTGGTAGGTCAGCACCAGCGCCAGCGCCGCAAGAGCGAAAGGCAGCCAGAAATTGGCTTTCCAGCCAAAAGTTTCTTCGAGAAGCCCGCCGACAGCAGGGCCGATCATCGGAACGACTGCCATCCCCATGGTGACATATCCGAGCATCGAAGCAGCCTGGTCCTGTTCGTACATGTCCCGCACAGCCGCACGACTTAAGACAATACCAACGACAATGACGGCCTGAAACATTCTGAAGGCCAGAAAGGTCTCGACATTTGGGGCGTATATACACCCCAGCGTTGCCAGCAAAAAAAGGGCGAGTCCCCACAGCAGTACAGGCCGACGTCCGGCCTTATCGGCGATGGGTCCTATTAAGATTTGCAGTGCCGCGTTGACCAGAAGATAAAGCGCGATCGAAAGCTGCATCACCTTGTAATCAGTCTGAAAATACGTCGCCATAAAGGGAAGGCTGGGCAGATACAGATTCATGCTCAGCGCCGACAATCCTGACAACAAAACGAGTGTTGCAAGCGTGGGGGGCGTGCGGCTGACAGAGGGTGAACTGAACTGCATGGTTTACCTTTAGACCCTGATCGCGCGAAATGCCATCGGCAGTTTGGCTTGTTGTGTTAATTAACAAATTTGCAGTTATCTCAAATAGTGTTGCCAAATATTTGCAAATTTGCCGAAAACTTCTTTGGCCGCCGATCCCAACTCGTTATGGTCGCGCAAATTCTCTTGGGAGACTACCGACATGAAAGACATCCTTTCCGAGCTCGAAGGCCGTCGCAACAACGCGCGATTGGGTGGCGGGCAAAAACGCATCGACTCGCAACACGCCCGCGGAAAGCTGACGGCACGCGAACGGATCGAGTTGCTGGTAGACGAAGGCAGCTTTGAAGAGTTTGACATGTTTGTCAGCCATCGCTGCACTGATTTCGGGATGGAGAAACAAAAGCCTGCTGGTGATGGGGTGGTCACAGGCTGGGGTGCGATCAATGGTCGAATGGTCTACGTCTTCAGCCAGGACTTCACCGTATTCGGCGGCTCGCTGTCAGAAACCCATGCGCAGAAGATTTGCAAGATCATGGACATGGCAGTTCAAAACGGAGCGCCGGTGATCGGGATCAACGACTCGGGCGGCGCGCGGATTCAGGAGGGCGTCGCTTCATTGGCCGGATATGCTGAGGTGTTCCAGCGTAATATCATGGCCTCAGGCGTTGTTCCGCAGATCAGCGTGATTATGGGGCCGTGCGCAGGTGGTGCGGTTTACAGTCCTGCAATGACCGACTTCATCTTCATGGTCAAAGACACCTCGTACATGTTCGTGACTGGCCCAGACGTTGTGAAGACCGTCACCAATGAGGTCGTGACGGCGGAGGAACTGGGAGGGGCTTCGACCCACACCAAAAAGTCGTCGGTCGCTGATGGCGCGTTTGAAAACGATGTGGAGGCGCTGGCCGAGGTGCGCCGTCTTGTCGACTTCCTTCCGCTCAACAATCGCGAGAAACCGCCGGTTCGTCCGTTTTTTGACAGCCCTGACCGGGTCGAGACATCGCTGGATACGCTGATCCCGGACAATCCGAACACGCCGTACGACATGAAGGAACTGATCACCAAAGTGGCGGATGAGGGTGATTTTTACGAGATTCAGGAAGACTACGCTAAGAACATCATCACCGGTTTTATCCGGCTTGAGGGGCAGACCGTGGGCGTCGTGGCCAACCAACCCATGGTATTGGCAGGATGTTTGGACATCGATAGTTCCCGAAAAGCGGCCCGGTTCGTGCGGTTCTGTGATTGCTTTGAAATCCCGATCCTGACGCTGGTAGATGTGCCGGGCTTTCTGCCGGGGACGTCGCAGGAATATGGCGGCGTGATCAAACATGGTGCGAAGCTGTTGTTTGCCTATGGTGAGGCAACGGTTCCGAAGGTTACGGTGATCACGCGTAAAGCTTATGGTGGTGCGTATGATGTGATGGCGTCGAAACACCTGCGCGGCGATTTCAACTATGCCTGGCCCACGGCTGAGATCGCGGTGATGGGTGCAAAGGGCGCGACCGAAATCATCCACCGCGCCGATCTCGGCGATTCCGATAAGATCGCGCAACACACTCAGGACTATGAGGACCGGTTCGCAAATCCCTTCGTTGCGGCCGAGCGCGGCTTTATCGACGAGGTGATCATGCCACAATCGACCCGCCGCCGTGTATCACGTGCATTTGCGAGCCTGCGCGGCAAGCAACTGAAGAACCCTTGGAAAAAGCACGACAATATCCCGCTGTAAATGCCCGCCGAGGAGGCCCGAGCCGTAAATGCCCCGATTGACCGGACATAAGACCGCGCAGGTTGCAACAGCTCTGCACGCTCCCTCGGAGGAAGGAAACCGCCGCTGGCGGATCCGGGGATGCGCCGGGGTTTTTACGTTGCTGGTCGGAGTAGGTTCGGCGCTGGCCTCAAACCTGCTGCCCGTGCCATCGGGTCAACCGGTCGAGCTTAGCGATGTGCTTCTGGACACCAATCCGGGTGAGCTTTGGGTGCGGTTTCGGTTCATTGCACCCAAGATCGGATCGACTGCAGGTCGTATCACATATGATGTCGCCGTAGTCGACATGGAGCATTTGTGTGAAACACTGGCGGTGCCTTATGTGGCCCAGCACGAATTGCAGCCTGCTCGGATTGTGATTTCGTTTTCGGACAGACCGGTAGCGTTCGGCACCTCCGAACCTGACGCAACGCAGTTCTTCGAAGCCTACCGGCTGGATCAATCCCGGTGTATCTGGGAGGGGCTCTGACCATGAACCAACAATGTCACGGTCTCAGAGTGTCCCGATACAGTGATGCAGCTCTGGAGGTTCGCATGATCACTTCAATCCCGCAGGCATGTCCGATGGCCTGCCATATCTGGAACTTGTCCGTTGAGGTTTCGCAATGCTGAAACATCGCGGTTTCCCCGGACGTTTGCCCGGAACAGACTTCCAGTTCACCATTCGGCGGGCCAATCCCAAGGGCGTTACGCCGCTGACCCAGCGAGAACGCTTTCGCGATCGCAAACCCGCCGACAAGCGCGCAGATGTCGCGTTTATCGAGGCGTTATGGGCGCATTTTGGTGATCAGCCCTTTGAGCGAGGCAATCTGGACGCGGGCCGTCTAAGTTGGCTGTTCGGGCGTGAGGTTGTCGCCGCCGAAGACCCGTTTGATCCTGCAAGCTATGATGCTCTGCTGGTGATCAATCTGGACGCCGCGCGCCAATCTTTCCCTGACGTGTTCGACGGAGTGCGCTGATTGTGACCGGGGCTGCCGCACATAACACTCAGATGATCAGTGACACTGGAACCCTGCCCGCTAATGGGCAGGGTAGGCTGTTTTCATCAGAAGTTGAGTTGCGCGGCCAACTGGACACGATTGCCGTCGAATGTGTCGCCGGAAATTGTGTCGTTCCGCTCTCCATAGATGTATTCGGCGCTGAGCGTCAGGTTGTCTGTCGCCTTGTAAAAGGCATTGACGTGGATCGTCTCAAGCTCGGTGAACGACAAAGTACCGGTCGATGTAGGCAGGTCGTAGTCTTCCTTGCCATAGGCGATGCCGACGTTCCATTTGGAACTCTGGTCCTGACGGAATTCGATGGTGTAGCCATCAACATCGTTGGCCTGACCCCCGACGACTGCGTCGCCCAAGCCGATCAGGTAGGGGCCAAGTGCCTCGCCGTTGACATAGTTGACCTGGAACAACCCACCTTCCCACGGTCGGATCGAGCCCGACAAAGAGAAACCGGTCTGATCGACCTCGACGTCGCCGGATTGCGCCTTGCCGTAGAGCGCCGAGGCACGAGCGATGTATTTGCCATCGTTGTATTCGACCGAACCAGTCAGCACGGGATCATCCGAATCCGAGCCGCCGACGTTTTCTTCAACGGAAACGGCGAAGGTGGTATTCGATCCGATATTGTTGGTGTAGCGCACCTGCGGAACGCGCGCGAAAGCGATCCCGACCGGCCCGTTAAATTCCACCGAGGTCGGGTAGGTGTCCAGAGGTTGGAAATTGGTCCAGTATTGTCCGATCAGCCATTGTTCCCCAATTCGGATATTGGCATGACGAATTCGGAATTCGGCGGTTCCGTCCGAGCCGAAGGCATCGACTTCGATCTGGCCCTGAATGTCACCGATTCCCGAAGGCGTGCTGGTGCGCAGGCCGATACGAGACTGACGGACTGTGGCGCCAAACGTACCATCTGTCTCGGCCGAGGGTTCACCTATCACGTTTACGAATGCGGTGTCGCCCTGATCGTATTCGAAGTCATAGAAGAAGTCGGCTTTGACATAACCGTAGACGTCCAGAGTGGTGTTGCCGATCTGCAGATCCCCAGTGCCAGACCCGGGATTGGAGGATTCCAGCGCTTCGACCCGGGCGCGCAGTGCAGCCAATTCAGCCTGAGTTTGTGCATCTTGCGCCAAGGCTTGCATACCGGTCACGGAAAGCGCGCTGGCAGCAAGCAGGCTGGCGGTTTTACCCTTTGTTATCATATGGATAGTTCCTTGTGTGCGAGTGTGCAGGGGCACCGTTCCACGCAACTGAATTCTTGGGAAATCACCAAGTTGAGAGAAGATGCTCTCAATTTTTCAAGCAAAAGTGTCGGTAGACATGTGACGTTTCACGCTGCGGTGAAACCGGAATCTAAGTTACTGTCACCGGAAGGATTTTTGCGTGAGTTTGTAGTGATGTTGCGTGAGGTGCCTCGCGCACTGCCTCGCTACAAGTCTTCGATTTGTAACAGGAACGTGACGGATTTCAGACGTAGTCGTCGCTGTCCGGGCGATTACGACGTCGGCGCAAATCTGCGTGGTGCCGCGCTGGATGGGCAGGTTTCAGCCGGAATCTCAGATGGAAACAATAACTGGTTGGCGGCCAGAATTGTGCTGTGCACAGTGATTGGGCCGTGCGGCTCTACTTTGCCTGCGTCGCACAAGCACCTACTATTCCGTACCCCTTCCTTCCGCGGGCAGGCTTGTGTTCCCCACAGAGTTCTGTCCGCGGTTTTCTTTTTGTCAGGTTTGGACAAAAAGCGGCAAAAACCTGCGCAATTCGCAAGTTTGTGGTCCGTGTTATTGCATAACAAGGCGCGAAATCGGCATCTGCTCTCAAAGACTGCAAAAAATCTAGAAGGGCAGAAACCATGCGAATCAAACGAATTTCCCTTGCGTTGGCAACCTGCGCGGGTTTGGCGGCCTGCGGTGGCTCGACCGGCGAACAGGCGATCCTTGGCGGCGGTGCGGGGGCTCTGGGGGCAGCGGTCCTCAGTGCAGATCCGCTGCTTGGGGCGGCAGTCGGGGCTGCGGGCAACGTGCTTTACTGCAAGACCCAGAACAACTGTAACTAAAGCTGAATTTAACGGGGCTGGAAAAGTCCCGTCCGTCATTGCGCATCACGCCGTCGTGGGGTCAACGCCCCGCGGCGGCGTTTTGCGTTTCCAGAACATCAAGCCAAAGGACGTTCCATGTTCAACAAGATCCTGATCGCAAACCGGGGCGAGATTGCCTGCCGGGTCATCAAGACCGCCCGCAAGATGGGCATTGGCACGGTTGCCATCTATTCAGATGCTGACAAGAACGCCCTGCATGTTTCAATGGCGGATGAGGCCGTGCATATCGGCCCGCCGCCCGCCAACCAGTCATACATCGTCATCGACAAGGTGATGGATGCCATCCGTAAAAGCGGCGCGCAGGCGGTCCACCCCGGTTATGGCTTTCTGTCCGAGAACTCCAAATTCGCCGAGGCGCTGGATGCCGAAGGCGTCGCCTTTGTCGGCCCCCCGGTCGGTGCGATCGAAAGCATGGGGGACAAGATCACCTCGAAGAAGATCGCGCAGGAGGCCGGGGTTTCGACGGTGCCCGGTTACATGGGCCTGATCGAAGACGCCGATGAGGCGGTGAAGATTTCGAACGACATTGGCTATCCGGTGATGATCAAGGCCAGCGCTGGCGGCGGTGGCAAGGGCATGCGGATTGCGTGGAATGACGAAGAGGCGCGGGAAGGTTTCCAGTCATCCAAGAACGAGGCCGCGAACTCCTTCGGCGACGACCGGATTTTCATCGAGAAATTTGTGACTCAGCCGCGCCACATCGAGATTCAGGTGCTCTGTGACAGTCACGGCAATGGCATCTATCTCGGGGAACGCGAATGCTCGATCCAGCGCCGGAACCAGAAAGTTGTGGAAGAGGCGCCATCGCCGTTCCTTGACCCTGAAACCCGCAAGGCGATGGGCGAACAGGCGGTCGCGTTGGCCAAGGCTGTGAACTATGCCAGCGCCGGTACGGTCGAGTTCATCGTGGATGGCGAAAAGAACTTTTATTTCCTCGAAATGAACACGCGCCTGCAAGTGGAACACCCGGTGACCGAACTGATCACCGGTGTTGATCTGGTGGAGCAGATGATCCGTGTGGCGGCTGGTGAAAAACTGTCGATCACGCAGGATGACGTCACCCTGACAGGCTGGGCGATTGAAAACCGTCTTTATGCAGAGGACCCGTATCGTGGCTTCTTGCCCTCGATTGGCCGCCTTACCCGTTATCGCCCGCCGCAGGAGGTCGCAGCCGGACCGCTGCTTGTGAATGACAAATGGCAAGGTGATGCGTCTAAAGGGGATAGCGCTGTGCGTAACGATACCGGCGTCTATGAGGGCGGCGAGATCAGCATGTATTACGACCCGATGATCGCCAAGCTGTGTACCTGGGCACCGACCCGCGAACAGGCGATTGAGGCGATGCGCGTGGCGCTGGACAGTTTCGAAGTCGAAGGCATCGGTCACAACTTGCCATTCCTGTCAGCGGTCATGGATCACCCGAAATTTGTAAGTGGTGACATGACGACCGCTTTCATCGCGGAGGAGTATCCGGACGGGTTCGAAGGCGTCGACCTTCCCGAAGAAGATCTGCGCCGTATCGCAGCCTCGTGCGCTGCCATGCACCGGGTTGCCGAAATCCGTCGCACCCGCGTATCGGGCCGGATGGACAACCATGAACGGAAGGTCGGCAAACGTTGGAATGTCGCTCTGCAAGGGCAGGATTTCAGCGTCAAGGTTAAGGCTGACAAACAGGGCGCGACTGTCAAATTCAAAGACGGGTCAGCTCTGCGTGTGTCCTCTGACTGGACGCCGGGTGACCAACTTGCGGTGTTGGACGTGGATGGCAGCCCGTTGGTCTTGAAGGTTGGAAAGATATCGGGCGGGTTCCGTATCCGAAACCGAGGGGCTGACCTCAAGGTACATGTGCGCACCCCGCGTCAGGCCGAACTGGCCCGCCTGATGCCCGAGAAGCTGCCGCCTGATACATCGAAAATGTTGCTCTGCCCAATGCCGGGCTTGATCGTGAAGATTGATGTGGAAGTAGGTCAGGAGGTGCAGGAAGGTCAGGCACTTTGTACCGTTGAGGCGATGAAGATGGAGAACATCCTGCGCGCCGAGAAAAAGGGCGTTGTCTCCAAGATCAACGCGGGCCCCGGCGACAGTCTGGCCGTTGACGATGTGATCATCGAGTTCGAGTGATGATGCGCGCACCTGCGACATATCTTTCAAGGTTCCCAGCGGCTTCCGCCGGGATCTTGAGGCATGTCGCAGGTGCTCAGCCGCCCTCACGTCGTTCGCGGATTTCGCGCTCGCGCAAAGGCGTCTTGTCAATGGACCGGCCAATCTCACGCACGCTCCATGGGCTGGGTTTGCGCAGTTTGACGACACCATCCTTGTCGACAAACACCATCTGGAAACCACGCGGTCGCAGTTTTGATCGGATCGATGATCGCGCCGCCGGATCAGTATCGGTCAAGACAATCACGTCGCGATCCCGCATTGCGTCCTCGCCTTCGAGTAACATGTCAATTTGTTGCTGGAATCTTGGGTCTGCCGGGGTATCGGCAAAAACGACGATCGGGCGATGCGTCCAGAGAAAATCGCTTAGATCGCTGTCAGCTACTGGACGAACAAAGCTGTCATCCGCAGGGGCAGTCGCGTCGGCGGCCAAGGCGGCCAACGGGAATAGTGCCGAGAAAACAAAGGCAAGCGTGCGTGTCATGAGGCCTCCTGTTGTCATGAATATAGCCTCTGCTGGGGCGAATGCGACTGACGAAATGCGTGTGATCACCAAAAATTTGCTTCGTGGACGCCGCACCCACCCATGCGTACTTATCAATTTGCCTACAAAACGCGCCGTTCCCGCGGCCTTCGCGTTGGGAGAGTAGGCCGATGGAAGTGATCCTGCATTGCGGCGCACATCGATGTGCAAGCACCAGTTTCCAGAACTATCTGAGCCGGAACGTGCAGGTCCTTGCAGATCAAGGTTTGGCGTATTGGGGGCCGGAGCGGACACGCTCCAATGGCCTCAACAGCTTGAATAAACTGACGCCTGAGGTCTGTGATGGATTACGCCGCGAGTTGGACGTATGTCAGCAAGACGGCGCGACGCAGCTATTGGTCAGCCAAGAGAATTTCGTGGGCTCAATGGAGCGCAATATTGCCTTTGCCTCGCTCTATCCAGGTATGCAGGAACGTGGGCAGCTTTTGGCAAGGGCATTTGATGGAAGAGTCACCAAAATTGCTTTGAATATCCGCGCGTTGGATATGTATTGGTCTTCCGTGGCCGCCTATAAGTTCAAACGTGGCAGCGCCCCAATAGAGCCCACAAAGTGGACCCGCATCGCGCAAAGCAAGCGGAGCTGGCGAGACGTCATCACCGATATTAGCCACGCCTTCCCGGGCGTCCCATTGCTCGTTTTGCCGTTTGAGGAATTTGCGGGTCATCAACAGGCGCAGCTTCAGGCGCTGACGGGTCGCACCGCGCCCGAATTCAGCGATGGCCTTGCGTTGAATGCTGCGCCCAAACCCACGCCCCATGGTCTGACCGCTGAACAGGCGATGCAGCTTTGGGCTGATTATGCCGATGATCTGGAATGGCTTGCCTCGGGCGCCGATGGGAGGGCTGAACTGATCTGCCGGACAGATAGCAATGCACGCGGGGTCGCCCCCGCCGAAACCAGAATTGAACAGAGGAAATCGACATGACCGACACCAACGACTGGCAGGTGCTGGCTGAAAAAGAGCTGCGCGGCCGACCTTTGGGCGATCTGACCAAAGAGACGCTGGAAGGCATCGACGTCAAACCGCTTTATACTCAGGAAGACACGGCTGATCTGCCGCATATGGGCTCGCTTCCGGGCTTCGGTCCGTTTACGCGCGGCGTAAAAGCGACGATGTATGCGGGGCGCCCTTGGACGATCCGTCAATATGCAGGCTTCTCGACGGCTGAAGAATCGAATGCGTTTTACCGCCGCAATCTGGCAGCCGGCCAGCAAGGTGTCTCGGTCGCCTTCGATCTGGCGACTCACCGGGGGTATGACAGTGACCATCCCCGTGTGGTGGGCGATGTCGGCAAGGCCGGTGTGGCCATCGACAGCGTTGAGGATATGAAAATCCTGTTCGACGGTATCCCGCTGGACAAGGTTTCAGTCTCAATGACGATGAACGGGGCAGTGATCCCGGTTCTGGCCAGCTTCATCGTTGCAGGTGAAGAGCAGGGGCATGACAAGGCCGTGCTCTCGGGCACCATTCAGAACGACATTCTGAAAGAGTTTATGGTGCGTAACACCTATATCTACCCGCCCGAGCCTTCGATGAAGATCATCTCGGACATCATCGATTACACTTCGAATGAGATGCCCAAGTTCAACTCGATCTCGATCTCGGGCTATCACATGCAAGAGGCCGGGGCGAACCTGGTGCAGGAACTGGCTTATACGCTGGCCGACGGGCGCGAATATGTGCGCGCAGCGACGGAATCAGGCATGGACGTGGACAAGTTCGCGGGTCGTCTGTCGTTCTTCTTTGCCATCGGCATGAATTTCTTCATGGAGATCGCCAAACTACGCGCTGCGCGCACCCTTTGGCATCGGGTAATGACCGAGTTCGGGGCGAAATCCGAACGGTCGAAAATGCTGCGAACTCATTGCCAGACCTCGGGCGTGTCGCTGCAGGAACAGGACCCCTATAACAACGTGGTCCGCACTGCCTATGAGGCCATGAGCGCGGTTCTGGGCGGCACACAGTCACTGCATACCAACGCACTGGACGAGGCGATCGCGCTGCCAACCGATTTCTCAGCACGTATCGCGCGAAACACGCAGCTGGTGTTGCAAGAGGAAACCGGCGTGACCGATGTGGTCGATCCGCTGGCGGGCTCTTACTACGTCGAAAGCCTGACCAACGAGTTGGTCGAAAAAGCCTGGGCTCTTATGGAAGAGGTCGAGGAAATGGGCGGTATGACCAAGGCCGTTGCCAGTGGCATGCCCAAGCTGCGGATCGAGGAAAGCGCTGCGCGCCGTCAGGCCATGATCGACCGGGGCGAAGAGGTTATCGTTGGGGTCAACAAGTATCGCAAAGAGCAAGAAGACCCGATCGATATTCTGGACGTCGATAACGTGGCCGTGCGTGAAGCTCAGGTCGCGCGGCTGGAGCGTATCCGTGCAACGCGCGACGAGGCGGCTTGCCAACAGGCGCTGGACGCCCTGACAAGAACCGCCCGCGAGGGAGGCAACCTGCTTGCCGCCGCCGTCGAGGCCGCCCGAGCCCGCGCATCCGTAGGAGAGATCAGTATGGCAATGGAGAAAGAGTTCGGTCGCCACCGTGCCGAAGTGAAGACCCTGGCCGGTGTTTACGGTGCGGCCTACGAGGGTGACGAAGGTTTTGCCGCGATTCAGAATTCCATAGAAGAATTCGCCAAGGCCGAGGGGCGTCGCCCGCGTCTGCTGGTGGTCAAGATGGGGCAGGACGGCCACGATCGAGGGGCCAAGGTGATTGCCACTGCCTTTGCCGATATCGGGTTTGATGTGGATGTCGGCCCTCTGTTCCAGACGCCTGCAGAAGCCGCACAGGACGCGGTGGACAATGATGTGCATGTGATAGGGATCTCTTCGCAGGCTGCGGGGCATAAGACATTGGCGCCTCAGTTGGTTGAGGAACTGAAAAAGGCAGGGGCTGAAGACATCATAGTCATCTGCGGTGGGGTCATTCCGCAACAGGATTACCAGTTCCTTTACGATCACGGTGTGAAGGCGATCTTTGGTCCGGGAACGAATATCCCTGACGCGGCACAAGACATCTTGCGTTTGATCGGTGAAGCTAAGTCCTGACACCGGGGCCTAGATTTTTCGTACGAAAAATCTTGTGATTTCGCCCCTTTGCGGAAAACATGCGACCAGACCCAAATGGTCTGGTCGTTTGTCATCAGGAGGCGTCTTCATGTTACTGGATCATCTGGCTGTTGCGGGCGAAACGCTTGAAGAAGCTTCTGACCATATCGAACAGGCGCTGGGCGTACGGCTTCAGGACGGCGGCAAGCATGAAAAATTCGGGACGTATAATCGACTTTTGGGCTTGCGGGATGGGCTCTATCTGGAGGCGATTGCGATCGACCCCGAAGCCTCCAAACCGCAAAGGACGCGCTGGTTCGATCTGGACCGGTTCACCGGATCACCCCGCCTGACCAACTGGATTTGCCGGGTTCCGGATATCGAAGCGTCACTGACCGTTTTCCCCGACGGCGTCGGACAACCTATCGATCTGAACCGAGGCGCGCTGCGCTGGCGTATGGCAGTCCCCCCAAATGGACGTCTGCCATTTGACAACCTCTTTCCGGCGCTTATCGAGTGGAAGGGTGATCTGCATCCGGCACAAATGCTTCAGGACAGTGGCTGCCGGTTACGCCGCCTGATTGTGTGCCATCCGGATGCAATCGACTTAGCCAAAGGTCTGGGGGCGTTGGAGTATGTCGCGTTTGACAGCGGCCCGGCTGCATTGCGCGCTGAAATCGAAACACCGCACGGGTTGCGCGTGCTGGAATGAACATCCGGCAGGCCAGAGCCCAAGATGCACCTGCGATTGCGGCGATAGCAAACGTGATTATCCGTGATACGCTGGTCACTTTCACCACCGATGAACGCAGCGTTGAAAGCGTGGTGGCAGAGATCGAAACCAGAGGTCCCGCCTTCTTGGTCGCCGAGCGCAGTGGTGCCGTCGAGGGGTTTGCGACCTATGGCACCTTCCGCTCGGGACCGGGATATGCGCAGTGCCGCGAACATTCGATACAGTTGGCACCCGAAGCCAGAGGCCAGCATGTTGGCCGTTCGTTGATGGAGGCTCTTGAAGCCATCGCGCAGGAGGATAACGTGCATGTCTTGGTGGCGGGCATTTCATCGGCCAACCCCTCAGCCATCGCCTTCCATAAGGCAATTGGCTTCAAGCAGGTGGGACGCATGCCTGAAGTGGGGTTCAAATGGGGGCAGCGGCTGGATCTTGTCCTGATGCAGAAAATACTCGGCCCGCAGTCATCTGTCGCACCTGACAGTCGTGACAAGGCACGCTAGGGTGCGCCCATGTCGATCTGGTCCAGAATAGCCGACGCGCTGAATGCGCTTGCCCAGGGCGAAAGCCTGACTGCGGTGTTTGAGAAACTGCGCACGCCGCCAGAACGTTCGGTGGCCTTTGCGATTGCTGTCGTGGCGCTTGGCGCCAAGATGGCCAAGGCCGACGGTCAGGTGACGCGGGATGAGGTGACGGCTTTCCGTGAAGTGTTTCAGATCGCGCCCGAAGATGAAGACGGGGCGGCCAAGGTCTTTGACATGGCACGGACAGACGTTGCTGGATATCAGGACTATGCCCGCCGGATTGCCCGCATGTTCGCCGAAGATAGCACCACCCTGTGCGATTTGATGGAAGGGCTGTTTCACATTGCCATGGCGGACGGGTTCTACCATCCGAACGAAAACGAGTTTTTGGAAGAAGTCAGCCGCATTTTCGGCCAGACCGACGCTCAGTTCATGGCCCTGCGCGCGCGTTTCGTACCGGATGCGCCGAAAGACCCCTATACGGTTCTGGGCGTTCCCCGCGACGCTCCTCTGACCGAAATTCGCAAGGTTTGGCGGCAACTGGTGAGAGAAACTCATCCCGATGCGATGCTGGCACGCGGCGTTCCGGAAGAGGCGGTGCGGCTGGCCGAGAAAAAGATGATCGATATCAACCGCGCCTGGGATGAAATCAACGGCGCTCGGGTCTGATCCGTGCGGTTGGCGACCTACAATATCGAATGGTTCGCCAACCTGTTTGATCGCAATGACAGCCTGATTGTCGATGGCAGCTGGTCAGGGCGTCACGATGTGACCAAGGCCCGGCAGGTTGAGGCGATCGCAAAGGTGCTGACGGCGATCGATGCCGATGCGATGCTGATCGTCGAAGCCCCCAACACAGGCAAGTCTCAGAATACCGTCCGTGCCTTGCAGCGATTTGCCGAGGCGTTCGGTCTGCGTACAAGCCATGCAATCATGGGATTTCCCAATGATACACATCAGGAATTGGCCCTGCTTTATGATCCCGAAATTCTTACAGCCAAACACGACGCAAGGGAGGCCGAGAACGCGCCGCGTTTCGATGCCGAGTTCCGGATCGACCTGGATGTGGATGCGACCGAGGATCTTGTGCGGTTTTCAAAGCCTCCGATGGAATTGGCGATCCAAACAACCTCAGGGCAGGAGTTTCGACTGATCGGGGCGCATCTGAAGTCCAAAGCGCCCCATGGCGCTGCATCGCGGGATGAGATGATACGAATTTCGATTGCCAATCGCCGTAAGCAGTTGGCGCAGGCGGTATGGCTGGGTCGACGGGTCCGACATCATTTGACGGAGCAAGAGCCGGTGATTTTGCTGGGCGATCTCAATGACGGACCCGGACTGGATGAGTTCGAACACCTCTTCGGTCGATCGTCGGTCGAGATATTGTTGCAGGCGGGGCTCTATGATCCTCATGCAGCAAGGGCATTGGAACTGCGCCCCGGTTCCGTCCCAGCAACTGCACGATTTGCGCGGCCGAATGAGGGACGGTATCTTGAGGCGTTGTTGGACTACATCATGATTAGCGAGGATTTGCGCGCCCACCACCCGAACTGGCGCATCTGGCATCCGTTTCGCGATGCCGCCTGCTGGGGCAACCCCGAGCTGAGGGATGCCTTGCTAACCGCATCCGACCACTTCCCGGTGACGTTGGATATCGACCTCTGACCTTTCAACACTCGGCACGCTCGCTTATATTCAAGCTATGCTACGTCTCATGCTGATCAGCGCTGTTTGTACCGCCTTGGCCCTGCCTGCCCAAGCACAGAACGATTCAGGTAAGTCGCTGATGGAGCGGGGTGCCGAGTTGTTTCTGGAAGGCTTGCGGCAAGAGATGGAGCCCACGCTCGAAGACCTGCGTGGATTTGCGGACCAATTTGGTCCGGCTTTGCAGTCTTTCATGCGGGAAATGGGTCCGGCGCTGGCTGATTTGGCTGCTCAGGTGCAGGATTGGAGCGCATATGAAGCGCCCGAGATGTTACCAAACGGCGACATCATCATCCGCAAAAAGCCCAAGGATCAACAAGAAGAGGTGGGGCCAGAGGAAGAACACTCTGACGGTTACACCGAAATCTGATTATCCCCGAATGATCACTTTGGGTTCTGATTTAAGCGCGGCAGCCAGCGAGTTATAGCGCGCCTCGGCAACCTCGGTGAACAGAGGACCCGCAGACTTGGGCAGACGCAGTTCGAGCTTTTGTTTTTTGGGATAGTAACGCATCTTGCCCATGGCTGCGTCGTGCTGCATCCAAAGCATCGCTCCGAACCGTAGTGCTTTGCCCAGGATTTCGGCCTGTTCCTGACCGCGTTCGTCGAGCAGTTCGTAAAGCTCGGTAAAGCGGCTCCCTTCGCGTTTGTTGCGATATCGGTGTTGCAAAGCGAGCCCGATAAAGATCCGCTCGGAGTGTTTGATCCCGCTCATGTTGGCGCGGGTGACATATTCGAAACAGGCCTCGGCCCGGTAATCTGGATGCGCACGCCAACTGACGTCATGCAGCAGACAAGCTGCCTTGATCAGGCGCAGCATCGGTTCCGGCGCCGAACGGAACAAGGGCATGACAAAATCGAACAGGTGTTTGCCGAAACCGGGCAAGCGCGCGTCTTTCGCTTCGGCAAACCGGCAGGCTTCGATCAAAGGATCCCGGTCGCGCAGGCGTTGCGGCATCTGTTCATACAGCAATCCTTCGCGGATGCCGTAGCTTGAAATCGCGATGTCCTTTGGTTTGAACGTGCGGATCAGGCGTGAAAGCACATCCATTGCATAGGGGATCAATGCCATACGCGAGCCCGACACACCGGCCAATGCGCGCAATTCATCAGGATCATTCTGTTCGATGAACTTGATGGTCTCGCGTACCTGACTTTGTGTCATGCGGTATTCGTGCAGCACGTTCAGCGGATAGCCTCGGCGCAGCATGTCCAGACGTGCGAAGGCGCGCCAGCTGCCGCCGACCAGAAACAGCCGATCACGTTGAGGGCCCATCCGGTCGCGCATCTCTTCCAGCGTCCTCTTGATATGCTCCTTACGCGCCCGGCGACCGCCTTTGATATCGCGCAGCTTGAGCGGCCCCAGGGGCGAAGTCATGCGACGTCCGACCTTGCCGCCTCCGATCTCAGCGAGTTCGACGGACGAGCCACCGATGTCGCAGATCAGCCCGTAAGCTCCGGGCCAACCCAGCAGCACGCCCTGAGCTGAGAGCCGTGCTTCTTCCTCGCCATCGACAACGTTGATGATCAGGCCGGTTTCGGCTTTTGCCTGCGCGCAGAAATCCGGTCCATCGCTGGCCTCGCGCACCGCAGCGGTGGCGACCGCGTGCAGGGCGGGCAGGCCGAGGTCTCCGGCAAGATGCTGAAACCTGTGCAAGGCAGCCAGCGCCCGTTTGCGACCTTCAGGGTTCAGTCGGCCGGTCTCTGACAGGCCGGCGCCCAGTTCGCACATCACCTTTTCATTGTAGAAATAGGCCGGTGAGCGCGCC
This sequence comes from Ruegeria sp. C9, assembly GCF_056537585.1. Lineage (NCBI taxonomy): Bacteria > Pseudomonadati > Pseudomonadota > Alphaproteobacteria > Rhodobacterales > Roseobacteraceae > Ruegeria > Ruegeria sp. C9. The sequence goes on from NZ_JBQFRU010000003.1 coordinate 399,851, forward strand.
GCGCCGTCAAAAATCACCATCCGGACCGAGTTCGATCCGATATCGACAACCCCGACCCGGGAAAGTGCACGGGCGCCCGGATCTTCGAACAGCGGCCTTCCGAACAGCCCGTGATCCGGGAAATCAGTCTCGGCAATCTTGGTCATGGTGTCCCCAGGTCTTTTGCGCGACAGGATGCGAGATCACCCTTGTCCGGTCAATTGCAGGCATCCGATTGTTCGGCCTCTGTGTTCAATAGACGCACCGCCAGCGCACGGGTGATGTCGCGTTTTTCGGTCAGCGCAATTTCGTCAAGCTGCTCGACCACGCGGGCGGCGGTTTCAAAGCTTCGATTCATGTGCTTGACCAGATATGCTATGACATCCGGCCCCGGATTGAGCTGCCGGTCGGTGAATAGCTTCGCCAGCACTGCGCCCAGCAACGCATCGTCCGGCCCTTCAAGCGACACATGATGCGCACCTTCGGCCCGGCTTTGCAGATCGGCCAGCGGCAGATTCCACAGCTTCGGCGTCGTGCGCCCGGTCATCAGCAAGGCGTGGCCCTCGGCCAGAACCAGATTGTGCAAATGGAACAGAGTTTTCTGCTGCTCGACGTCCGCCGCGATTACCGGTACATCTTCGACCGCCACCGGACCGCGCGCCAGGTCCGGCACGTCGTCATATCGAAGCGCGGCGGCTTGTACGATTCGACCGCCGGTCTCGCCGGCCCAGACATGCGCCAGATGGGTCTTGCCCGATCCTGCAGGGCCGCTCAGCACCAGTTTGTTGCCAGGCCATGAGGTGGCAGAGATCATCGCAACAGCCAGCGCATTAGCAGGCGAGACGAAAAAGTCTTCGCGGCCCAAGGCAGTCTTGGACGGCAGATCAAAGCTGAGCTGCATGGCCATTTATTCGTCTTCCTGATTGAGCCCTTCAAGCCCGGTATATAGGCGGCTGTGCAGATACTGCTCGGTCGCAAACCGTGCCAGCACGCCCAAGGCAGCCGCTACAGGTACTGCGATCAGCATTCCGACAAAGCCGAACAGCGCGCCGAAGACCGACAAGGCCAGCAGCAGCCAGACCGGGTGCAGGCCCACCGAACTACCGACGAGTTTGGGTGTCAGGAAGTTGCCCTCGGTCACCTGTCCGATAGCAAAAATACCGGCGACCAAACCGATATGTGCCCAGTCCCCCCAGAACTGAAACAGGGCCAGGCCTATGGCCAGGGTGCCTCCGATCAGGGCGCCCAAATAGGGGATGAAGGTTACCAGCCCTGCAATGAAGCCGACGATCAGGCCGAATTGCAGGCCGACCAGCATCAATGCGACAGCATAGTAGGTGCCGAGGATCAGGCAGACGGTACCCATTCCACGCACGAATGAGGCAAGAACGGCGTCGATTTCACCAGCAAGTCGTTTGATCGTGGGGGCGTGATCACGGGGCAAGAGCTCTCCGATCCGGGTGATCATGCGATCCCAATCCATCAGCAGGTAAACCGCTACAACCGGTACGATAACCAACAGGACGACGACATTTATCGCTGAACCCAATGAGGCCAGAACGGTTTGCAGCACATCGCCGGTTTTTGATTTCAGCGTCTCGCCAAATGACACCAGCATCTGGTGGGTATTTGATTCGCGATCGAGCAAAGCCGGGAATTGTTTCTCAATAAAGGCGCGCAGTTCTTTAAAAAGGCTTGGCAAAACATCAATCAGATCCAGTAGCTGTGTGATCAACGCGGGCACAACCATAAGAATCATCAAAACAAAACCAAACACGCCGACAACGGTAATGATCCCGGTCGCAGCCATGCGCGAAAGGCCGAGTGTTTCCAGGCGGTCCGCAACGGGATCAAGGAAATATGCAATCGCACCACCGATCACAAAGGGCAGCAAGACATCGCCCAACAGGTACAAAAGCAGCACGAAAACAGCGGCGGCGATGCCCCAGTATCTGAGCTGATCCTTCACCGGCAAGGCCATGGCGCAATCCCTCGTTTGCACAGCATTGCCGTGTTCTTGACCCATGACGCCCGGCGATGCAAGCGGTTCATGGCGCGCGATTTTTATACCCTAGTCTGTCAGAGTACCCAGTTCCGGTGTCTCACCTGTGGCCATTTCATCAGGCCAGTTGGTGCGCCAGATTTCCGCCGACCAGTGTCCGCAATGTACCTTCGGGCGATCAAAGCCGGGCAGGGCAGGCAGCAGTGGCGCAACCACCACATCGTGGCGCGGAACGGCGAAATAAGGGAAGGAATAGCGTTCACGCCCGGATCGATTAACCACGCGATGCGGGGTCGATTTCAACCGCCCGCCCGACCACAGTTCCAGCATGTCGCCGATATTGACCACGAAGCCGCCGGGCGGGCAGTCCGGTGTGATCCAGCCGCCGGTGCGGGTCTGCACCTCAAGTCCTCCGACCGGATCGGGAGCGATTATTGTCAGTGCGTCGGTGTCCTTATGCGGATGAATTCCATAGCCACGCTCATCCGGGGATTGTGGCGGATAGTGTAGCAGGGTCATGTTGGTCATCGGGTCGCGGAAGGCGTCGTGTAGTGTGTTGGGCGGGATTTTTAACCCCACTTCCAATGCACCCAGCAAAAGACCTGTTACGCCATCAAGCTGTAGCCAGTAATCCAGTATTACCGCGCGGGCCTGGGGCACTTCTCGGGGCCAGATATTCGGGCCGTAAAGCGCGCATTCAGCCCGGATCGATGCATCTTCGGCTGCTTCGAAATGCAGCTTATACCCTTCGTACTTATCCGCCGCGCCCGAGCCGTCATTGGGCGTGAAGAACCCCATCGGAATGTATCCGCGATAGTTATCGCGGGTGATGGCCTGATCCCATTTTCGGGCCTCGTCGATATCAAAGATAGCACTGACACACTCGCGCACCTGCTCGATGTGCTCAGGCGCGATGCCTGTCCCTGTGATCGACAGAAACCCGATGCTGGTGCAGGCATCCATGATCTGCGCGACCGTTGCTTGATACAGCGGACCAGAAGGATCAGTTAGCGGGCTGATATCAATGGTTGGAATACGCTCCATCAGTTAATTCTCACGCCTTGTCGTTCCAGTTCCTGATGCACAGGAACAAGGTTCATGCTGTCGAGATCTTGATTGCTTTTCAAGGATAACGCCGCAGCAATTCCCGCGCCTTGCCCCATGACCGCGCAGCAGGACATGTTGCGCGTTGCGGCGTGAGCGACCCGATCCGCGCCATGGGACCGGCCCGCAACCAACAAGCCCTTGATCCCTTTGGGAAGCATCGAGCGATACGGAATCTGCATATATCGCCCCGTGGTCGGCAAGATCAGAATGCCGTAGCCATCGATGAATTCAGGGTAGATACCGATGGAATCCTCGAACCGGCCCTGATGTCGGGCATCGGTTTCGGTCATGTTGTAGACGGCATCGATCTTGCGCGTATCCCGAATGCCGATGGTCATTCCGAAATTGCGTAGACGTGCGTTTTCGCACCCCGGCATGAAACGGCGGAGGGCATCAATGGCCAGCATCGCCTGTCGGCGGCCTTCGATTTCACCAAAGGTCAGGCTGTCGGGGTCGGTTCCATCGATCTGGTCCATATGAATCAGGTTCATATAGGTCAGTTCTCCGGTATCGTGCATCGCGCCCCAGGTCCCCGCGATCGTGTTCAAATGAGCCGGTATCAGGCCCTCATCAATCGCCTGCTGGAAGGGTTTCTTGACGAAGGGCGAGAACATGTCGTCCTCTTTGCCCGAGGTTTCGATATTCCATTCGCCTCCGCCACCCCAGTCTTTATAGGTCTGCGGGTCGGCTTTGACACCTTCAATAAAGGCCCGTTTGTCGACACCGGCCAGATGGAACATCACTGAGGCCGCCATCATGTCCTCGCGTGGCGTCTTGTGCGTCGGAGCGCCCGCGCGATGCGCTACATCTGCATCCCCTGTGGCGTCGATGACAACCTTGGCCAAGATCGCCTCACGCCCCGCTTTGGATTCGGTAATCACCCCAGTGATGCGATCCCCCTCCATGATCGGGGCGACGAATTGCCGGTGCAACATCGGATGGACGCCAGCCTCTTCAACCAGCTTGTCGGCCACCAGCTTGAAGCCCTCGCTGTCCAGTTCGTAGCTGAGGGATTGGCTTTCAGGCACTGCTGCACCCATCTCTTTGGCGCGGGTTTCGAACTCCATGCCGATGCCTCCGGCCTCGACAGTTTGTTCGTGGCGATACCAGGCAAAGCCTTCGACGCCGACTGCCGTAATATTCCCACCCATGCAACCGAATCTATCCATCAAGGAAACTTCGGCCCCAGCGCGTGCGGCAGCCAGCGCTGCTGACAATCCAGCGGGGCCCGAGCCGACAACCAATACGTCTGTCTGATGAACAACGGGGATCTGGCGGGCGGGTTCGGTGATTGTTTGCATTGCTGCCTCGCGGTTTAACGTTTGCGCCAACATTGAAAACCCCAACGCTCGGGTCAATCAAAAAACCGACTGCGCATGGGTCGCAAAACACCGATGTGCGATTGCCCCCGGCTAGGCTTTGGAATAATCACCTTGCAGCGAAATTCTCACCCGTAAGGTTACGTTATGCGCCTCAGCCGTTACTTTCTGCCCGTTCTTAAGGAAAACCCCTCGGAGGCTCAGATCGTCAGCCACCGGCTGATGCTGCGTGCCGGGATGATCAAACAGGCCGCCGCCGGGATTTATTCTTGGTTGCCATTGGGCTTCAAGGTTCTGCGCAAGCTGGAGAACATTGTGCATGAAGAACAGGCGCGGGCTGGGCACATCGCGATCCAGATGCCGATTCTGCAATCAGCCGACCTGTGGCGCGAATCCGGTCGTTATGACGATTATGGCCAGGAAATGCTGCGCATGCAGGACCGCCACGGTCGCGATATGCTGTACACGCCAACCGCCGAGGAACTGGTGACCGACATCTTCCGCGGCCACGTGAGCAGCTACAAAGACCTTCCGCTGACGCTCTATCAGATTCAGTGGAAGTTCCGCGATGAAATCCGCCCACGTTTCGGCGTGATGCGGGGGCGCGAGTTCTACATGAAGGACGGATACAATTTCGATCTGACCAAAGAAGACGCGCTGCACGCCTATAACCGCCACTTGGTCAGCTATCTGCGTACTTATGAGCGGATGGGTCTGCAAGCCATCCCGATGCGCGCTGATTCTGGACCTATCGGCGGTGACTACACGCATGAGTTCCTCGTACTGGCCGATACTGGCGAATCCGAGGTCTTTTATGACAGCGCGGTCACCGATCTGACCTTCGGCGATCGTGAGATCGACTATGATAACCGCGAACAGTGTCAGGCGATCCTCGAAGAGTTCACTTCTAAATACGCCCGAACGGACGAAACCCACGACGAAGCCCTGTTTGACCAAATCCCCGAAAACCGCCGCCGCGTGGCGCGTGGTATCGAAGTGGGGCAGATCTTTTATTTTGGCACCCAGTATTCCGAAGCTCTTGGAGCGACTGTGCAAGGCCCCGATGGCAAGCCGGTTCCGGTGCATATGGGCAGCCACGGCATCGGCGTTAGCCGCCTGATCGGTGCGATCATCGAAGCCAGCCATGACGACAAGGGCATCATTTGGCCCGAAGGCGTGACTCCATTCCATTGCGGCATTGTGAACTTGAAGCAAGGTGATGAAGAGGCGGACGCGGCGTGCGATAAACTCTACAGCGCGTTGACTGCGCTGGGGCTTGAGCCGCTTTATGATGATCGGAATGAACGGGCAGGGGGCAAGTTTGCCACCATGGACCTGATCGGTCTGCCGTGGCGCATCACTGTGGGTCCGCGTGGTCTGAAGAACGGTGTGGTCGAACTCACCAGCCGCCGTACCGGCGAAAGTGAGGAACTCAGCCCCGAAGCGGCCGTCACCAAGATCGCAGAAATCTATGAGGGCATCGCCTGAACAAGGCGGTGCAACCTTCGGCGGTTTAGCTCAGGAAGCTGAGGTCGGACGTGCGGTCAGGAAATCGCCGTCCGCTTCGCTGCCGCGTGCGACCACGATCGGGCGACCAAAGCGGCGTACAAGTTCCGCCAGTTCGAAGCCCAGAAACCGCAATCCACAGACGCGTTCGTCAGTGGAGCGATCCGTGATGCACAGCCGCCCCTGCCGGAAAGCAAGGCGATAGCCTTTGTCCCGCAGTATGTCGGCCAAACCGGCCCAGCTTGCTGCGCTTGTGAAAACTGGCCTGATCGCTGCCCGCAACAATGCGGCGCTTTCGCAATCCAGTTCTGTTGCTGCTGAACGGGCAGTAATCGGGCCCGTACCTTCCATATGTTCTTGAATACCCATGAGCGTGCCTCCGCCCTTAAACTCTTAAAATGTGTCCCCCACACAAATAGGGTGACAAAGTTTCTCACACTAATCAATTTGTGAAACAATATTTCGCACCTGAATGTTGCGATTGTGACTCAGTCGGGTGCTGATATCTCACATTGACTTCATAACTGAAACAATAAGCCCTTGTCTGTGAAGGGGTTCACAACCATTGGTATAATTTGCGGCCAGTGATTTCTCGCGCTGCCGGTGATGATTTGGCGCTTGGGGCAAATGATTCGTTTCAAACTGTTCTTTTCGCCCCTTTATCGGGCGCAGTAACGCCGAGCCGGTGTCCGCACGATAACTGGCTTGACCATCCGGCGAAATGTCGAAAGGGTCGCGAAAAATCTGAACCCGAGGCAGGAATGGCCAAATCTCCCCCGCCCTTTGCCCCTTTCGAATGGAAAATCGCCTGGCGATACCTCCGTGCCCGTAGGGCCGAAGGGGGCGTTAGCGTGATGACCTGGATCTCGCTGATCGGGATTACGCTCGCTGTGTTCGCTCTGATCGCGACGCTGGCTGTTCGGTCCGGATTCCGGTCAGAATTCGTGGGCACTATTCTTGGGGCCAACGCACATGTCACGGTGTATTCCGCCGGAGAAATCGATGCGCAGGGGCGGCTAGACCGCACCATCACGGAATTCGATGGAATGGCCGAGCGGATCGCGCAGGTGCCGGGGGTCGAACGGGCAGCACCGCTTGTCAAAGGGCAGGTGCTGATCACCAATGCGGACCGCAGTTCAGGCGTGCAGGTCTTTGGCATTCGTCCCGACGATCTGGCCGGGTTGCCCGGTATTGCAGAAAGCGAAGAGGCCTATGGTGACCTGTCACGGTTCCCGGACGGCATCGCCATCGGCTCGGGCGTGGCGCGGGCCATCGGGGCGACGGTGGGGGATCGGGTCAAACTGACCTCGCCCAACGGTGTCAAAACCGCATTTGGCACATCTCCCCGCGTGAACGCTTATGAGGTAGTCTATGTCTTTTCTGCCGGGCGCTATGACATCGACCGCACGCGCGTCTACATGCCGTTTGCCGAGGCGCAAAGCTTTTTCAACCGTGAAGGCGTGGCGGACGAGATCGAAGTGATGGTCGAGCGCCCCGAAGAGCTGACCCCGATCCTGATTCCGATCCTTGAAGCCGCAGGTGAGCGCAGCCAGATATGGACTTGGCAGGATGCCTCTGGAGGATTCCTGCGGGCGCTGGAGGTCGAAGACAATGTGATGTTCATCATCCTGTCGATCCTCGTGCTGATTGCAGCAATGAACATCGTCTCGGGGTTGATCATGCTGGTGAAGAACAAAGGGCGCGACATCGGTATCTTACGCACCATCGGGCTTAGCGAAGGATCAGTGCTGCGGGTGTTCTTCATTTGCGGGGCCTTTACGGGAATCATCGGAACAGCGATGGGCGTCGTACTGGGCTGCCTCTTCGCTATCTATATCGATCCGATTTTTTCCTTCGTGAACTACGTCATGGGTGGCGGCGTCTGGGACCCGTCCATTCGCGGCATCTACGCATTGCCCGCCGAATTGCACCTGTCTGATGTCATGAAAGCGATAGGGCTGTCACTTGGCCTGTCTTTCCTTGTCACCTATTTCCCGGCTCGTCGCGCAGCGCGGCTGAACCCGGTTGAGGCGCTGCGCTATGAGTGATGTGACTTTGAGGCTCAGCGGTCTGACCAAGACCTATCTGCAAGGCACCCCAGGAGAGGTGCAGGTTCTGCGCGGTGCCGATCTGGAGCTGCGCGCGGGTGAGGCTGTGGCACTGGTTGCGCCATCCGGGGCGGGCAAGTCGACCCTACTGCATATCGCGGGCCTGCTGGATACCCCGGATACAGGCGAAGTCGAAGTCGCGGGGCAGGGCGCGACGGGCAAAGGGGATCGCACGCGCACAGCGATCCGTCGGCGCGATGTTGGCTTCGTCTATCAGTTCCACCATCTGTTGCCTGAGTTTACGGCGCTGGAGAACATCGTGTTGCCGCAACTGGCAAACGGTGCTTCCGAGAAAGTAGCGCAAGCCCGTGCGATGCAGTTACTTGATCGCGTTGGCGTCGCTCCGCGCGCAGATCACCGGCCAGCAGCCTTGTCGGGCGGAGAACAACAGCGCGTGGCCTTCTGCCGGGCACTGGCAAATCAGCCACGTGTGCTGCTGGCGGATGAGCCAACCGGCAATCTGGACCCCGATACCTCGGATCAGGTTTTTGCGGCCCTTATGGCGCTGGTCCGGGATGAAGGGCTTTCGGCGCTGATCGCGACGCATAACCTTGATCTGGCGGCGCGGATGGACCGGATGTTGCGGCTGGAGGGCGGCGTGCTCAGGCCAGCTGAGTGATTGCGACTCCGATTGCCATCACCGTAATGCCTCCGGCCCGCATTAATGTCAGCGGCGTAACCTGCGCGCCGAACAAGCCAAAATGGTCAATTGCGGCTGTGCTGATCAACTGGCCGAGTAAGACGAAAAACACCGCATTGCCCACGCCAAAATGTGGGGCCACATGGGTGATTGATAGCACATAGAAGGCGATTAATACGCCGCCCAGCAGCAGATGTTTGGGGGCTTGGGTGAGTTTGGCAAAGGCATCGGATCCACCGAGTACCAACAGCGCCAGCGCTGAAGCGACAAAGGCGATCGCGAACAGGATGACGGCGGCCGCATTGGGTGAGCCGATCAACTTGCCTAATGCGGCGTTCAGCGCGGCGAGGATGGGAACGCCGATCCCGGCGGCCAGCATGATGGCTGCGTATTGTGTCATTGCCTTTTGTCCCTGCGCCTATTTCGTTGATCTGGATCATTGCGTCAGCGCGACCTCCCGGCAAGTCTCGAATTGCAAGGCAGGAGGGAGAAAAGTGATGATCCGATCAATACTTGGCGCGGGCGCGCTGACTGTACTTACCATGATACCACAGGCCTCTTCAGCTCAGGACGTGGAGACCGGGGCCGAGCTGTATCAGCACTATTGCGCTACCTGTCATGGACTGGATGCTACGGGGCATGGGCCAATGGCCGGGGTGCTGGTGATCCAGCCGACAAACCTGAGAACGCTGGCAGATGCAAATGGTGTATTTCCGACAGCGCGCGTCGTAGCGCGGATTGACGGGCGCGAACCGTTGGTCAGCCATGGCAGCCCGATGCCGGTTTATGGCCCCTATTTCGAAGGTAACGACACCGCGATCAAAACGCCGGAAGGGCAGCCAATCCTGACCAGCAAGCCAATCGTGGATCTAGTGGCTTACCTGAAGACCCTGCAAGTAAACTAACAAGCTCAGCGACAGATACCATTAATCTCTGCGCCCGCCCAGGGTATCAGGACGGAGCTTTCGCGCCTGTTACTGGGCAATTTCGAGACTTCGAATTGGGCGCTTAGCATATCGTGCAGACGTTTGGTTCGAGGTGCGTCGGGGTCGAGCGCCCGGCAGCAAACATATTCCTCGACGATGGCGCCCTGCTGTTCGTAGCCATAGGCCAGAAAATCGGGCGAAGTATCAAGGTCGAACAGGTAAGGATCGTCCTTCCGGCCATGCTCTGCCGCAGCGCGGAACGGGTGATAACCAGTTGTCTTGCGATTTTGCCACTGCCAGACATGGGTTAATTCATGCGCAAGCAACATTGCCCCGATCAGGTTCACCTGATCGGGGTACTGGCTCATGTAGTCGTCCAGATACCAGTCCTTCGTGAAGTATACATGATTGAACAGCGCAACGCCCGCGGGTTTGCCGGTCACGGTTTCCTCTTTGACAGGTGGTAAGATTCGTTCACGGCAGGCAACCCGAGGGCGGGCTTTGCGGGTAAATGTAACCGCTGCGACGGGGGCACCCTCTACCAATCGCACACGATCCAGCTTCAATGTGTCTCCGTGGATTTTACTGACAAATGCGCGCTCGTGATCGGTTAGAGGTCGACCACAGGCTACAAATAGAAACAGCAATGAAATCAACAGGGGGCGGATCATGGCATTAAGCCTAATGCGGCAGCTCGGCGCTGCAAGTCGTTTTCAAAGACTCATCGCCAGAACCCGGCTGATTTCCGTCAGCGATCGCCCGGATTGTCCCATCCATGTATTGAACGCGGCCTGCACCGCGGCCATTGCTTTTTTGGAGGTTGCAGGTTTGTCGATAACGCCCTCAGCGATCAGACGAGCTGTTACATCTTGGGACAGAATAAAGCTGTCCCGACCGGCAAATCGCATAGCATACTGCGCCGAAGCACCGCCAAGCCGCGATCCGCGCTTGGCGAGCATCTGTAGCAAGCCGACATAATCCTGTGATGGCCACCCGCCCAGAATTTGCCCGACGCCACCTTCCGCGCGGAGTTCCAGCAGAAACGCGGCATTGTCGCGCACTGTGGCAATCTTAGTTCCGTTGCGGACAATGCGGGTGTCCTGCAGCAGTGCGTCGAATTTCTCGTCATCCATGAATGCGCAGCGTCCAATGTCGAAGCCGTCAAATGCCGTTTCGAATCCGTCCCACTTCGCTTCGATCACTTTCCAGTTAAACCCTGCCTGGAACACGGTTTTCGTAATAATCGATAACCAGCGATCATCTGACATCGCCACCAATTCGGCGATCGGTTTAGGCTTGCTTAGCTTGCTTTCCAGTTCGGTGGGGCCGCCGTGGCGATCAGCCGATATCTGGTAGATCTTTTCAAAGTGACGCATTTCCCAGACCCTCCCTTATCCAGATGCTGCCTTATTAAGAAGATTTGACAAGGCAAATCAGATCTTGAGATGAAGCGCGTGTTTTATATTGACTAGTCAATCAATATCTTTGACGGTTCCGAACTGACGGTGTTAAGTGTGTGTATTGCCGAGTGGAGCAGCAGGGATGGGTTGTGTTTTCACGCTTGATGAAGCGCGTCGGACCCGGAACAACTGTTCCCTTTCCTTTTTCGGCTAAACTTGTGCATGTTGCGAAATGTGCTGTGACCACAAATGATCCTGGGCGGGCTCGATATCGCCATGGGGCAAACGTAAAAAACAGGGAGTTGTTGTTATGAAAAAGCTAAGCGTAAGCTTTTTGGCTATCGCAGTGGCCGGGGCGGCCCATGCCGCAGATATGGGCGCGGTCGATGAACCGATCAAGCTGGCGATCAACGAATGGACCGGTCAACATGTGACCACCCATGTGGCAGGTGAGATGCTGAAGGCCGCCGGTTATAACGTAGAATACGTGACCGCCGGGATGATGAATCAGTTCCAGGCGTTGGCCGATGGGGACATTGACGCGACATTGGAAATCTGGTCGTCCAACGTGTCCGACGAATATGCGAAGAAGATCGACGAAGGCACCGTTGTTGAAATCGGCGATCTGGGGCTTGATGCCAAGGAAGGCATTGCCTACCCGGCACATGTGGCGGAGCTCTGCCCGGGCCTGCCTGCGTGGGAAGCGCTGAAAGAGTGTGCGCAAGTTTTTGCTACGGCTGAAACTCTGCCCGGTGGCCGTCTGGTCGATTACCCAGCGGATTGGGGTACGCCCGGCGCGGATCGTATGACCGGTCTTGAATTGCCGTTCAAAGCGGTCCCCGCGGGTTCCGAGGGCGCTTTGATCGCCGAATTGCGCGCCTCGACCGAGCGCAAGTCGCCGTTGCTGATCACCTTCTGGCAGCCACATTGGGCGATGTCGGCATATGACGTACAGTTTGTCGAACTGCCTGCAGGCGAAGAGGCGTGCTTTAACGATCCGTCTTGGGGCCCGAATCCCAACGCAGTGAATGATTGCGATTTCTCGCCGTCACGTATCTTCAAGGCCGGTTGGAGCGGCATGGCAGACAAGTGGCCCGCTGCCTATGAAATCCTGACTAACTATCAGCTTTCGGTCGAAGACCAGCAGCCAATGATGGGGGCGATCGACGTAGATGGTGGCGCGGTCGAAGAAGTCGTCGCGGCTTGGATGGCCGAGAATGAAGACAAATGGCGCCCCGTCGTTGACGCGGCAACGCAGTGAGTCCGCTTAAGTGACTGAAGCGAATACGCCAGCCATCGCCTGCCAGAATCTCTGGCAGGTGTTTGGCCAAGGTGCCGACAAAGCTCTGACCGACGCGCTGTCTCGGTCAGGGAGTGACGCTGACAAAGCCGCCGCCGATTTGCGCGAACTGGGGTTTATCCCTGCTGTTCAGGATGCCAATTTCGAGGTCAAAGAAGGCGAGCTTTTTGTCATCATGGGTCTGTCCGGCTCGGGCAAATCGACGCTGATTCGTTGCATTTCGCAACTTCTGCCCGGTACGGGCGGCGAGATCCGTGTGGATGGCGAGAATGTCATCGGTGCATCGAAGAAAACCCTGACTGAACTAAGGCGCAAGAAGCTGGGCATGGTTTTCCAGCATTTTGGCCTGTTCCCTCATATGACCGTGGCTGAAAACGTGGCTTATCCGCTACGTGTGCAAGGCGTCGGCAAAAAGGAACGTTTGGCGCGTGCGCAGGAAGTAATCTCGCTGGTCGGCCTGGAAGGCCGCGAAGATAGCTTTCCTCGGCAGCTTTCGGGTGGTCAACGCCAACGCGTGGGGATCGCGCGCAGCCTTGCGGTGAATCCCGATATCTGGTTTCTGGACGAGCCGTTCTCGGCCCTTGATCCTTTGATCCGCCGCCAGCTGCAGGATGAATTCCTACGCATCCAGGCGACGTTGAAGAAATCCATCGTCTTTATCACTCACGACATTCAAGAGGCGCTGAAACTGGCCGACCGCATCGCCATTATGCGCGACGGCAAGATCGTTCAGATCGGCACGCCGACGGATATCGTGCTGCGTCCGGTAGACGACTACGTGCGCGAATTTTCTAAGGACGTGGCCAAAGGCCAGCATGCCAAGGTTGCTTCGGTCATGCGTGATGATGCTGAGCGTGGGCCGGATGATCCGGGCTTGACCACATCCATGACGCTCGACGCGGCGCTCGCACATTGCATGGAGCTGTATGAACCCGTGCCCGTCCGCGATGCAGACGGCAATATTGTCGGTACGGTTCATCCGTCCGATCTCGCCGCAGCTTTGCAGGTGGATGAAGCATGACCGCTGTGACGGATATCCCCGCGCGGCAGGCCCGCCTGACGGCTGGGACGCAGGCCGCGCTGATTACCCTTGTCGTTGGCGCGGTTTGCCTTGCGCTGGAAGGCGTCGCCCCATGGCTGGTCACATGGCCCAAAGAATGGGAACTGCCTGCAACGCAATGGGTTGGTGCGTTTCTCGACTGGTTTCTGAATGGCATTAAACCGGCGATGCGGTTGTTTTCGGACCTGATGACTTATCCGATGAATGCTGCAAACTACGTGCTTGGCAGCACGCCCTGGCCGATCTTGATTGGGGTCGTCACTGCGCTGGGTTGGTATCTGGGCGGTCTGCCGATGGCGGCGCTGGGGTTCTTTGGCCTCAGCTTCGTTCTGGCTTCAGGCTATTGGGCCGAGAGCATGAATACGCTTGCCCTTGTCGCCGTATCTGTCCCCGTGGCGCTGATTATGGGCGGGGCTATCGGTATTCTTGCCAATGAAGTGCCACGTGTGAAGGCCTTCGTTCAGGCAGTACTGGACATCATGCAAACGGTGCCGACCTTTGCCTATCTGACGCCGCTGCTGCTTCTGTTTGGCTTCGGTCCGGTGGTCGGCCTGATCGCTTCGGCCATCTACGCCGCGCCACCTATGGCTCGCAACGTTATGCTGGGGCTGGAACGGGTAGAGCCCGAAATCAAAGAAGCTGCGATCATGTCCGGCGGGACGCGCTGGCAGCAGCTCTTTCAGGTCGAAATTCCTGCTGCCACGACTCAGATCATGGTTGGTGTGAACCAATGCCTGATGGCCGCCCTGTCGATGGTGATCATCGCGGCGGTCATCGGCGGCTTCAACGACATCGGCTGGGAAGTCCTTTTGACCATGCGCAAGGCGCAGTTCGGTGAATCCCTCATGGCCGGTCTGGTCATCGTTGTCTTCGCAGTGATCATCGACAGGATGAGCGGCACTTTGGCGACCGAGCGCAAGCGATATGACAGCCGCGTTGTCTGGGCGATGCTGGGCTTTGCAGTGCTATTTACCGCTGCCTTCTGGTCCCGGTTGCCGAACCCGTCTGGCCTTACAGTTCTGGACCCGATGGCCGAGGCGATTGACACCGGCCTGACCTCATTTACGCAGGCTAACGGGCCTTGGCTGGACGCACTCAAGAACAACTCTCTGTTCTATGTGTTGTTGCCCTTGCGGATCGGTCTGGACCAGGCTGTACTACCGTTCACCTGGGGGTTCCAGTGGACCCCGAGCATGAGCTGGGGTCTGTTCGCCGCCGGTGCGGCTATCGCTCTGCTGATGGCATGGCGCGGGCATCTGACCGGCGGTCTGATCGTTCTTATCCTGATCGGCATGCTGGAAACCGGCATATCAAACCTGCCTTGGCCGTTTGTCCTGACCGGCGCGGCTGCGCTGGGTTGGGTCGCGGGTGGCTGGCGTCTTGCGGCGCTGTCGGTTGGGCTGCTGTGTACCATCCTCGTTTCAGGCCTTTGGGAGCGGGCACTCCTGTCGCTCTACCTCAGCGGTGCCGCAGTGTTTTCCTGCGCAGTGGTCGGAGGGCTGATCGGTCTTGCCAGCGCCGTTTGGGGGCCGGTCTGGAAAGTGGTTCGCCCGATCTGTGATATGCTGCAGACGATCCCACTGTTTGTGTTCCTGATCCCAGTTCTGATGGTGTTTCAGATCGGTGAGTTCTCGGCCTTCCTGGCGATCTGCGCCTACGCCATCGTCCCGATGATCCGCTACACGCGACACGGGCTGGTCAACACACCCGAGGAAATGATGGAAGCCGCAATCTCCAGCGGCGCGACCGAGTGGCAGATCATGCGCGACGTCCGCGCGCCCTATGCCGCACCGACCATCCTACTGGGGCTGAACCAGACCATCCTCTATGCCTTCGCCATGCTGGTGATAGCGGCACTGATCGGGACAACCGGTCTGGGCCAGTCGATTTATCTGGCGCTGGGGCAGGCGGATGTGGGGCTTGGCATCTCGGCCGGTGCCGCCATGGCGATTTTAGCACTGATCGCTGATCGTATGGTGCAGGGTTTTGCCGAGGAACGCCGCAAGGCACTGGGCCTGTAAGACAGGGCAGGGGCGGGTAACCGCCCCTTTGCCCTCACTTGATTTCGGACAAAGACCAGCGCGCTGTCACGGCCTAAACCGGGAGCAACACGTTCGGAGATTACGATGACTGGTTGGGGCCTCTTCCTCGCAGCACTTGCCACATTCCTTCTTAGCCACATGATTCCAGCACGCCCCGCAGTGCGCGGCTGGCTGATCGGTACGATGGGAAAGCGCGCATATTTCGCCAGCTATTCAATGATTTCGCTAGCAGTTTTGGCCTGGTTGATCATCGCCGCCGCAAATGCACCCTATGTCGAAGTGATCCCGCCGCTTCCAATCTTTCGCTGGGTGCCTTTGCTGGTCATGCCTATAGTCTGCTGGTTGGCCATTGCGGGCCTGTCGATCCGGAACCCGTTCTCATTCGGAGGGCTGGGGCACCGTCCGTTCGATCCCGAAAACCCTGGAATCCTGCGCACGACGCGTCATCCGATACTTGCGGCGTTGATGCTATGGGCTTTGGCACATCTGTTGGCCAATGGAAGCCTGTCGCATGTCATCTTGTTCGGCTTGTTTGCTGGCTTTGCGGTGATGGGCATGGCGCTCATTGATCACCGCACCGCGCGCAATTTGGGGACGCAGTGGGTACGCCTTTCCCGCAATACCGCGCGCCTGTCACTCAGCGCGCCCCGCCCTTGGCCCAGCCTTTGGGTCTGGTTGACTGCTTTG
Source organism: Ruegeria sp. C9 (assembly GCF_056537585.1). Taxonomy (NCBI): domain Bacteria; kingdom Pseudomonadati; phylum Pseudomonadota; class Alphaproteobacteria; order Rhodobacterales; family Roseobacteraceae; genus Ruegeria; species Ruegeria sp. C9. Next base: position 415,927 of record NZ_JBQFRU010000003.1, read on the forward strand.
GCTTCTTACGCGGTTCTCCTCCACCTGCACGCATCGGTGATCGGGCTTTCTCCGTTGCCTTAATGGATGAAGGTGGTCGGACAAGCCGACGCGTGCTATCTGAAAAGTCACCAATTGAACTTTGAGGTCCAAAAAATGCATCTGGCCTATGTTACGACAACCGATCGCGGCGCAACCGATCGCCTGCTTAGCGAATTTGCGGATGGTCTTGTGCAGGCCGGAACACCGATTGCCGGGGTTGCGCAGACCAACACCGAATGTGCCGACGGATATAAATGCGATATGGATCTGAAAGTCATGCCGACCGGGGAAACCATTCGCATCTCACAATCTCTTGGCAAGAACGCTCGGGGTTGCCGTCTGGATCCGGCTGAATTGGAACGGGCCGTCGGCCTCGTGACGCGGTCGCTTGAGGATGGCCCTCAATTGCTGATCATCAACAAGTTCGGAAAGCACGAGGCGGACGGGCGGGGCTTTCGCCCTATTGTCGCCGACGCACTAGAGCGTGAAATTCCCGTCTTGGTGGGCGTCAATCAGTTGAATATTGAAAAGTTTCAGGAATTCGCCGGCGGCATAGCCGAGGCGCTCGGCCCCGATGTCAGCAGCCTGACTGAGTGGTTTGACAAAATATCCCAAACCGACGTGCAACACGCCGCGGCATCTGGCGGCTGAAGCCCAGGCATCCATCTGCTGAGCTGCGCGCATTGTTTCACGCGCCCAACTGCCTCAAAAATGGTGGACTTGAGCCCACACATCGGGTCTAGCTTCGGTCAAAGTTGCAATCCGGCGGCCAGGTATCCTGGGCGAGTGCCGACGAAATGGGCTTATCCATGATCGAAGATCAGTGCGACTCAGATGAGCGATCTCTGGAAGCCGCTTGCGGGGTCGATGACCCGGCAGCGAAGCAATCCCGTCTCGATGGGTTGATGTCGACAGATCGCTTCTGGTTAAGCATAGTCACGGCTTACTTTCTGCTTCATGTCGTATTGCGAGTTGCAACCGGCGGCGCGCTTGGTCTGGATGAGGCTGAGATACTTCTTGATGCGCGCCGCCTGGAATGGGGCTACGGCCCGCAACTGCCACTTTATGCCTGGCTGCAATGGGGCATCTTTCAGATCACCGGTCCCGGCATATTCGGGCTGTCACTGCTGAAGAACGGGATGCTGCTGGCGACGGTTGTCATACTGTACCTGACTATACGAACCCGTCATGCGCCACTGTGGGCAGGGCTGTCGGTCCTGTCACTTCTGATGCTCTATCAGTTTAGTTGGGAGGCGCAACGCGCGCTGACGCATACCGTTCTGGCCAATCTCTGCTCGGTTCTGACCTTCGCGGTGATTTGGGGGCTAATTCGCAAACCGACGACTTGGGGATTCGTCTTGCTGGGCGTAGTCGTGGCAATGGGAAGTTTGTCAAAATACAACTATGCGATCGCGCTGCTGGCCATGTTGCTGGCGGCTTTCAGTGCATCTGAGACGCGCAAGCCTCTCTGGTCGCCTCGACTGCTGCTTTCGTTGGGAGTCGCTGCATTGCTTGTCACACCTCCGATGCTATGGGTTCTGAACAATCCAGAACATGCATTTGCTAGCGCGCGCAAATTGGACATGAGCAGCGATGGACCAGCCACATTGATCGCGCTGCAAGGCTTGGTTGAGCTGGCCTTGGCGTCGGCTGGGTTTGTATCGCTCTTGCTGATCGTACTGGGCGTCCTTTGGTCGATCTATCTCAGACAAGGAGTGGCCGCCAAAGGCGATGATCTGAGGCGATTGATGACGCGTACTCTGGTCTGGGCCTTGATACTTATGGCGGCTGTAGTGCTTGTGAGCGGAAGCACCAACGTGAAGGATCGCTGGCTGCAACCGATATTGATTTATGCCGGCCCCGTACTGTGTTTGTGGTTGTTACCGAGTGCAGGTCGTAAAGGCGTAAGGCGATTTGCCCAGGTCAGCGCCGTTCTGGCGGTGTTTATTGGACTGGCGATGCTGCATCACAATCTGGCCGGAGATGCCAAACGCGCGGCCCCTTTCGCTACTTTGACCTCTGAGATAATCGCGCAAACAGCGCCCGAAAATGCAATTGTTGCTGACAATTGGATTTCCGGAAACATGGCCTATTTTGTGCCTGATCATCCTGTTTACAGCGATCGGGACCCGCGCGCGCCAAATGCTGCTCTTCGGGTTTGGGAATCGGCTCGAAATGCCCCAAAGGACGTCGACCCAGCACAGGTGAAAACCTTGGTTGCGCCATACCGCTTTGACAACAACGAAGAGATGTCGCTGTCATTTGGACCTGTATCGCAATAGCGCGGGGACCATGGAAGTTGACATCGAACGTTGCTATCACCCAGATATCGGCCCGAACGAATGGCTCAATTTTTTCGGTGAGTAAGTGGTGGGCGACCCTGGAATCGAACCAGGCGTGCGTCTCCGCGAGGGAGTTACAGTCCCCTGCCACACCTTGCGGCCTGTCGCCCACTGTCAGGCGTTGCACCTGACGTGGAGGCGTGATTACTAGCGCGTCTAAAGGGCGTCAACAGGAAAATACCGCTTTGACGCAGGAAACCGAATTCCCGGCCCGGAGGCCCGTATCATGAAGAAACCAAAGTGGGTCGTTGAGAAGGAACAGGCGCGCAAAGCGGCTGCGGCAGAAACCGTCTGGCTGTTCGGTCTACACGCCGTGCGCGACGCGCTGATGAACCCGAAACGGCAGAAGCTGCGCCTGATTGTGACGCGCAATGCCCGCGACAAACTGCTGGAAGCTATTGAATTTGCGGAGATTGTACCCGAGGTGGTTGATCCGCGAAAATTCACCGCACCGATTGATCCGGGATCGGTTCATCAGGGCGCGGCACTTGAGGTCAAGCCGCTGGAATGGGGTGGGCTTGCCGAGAATTGTATTGGGCAGGAAAACCCACGTGTGCTGCTGCTGGACCGGGTGACAGACCCACACAACGTCGGGGCGATTCTACGCTCGGCAGAAGTGCTGGGCGCCAGCGCCGTCATTGGCACCCGCCACCATTCAGCGCCCGAGACCGGCGCTTTGGCAAAAACTGCCAGCGGCGCGTTGGAACGACAACCCTATCTACGCGTGCGCAATTTGGCCGATACGATCATCGAGCTGCAGAACATGGGGTATTTAGTCCTGGGTCTGGATGGTGAGGCCGAACAGACGATAGAAGCCACGCTGGGCGACAAGCGTGATCGCCCGGTGGCGCTGGTGCTGGGGGCTGAGGGGCCCGGGTTGCGTCAGAAAACCAAGGAAACCGTCGATCATTTGGTAAAAATTGACGCGGCGGGGGGATTTGGTTCTCTAAACGTCTCAAATGCCGCGGCTATCGCACTATATGCATCCAAACCCAGATGACAGGAGGCCCCCATATCCACTCCACATAAAATTGCCACCTGCTGCTATTGCGGTACCCGTGCCGCATTGGTTCTTCGGGGAAAGCAACAGCACGAGCTGAGTTGCGCAAGCTGCGGCGCACCCCTGCATAATCTCAAGATGGTGCCGAAAGCCAAACTGGCAGATCGGCAGATCAAAAGTTACCAGCCGGCACAGAAGCACAAAAAATACAAAAAGAAGAAAAAGCGGGGCCTGTTCTCAAAGGTGTTGGACGAAGCCTGGGACGTGATCGAAGACGTTTTCGATTAACAACCGCACGCCCGTTCACATCGGCGTCATGGGGGTTTCAGATACGGTTTGAAATATGCATCTTGAAGCCCTCTAATCGCAATCCAGTGAATCACCTATGTTGTCTCGACGTTCCTTCTTGATCAGTCTCTCTTGTACCCCGTTTGCCTCTGTCGTCGGCGCGCAGGAAATGCCCATGTTCTACGTGGACGATGGGATGGCGGTCTCAGGCTATGATGCGGTTTCTTATTTCAAGGCTGGAGCACCAGAGTTGGGTCAGCCCGACATAGCGCTGATGTGGAAGGGTGCGATTTGGCGGTTTGCGTCAGAGGAAAATCGCGATCGATTTGAACGCAATCCGCGCGCCTATGCCCCGCAGTTTGGTGGTTACTGCGCCTATGCGATGGCGAAAGGTCTGCTAAGCAGTACCGATCCCAAGGCATGGCAGATTGTGGATGGGCGGTTATATCTGACCCACTCGGAAGCGATCGAACGTATCTGGGAACGCGATGTCACCAATTACATCCGCGAGGCCGAGGGGCATTGGCCTGCGGTTCTTTACCAATAAAGCCTATTGCTCTTGGCTTAAGATCGGCGCGCGGCTTATGTAACGAGCCGTTCTGACCATGATCGCCGAAGGAAATGCGCACGGTTTCATTCGGCGGCATTCCGCCTTTTGTGATGTGTCATCACAAAAATGCGCGCGACCTCTTTTTTTTAGAAAACTCATGCTTAAATGTCACAGTGACCGCGGAATGGAACTGCCGCGGGTCATTTCACTGTCCCTCGTTCCAACAACTGGCGCTCAGGAGTTTCCTGGGCGCTTTTTTCTTTGCATGCGCTTGCTTATGGTATGCTCATGAATGACTACTCCGACGATGTTCTGACCCAAATCCTTAGGCGCACCAAAGTGGTTGCGGTGGTTGGGGTTTCTATGAACCCGGTGCGGCCCAGCTACTACGTCGCGCGTTATCTGTCGCTCAAGGGATATCGGGTGATACCGGTCAATCCGGGCCATGCAGGCAAGATGCTGTTTGGCCAAACGGTGCAGGCTTCGCTGTCCGATATTCCCGAGCCCGTCGATATGGTTGACATCTTTCGCCGTTCCGAGGCTGTGCCACCCATTGTCGACGAGGCGCTGGATGCGTTTCCCGACTTGCGCACCATCTGGATGCAGATCGGAGTTGAGCATGCCGAGGCCGCTGCCAAAGCGCAGGCCCGCGATATCGACGTAGTCATGAACCGCTGCCCCAAGATCGAATATCAGCGCCTGTTTGGCGAACTGCGCATGGGTGGGTTTGCGACTGGAGTGATCTCGTCCAAGCTGTGACAGCCCTGACGTTTGTGTCTACGCCCCGGCCTGAATTGAACAGAAATGGTGCATTTGTTGAGGGCGAGGTCCAATTGACCTATACCCATTCAGCAAACCAATAAGACAGGACCATGCGGAATGATTGCTTATGTGACCGTTGGTGTTGACGATATCACGTGCGCTGAGCGGTTTTATTCGGCGTTCCTGCCCGCCCTTGGTTATGCGTTGGAGCGGTATCACGGAGACTTGAGCTATGCGCTGCCAGTGCCGCCGGGGCAATCCCCGGTTCAGCCCGAGTTCTATGTAAAATCACCCTTTGATGGAGGCGCGGCTTCGGCTGGCAACGGGTCCATGGTGGCGTTTGAGGCGCGCACCCAACAGCAGGTTCGCGACCTTCACGCCGCTGCGCTTGCCGCAGGCGGGTCTGACGAAGGCCAGCCGGGCTTTCGCGCCTCGTATGGTCCGAATTTCTATGTCGGCTATCTGCGCGATCCTCAGGGCAACAAAATCGCGCTGTTTTCCAGCAATCCAAACGAGCCGGGGCGCGACGGGTAACGCTTTCGTCGGGTGGCTATGGCGCTTCGATCGCTGCCCGCAGAAGCTCAGTCTCACGGGCTGGATGCTAGTTCTTGTCGCCGCTTTTCCAGAACCACTTCGCGTGGAACCCACTCGTAACGGGTGTCCTCAACCAGGGGCGACCAGAATAGCACTCCGCCATAGCGCCAGGGATCCAAGACGACGCCTTCGTACATGCTCTCTCCCTTGCGGCTGATAATGGCAGTGCTGTGGTCGATGCGGAACGGGTTATCCGCGTTGGCGATGGCGCGGTGCATTTCCAGAGTGCGGAACTGCTCCTGATCCAGTCGCCGCTCAATATCTTCAGCCCAGTGCCAGCACAGACCACGCGGACGCAGACCCTTGTTGACCTTGGCGTTGTGGATAAGCGGAGGGTCGGTGATCTCGTATTCCTGCGCCAGTTGCGCAGTATAGGTATAGGCGATGCGGGCGGCGCGGGTGGCCTCTTCCGGGTCGATATCGGGGCCGAGGCTTTGGATTTCAGCCGCCAGCCGCTGGACCTCATCTCCGGAAGACGGGGGAGGGGTGGCACAGGCGGCGAGGGTGGCAAGCGCTGCCGCGAACACCAAAGCTCTGATCATCTGCGCGTCCTTTGCCTCAATGCACCCGAAGCCGCAGTATAGCGGGCCGGGTCATCGCACGAAACCCGCTTAGTCTTTTGGTCGGGATGCCTTTTCCGTGATTCCGCTGGTGCCCTGTCGACGGGCCAGTTCGCCCAGCACATCATCCAGCGCAACATCGCGCGCAGCCAGCATCACTAGCAGGTGATAAAGCACATCAGCCGCCTCGGAGGTCAGTTTTCCCCTGTCCCCTTTGGCGGCTTCGATGATTGCTTCAATGGCTTCTTCGCCGAATTTCTCGGCACATTTCTCGGGACCTTTGGCCAACAGCTTGGCGGTCCAGCTGCTGTCTGGATCTGCCCCTTTACGGGCCTCAATCGTAGCCGCCAGATCGTGCAAAATACTCATGTCAGCCTCATCGGAATGCCAGCGGCGGCCATATGCTCTTTGGCCTCGTGGATGCTGTATTCGCCGAAATGGAAGATCGAGGCGGCAAGCACCGCGCTGGCCCCACCTTTGGTCACACCTTCGACAAGATGGTCCAGATTGCCCACGCCTCCGCTCGCGATCACCGGCACATCTACCGCGTCGGAAATCGCGCGGGTCAGAGGCAGGTTGAACCCGGCCTTGGTACCATCGCGATCCATCGAGGTAAGCAGGATTTCCCCCGCGCCCTTGGCGACAACGGTTTTGGCAAATTCAACCGCGTCGATGCCTGTTGGCTTGCGCCCGCCATGGGTGAAAATCTCCCACTTGCCGGGGTTGACGGTCTTGGCGTCAATGGCGCAGACAATGCACTGGCTGCCGAACTGGTCCGCAGCCTCGGCAATCACATCCGGATTCGCGACGGCGGCCGAGTTAAAGCTGACCTTATCAGCCCCCGCCAGCAACAGGGCCCGCACGTCATCTTTGGTGCGCACGCCACCACCTACAGTCAGAGGCACAAAGCACTGCTCTGCCGTGCGTTGGACCACATCGAACATCGTGCCGCGGTTCTCATGCGTCGCATGGATGTCCAGAAAGCAGATCTCATCCGCTCCGGCGGCGTCGTATGCCTTGGCCGATTCCACGGGGTCACCAGCATCGCGCAGGCCAACGAAATTCACACCTTTGACCACACGGCCATCGGCGACATCCAAACAGGGAATGATGCGGGTTTTCAGCATGGGCTTTCCTTTGCTCGGGGCACCTGTACCGGCAAAGCCCCGCCGATGCCAGACTTGTGATTGTGATCTGTCGCGAAGCCATGGAAATTAGGGGTGAAATTTATGAAAAGGATTACCCAGATGCGACAACTTCTTTTGGCTTCAATTCTCACATTCGGAGGCGCCCTGTCCGCCATGGCTGACGACATCATCAAAGTGGAAACCAACAAATCCGTGGCCGAGGCGCTGGACGCGCTGGAAGCCGCCGTGGGCAATGCGGGCGCCACCGTGTTTGCCCGCGTGGATCACGCGGCGGGGGCGGAAAAGGTCGGAACGCCGATCCCGGCCAATCAGGTGCTGATTTTCGGCAACCCGGCTCTGGGCACTCCCGCCATGCAGATCGACCCGCGCGCGGGGCTGTTCTTGCCGCTGAAGGTGCAGGCCTACGAAGACGCAAACGGACAGGTCTGGCTGGCTTATGAAGATCCGAAAGAGACGATGGACGAGCTCGACGAAGTCGAGAAATCCCCCGTCATCGAAAAGATGCGCGGCGCTTTGGCGAAACTGACCGCCGCCGCTGCTCAATAACTCAGTTCAGGGCGCGAATGGCCTCTTTTAGGTCAATCGCGCCATCATAGAGCGCGCGGCCAGAGATCGCGCCGTTCAACTCGACGCCACAATCGCGCAGGGCGATCAGGTCGTCCAGTGAGCTGACGCCGCCCGAGGCAATCACCGGAATCGAAACCGCCTGAGCGAGCGCCGCCGTGGCTTCGATATTCGGACCCTGCATCGCACCGTCGCGGTTGATGTCTGTATAGATGATCGCTGCCACGCCAGCGTCCTCGAAACTGTGCGCCAGATCGGTGACCTGTACGTCGGTCTCTTCGGCCCAGCCCTTGGTGGCAACCATGCCGTTTCGTGCATCTATACCGACGGCTACCTTGCCCGGGAAGGCTTTGGCAGCTTCGCGCACCAGATCTGGGTTTTCGACTGCAACGGTGCCCAGAATCACCCGCGCCAGACCTTTCTCGATCCAGGTTTCGATCGTGGCCATATCGCGGATGCCGCCGCCTAGCTGCGCGGGCACGTCACAGGCTTTCAGAATTGCCTCAACGGGTGCCGCATTAACAGGCTCCCCGGCAAAAGCACCGTTCAGATCAACCAGATGCAGCCACTCGCAACCAGCCTCGACAAAGGCGCGGGCCTGCGCAGCAGGGTCTTCGTTGAAGACCGTCGCCTTATCCATTTCACCACGCAGCAGGCGCACGGCGTTGCCGTCTTTCAGATCGATGGCGGGGTAGAGGATCATGTCGGGCGGCCCTATATCACTGTTACACGCGCGGGATATCGCACAGGCAGGGCAGGGGCGCAACGCGACGCTAAGTCATTCTTGCCCGGTGCCGAACGGCAGGTCAGACTGACCGGAAAGACAGGGAGATAACCATGAAGACATATTCTCTTGCAGCGGTCTTCGCTGCGATGGCGACCACCGCCTTTGCTGCCGATCCGGTAGACGGGCTGTGGAAGACCGCTCCGGGCGATACGGGCGGCTATTTGCATGTGTCGATTTCGGAATGTGGCAGCGCCATCTGCGGAACTATCGACAGCGCATTTGATGCCCAAGGCAACCAACAGCTGGAGTACGAAAACCTTGGCAAGCAAATCATCTGGGACATGATCCCCGAGGGTGACGGCAGCTATGACGACGGCAAAATCTGGGCCCCGGATCGCGACAAAACCTATAGTTCGAAAATGACACTGGACAGCCAGAACAAGCTGACCGTCAAGGGGTGTGCCGTGGGTGGTCTGGTCTGCCGGGGGCAGGTCTGGACGCGGGTGCAGTAAACCTCAGGGCTTCCAGGTCAGGAAATTGCCGATCATACGCAGGCCGACGTCCTGGCTTTTCTCAGGGTGGAACTGCATCCCAACCATTGTGTCGCGGCCAATCACGGCCGTGACCTCTTGCCCGTAGCCCACATAGGCCAACCGTTGCGCCGGATCCGTCACCCGGAAGTGGTAGGAGTGCACAAAATAGGCGTGATCGCCTGATTTTATCCCGTCAAAGACCGGATGGTCGCTTTCCAGAATCAGATCGTTCCAGCCCATATGTGGCACCTTGAGCGCGCTGTCCGAGGGTTCAATCTTCACAACATCACCGGCAACCCAGCCGAGACCATCGGTCGCGGAGTATTCATGACCCTTGGTCGCCATCAGCTGCATTCCGACGCAGATGCCCAGAAACGGGCGGCCTTTCTGCTCAACGGCTTCAACCATAGAGTCATAGATGCCTTTGTGGCCGCGCAACTCGGCGGCGCATGCCGGGAAAGCGCCATCACCGGGCAGAACCAGCCGGTCGGCCCGCGCGACGACGTCTGCGTCCGATGTCACGACGACCTTGCCTGCATCCAGTTCGCGGGCCATCCGTTGAAACGCCTTCTCCGCCGAGTGCAGGTTACCGCTCTCGTAGTCAATGATGGCTGTCAGCATCTACAGCGCGCCCTTAGTCGAGGGAATCGCATCCGCCTTGCGTGGGTCGGTTTCGACCGCGTCGCGCAAAGCACGGGCAACGGCCTTGAAGGCGGCCTCGGCAATGTGGTGGCTGTTGAAACCATGCAACTGATCGATATGCAGGGTGATCCCGCCATGGGTGCTGAGCGCCTGAAAGAACTCGCGCACCAGCTCGGTGTCGAGGGTGCCGATCTTTTGCGTCGGCAGGTCCACATTCCAGATCAGGAACGGACGAGCCGACAGGTCCAGCGCACAGCGTACCTGTGCGTCATCCATGGGCAGATGGCACTCGCCATAGCGGCGAATACCCTTCTTGTCCCCTAGCGCCTGCATCAGTGCCTGACCCAGCGCAATCCCGGTGTCTTCGACCGTGTGGTGGTCGTCGATGTGGTAATCACCCTTGGCACGGATCGTCATGTTGATCAGCGAATGCCGCGCCAATTGATCCAGCATGTGGTCAAAGAACCCGACGCCGGTCTGGTTGTCATACTGGCCGGTGCCGTCCAGATTGACCTCGACCGAAATCTCGGTTTCGGCGGTCTGACGGCTGATCTTAGCGCTGCGCATGGGCGAATTCCTTTTGCTACAGGCGCGCTTATAGACCCGGATGGGCGACCTATCCAGACCGCTTTAAGCCTTCGTCGCAAACTGTTGCAGGGGATTGCACCCGGACGCGGCCCGTGCCAGCCTGCGGGCAACACGAACCAACAAGGCCCGGCCCATGTCCACCTGCGTTTTCATCCAGATCCGTTGTAAACCCGGCACCACTTACAAAGTCGCCGAAGAGATCGCGCTGCGTGAAATCCATTCCGAATTGTATTCCACAAGCGGCGAATACGACCTGCTGCTGAAGCTCTACATCCCCGAAACCGAGGATGTGGGCCATTTCATCAACGAAAACCTGCTGGTGATTCCCAATATCGAACGCTCGCTGACCACGATGACGTTCAAGGCGTTCTAACCCAGTTCAAACGTCGTGATGCCATATATCCGGTCAAGGTCGATGTCCGGCGCGTGACTGGAATACATGCGCCCCGTTTCAAATACCTTGGTCAGCCCCAACTGTTTGGCCAATTCCATGGCTTGTGCGTTTGGATTAGGCTTGTCGATGAATACCTCGGCCTTTGCCTGATCGGCGGGTAGCGTCGTCAGAAGGGAAACCAAAAGCGCCTGCGCGATTTGTGGATTGTCGGCAAACAGAGGCCCGACCTTGTACCCGCTCAGGCAGCGCCGCAACGTTGCATAGCCTTTGATCCGCCCATTTTCCTCAAACACCCGCGAAACGTGGCTGGGTGCCTCCAACCAGCCGCGCAAGAACGTGTCGCGCGCGGCGGGGAACAGGCCTCGGTCATACGACTTTAGATCATCGGTTAGTGCGTTGATTGGACGAACCCGAGTGTCCTCCACGCGACCCAGGGCATCCAGGATGCCGCCGACGGTGCCCGCGAATCGATAATTGTCATAAGCCAGTTCAAAACCGAATTTCCGATAGTTGTCCTGCTGTTCGACCACACCATCCATGCCCATGTTACGATCCTGGCAATGTGCCTTGACCGCTTCGGCGACCTGCAATCCGTATCCCGAGCCGCGAAACTCGGGACGCACGATGTAGAAGCCAAGAAATGCGTAGGCATCATCGTAGTTCACGGCGGATGCGGACGCGATCATCTGGCCGTCCAGGAAACCGCCCTTGAATCCTTCGGGGTCCGAACTGCGAAAACAGACCGCGTCGTGCAGCCCGGGGTTCCAGCCTTCCTGTCCCGCCCAATCTACAGCGGTTTGAAGTTCGTCTGCTGTTAAGGCGCGAATGACGTAATCGGGCATATCCGCATCTCCGTCGTAATTTCATGTGCAGCAAAGATGCCGCAGCAATCGCGAAAGAACCAGCATGTTCGGAGAGTTTGGTATCTGGAGCGGGCGAGGCGATTCGAACGCCCGACCCTAACCTTGGCAAGGTTATGCTCTACCCCTGAGCTACGCCCGCATCAGATACTTATATGGCCCGTAGACCTCTCAATGGAGCGGGCGAGGCGATTCGAACGCCCGACCCTAACCTTGGCAAGGTTATGCTCTACCCCTGAGCTACGCCCGCGCCGTTGAGTGAGGAGGGATGTATAAATTCCCACACGAGGCTGCAAGCGGAAAAACACAAAAAACAGCAAAAAATCTTTCGACGGAAATTCGGGGCTGCGGTGTTCAAGAGATATAGCAATGAACGAAATAAGGGATTGGGCAGAGGAAATGAAAGATATTGCAGACATTAAAATGGCGGCATTGGCGGCGCTGATTGTTCTTACCACCGTGATCTACAGTCAGAGCGATGAAACACTGGCAGAGGCGCAGCCTAGCCTCCCGCATGCTCCTTTGATCGAAACGCAGGTTTTGACGGGCTAAATCGCGCGCTCAAACAGCCAATGCGAGGTTCGCGATCGCGGCAATCAGAATTGCAGTGAAGGTCAGACCCATTCCGATCTGGCGCAGGATGATGACCTGTGGCGTCTTGCCAAAACCATAAGCGTGCAGAAGCCTGCCCGCCAAAAGTAACATCCCCAGCAGGTTCACAAGCCAGCCGCCAGCATCTTGCAGTTCGACCATGGCGATAAGCAGCAAAGCAAAGGGAGCGTATTCTGCGCAGTTCGCATGCGTTCGCATTGCCTTGATCATGGCTTTGTCGCCATGATCCCCGACCGATATTTTGCCCGCCCGGCGTTGCCGAATGACATTCACGCTGAGTGCGACGTACAGAAATGCGATCAACGCGGCGTAGATCGGGGTGATGGTCAGCATGCGGCCTCCTGATGTTGAAAGGGCCGCCCGGTTCCCCGAACGGCCCTTGTTAGCTTAGAAGGCTAAACCGGTTATTCCAGTTCGACCAGCAGATCCTTGGCGTCGATTTGACCTCCAGGCTGGACGTGAACGGCCTTGACCACCGCGTCGCGCTCGGCGTGGATACCTGTTTCCATCTTCATCGCTTCGATGGTCAGCAGTAGATCGCCTTCTTTGACTTCTTGACCTGTGACAGCGGCAACAGTTGCAACGACACCCGGCATTGGCGCGCCGATATGGTTGGGGTTACCAACTTCGGCCTTTGGCCGCTGAGCGGTTGATGCTTTCACCAAACGGTTCGGCACGCGGATCACGCGGGGCTGACCGTTGAGTTCGAAGAACACGCGAACCTCGCCATTCTCGTCCGTCTCGCCGATGGCCTGACAGCGAATCTCCAGCGTCTTGCCGGGATCGATCTCGGCGGTGATCTCCTCGCCCGGCTCCATGCCGTAAAAGAAGGTACGCGTGGGGAGGGTACGGACCGGGCCATAAGTGCGGTGACGGCCCATATAGTCGAGGAACACCTTGGGATACATCAGATATCCGTTCAGGTCCTCGTCATCAATCTCTTTGCCCTCAAGCTGTTTGGACAAATCGGTGCGGGTGGCCTCGAGATCGACCGCTTCGACATGCTTGCCGGGGCGTTCGGTGTTGGGGGCCTCGTCCTTCAGAACCTTCTGGATGATGGTATCGGGGAACCCGCCCGGAGGCTGACCCAGATTGCCGCGCATCATGTCCACCACCGAGTCGGGGAAGGCTACATCAGTGTTCGGGTCTTCGACCTGCGCACGGGTCATGTTCTGGCTGACCATCATCAGCGCCATGTCACCGACCACCTTGGACGACGGCGTCACCTTGACGATATCGCCGAACATCTGGTTCACGTCCGCATACATCTGAGCAACCTCGTGCCAGCGTTCTTCGAGTCCAAGCGAACGCGCCTGTGCCTTGAGGTTGGTAAACTGACCACCAGGCATTTCGTGCAGATATACCTCGGAGGCCGGGGCCTGCAGGCTGGACTCGAAGGCCGCGTATTGGCCACGCACTGCCTCGAAATAGTCGCTGATCTCACGGATGGCCTTAATGTCCAGCCCGGTGTCTCGCTCGGTATGGCGCAACGCCTCGACCACGGTGCCGAGCGTTGCCTGAGAGGTGTTGCCGCTGAAACTGTCCATCGCGCAATCCACCGCGTCCACACCGGCCTCGGAGGCGGCCAGAATGGTGGCGCTTGCAATGCCTGCGGTGTCATGGGTGTGGAAGTGGATCGGCAGCCCGACCTCTTCCTTCAGCGCCCGGATCAGGATCTTGGCGGAGGCCGGTTTCAGCAGTCCGGCCATATCCTTCAGGCCCAGCACATGTGCGCCAGCGTCACGCAGTTCCTTGGCCATTCCGACATAGTATTTGAGGCCATACTTAGCTCGGTCCGGGTCCAGAATATCGCCGGTATAGCAAACGGTGCCTTCACAGATCTTGTTGTTTTCGATCACCGCGTCCATGGCGACGCGCATGTTCTCGACCCAGTTCAGCGAGTCGAACACGCGGAACACGTCGACACCCTTGGCCGCCTGACGCACAAACTCCTGCACCACGTTATCGGGATAGTTGGTATAGCCAACCCCGTTCGCCCCGCGCAGCAGCATCTGGGTCATCAGGTTCGGCATCGCCTCACGCAGATCACGCAGGCGCTGCCAAGGGCATTCCTGCAGGAAGCGATAGGCGACATCGAAGGTTGCACCGCCCCAGCATTCGACGCTGAATAGCTGCGGCAAGTTCGCAGCATAGCTGGGTGCTACTTTGATCATATCGATCGAACGCATCCGGGTTGCCAGCAGCGACTGGTGCCCGTCGCGCATGGTGGTGTCGGTGATCAGCAGCTGACGCTGCGCCTTCATCCAGTCAGCAACCGCCTGCGGGCCTTTTTGCTCCAGCAGGTTGCGGGTGCCCATCTGCGGTTCGGCCTTGGGCGCGGGGGGCCTGGCCTCTTTCAGGTCGGGGCGCGGCATCGGGCGATCCTTGGTTTCGGGATGCCCGTTCACAGTGATGTCGGCGATATAGTTCAGAACCTTGGTGCCCCGGTCGCGGCGCTTCTTGAACTGGAACAGGTCCGGTGTCTCATCGATGAACTTGGTGGTGTATTCATTCGACAGGAAAGTCGGGTGCTTTAGCAGGTTTTCGACAAATGCGATGTTGGTGGAAACACCGCGCACACGGAACTCCCGCAGCGCACGGTCCATCCGCGCAATCGCCTTTTCTGGCGTTGGGGCCCAAGCGGTCACCTTGGTCAGCAGAGAGTCATAATACCGCGTGATCACCCCGCCTGCATAAGCGGTGCCGCCATCCAGGCGAATGCCCATGCCGGTGGCCGAGCGATAGGCGGTGATGCGGCCATAGTCGGGGATGAAGTTGTTTAGTGGGTCCTCGGTGGTCACGCGGGTCTGCAGCGCGTGGCCGTTCAGGCGAATGTCGGACTGCGTGGCCTTGCCGGTGGCCTCGGTCAGGGTCTTGCCCTCGGCGATCAGGATCTGAGCCTGCACGATGTCGATGCCGGTGACTTCCTCGGTTACGGTGTGTTCCACCTGCACGCGCGGGTTCACTTCGATGAAGTAGAACTTGCCGGTGTTCATATCCATCAGGAACTCGACGGTGCCCGCGCATTCATAGTTCACATGGGCGCAGATACGGCGGCCCAGTTCGCAGATTTCGGCGCGCTGTTCTTCAGTCAGGTACGGGGCAGGCGCGCGTTCCACGACCTTCTGGTTGCGGCGCTGGACCGAACAATCGCGTTCATAGAGGTGGTATATCTCACCGTGCTTATCGCCGAGAATCTGCACCTCAACATGGCGGGCACGGGTGATCATCTTTTCCAGATAGCCCTCACCGTTGCCAAAGGCGGCCTCGGCTTCGCGGCGGCCTTCCAGCACTTTCTCTTCCAGCTCATCCTCGGACAGGATCGGGCGCATCCCGCGTCCGCCACCGCCCCAAGACGCTTTCAGCATCAGCGGATAGCCGATCTCGGCTGCCTCGGCCTTGATGGCTACCATGTCGTCGCCCAACACCTCGGTCGCCGGGATAACCGGAACGTCGGCGGCAATCGCCACTTTCCGAGCGCTAGCCTTGTCGCCAAGCGCGCGCATGGTCTCGGCCTTTGGTCCGATGAAGGTGATGCCGTTCTGAACACAGGCATCCACGAAATCCGGGTTTTCGGACAGCAAACCGTAACCGGGGTGGATCGCATCTGCGCCGCTTTCTTTGGCCACCCGGATGATCTCGTCAATCGACAGATACGCCGCAACCGGTCCCAGATCTGCGCCAATGCGATAGGCCTCATCCGCCTTGAACCGGTGCAGGCCCAACTTGTCCTCCTCGGCGAAGACCGCGACGGTGCGCTTGCCCATCTCGTTGGCTGCCCGCATCACACGGATGGCAATCTCGCCGCGATTGGCAATCAGGATTTTCTTGAAGTCTGTCATTTCAGGTCCCGGTCTTAATGGCTGTGGCCTTGTGCATAGGCGGACAATACGGCCACGTACATATGTAGTTCTGGGTAGAACCGGCATGTTAACGCTCGCAAACGCCGCCCTTTTGCGCAAACTTATTGCACATGCTGCATTGCGGCATCAATCCCCCGTGGGAAAGAGCAAATAATGCCCGTTTCTCCGAATATCCTCGCTGCGCCCTTTGGAGGGATGATTCTATTTGATTTGAGCGAACAAGCCGTGAACAAACCCTTTCCCTCCGCGCCCATCCGACGTAGTTTATTGGCATGAGCAGTTTTGACGAAATGGACGCCTTCGAAGGCGCATCGCTGTCGGCGCGGGCGATGCCTGCGACCTCGGCTGAGTACCTCAACGATCTCAACCCGGCGCAGCGCGAAGCGGTTGAGCGGCTGGATGGTCCGGTGCTGATGTTGGCTGGTGCGGGCACGGGCAAAACAAAAGCTCTGACCGCTCGGATCACCCATCTGCTCAGGACACATAGGGTGCGTGAGAATGAGATTCTGGCGGTGACCTTCACCAATAAGGCCGCGCGAGAGATGAAAGAGCGGGTAGGGCGGATGCTGGGCCGACCCGCTGAGGGGATGCCGTGGCTTGGCACCTTCCACGCAATTTGCGTCAAGCTGCTGCGTCGCCATGCGGAACTGGTCGATCTGAAATCGAACTTCACAATTTTGGACACTGACGATCAGAAACGGCTGCTGAAACAGCTTACTCAAGCCGCCAACATTGACGACAAGCGCTGGCCCGCTCGGATGCTGGCCGGGATCATCGATGACTGGAAAAACCGAGCGCTGACGCCCGACAAGGTGCCTGCTGCGGATGCGGGGGCCTATAATCACAAGGGCATCGAGCTTTATGCCCAATACCAGACCCGCCTACGCGAGCTGAATGCGGTGGATTTCGGCGACCTGTTGCTGCACATGGTCACGATTTTCCAAACCCACCCGGACGTGCTGGAGCAATACCAGCGCTGGTTCCGTTACATCCTTGTGGACGAGTATCAGGATACCAACGTAGCCCAATATCTCTGGCTTCGTCTGCTTGCAGGGGGCCACAAGAACATCTGTTGCGTCGGCGATGACGATCAGTCGATCTATGGCTGGCGCGGGGCCGAGGTGGGCAACATTCTGCGGTTCGAAAAGGACTTCCCTGGCGCCTTCGTGGTCCGGCTGGAACAGAACTACCGCTCGACCCCGCATATTCTGGCCGCTGCGTCCAACGTCATTCGTGGCAATGAAAGCCGCTTGGGCAAAGAGCTTTGGACCGACCGCGAAGAGGGTGAAAAGGTCCGTCTGATCGGCCATTGGGATGGCGAGGAAGAAGCGCGTTGGATCGGGGAAGAGATCGACGCGATGCAAGGTGGCACGCGCGGTGTGCGGCCGATGAACCTTGATGAGATCGCGATCCTCGTACGCGCTTCGCACCAGATGCGGGCGTTTGAGGATCGGTTTTTGACCATTGGTCTGCCTTACAAGGTGATTGGCGGCCCTCGATTCTATGAGCGGATGGAGATTCGCGATGCCATGGCCTATTTCCGGCTGGTGGTCAGCCCCGAGGATGATCTGGCCTTCGAGCGGATCGTAAACACGCCCAAACGCGGCCTTGGCGACAAGGCGCAACAGACGATTCAGGTGGTGGCGCGCGAGAATGGCGTGTCTCTGGTCGAAGGGGCGCGGATCGCGGTCGATAACAGCCTGATCAAGGGCAAGGGTGGCAAGGCGCTGCGCGAACTGATCGACGGGTTGGCGCGTTGGAATGCAATGGCGCGTGGGCCTCGGATCGAGGTGGACGATGATACGGTGATTGATGACGGTGTTTCACCGATCCGATACGGCGCGCCCGAGCATTCGCATATCGAGCTGGCGCAGATCGTCTTGGACGAATCCGGCTATACCGCGTATTGGCAGAACGAAAAGACGCCCGAGGCGCCGGGGCGGCTGGAAAACCTTAAGGAACTGGTCAATCAGCTGGACAATTTCGAAAACCTGCAGGGGTTTCTGGAGCATGTCAGTCTGGTGATGGATAACGAGCAGGACAGCGACGGGGCCAAAGTCTCGATCATGACGCTGCACGCGGCCAAGGGGCTGGAGTTTCCCGCGGTTTTCCTTCCGGGGTGGGAGGATGGATTGTTCCCCTCTCAGCGTTCGATGGACGAATCCGGTCTCAAAGGCCTCGAAGAAGAACGAAGGCTGGCCTATGTCGGTATTACCCGCGCAGAAGAAGTCTGTACGATTTCCTTTGCAGCCAACCGACGGGTGTTCGGACAATGGCAGAATTCGATGCCGTCCCGGTTCATTGATGAGTTGCCCGAAGATCATGTGGAAGTGCTGACACCTCCGGGGCTCTATGGTGGTGGTCAGCAGGCAGCCGGGATCGAAACCCGCGCAGCCGAGGCGAATGTCTATAACTCTCCGGGCTGGAAGCGGATGCAGGCGCGGCAGGGGCAATATGGCATGTCTCAGCCAAAAGAAAGCCGGAATACTGTGATTGATGCGACCGCCGTGGCCAGCTTTACGCTGGGCGAGCGAGTGTTTCACCAGAAATTCGGCTATGGCGCAGTGATCGGCATCGAAGGTGATAAAGTCGAGGTCGATTTTGACAAGGCAGGGGTGAAGAAAGTGGTCTCGCGCTTTCTGACCAACAAGGATGACGTGCCGTTCTGAAGCTTACAACCCTTCGACCAGCACAAGATTCGCCGTCGCCGTTTTTTGCCTGATCTTGGCCAATTCGACATAGTCCGGATCGTCCTTCCACGCGTTTGCGGCAGCCATATCCGGAAACTCCATCAGGACGACCCCATCTTCTTCCCAACTGCCTTCGATCACTTCAACGAGTTTTGAGGATACGGTTAGAAGCCTTCCGCCATGCCGGTCAAAGATCGGCATGAATCCTTCGAGGTATTTCTGGTACCCATCCGGGTCATGAATGGAAATCTGGGCGATGAAATAAGCGGCCATGGGAGACTCCTGACAAATCGTTCACGACCCCAGCCTACATCTTGTGCGCAAAAAACGAAAAACGGCGGTTCCCAGGGAGGAGGAGGGGAACCGCCGTTCTTTTCTACATCAGGGCAGGGAGGAGGAAGCCCCGATGTATCCGAACCCGGGTTTGATCCCGGTATGAAGAAGACGCGGCGACGTCAGGGAGGAGGAAGACGTCGCCGCGCGCTTTCAACATCGAGGCAGGGAGGAGGAGAGCCCCGATGTATCAGGTTCCGGCGGTCAGGGCCGGTATTAGGTGCGGCAACGTCAGGGAGGAGGAGAGACGCTGCCGCTGAAATACAGGTCCGAAAGGGAGGAGGACGGACCTGATCTCGGTGTTCTTGTTGCGCTTACCGCGCGATCTGCTCTTCGGTGGCCTGTTGGGCCAGCCGGCGGATCATCGAGCGGTGCAAGCCCAGATCAGCCAATTCCCGATCTGACAGTCCCGACAATTCGTTGACTGTCTGACGGTACAGGCGATAACGAGCAACCCGGGTTTTCACGGTCTCAACCAGCGTTGAGATTCCATTTGCCGGTGTGCCTTTCAGAGCTGTTTGTGTGCTTGCGACTGCCATCTTCATGATCCGTTCATTCTTACTGTTACCGGTATCGTCCGGCGTTTGCTTGAGACTGAAGATAGGCAAATGCTGCGATTGCACAATAGTTCGCGTCGTCAATGCTGCTATGCAGCAAATGCATGGATTGGCAGGATAATCCGGTACGCCCCAATAATTGCCTTTAAAATACTGGTTTTCACGTGTGGTTGACGTTTCGTGTGTCCAGACCCTGTGATGGTGGCCGCTTATCTATTGAGCGGAATTGGTGTTTGTTTGGGCATGTTGTGTCAACTCAAGAGGGGCAAATCTTCTCACCGCAGGTCCGGCGCCTGGGGTGATGGTGCTATGGGAAAACATGGGTCGCCTATGGGGCTGGCCTGTAAGGGGACCGTGATTCGTCCTCTTCGGCTGCCAAGAATGGGTATCTGCGCCAAATGATCCATAATTCTGAAAATTATTGGGAATTCATGGGAGGAATAATTTAGGCGTCAATTCTTACATATTTAGTGTTAGTAAGCACCTGGGGCACAATTTGTGGCGTATTTGATCCAAGTATCGATTGCATTAGTCTTGATCTGAAGCCTACATCAGGCCTCTCTATGCAATTTTCCTATTGATTTCCATGAATTCCCATGGCATCCCTTATGTACCCGATGAGGGCGAGGACAGTTGAGGGGCGCCAAACGACCCCGAACCAAAAATACAAAAACAGGTTTCATACAGGCATCTCGCTTTCATCACTTAACAGATCCGGCGCGCGGGCGAGCAGACATCCCCCCAGGTGGCGCGCGCAGCTGGACATCCCGCAAAGCGGGTCAATGCGGCGGGTTGATCAGTGGCAGCAGATCAACCCGCCGTTTTACTTCCGGGGGAACGTGAATTTTGAGGTGGGGCGCAAGCGAAAGGGACAGTCGTCTTGGCGCGCAGGTTTAGAGGCGAAAGCCAGCATAAGGTGGATACGAAGGGCAGGGTCTCGATCCCGGCCTCGTTTCGTCGTGTGCTTGAGGCCTCGGACCCCAGCTGGCAACCCGGTGACAATCCTGAACTCGTGATTGTCTATGGCGACCACCGCCGCAAATACCTTGAATGTTACACCATGGAAGCGATCGACGAGGTGGATGCCAAGATCGATGCGCTGCCGCGAGGCTCGATGCAGCGTCGGATGCTTCAGCGGATGTTCCATGGTCAGTCCTTCCCGACCAATGTGGACGAAACGGGTCGTTTGGTGCTGCCCGCAAAGCTGCGCAACAAGATCGACCTTGAAAACGAGGCGTTCTTTATCGCCGCCGGTGATACCTTCCAGATCTGGAAGCCCGAGACATACGAGGCCGAAGAACTGGCCACCACCGAGGAATGGCTGGACGATCTGCCAGATGACTTCGATCCGATGCAGTATCTCGATGGCATCGGGGATGGGTGACGGCATGGCCGGCGCTCAGACCTCATCGGACAAACCTCATATCCCCGTACTGCTGCGCCCGTTGCTGGCCGCTGTGGCGCCGGTATCCGGTGCCTGGCTGGACGGCACATTCGGCGCAGGCGGCTATACTCGTGCGTTGCTGGAGGCCGGGGCCGAGAAAGTCATTGGCGTCGATCGCGACCCACTGGCATTTGAAATGGCCGCTGACTGGGCTGGGGAATATGGTGACCGGCTGGTGATGCAGCAGGGCGTGTTCTCTCGCATGGATGATTATGCACAGGACCTGGATGGCGTGGTGCTGGACCTTGGTGTCTCATCCATGCAGTTGGATCAGGCTGAACGCGGTTTTTCCTTCATGAAAGATGGCCCGCTCGACATGCGGATGAGCCAAGATGGTGAAAGCGCAGCTGATCTGGTGAATGCGGCAACCGAGACGCAATTGGCCGACATCCTGTTCCATTTCGGGGAGGAACGCGCCAGTCGTCGTATAGCAAAGGCCATCGTCAAGGCGCGGGCCGAAGAACCGATCACAACAACTCTGCGGCTGGTCGAGATTATCGAATCCTGCCTGCCGCGCCCCAAACCGGGCCAATCGCACCCGGCGACGCGCAGCTTTCAGGGGCTACGGATCGCGGTGAACGCAGAATACGAAGAACTGTTTCAGGGGCTTATGGCCGCCGAGCGCGCTTTGAAGCCGGGGGGGCAACTGGCCGTTGTGACTTTCCATTCCATAGAAGACCGGATGGTGAAGCGGTTCTTCCAATCGCGCGCGGGCAAAACCGGACGCGCCAACCGTTATGCGCCTGAGATGGAGCAGGAGAAGCCGCAATTCACACTCAAGACCCGCAAGGCCGTTGGGCCGGATGAGCAGGAACTTGAAGAAAACCCACGTGCACGCTCGGCAAAATTGCGTGTCGCGATAAGAACGGATGCCCCGGCAGGGGAAATTGAGTCCCGGGCCATCGGCATGCCGCAATTGGGGGGAAGGGCAAGATGAAGAGTATTCTGTATGCGTTGACTGCACTATCCGTGTTCGGGCTGGCGCTTTGGGCTTATCAAGAGAACTACCGCACGCAGCAGGTGCTGAAGGAAACGCAGTCGCTGCAAGGCCAGATCGGTATGGCGCAGGCGAGACTCGCCGTGCTGAATGCCGAATGGGCCTATCTAAACCGGCCTGATCGTTTGCGTGAGCTGGCGGACTTGAATTTCGAACGTCTCAGTTTGCTGCCTCTGCGGGCTGAGCAGTTTGGTCGCGCCGATCAGATTTCCTATGGTGAGGACCCGGATCTGCCCATCGTCGACCCGCTTGAAATACAGGAAGTCACTGACATTCAGGCACTGATCGAGGTGCAGGTTCCATGACCCGTACACCACTTCGCCCTCTGGCCCGTATCCTCGACGCCCGTGCAAAGGGTGAAAACCCCAAGGCGATTGAGCGAGAGAACATCCGCAAACGCCACGAAGACATGAAAGACCGCGCCCGCGCGCGCGCCGAGGGCCGCCTGTTGGTGTTGGGTCTTTTCTTCTTTTGCGCCTTTTCGGTCGTAGGCTTTCGTATGGGCGTTCTGGCGACATCCGAGGCGCAAGAACCATTGGCAAGTGCGCCGGGGGCCTCCATCGCCATGCAACGCGCCAATATCGTGGATCGCGAAGGCCGTATTCTGGCGACCAATCTGGACACCTATTCTGTCTATGCGCAGCCACCGCTGATGATTGACCCGATCGCCGCAGCCGAGCAACTGGTCGCTATTTTCCCTGATCTGGAAAAAGAGCGTTTGGTCAAAGACTTCACCGGTAAGCGAAAATTCCTGTGGATCAAGAAGCGCATCTCGCCCGAGCAGAAGCAGGCGGTGCATGACATCGGTGATCCCGGCATCCTGTTCGGCCCGCGCGAAATGCGGCTATATCCCAATGGCAGACTCGCGGCGCATATTCTGGGCGGCTCGGGCTTTGGCCGCGAAGGTGTCAGCGCAGCCGAGGTGATCGGCGTAGCTGGCGTCGAAAAACAATTCGACGGCTATCTGCGCGACCCGGCCAACGGCAACAAGCCGCTGCAACTGTCGCTGGATCTGACCGTTCAAGCGGCGGTGGAACAGGTGCTTTATGGCGGCATGAAGATCATGAACGCCAAAGGAGCCTCGGCGGTTCTGATGAACGCCCATACGGGCGAGGTCGTCTCGGCCGCGTCGTTGCCGTCTTTTGACCCCAATGACCGTCCGCGCCCACCGACCTCGGGCTTCGATCCCTCGGACAGCCCGCTGTTCAATCGCTATGTACAGGGTGTCTATGAGCTGGGTTCGGTGTTCAAAATCTTCACCGCCGCGCAGGCGGTGCAGCTAGGTCTGGTGAACTCCAACACCATCATTGACACTTCCGGCCCAATGAAAATCGGGCGCTTCCCGATTGGCGAGTTTAACGGCAAGAATTATGGTGAGATCAGTGTCTCGGATGTAATCAAGTACAGCTCGAACCGAGGCACCGGGCGGCTGGCCTTGCAAATCGGGGCCGACCGGCAACAGGATTTTCTGAACGCGCTAGGCATGTTCGACCCAACCCCATTCGAGATTGTCGAGGCCAAGGGCGGGCAACCGCTCAAGCCCAAGAAATGGGGTGAGTTGAGCACCGTGACGATTTCTTATGGCCACGGCCTTTCGACCAGCCCCATGCATCTGGCCGCTGGTTACGCAGCGATTGCCAATGGCGGGTACTATGTCAGCCCCACGATCTTGCGCCGCAATGGCCCGCAATACGGCCCTCGCGTGATGTCCGAAAACACCGCCAAGCAGGCGCAAAATATGCTACGCAAAGTGGTCACGGATGGCACCGCCAGCTTTGGTGATGTCAAAGGGTACGACGTGGCGGGAAAAACCGGTACTGCCGATAAACCCAAGCCGCGTGGCGGGTACTATGAGGACAAGGTGATTGCCACCTTCGCCACCATCTTCCCGGCTTATGATCCGAAATATGTGCTAATCGTCACGCTGGATGAACCGTCCATCGTAGCCTATGGCGAAAAGCGCCGCACGGCGGGTTGGACTGCCGTTCCCGTTGCTGCCGAACTGATTGGACGGGTGGCGCCGCTATTGGGTCTCAGACCCCGGCTTGAGCCTGAGGCGCGCGCTGCTATAACGCTGACCTCAAATTAGGCTGTCCAGCGAAAGGTGGGTCATGGGCAATCGGTCAAAGAAACTCAGCGAACTGGCCTTGACCGCACGGGGAGGGGCCAATCCCGAAATCACCGGTCTGGCTGTCGACAGCCGCGAGGTCAAAGACGGTTTCCTCTTTGCAGCCCTTCCCGGCACCCGAGTCCATGGTGGAGACTTCATCCAATACGCCTTGCGCATGGGGGCCACCGCGATCCTGACGGACGCGAAAGGGGCCGAGATCGCCACCGACGAACTGGCCGCATCCGATGCTGCGCTGATCGTCACGGAAGACCCCCGTCAGGCACTGGCAGGGGCCGCCGCCCTATGGTTTGGCGCGCAACCGCAGACCATCGTGGCGGTCACCGGCACCAATGGAAAAACCTCGGTCGCCAGTTTCGTCCGCCAGATCTGGACCGAGCTTGGACTTGCCGCCGTCAACCTGGGCACCACCGGTGTCGAGGGCGCATGGACTGCGCCGCTGGCCCATACCACACCCGAGCCGATCACTCTGCACCGCTGTCTTGCCGAGGCTGCCGAAAATGGCGTGACCCATGCGGCGATGGAGGCCTCCTCGCACGGGCTTGAACAGCGTCGCTTGGACGGGGTGCATCTGACCGCTGCCGGGTTCTCGAATTTCACGCAGGATCATCTGGACTATCACGACACGTTCGAGGCCTATTTCGCAGCCAAGGCGGGTCTGTTTGATCGTGTGCTGCCCGAAGACGGGGTCGCTGTGTTCAACCTTGGTGATCCCAAGGGTGCCGAGATGCGCAAGATCGCCGAGGCACGCGGCCAGAATATCATCACCGTGGGCCCTGAGGGTTCTGATCTTTGTCTTCTGAATCAACGCTTTGACGCGACCGGGCAGGATTTGCGCTTTTCATGGAAAGGCAAGGCCTATCAAACCCGCCTGAATCTGATCGGCGGCTTTCAGGCCGAGAACGTTTTGCTGGCTTGCGGATTGGTCATCGCGGCGGGCGAGGACCCCGACCGCGTGTTCGAAACCTTGCCGCACCTGATCACCGTGCGCGGACGGATGCAGCTGGCTGCCACCCGCGACAACGGCGCGGCGGTGTTTGTCGATTACGCGCATACACCGGATGCCGTGGCCACTGCATTGAAGGCGATGCGCCCGCATGTCATGGGACGTCTGATCGCCATTGTTGGTGCAGGCGGTGACCGAGACGCCACTAAACGCCCATTGATGGGGCGGGCCGCTGCTGAAAACGCCGATGTGGTCTTTGTTACCGATGACAACCCACGCAGCGAAGACCCGGCCACCATCCGCGGTGCTGTCATGTTGGGCGCACCCGAAGCCACGGAAGTCGGGGACCGGGCCGAGGCCATCCTGCGCGGCATCGACGCGCTGCAACCGGGCGACGCTCTGCTGATTGCGGGCAAGGGACACGAAACCGGCCAGATCGTCGGAGATCAGGTCCTGCCCTTTGACGATGTGGAACAGGCCAGTATCAGCGTTGCCGCGCTGGACGGGAGGGTCGCATGACGCTCTGGACCGCAGCCGAGGCCGCAGAGGCCACCAACGGGCGCGCCACCACCGATTGGCAGGTGAACGGCGTCTCCATCGACACGCGCACCCTGCAGCCGGGTGACCTGTTCGTTGCTTTGAAGGCTGCCCGCGACGGCCATGATTTCGTCGCCCAAGCGCTTGAAAAAGGCGCAGGCGCAGCGCTTGTGTCGCATATTCCCGAAGGCGTGCCCGAAGATGCACCGCTGTTGATCGTCGACGATGTGCAGACGGGTCTAGAGGCGTTGGGGCAGGCGGCTCGCACCCGGACAGGTGCGCGCGTGGTGGGGGTGACTGGCAGCGTGGGTAAGACCTCGACCAAGGAAATGCTGGCCAGCATTCTGGAGACGCAAGGCAAAACTCATGCCAGCGTCGCCAGCTACAATAACCATTGGGGCGTGCCTTTGACGCTGGCGCGAATGCCGCGCGACACCGAGTTCGCGGTGATCGAGATCGGCATGAATCATCCGGGCGAAATCGCTCCGCTGGCGCGTCAGGCGCAACCGCATGTGGGGCTGGTGACCACAGTAGCCGCCGTCCACCTCGAAGCCTTCGACTCGGTTGCGGGTATTGCATTTGAAAAAGCTGCGATCTTCGACGGGCTGGCCGAGGGCGGCACCGCTATCGTCAACGCCGATATCGAACACGCGGGCATCTTGCGCGACTGCGCCGCTGCGCATGGTGCAAGGATCGTCGAATTTGGCCACAAGGCGCGGGACTATGCCCTGAGCAACGTGCTCCAAGGCCCTGACTCGGTGCGGGGACACGGTATTGTCGGCGGAGCAGACATCACATTCGATGTCCAATCCGCGGGAACTCACTTTGCTATGAACGCGCTGGGCGCTCTGGCGGCCTGTGTCGCGCTGGGGGTCGATCTGGATCAGGCGATTGCCGGTCTGCGCGGCTGGTCTCCGGTCAAAGGGCGCGGTGTGCGCGAGGTGATCGCGCTGCCAGATGGTGGGCAGATTGAACTGCTCGATGACAGCTACAACGCCAATCCAACCTCGATGGAGGCCGCTCTCGACGTGCTGTTTGCGTCGGCGGGCAAACGCAAGATCGCGTTTCTGGGCGACATGAAAGAGCTTGGTGCGCAAGAGCAGGCGATGCACGCCGCCATAGCCGAGGTGCCTGCGATGGCGCATGTCGATCAGGTTCATTGCATCGGCCCGTTGATGCAAGCGCTGCATCAGGCTCTGCCCGAGGGCAAGCGCGGGTTGTGGACGGAAACCAGCGATGAGATGGCCGCCCATCTGCCGGAATTGATCCGTCGCGGCGATGTAGTGATGGCCAAGGGCTCTCTCAGCATGGCTCTGGCGCAGATCGTTGACGGTCTGCGGCAAATGGGGCATGGCAGCGCGCCAGAGAGCCGCCGTATTGTGAGAAAGGTTTTGTAATGCTCTATTGGTTAACCGCCCTGTCGGACGGAGGGGATTTCTGGAACCTCTTCCGCTATATCACCTTCCGGGCAGGGGGCGCCTTTCTGACTGCGCTGATCTTTGGGTTTCTGTTCGGAAAACCCTTGATCAACGTATTGCGCAAGCGGCAAGGCAAAGGTCAACCGATCCGCGATGACGGCCCCGAGGCGCATCTGTCCAAGGCCGGGACCCCCACCATGGGCGGGCTGCTGATCGTGGGCGCTCTGGTCACGTCGACCCTGATCTGGGCGCGCTGGGACAATCCATATGTCTGGATGGTACTGTTCGTGACGCTGGCCTATGCGGCCATCGGCTTTGCGGACGATTATGCCAAAGTCTCAAAGCAGAACACCAAGGGCGTTTCCGGTAAGATGCGGTTGGCGCTGGGAATCATCATTGCCGTGCTGGCGTCACTCTGGGCGACGCTGCACCATCCCAGCGATTTGCAAAACCAGCTGGCTCTGCCGGTGTTCAAGGATACGCTGATCAATCTTGGCCTTTTCTATATCCCCTTTGCGGTGATCGTCATTGTGGGTGCGGCCAACGCGGTGAACCTGACAGATGGTCTGGACGGGCTGGCGATCATGCCCGCGATGATCGCGGCCTCGACCCTTGGTGTGATTGCCTATGCGGTTGGGCGGGTCGACTTCACCGAGTATCTTGATGTTCACTATGTGCCTGGCACCGGTGAAATCTTCATCTTCACTTCAGCGCTGTTTGGCGCAGGGCTGGGATTCCTTTGGTACAACGCCCCGCCGGCGGCGGTTTTCATGGGTGATACCGGATCACTGGCTCTGGGCGGTGCGCTGGGCGCGATCGCCGTGGCTACCAAACACGAGTTGGTATTGGCAGTCGTGGGCGGGCTGTTCGTGGTCGAGGCGCTGAGCGTGATCATCCAGGTTCTTTATTTCAAACGGACCGGAAAGCGCGTGTTCCTGATGGCACCGATCCATCACCATTATGAGAAAAAGGGCTGGGCTGAACCCACCATCGTGATCCGGTTCTGGATCATTTCACTGATCTTAGCGATGATCGGGCTGGCGACGCTGAAAGTCAGATGAGCCCGCGTTGCATCGTGCTTTCTGGATGCTCCGGTGGTGGCAAATCAACACTGCTGGAGGAGATGGCCCGACGCGGATATTCAACAGTTTCCGAGCCGGGTCGTCGTGTCATTGCCGAGGAAAGACAAGGTGGTGGTCGCGCTCTGCCTTGGGTCAACTCCGAGGTATTCTGCCGCAGGATCATTGGACTTGCGATATCTGACTTCAGCAATGCCAAAGATGATCTTGTGCTATTTGATCGTTCGGCATTGGACGCGCTGATTTGGTTTGATCGAACCGGTACACCGTTGGAGACCAAAGTGCGTGAACAGATACTGCACTTGGGCTACGACCCATGCGTGTTTCTCTTTCCTCCTTGGCCTGAGATATTCGAACAGGATGATGACCGGCGGCACAACTTGGCCGCAGCTATTGCGGAATACGATGCATTGTGCGACCGGTTACCAGACTATGGGTTCGTAATAGAAAACGTTCCAAAAGGGCCAGTCGCTTGGCGGGCGGACTGGCTGGAAGAACGGCTCGGATAGAAGGTGTATGGCAATGATCCCGGTCAAAGGGTTTTCAGGGCAGAAAGTAGCGGTTCTGGGGTTAGGTCGGTCGGGTCTGACCACCGCACGAGCGCTGCGCGCTGGCAGGGCTGAGCCGATCTGCTGGGATGACAACCCCGCCGCGCGTGAAGCGGCAGAGGTCGAGGGATTCTCGTGTGTCGATCTGCGCCGCCACGGGGCGTTTGACGATATTGCCGCACTAATTGTCTCGCCCGGCATCCCTCATCTCTACCCCGCGCCGAACCCGGTTGTGGCCGCTGCGTTGGAAGCCGGAGTTCCGGTCGACAATGACATAGGTCTGTTCTTTCGCTCTTTCGCAGGCCCTGAATGGAACAACTACGACATCCCACCGCGCGTCATCGCGGTGACGGGATCGAATGGCAAATCAACCACCGCTGCGTTGATCCAACATATCCTGACCGAGGCCGGGCGCGACTCACAACTGGCGGGTAACATTGGGCGCGGCGTGCTGGACATCGACCCAGGTGGCGATGGATCGGTCGTGGTACTGGAGCTATCGAGCTACCAGACCGAACTGGCCCGCGCACTGACGCCGGATGTGGCGGTTTTCACCAATCTTTCACCTGATCACTTGGATCGACATGGTGGAATGGGTGGTTACTTTGCCGCCAAACGTCGCCTGTTCGCCGAAGGAGGCCCAGACCGTGCCGTGATCGGGATAGATGAGGCCGAGGGCGCGTTTCTGGCCGGGCAACTGGCCGAGGGGCCGTCGGATGACCGGGTGATCCGCGTCTCGGTGGCGCGCAAGCTGACCGGGTCGGGTTGGCAGGTCTTTGCCCGCAAGGGTTTCCTGTCGGAATACCGCAAGGGCCGACAGGCCGGATCGATCGACCTGCGTGAGATCAAGGGCCTGCCCGGTGCGCATAATCACCAGAACGCCTGCGCCGCCTATGCCGCCTGCCGTTCGCTGGGCCTTGCTCCGCGCGTGATCGAAGACGCGCTGCACAGCTTCCCGGGTCTGCCGCACCGCAGTCAGATCATCGCCGAGGCGGACGGCGTGACCTATGTGAATGACTCGAAAGCCACCAACGTAGATAGCGCCCTCAAAGCCTTGAGCGCGTTCAAGAAGATACGTTGGATCTGTGGCGGGCTTGAGAAAGAAGGCGGGCTTGAGGCGCTGAACGGGGCAGGGGACCACGTAATCAAGGCCTACGTCATCGGGCGTGAGGCGGCGAGCTTTGCAATGCAGTTGCAGGCCGATGCGCAAGTCTGCACCACTATGGAAGCGGCGGTTATGCAGGCCATGGCCGATGCGCAGCCCGGTGAAACCGTTCTATTGGCACCTGCTGCGGCCAGTTTCGACCAGTATGACAACTTCGAACAACGTGGCGATGACTTCGTGGTTCAGGTTAAAAAACGCCTCTGAAAGCAATGCGTTTGCAATAGATCGCCGGTTCGGCGAAGCTGTGGGCCTATCTGCTTGACGCACTGCCTGCATTGGTTTTTGCCTTCAGGAAATTCAACACGAGGTCATGAATATGCCAAACCGTAAACTTCTTCTGGTCGTTCCAGCGCTGCTGGCTGCTGCGGCTTGCACCAATACCGGGGCCAACTATCAGCCCGTGATCGATGGCCCAGTAGGCCCGAACTACAACTCGGACCTGTATCAGTGCCAGCAACTTGCAGCCTCGCAGGCCAGCGTTGACGGATCGACCGCAGGTAATGCCGCAATCGGCGCCGCAGGTGCTGCAGCCGTCACCGGCATCGTTCAGGACAGCAGCGACAACCTGGGTCGCGCCGCCGTTGCCGGTGCGTTGGTTGGTGCAGGTGCTGACGTGATCAACAAGAACCAGAACAAGGAAGTCATCGTGCGCAACTGTATGCGCGGACGGGGTTACAACGTCGTAGGCTAACGGCTTGCGATGGCACTTCCGGCGGCGTGGCCCGAGGACCACGCCCATTGGAAGTTGTAACCGCCAAGCCAGCCGGTGACATCCACCGCTTCACCAATGACATAGAGGCCGGGGACATCCCTGGCCTCCATCGTTTTGGACGACAGCCCGTCAGTGTCGATCCCGCCCAGAGTGACCTCGGCGGTGCGATAGCCCTCGGTGCCCGACGGCGTAAGCCGCCAGTTGGACAATGCGGCGATCAGTTCCGACAGCGCCGTGTCGGACTGATCCGCAAGATTGCCCTTCATCGGGATATGGTGTGCGAGGTATTCCACCAGACGCGTGGGCAGGTGGCGTGCCAATTCGGTGGTCAGCGCCTTGCGCCCAACAGCCTGCCGCTGATCGCGAAGCAGATCGTATAAAGGCAAATCGGGGATCAGGTTGACCCATATTGCCTCACCCTCGCGCCAGTACGAAGACAATTGCAGCACCGAAGGACCGCTCAACCCGCGATGGGTGAACAACAACGCCTCGTCGAAACTGCTGTGCTCGTTTGACAGTCGAGCGGGCAAAGAGACGCCGGACAAATCCTTGAACCGTCCGTCCGAGAAGGTGAACGGCACCAGCGCCGCCCGTGTCTCGGTTATCTGCAGCCCGAATTGCTGCGCGATGTCATAGGCCAACCCCGTTGCGCCCATTTTGGGGATCGATTTGCCACCCGTGGCCAGAACCAGATTGCAACAGGTCAGAGGGATATGCTTGCCATCGCGTTCGACATCCAAAGCGAAACCGCTTTCGGTTTTGCGCAAGTTGCGCAGCGACGTCTGCACCCAAAGCTCGGCCTCGGCCTTGGCCATTTCATTCAGCAGCATCTGGACGATCTGTTTCGAAGACCCGTCGCAGAACAATTGCCCAAGCGTTTTTTCATGCCATGCAATGCCATGGCGATCGACCAGTTCGATGAAGTCCCACTGTGTATATCGCGCCAGCGCTGATTTGCTGAAATGTGGATTCTGAGACAGGAAATTGCCCGGTCCCGCATACATATTGGTGAAATTGCATCGTCCACCACCCGAGATGCGGATCTTTTCTCCGGGAGCTTTTGCATGGTCGATCACCAGCGCTTGGCCACCGCAATGGGCTGCGCACATCATGCCGGCCGCGCCAGCACCGAGGATGATCGTCTCGAAATCCATATGCTGCGCATGGCGTGGATTGTGAGCGATGGCAAGAGCGCAGACCAAAACGGTGTGGGTTTGGCCCACAGAATTTCTCAGCGGCACTTGGGTTTGTGCCATATGGTATGTGGATTTTTAGTCGTAGTGCATTCTGACATGCTAGGCTCTGTGCTAATGCTTGCCGGTTAGATCCATTTAAAGGGATAAAAATATGCGCTTTCCAAACTTCATTACAGACTTTCCAAGACTAGACGTGCCATTTCCCGAAGACGTCGTGCAGACGGCAGTCATTCGATCTGATGCTGGTTTGGTTGCCTTTTTTACTTTTCTTAAAGAAATGGAACTCCCACTACATTCACATGGTGCCCAATGGGGTACGGTGGTGGAAGGAGAAATTGAACTCACCATTGGCGGAGAGACGAAAGTTTATCTGCCCGGCGACAGCTATTCTATCCCAGCCGGAGTGGAGCATGGCGGGCGCATCAAGGCGGGTTCCCGAGTGATCGATGTGTTTGAAGAGCCTGACAGATACCCCATCAAAGACTGACGATTTACTTTTTGAACAATGACGTTGGGCGCGGTTGATATTTGGATGAACTCAAACCGAGCCTCAACGGGCCGTCGATCAGAACAGGCAGCATGCGCTGCTTGAATGCATGCGCGTTTGTCAACGGCGGCTCATCGTTCCAGAATTCCAGTTCTGCCTGTCATTCTGCTAGCCCAAATGTAAAAATCCCTGTAGACTCTCAATCAGATCCCGAAAACGGGACGTTAACGAGGCAGATAGTGGCGGTATCTCATGACTGAGATGGTGTATGGCGCGGTCCAGGACCAGCGCGGAGAACCGATTCTTCCGAAGTGGTGGCGAACGATTGATCGCTGGACGATGTCCTGCGTTCTGATCCTGTTTGTCATCGGGCTTTTGCTTGGGCTGGCCTCGTCGCCGCCACTGGCGGGGCGCAACGGGTTCGATCCTTTCCACTATGTAGAACGTCAGGCGATCTTTGGCGGGCTGGCGCTGGTTGCGATGCTGCTGACCTCAATGATGTCGCCGACACTGGTGCGGCGGCTGGCGATTCTGGGCTTTCTGGCCTCGTTCGTGGCGCTGGCTTTCCTGCCGGTCTTCGGTACAGACTTTGGCAAAGGCGCGGTGCGCTGGTATTCGCTGGGTTTTGCCTCGTTGCAGCCATCCGAGTTCCTCAAGCCCGGTTTTGTCGTGGTGGCCGCATGGCTGTTGGCCGCATCACAGGAAATCAACGGCCCGCCGGGGCGGTTGTGGTCCTTTGCACTGTGTATGTCCATCGTGGCAATGCTGGTGATGCAGCCCGATTTCGGGCAGGCCTGCCTTATCCTTTTTGGTTGGGGTGTGATGTATTTTGTTGCCGGAGCCCCGATGCTGCTGCTGGTCGGCATGGCCGGAGCCGTGGTTCTGGGCGGCATGTTTGCCTATTCCAATTCCGAGCACTTTGCCCGTCGTATCGATGGTTTCCTTAATCAGGAACTCGATCCGACCACCCAGCTTGGGTATGCCACCAATGCTATCCGCGAAGGCGGTCTGTTCGGCGTCGGCGTGGGTGAGGGGCAGGTCAAGTGGTCTCTGCCTGATGCGCATACGGATTTCATCATCGCGGTCGCGGCCGAAGAATACGGGCTGATTTTGGTGCTGATTATCATCGCGCTGTACTCGCTGATCGTTGTGCGTTCGCTGCTGCGGCTGATGCGCGAACGCGACATGTTCATCCGTCTGGCTGGCACTGGTCTGGCCTGCATGTTCGGCGTGCAGGCTATGATCAACATGGGCGTCGCCGTGCGTCTTCTGCCCGCCAAGGGCATGACGCTGCCGTTTGTCAGTTATGGCGGATCGTCCCTGATTGCTGGCGGCATCGCGGTTGGCATGTTGCTGGCCTTCACCCGAACCCGCCCGCAGGGCGAGCTGGGCGACATTCTGCGCGGACGAGGCTGATGGGCAAACCTTATCTACTAATCGCAGCAGGTGGCACCGGCGGCCACATGTTCCCCGCGCAGGCGTTGGCCGAGGCGATGCTGCAGAAAGGCTGGCGTGTGCGCCTGTCCACCGACCCGCGCGGAGCGCGCTATACCGGCGCGTTCCCCGCAGACGTCGAGATTGTCGAGGCATCCTCGGCCACCTTCGCCCGAGGCGGATTAGCGGCCAAGATGTTGGTTGGACCCAAGATTGCTGCTGGAGTCACTGGCATGGCTGCGCAGATGATGCGTGACAAGCCGGATGTGGTGGTGGGCTTTGGCGGCTATCCGTCGATACCGGCGCTGGGCGCGGCCATCCTGCTGAAGCTGCCGCGTATGATCCATGAACAAAATGGCGTTCTGGGCCGGGTAAACCAACTGTTTGCCACGCGTGTGGCTCAAGTGGCCTGTGGTGTCTGGCCCACCGATCTGCCTGAAGGGTCCAAGGGCATACACACTGGTAACCCGGTTCGCGCCTCCGTTCTTGAACGCGCTGCTGCCCCCTATATCCCGCCTGGGGAGTACCCGATGTCTGTCCTGGTGATGGGCGGCTCACAGGGCGCACGTATCCTCAGTGACGTGGTGCCGGGGGCCATCGCTGCGCTGCCTGAATATCTGCGCGGGTATATCCGCGTCTCGCATCAGGCCCGCGATGAGGATGGTGAACGGGTCAAGGCCTTTTACGCCGATCACGGCATACGCGCCGACGTACAGCCTTTCTTTGACGACGTACCTCGCCGTATGTCCGACGCGCAGCTGGTTGTCAGCCGGTCAGGTGCCTCCAGTATCGCCGACATTTCCGTGATTGGCCGCCCGTCGATTTTGATCCCGCTTGCCACGGCTGCCGGAGATCATCAAACAGCCAATGCGCGTGGATTGGTTCAGGCAGGCGGTGCGATCATGATCCCCGAAAACGCCCTTGACGTTCCCGCGCTGACACAGCAAATGACCACGGTTCTCACCAACCCC
The DNA here is from genome assembly GCF_056537585.1 of Ruegeria sp. C9. Taxonomy (NCBI): domain Bacteria; kingdom Pseudomonadati; phylum Pseudomonadota; class Alphaproteobacteria; order Rhodobacterales; family Roseobacteraceae; genus Ruegeria; species Ruegeria sp. C9. Next base: position 450,617 of record NZ_JBQFRU010000003.1, read on the forward strand.
GAAGCCGCACAGCAAATGGCCCATGCCGCGCTATCGGTCGGGGCACCGGACGCCACCGAGCGTCTGGTCGCCCTTGTCGAGCAACTGGCGCAGAAGGAGACCTCATGAATCCAGCAACCAAACTGCCGCAGGACGTTGGACCGATCCACTTCGTGGGCATCGGTGGGATCGGGATGTCGGGTATCGCAGAGGTGCTTTTGAATCTTGGCTACCAGGTACAAGGTTCGGACCTGAAAACCTCGAAGATTACTGACCGGCTGGCTGGGCTGGGTGCTGAGATTTTCGAAGGCCAGCGTGCCGAGAACTTGCAGAACGCCGCCGTGGTCGTGGTCTCAACTGCGATCAAACCGGGGAACCCGGAACTGGACGAGGCACGCGCGCAGGGCCTGCCCGTCGTCCGTCGCGCCGACATGCTGGCGGAACTCATGCGCCTGCGCTCGAACATTGCCATCGCCGGAACTCACGGTAAGACCACAACAACCACTATGATGGCGGAACTAATGGTCGCGGGCGATTTCGACCCCACTGTCATCAATGGCGGCATCATCCACGCCTATGGCAGCAACGCCCGCATGGGGCAGGGTGAATGGATGGTGGTTGAAGCGGATGAGAGCGACGGCTCATTCAATCGCCTACCTGCAACCATAGCCATCGTCACCAATATCGACCCTGAACACATGGAGCATTGGGGCGATTTCGATAAGCTGCGGGACGGGTTTTACGAGTTCGTCTCGAACCTGCCGTTTTATGGCCTGGCCGTCTGCTGCACAGATCATGCCGAGGTGCAGGCTCTGGTCGGTCGCATCTCGGACCGTCGTGTGCGCACCTATGGATTCAACGCACAGGCCGATGTGCGGGCCGAAAACCTAACCTATAAGGGTGGCGTCGCCCATTTCGACATCCACCTACGCCATGAAGACAAGGTGATCGAAGGTTGCACCTTGCCAATGCCCGGCGACCACAATGTCTCTAACGCGCTGAGCGCCGTGGCCGTGGCCCGTCATCTGGGCATGAAGGCCAGTGAAATCCGCGACGCGCTGGCCAATTTCGGCGGCGTCAATCGCCGCTTCACGAAGGTTGGAGAAATTGACGGCGTCACCATCATCGACGATTACGGCCACCATCCGGTCGAAATCGCCGCCGTTCTCAAGGCCGCACGTCAGGCCACCGAGGGCCGCGTTATCGCCGTCCACCAGCCTCACCGCTATTCCCGCCTGTCCGACCTGTTCGACGATTTCTGCACCTGCTTCAACGACGCCGACGTGGTCGCTATTGCCGAGGTCTTTGCCGCAGGCGAAGATCCGATCGAAGGTGCCAGCCGTGACGATCTTGTGCAGGGCCTGATCCGCCACGGCCACCGCCACGCGCGCGCGATCTTGAACGAAGAAGACCTCGCCCGCCTTGTCCGTGAACAGGCCCGCCCGGGCGATATGGTTGTTTGCCTCGGCGCAGGTACGATCAGTACCTGGGCCAACGGTTTGCCTGACCGGTTAATCGCCAAAGCGAGCTAACCTCGTGGCGTTGTCGCTCATACTCGCCTGCGTCTGGGTCTTCGCTTCCACCATTGTGGCGATGCTGCCGATGCACCTGCAATTCCCACCGGGTGTTGTACTGTTTGCCAGCGCGCCTGCTCTGATTCTGTGGCTGAGTTTAGACTATGGCTGGTTCGTCGGAGTCCTGGCTGCTGGCGGTTTTGTTTCGATGTACCGCAACCCGATCCGCTACTACTGGCGCAAGTGGACGGGTAAAGAGGTGTCGGAATGAACTGGTCGATTGCGCTTGCCGGTCTGTGGGGTGTTGTCGCCAACGTGTTGGCGATGTTGCCCAGCAAGGACAACCATTGGCGGCGCGCCTATTTCCTGATCGCCGTTGGCGTCCCCATACTAGGCTATGTCACCTATGAAAATGGTCCATGGATCGGGCTGCTGGTTCTTGCGGCAGGTATGTCAGTTCTGCGTTGGCCGGTGATTTACCTCACCCGTTGGACAAAGGCGAAAATGCAGGGCATGAAGGCGGCGAACAAGTAACTGGCCATTTTCAGGAGGCCCCCATGGTCGACATCGCCACTTTCGCCTATTTGCCGCTGATTACCCTGATCCTCGGGACGCTTGCGGGTTTTGTCGCCGCGCGCTGGATCGGCCTCAAGGCACTGCTGTGGCTGATCGGGCTGACCTCGGCCCTTGGTCTGGTACTGATCATAGTGCTGGCCGGTGTCGGGACAGGAGAAGAAGAACAGGCGTTCGGACCCTTCGTCTGGCTGACCGGTGCGGTCCTGCCCTTCCTGTTTGCGGTGATCATGGGTGGAGTAGGCGGGCGCAGCCTTGCATCGCGGGAAGGCGCATGAGCGAACTGCCCGACGTCCGTGGCCGCTTGTCCGCGGCGCGTTCTCTTTCCGAACTCACCTGGCTGCGCGTCGGCGGACCAGCGGATTATCTGTTTCAACCCGCCGATACCGAAGACCTTCAGTCGTTTCTGCGTGATCTGCCTGCGGATGTTCCCATCTTTCCTATGGGTGTCGGATCCAATCTGATCGTCCGTGATGGTGGTCTGCGGGCGGTGGTCATCCGATTGGGGCGCGGGTTCAATGGTGTCTCGGTCGAAGGCAATACCGTCAGCGCGGGTGCCGCCGCGCTGGATGCGCATGTGGCGCGTAAATCAGCGGATGGAGGTGTGGACCTGACTTTCCTGCGCACGATACCCGGGTCGATCGGCGGGGCCGTGCGTATGAACGCGGGCTGTTACGGCAGCTATACGGCGGATGTGTTGCAAAAGGCTACCGTCGTCACCCGCGCCGGAGAGATCGTGGACCTGACCCCGCAAGACCTCAGCTTCCGCTATCGCCAGTCCGACCTGCCCGAAGGCGCGGTGCTGATCTCGGCGACGTTTCAAGGCCCCTCGGGCGATCCAGCTGAGCTGCACGCTCGCATGGAGGCGCAGCTAAAAAAGCGCGACGAAACTCAACCCACCAAGGACCGCAGCGCCGGGTCGACCTTCCGTAATCCAGCCGGGTTCTCGTCGACTGGGCGCGCGGACGATGTGCATGACCTCAAGGCGTGGAAAGTGATCGATGACGCGGGTATGCGCGGGGCCACAAAAGGTGGCGCGCAGATGAGTCCCAAACACTCGAATTTCATGATCAATACAGGCGACGCCACCGCCGCAGATCTCGAAGGTCTGGGCGAAGAGGTGCGAAAAAAGGTTTACGAAACAAGCGGCATCACGCTAGAGTGGGAAATCATGCGGGTCGGTGATCCGCTGGAAGAATAAAGCCCCGACCGTCAGACCATAACAGGCAAATTAGGACGACGGATCAAAGGCATAAACGCAGTACGGACCACCACATAAGGTCCGGGGACATTGAGGCGCACATTGGGTATGTCGAGCAGGACAAACCCCAGAGTGGCGGTATTGATGGGCGGCCCCTCGGCGGAACGCGAGGTGTCTCTCAGCTCTGGGCGCGAATGCGCAGCCGCTCTTGTGGGTGAAGGCTTTGAAGTGGTCGAACTGGACGCAGGTCCGGACCTTGCTGCTCGCCTTACCGATATCCAACCCGATGTGGTGTTCAACGCCCTGCATGGACGCTGGGGCGAGGATGGCTGTGTGCAGGGGCTACTGGAATGGATGCGCATTCCTTACACGCATTCCGGTGTGCTGGCTTCGGCCCTTGCAATGGACAAGCAACGCAGCAAAGAGGTCTACGCCGCCGAAGGATTACCTATCGTACCCAGCCTGATCGTTCCCAAGGTCGAGGTGGTCGAGGTCCATGTGATGGAGCCGCCCTATGTGGCCAAGCCCAACAACGAAGGTTCCAGCGTCGGCATCTATATCGTGCATGAAAATGCCAACGGCCCGCCGCAACTGGACGAGGCGATGCCTGATCAGGTGATGGTCGAGAAATACGTCGCGGGCCGGGAACTGACCGTGACCGTGATGGGCGACCGCGCCCTGACGGTGACCGAGATCATGACCGATGGCGGTTGGTACGATTATGATGCCAAGTACAAGCCCGGCGGCTCGTGGCATGTGCTGCCCGCCGAGATCCCGCAGGATATCTTTGACCGCTGCATGGACTATGCGGTTAAGGCGCATAATGCGCTGGCGTGTCGCGGCGTGTCCCGCACCGATTACCGCTGGGATGACAGCAAGGGTGCCGACGGGCTGTTCCTGCTGGAAACCAACACCCAGCCCGGCATGACGCCGACCTCGCTGGTGCCCGAACAGGCTGAACACCTTGGCATCAGTTTCGGCCAGCTCTGCGCCTGGATGGTGGAGGATGCCTCATGCGACCGCTGACCGCCTCCCGCGCGCCGGTGATCCACCGGACCAAACCGTTGGCGGGGCCGGATGCCGATTTCATCGCCGCGCCAAGGCCCGAGCCCAAAACCGAACCTAAGCTGCATTTGCGCGGGGCGCGTCTTTTTGGCCGCGCGCGCAACGTGGACCCCGCGCCCTCGCGCCTCAGCTACCGCTTTCAGCGCTGGATGCTCACCCCCGGCATCCGGCGCGGGCTAAAAATTGGCCTGCCGGTTCTGACCGTCGTTGGTTTGGTGGGTGGCTTCTTTGCCGCCGAAGAACGTCGTGAGGCGGTCAGCGCCTATATCGCCGACATCAAGACCTCGATCCAGGAGCGCCCCGAATTCATGGTCAACTTGATGGCCATCGACGGGGCAGGAACCGCAATGTCTGAGGATATCCGCGAGATCGTGCCACTCGATTTCCCGCTCAGCTCGTGGGATCTGGATGTGGAGTTGATCCGCGACACCATCACCGGGCTTGACCCGGTGAAATCGGCAACCGTACGCATCCGCCCTGGCGGGATTCTTCAGGTTGACGTGGTCGAACGCCAGCCGGTCATCGTCTGGCGCACCCGAGACGGGATCGAGCTATTGGATGAAACCGGAGCCCATGTCGACCGTGTTTCAGCACGCGCCGATCACGCAGCCCTGCCACTGATCGCAGGGAAGGGCGCGAACAAACATGTCCCCGAGGCGCTGCAAATCCTGACCACAGCCCGCAGCTTGGGCGAACGCGTGCGCGGTTTGGTGCGCGTTGGCGAACGGCGCTGGGATCTGGTGCTGGATCGAAACCAGCGCATCATGTTGCCGACCGAACGTCCGGCGCGCGCGCTGGAACGCGTGTTGGCGGTGAACGAGGTGCAGGACCTTCTGGAACGTGACGTGGCCGTGGTCGACATGCGACTGGGGCAGCGACCGACCATCCGAATGAACAAAACGGCCAGCGAAGACTGGTGGAACACAAAAGTAGATGTGAGTAGCGGGCAGTAACGACCATGATGACCGATCTTTATCAGTCCCAAAGGGCTATGCGGCAGATGCGCCGACAGGCAATGCAACGCGGTGTAGTTGCTATCCTGGATGTCGGCAGCTCCAAAATCGCTTGCCTTGTATTGCGCTTCGACGGGACGGGGCGGTTGTCCGAGGATAACTCGATCGGCTCGATGGCCGGACAAACCGGTTTCCGGGTCATTGGCGCTGCGACCACCCGTTCGCGCGGGGTGCAGTTCGGCGAGGTTACCGCGATGCAGGAAACCGAGCGCGCCATCCGCACCGCGCTGCAGGCGGCGCAGAAGATGGCCGATATCCGCGTCGATCACGTGATTGCATCCTTCTCAGGGGCGAACCCGCGTTCCTACGGGCTGGATGCGCAGGTTGATCTGGAAGGCCAATTGGTTACCGAAGCCGAGGTCGGTCGTGTCCTGAACGCCTGCGACGTGCCCGATTACGGCGAAGGGCGCGAGGTACTGCATGCGCAACCGGTGAATTTCGCGCTCGACAACCGCTCGGGACTAATCGATCCGCGTGGACAGTTGGGGCAGAGCCTTGCAGTGGATATGCACATGCTAACCGTCGATGCGGTGGCGATCCAGAACATCGTCCGCTGCATCAAGCGCTGCGATCTGGAGCTGGCAGGGATTGCGAACTCAGCCTATGTCTCGGGCATTTCCGCATTGGTCGAGGACGAACAGGAGTTGGGCGCGGCCTGTATCGATTTGGGCGGCGGCACCACCAGCATCTCGATCTTCATGAAGAAACACATGATCTATGCCGATTGCGTGCGCATGGGCGGGGATCACGTGACCAGCGACATTTCGATGGGCCTCGGCGTGCCCGCAGCGGTGGCCGAACGGATCAAGACCTTTAACGGTGGCGTTCACGCGACCGGAGCCGATGATCGCGACCTGATCGACATCGGTGGCGATACTGGCGATTGGGAGCATGACCGCCGTACCGTCAGCCGTGCCGAGTTGATCGGCATCATGCGGCCCCGCGTCGAGGAGATTCTCGAAGAGGTGCGTACTCGTCTGGACGCTGCCGGTTTCGACCACCTGCCAAGCCAGCAGATCGTTCTGACTGGTGGTGGCAGCCAGATCATGGGGCTAGACGGGCTTGCCAGCCGGATTCTGGGTCAGCGTGTTCGTTTGGGCCGCCCGCTGCGCGTTCATGGCCTGCCGCAATCCGCGACCGGGCCCGGTTTTTCTTCGGCAGTGGGGCTTAGCCTGTTTGCGGCGCATCCTCAGGACGAATGGTGGGATTTTGAGATCCCGGTCGACACCTATGCCGCGCGCCCGTTCAAGCGCGCCGTGCGCTGGTTCCGTGACAATTGGTAATGCCCTGCGTGGTGCAGCCGTTGGCGCGGCCCTTGGGCCCGCTGCGGCCCCGGCTCAAACCCTGATTACGCCAGAGGCGTTTCTGAGCGCCGTCGTTGGCAAAACGATCACCTTCCATGAAATCCGAAGCGGTATGTTGGTCGGGACCGAGGAATTCCTCAGTCCGACTCTCTCGGTCTGGCGGATGGAGGGGCGGGGCTGTGTCTATGGCCAGATCACCACGCCAAATGGCCAGATCTGTTTTCTGTACGATGATGCGCCCGATGGCCTGCCAGTCTGCTGGTGGCCCTACCTGTACAATGACCGGTTGATGGTGCGGCTGGCGCGCTTCGTCGGCAGCGAAACGCAAGAGGTCCGTAGCATCTCTGAAGATGGCCTGAATTGCCCAAGTGCCCCGGTAGGCTAAAGAAATCAGTTGCGGCAACTGCCAAATTGCCGCAAAATAAGGCTCAAGGCCCGGCAGAGGCCCAGCGGCAGGACATTGAGCAGTTTTCCGCGACCAAACGAGTGACTAAAAGTTTTACACCCCCCCCCTCAAGGTGGGCGGGGTCTTTCCGTGTGTAGTAGCGCATGAGTCTTTCGCCGCAACATGTCGCGGTAACAGCGAAATGCCGCTGTTTGCTGCCTTATTTCCTCCATATTTTGTGGATTCGTGCGATTTTTCTGGTGACGTTTCCGAAATGACACAGTAAAATCGACTGTGGATAGGTCAGAAAAACCGCATTTTGCGGCAACATAAAAAACAGGCGGACAGAGCATGACATTAAATCTTTCGATGCCCGGGCACGACGAACTCAAGCCTCGGATTACCGTATTTGGCGTTGGCGGCGCTGGGGGCAATGCTGTCGACAACATGATTGAAAAACAGTTGGACGGCGTAGAATTTGTCGTCGCCAACACAGACGCACAGGCGCTGCAGCAAAGCCGTTCGTCGGCGCGGGTGCAGCTGGGCGTCAAAGTCACCGAAGGGTTAGGTGCAGGTGCGCGTCCGACCGTGGGTGCTGCAGCAGCTGAAGAAAGCATCGAACAGATCGTCGATCACCTAGCGGGTGCGCATATGTGCTTTATCACCGCCGGCATGGGTGGCGGCACAGGCACCGGCGCAGCCCCGATCATCGCGCAAGCAGCGCGGGAGCTGGGTGTCCTGACCGTTGGGGTTGTCACCAAACCCTTCCAGTTCGAAGGCGCCAAGCGTATGCGTCAGGCCGAAGACGGCGTTGATGCGCTGCAGAAAGTCGTTGATACGCTGATCATCATTCCGAACCAGAACCTGTTCCGTCTGGCCAACGAAAAGACAACGTTTACCGAGGCGTTCTCGATGGCCGACGATGTCCTGTATCAGGGCGTCAAAGGCGTAACCGACCTGATGGTGCGTCCGGGTCTGATCAACCTCGACTTCGCCGACGTTCGAGCCGTGATGGACGAGATGGGCAAGGCGATGATGGGCACAGGCGAAGCGACCGGTGAAGATCGCGCCATTCAGGCAGCCGAGAAGGCCATTGCCAACCCGCTGTTGGACGAAATCAGCCTCAAGGGTGCCAAGGGTGTGCTAATCAACATCACCGGTGCGCACGACCTGACCTTGTTCGAACTGGACGAGGCCGCCAACCGCATCCGCGAGGAAGTGGACCCGGAGGCCAATATCATTGTCGGTTCGACCCTCGACACCGAGATGGAAGGCGGAATGCGCGTTTCAGTCGTTGCCACCGGTATCGATGCCAGCGAGAAAAGCGAAGATGTACCGGTCGCCCGCCGTTCGATGTCGGCTCCGCTGACACGCACGGTTTCGGCAGAAGACTCCACGCCTGAACAAATCGCTGCAGATGAGGCCCCGGCTGAGGACAACATTGCGCCCACGCTCTTCGAGTCCATCGAAGATGTCGAGTTCAATGAAGGCTGGCAAGACGAACAACCCGCTGCCGAGCAGGACGATGACGGGCTGCCTCCGCCCGCCTATCAGCCTCAGGTGGCGCAGTTCGAACCGCAACCCGAAGTCGAAGAGACAGTCGACACCTACGACGCACCGCGTGCCCAGACCCCCGGCACACCGTCTCCAGAAGCGATGCAGCGGTTGCAGGCCGCAGTTCAGAAAGTACCTTCGAACCGGCTGCGTCCGACGCCTGAGGCACCTCGCGAACCGGCCCCTCAGCCGCAGCAAGCGACCGAGGATCGCCCGCGTTTTGGCTTCAACCGATTGATTGACCGGATGACCGGCCATGCGGCCGATACGCCCGCTCAACCGGTACGCCAACAGCCTGCGATGCGGTCGGTTGACGCAACGGCACCTGTTCAGGATGAAGCCGATCCTGATCAGGAGCGCATCGAAATTCCCGCCTTCCTACGGCGTCAGGCCAACTGATCGCGGTAACAAAATCATCCCGAAGGGCCGCCATCGCGCGGCCCTTTATTGTGGAAACACAAAGTGTTGAGCTGGTGTAAGCAGGGATTTGCCGATGTGTCACATTCATGTTTCATTCGGTTGCAAAAGGTGAGTTGAGCCTTAACGCCCCCTTCCTTAGTTGAGGGTGCAACACAGCCCCTGATAGGCTGGACACAACTCACCGAGGCTCACATTGCAACATACGCTCAAATCTTCAGTCACGTTTGTGGGCACTGGGCTGCATAGCGGCAAGCCTGCGACGATGGTTCTGAAGCCTGCAGCGGCAGGTCATGGAATCTGGTTCAAACGGACTGATATCGAGCTGGGCAATGCGTTGATCCCCGCTATCTATGATGTTGTTGAGAGGACGCCTCTTTGCACACGATTGGTTAACGATGCGAATGTGTCGGTATCGACTGTGGAACACATCATGGCGGCACTTGCCGGATGTGGTGTGCATAATGCACTGATTGAAATCGACGGTCCCGAAGTCCCGATCATGGATGGCTCGTCCGTGGCCTTTGTTCAGGGCATCATGGCCAAAGGCGTTCGTCGTCAGGCCAGTCCGGTATTGGCTTATGAGGTGCTTAAACCCGTCTCTGTTGAACGCGAGGGCGCAAAGGCATCTATCGCGCCTGCGGAAGGTCTGGAGATCGAGTTCCACATTGATTTCGAAGATGACGCCATTGGAAGCCAGACAAAAGTTTTGGACATGCGCAATGGTTCGTTTGCGCGTGAACTCTGCGACAGTCGCACGTTTTGCCGCCGCACAGATGTCGAAGCGATGCGTGAAAACGGATTGGCCTTGGGCGGCACATTGGACAATGCCGTAGTCGTACAGGGCGACGAAGTCCTGACCCCGGGTGGCTTCCGTCACACGGATGAAGCGGTGCGCCACAAAATGCTGGACGCTCTGGGTGATCTCTATCTTGCAGGCGGTCCGATTCTGGGGCGCTTTGTCGGCGAGAAGTCGGGGCATTCGATGACCAACACATTGCTGCGCAAACTGTTCGAAACACCGGGCGCTGTGCGTCCGATCCTTTGCACCCCTGAACAAGCCGCGCGTCTGCCCGGCCAGGGCCTTGTGCGAAGCGAAATCCCGCAGGTTGCATGATCTGATCAACTCTGACGACATTTGCGCCATGAGGGTGGATAAGGCGTTTTGCACTGGAATTTTATGTGCTAGACCGAGGCCCGATCAGGGGTAATTCCCGCTAAGTAGACGACAAGGATGGGCGGAATGGTTGGCAGCAAAGCGGCAGTCAGAATCGCAGGTGCGCTTCTTCTGGCAGCAACTTTGACGGCATGTGGCAATGCCGGAGGTCTGTTTGGTAACCGTGGGGCAGACCGCAGCCAAAACCTCGAAGGTTTCACGCCTGAACAGATTTACACCCGCGGTGAATACGAGCTGTCGCAGAATCGCTCGGACGACGCGGCTTGGTATTTCTCTGAAGTAGAGCGGCTTTATCCTTATTCCGATTGGGCGAAACGTGCGCTGATCATGCAGGCGTTCTCATTCCATTCGGACCAGAACTATGAAGAAAGCCGCGCCGCCGCGCAGCGCTATATCGATTTCTATCCCACTGACGAAGACGCCGCCTATGCCCAGTATCTTCTGGCGCTCAGCTACTATGATCAGATCGACGAAGTGGGTCGTGATCAGGGGCTGACCTTTCAGGCACTGCAGGCGCTGCGCACGGTGATCGAAGTCTACCCAGACAGTGAGTATGCCACATCTGCCGTACTGAAATTCGACCTTGCCTTCGACCATCTGGCTGGCAAAGAGATGGAGATCGGGCGCTATTATCTGCGTCAGGATCACTTCACTGCGGCGATCAACCGATTCCGCGTGGTGGTCGAGGATTTTCAGACCACATCTCATACCGCCGAGGCGCTCTATCGCCTGATCGAGGCGTATCTGGCGCTGGGACTGGTGGACGAGGCGCAGACCGCGGGTGCGATTCTGGGTTACAACTATCAGTCCTCGGAATGGTACGACGCGGGGTACACGTTGCTGACGTCGCGTGGTCTCGATCTAAAGAGCCGAGGTAACAATTGGCTCAGCACGATCTATCGCCAGACCGTCAAGGGTGAGTGGTTGTAACGGCCATGGCTAAAGGCTTGGGACGCTAAAGACCCGATGCTGCGCGCCCTTGATATCCGCGACATGCTGATCATCGACCGGCTGGAGCTGACGTTTCAGCCGGGCTTGAATGCTTTGACCGGTGAAACCGGCGCGGGCAAGTCGATCTTGCTGGATTCGCTGGGCTTTGTGCTGGGCTGGCGAGGGCGCGCCGAGCTGGTTCGTCAGGGGGCCGCACAGGGCGAAGTTGTGGCCGAGTTTGAACTGCCTGACGATCACCCTGCCCATTCGATTCTGGCCGAGGCGGGTCTGCCCGGTGGCGAGGAGCTGATCCTGCGCCGCGTCAACACGGCCGAGGGACGTAAGACTGCATGGGTCAATGACCGCCGTTGTTCGGGCGAAGTGTTGCGGGCGCTGTCGGATACTTTGATCGAACTGCACGGCCAACATGATGACCGAGGCCTGCTGAACCCACGCGGGCATCGCGCAATGCTGGATGCCTATGCCGGGGCAGGGGATCAGTTGGCCGCCGTGCGTGCCGCATGGGGCCAGATGTCCATCGCGCGCAAAGCTCTGGCGCAGACTGAGGCAGCGCTGGAGGCTATGCGTGCCGAAGAAGAGTTCCTGCGTCATTCCGTTGCCGAGTTGGATCAGCTTGACCCGCAGCCGGGCGAGGATGCAGATCTCGACGCCCGCCGCCGCATGATGCAAGGGGCCGAACGGATTCGCGATGACGTGGCCCGTGCCTTTGCCTTGCTGGGCGGCGACGGGGCCGAGGGCGCGATGGCCGATGCCGTGCGCTGGCTGGAAGGCGTGTCGGACAATGCGGGTGGCCAGTTGGAAGGCCCCATTGCAGCGCTGGGTCGCGCCCTGATCGAACTGGGCGAGGCGCAGGATGGGGTCAACGCCTGTCTGCAAGCGCTCGATTTCAACCCAGCGGAACTGGAACAGGCCGAGGAACGCCTCTTTGCCATTCGCGCGCTGGCACGGAAACACGATGTGGCCCCCGATGATCTGGGCACCTTCGCCGATACCTTGCGCGACCGCCTGAACCGGCTGGATGCAGGTGACGCCGACCTCAGCAACAAACGCGCTGCTGTGGACGCGGCACAAGCTGCGTATGACAACGCGGCCACCGCACTCGGCGAAACGCGCCATAAGGCCGCCAGTGCGTTGGACACCGCAGTAATGGCTGAACTAGCGCCCCTGAAAATGGAACGCGCCGTGTTCCGGACCGAGGTCACCGCGACCGACGCAGGCCCCGAAGGCATCGACGCGGTGGCCTTCACCGTCGCCACCAACCCGGGGGCGCCGTCAGGGCCGCTCAACAAAATCGCCTCGGGCGGCGAGCTCAGCCGCTTTCTGCTGGCGCTTAAGGTCTGCCTAACGGGCGAAGACAGTGCCCGCACGATGATCTTTGACGAGATTGACCGCGGTGTCGGCGGTGCCACGGCGGACGCGGTGGGCCGCCGTCTGGCCGCACTCGCGCAGGGCGGGCAGGTGCTGGTCGTCACCCACTCGCCGCAAGTGGCCGCACGGGCGGCGCATCACTGGCGGGTGCAGAAACAGGTCACCGGCGATCAGACCCTGTCCACCGTGATCCCGCTGGCCGACCCCGACCGCGTCGACGAAATCGCCCGGATGGTCGCAGGCGACACCATTACGGATGAGGCACGCGCCGCTGCCCGTGCCCTGTTGGATGCATGACGCGCATTCTGTGAGCATCTTGTCGTGAACCGACTTTTCTAAGGCGCGCGCGTGGCTTACTAAGGGTCAGGCGACCACCCCAACGAGGGCCAATGACCCAATCGACCCGCACCGTGCTGCGCAATCAGCTCAATCAAGCCCTCTCGGCGCTGCGGGATGCATGGCGGGTAATGCTTCATCGTGGCCCCAGCCAGATTCAGTTCTGGTTTATCGCTCTGGTCATCGGGATCGCTGCAGGCTTCATGGCGCTGGGATTCCGGATGGCGATCTCGTCGTTGCAGGCTTATCTCTACAACACCGAAGATATCCTATTCCTGCACAGCCATGCTGAGAAGCTGCATTGGCTCTGGATTTTCCTTACACCTGTGGTCGGCGGGTTGGTCGTCGGGATCATCCTGAACAGGTACACCGATGATGGCCGTGTGCGTTCGGTAGCTGATGTGATCGAGGGTGCGGCCATCACTGATGGACGGGTCGAAAAGAAGGCCGGTATCGCATCTTTTTTCGCTTCGCTGATCACGCTCAGCTCAGGCGGATCCACGGGGCGGGAAGGACCTGTTGTGCATATGGCCGGGGTCATCTCGACTTGGGTCAGCGACCGTATCCACGCCGACGGCATCACCGGGCGCGACCTATTGGGTTGCGCTGTGGCCGCTGCTGTTTCGGCCAGTTTCAACGCCCCTATCGCCGGGGCCTTGTTTGCGCTTGAGGTTGTGTTGCGCCACTTCGCCGTTCATGCCTTTGCGCCCATTGTCATCGCCTCGGTCGCGGGGACCGTGATCAACCGGCTGGCTTATGGTGACGTGACCGAATTCACGCTGGATACGCCCGGGTCGTTGCAATTCTATGTCGAGCTGCCCGCCTTCCTGATCCTAGGCCTGATTTGCGGGCTGGTCTCGCTGCTGTTGATGCGATCGATCTTCTTTGCCGAGGATATCGGCACGCATATCCAAAACCGCTTGTCTCTGCCGCGCTGGCTGCGCCCCGGTGTTTCGGGCGCGATGCTCGGCCTGTTGGCGGTCTGGTTTCCGCACATCATCGGCGTGGGATACGAAACCACGATCCGTGCCTTGACCGGGGACCTCGTGCTGACGACCGCGATCCTGTTCGCGGTCATCAAGACCGTCGCAGTGGCGATTACCATGGGCGGTCGCATGGGTGGTGGTGTGTTTTCCCCGTCATTGATGATCGGAGCGCTGACCGGGTTGGCCTTCGGCCTGATCGCCACCGGATTGCTGCCAGATGTGTCAGGCACTCATACGCTCTATGCCTTTGCCGGGATGGGCGCGGTGGCGGCGGCGGTGCTGGGCGCGCCGATCTCGACCACGCTCATCGTGTTTGAATTGACCGGAGACTGGCAGATCGGCCTCGCCGTGATGGTTTCGGTCTCGATGTCCACTGCGCTAGCCTCGCGCCTTGTAGACCGGTCCTTCTTCCTGACCCAGCTGGAACGGCGCAATGTACACTTGGCCGCCGGGCCGCAGGCGTACCTGCTGGCAATGTTGCGGGCAGGCGCGGTGATGCGCCCGCTGGGGGACGCGCGTTCGATCTCCAAGGAAGACGCGCAGGCATTGATCGAACAAGGCTTATGCGTCAAGGCCAGCGCCACGCTTGAGGCCGCGATGCCATATTTCGACCGCGATGACATCCCTTGCATCCCGGTGGTGATCATCGACAAGGACGGCTGTGAAAACCCCGTTGGCGCGCTCTATCACATCGACGCGCTGAAAGCTTACAACCGCGCGCTGGCCGCCACAGCGGCCGAGGAACATTCTTGATCAGCGTCCGTAAACGCTGGCTGCGTCGCCCAGATAATTGTCCCAGGCAAACCAATACGAGATATGTCCCGCGACGCGCGGCAACTCTGCGCCATCCGGGCCAATCAGTGCCTCTTCCGTGACGCGCCACTTGTTGCCCGTTTCGTCCAGCAGTCCGCCATCGGTGGTCGCGCGGAACTGGCGCGATCCACGCTCGTAGGCGCGCACGCTGCGCTTGTCCGGGTCGCCCATCAGCATCAGTGCCCGCCCGCCAATCGCATCGTTGATCACCGGCTTGCCCTTGAACGCGTCCAACAGCCACGCCCGCGCCGCGCCGAACTGGCGCACGGCGAACACGTAGTCCTTCTGGCGATGCCGACTTTGATCGACCAAGGCCGGGAACATCAGATCGGGTGAGGCAAAGTAATCGCGATACACAACGCCCGAGCCATAGTTGCGCCGATGACCGGTGCTGAGCGACAGCACCTGCGTATCCGGATGCGACGCCTTCCAGCTGTCCCAGCGGGTGATCACCACAGGACGCTGCTTCAGCTCGATTCCACTGTTGACCAGCGGTCCGACCACGGGCTTACCTGTGTACTGGTTCCATAACGAATGCGTCTCACGGTCGAACATCAATTTGTTCGACCGATACAGGAACCCGGACGAGCCAAATACAAGCGGCTTCCGCCGCCCCTCGACCTGCGTTTCAAACAAAATCCCCGATCCGCACAGCGTACAATAGGCCAGTGCTACCGGAACGCCTCCGATCACCTCGTTGAACATCTCGTGCCAGCCCATGATGCGCAGCGGATAAGCGCGTACATCGCCGTTGATCGAGACGCCAAAGACCAGATCGTCGTCTTTCATATAGTCCGCCCGCGCCGCCGGGATCAGCTTGGGATTGTCCAGCGAAGGGATACCGTCCTTGCGCACACCACCCCAACTGATCTCTTCCAGCCGAATCTTCATGTTGTCGCGTTGCAAATATTCGGGTTTCAGGAACACATCGAAGTTCTGATCGATGCCCAAAAGAACTTCGCGTTTAAACGGTATCAAAGATGGATGAGGTACAATCTGAGCGTTCCGTTCTTGCCATAGCATCCATTCGAACCAGTCCGTGCCGTGGCGCGCGCCGCTCAACGCTTCCATGACTTTGGCAATGTCTCGCTCTCGCCGTCTGCCATAGCGCATCGCCGTCAAAAGCGCGGGCACAACGTCCGGGTTGCCGCGCTCGGTCAGGTATGCCATCCCGGCTTCGAAATCGGTCCGACTGCCATACAAAGTTGAACGTACGGCATCGTAAACAGGGTCATCCTGCGCCCAAAGAGCGCGAGGTGCTACAGCGCTTGCCCCCAACAGGCCGACAAAGCTGCGACGTGGAATCGACATGGCATCCTCCGATCGGGTTCATATTCGATCTTGCCCGCAAAGCAGATCACATACACGCAACACTCGCGTGAGTGGCTCGAATTACTGAAGCTGCACGCCGGGCATCTCGACATTGGTCCATCCTGAGCACAAGATGCTGCTGCGATTGATGTCATCGAACGTGACAGTGGCAATGAAAAAGGAAATACCCATGCAAGACCATGGTTATAAGGCGGGGCGACTAAACCTGCCTTTTGTCGGCATCTCAACCTTCGCCAAATCTCCTTATGTTGAGAATTGGGATGAGATAGAGGCGGATATCGCCGTTCTCGGCGCGCCCTTCGATTTCGGGACCCAATGGCGACCGGGGGCGCGGTTTGGACCTCGGTCCGTGCGCGAAGCCTCGACCCTGTTCAGTTTCGGCCACGCCGGGGCTTATGATCACGAAGATGACGCAACCTATCTGGATGGCTCCGTGCGGATCGTTGATCTGGGGGATGCGGATATTATCCATACCAAGACCGAGGAAAGCCATGCGAATATCGAACTGGGCGTGGGCAAAATCCTGAAAGCAGGCGCGCTGCCGGTGACCATCGGCGGCGATCATTCGATCAACATCCCCTGTATCAATGCCTTCGCCGAGGATTGCGCGCAGATCGGCCCGATCCATGTGGTGCAGATCGACGCGCATCTGGATTTTGTCGATGAACGCCACGGGGTGACTGCCGGGCACGGAAACCCGATGCGGCGGGCGATTGAGAAAGACTATGTCTCGGGCATGACGCAGCTGGGCATCCGGAATGTCTCATCCACCGCGAAGGAAGGCTATGACGACGCCCGTGCGCGCGGGTCGGACATCCTGTCTGTGCGGCAGGTACGCAAACTGGGGGCCGAGGCAGTGCTGGCGCGTATCCCGCAGGGGGCACGGTATTACGTAACGATAGATATCGACGCTTTTTGCCCTTCAATCGCGGCGGGCACAGGTACGCCCAGCCATGGCGGGTTTCTCTACTACGATGTACTGGAAATTCTACAGGGTCTGGCCAAACGCGGGGATGTTGTGGGCATCGATCTGGTCGAAGTCGCGCCTGCTTACGACCCGACGGAAAGTACCCAAATTCTGGCGGCGCAGCTATTGCTGAACTTTCTGGGCTTCATCTTTCACGAACGCGCCCAGCGGTAGAAGGTGGGGCTTGTCGCCCCACCCGTTTTTTCATGCATCGATGATGTTGTGGCCGGGACCATAGGGGAAGCCGGTGATGTTCTCGGCCCCGTCTTCACCAACCACAAGGATATCGTGTTCACGATAGCCGCCCGCGCCGGGCTGGCCTTCGGGGATCCACAGCATCGGCTCGATCGAGACGACCATGCCGGGTTCCAGCACCGTGTCGATATCTTCGCGCAGCTCCAGACCGGCCTCGCGCCCGTAATAGTGGCTGAGGATGCCGAAGGAATGGCCATACCCGAACGAGCGATATTGCAGCAGGCCCTCATCCGCGAAGAAGCGGTTGATCTCAGCCGTGATGCCCGAGCAGGTCGCGCCGGGTTTGATCAGGCTCAGGCCCAGTTCGTGCGCCGCGACATTGGCCTTCCACAGGCGCAGGCTGTCGGCGTCGGGTTCGCCCAGGAACAGCGTGCGTTCCAGCGCGGTGTAATAGCCCGAGATCATCGGGAAGGTGTTCAGCGACAGGATATCGCCCTTTTGCAGCGCGCGTTTAGTCACCGGGTTATGTGCGCCGTCGGTGTTAAGCGCCGACTGGAACCAGACCCATGTGTCGCGGTATTCGGCATCCGGGTAGGCGCGGGCGATTTCCTCTTCCATCGCGTCGCGTCCAGCCATGGCGATCTCGATCTCGGTGGCGCCTTCACGGATAGCTGCGTGAATGGCGGCCCCACCCACGTCAGCGGTGCGCGCGCCGCCTTTGATCAGCTCGATCTCTTCTGCGGATTTCACCATGCGGGCAAACATCGTGTCAGGTGCGATATCGATCAGTTCCGGTCCGCCCAGCATGTCCAGCGCCGTGTTGCGCGCCGCCAATGTCATGTGGTCGCCTTCGATCCCGATCCGTTTGGCACCGCCGATCAGGCTGGCCACTGCGCGCCAGTAATTGTCGCGCTTCCAGTCGGTGTAGATGACGTTGCCCTCAACCGAGCGCCGCCACGGTTGGCCCGCGTCGATGTTTGCCGAGACAGTGGTGCAAGCGTCCTGTGTTACCACGCAGCCGTAGGGGCGGCCGAAAGAGCAGTACAGAAAGCCGGAATAATAGGCGATGTTCTGCATCGAGGTCAGCAGGACGGCGGGGATGTCATGCTTGGCCATGATTGCGCGCAGGGCGCCAAGGCGGCGGTCGTATTCGCCCTTGCTGAACGGCAGGGGCGCTTTGTCGCCATTGTGGCAAATGAAGAATTCGGGGCGTTTTGTTGTGTCTGTCATGACTTGGTCTCTCATCATTGCCGGGCGGCAAACCCGGCCACTTGTCCCGGCGTTCAGGACAGGCGGTCTCGGGGTCCGAGAGCCGATCATCCCAGTGCGTCCGCGACGCCATCGCGGCTGGGATGAACAGGTGAATCGTTAGATCAGACCTAGGCCTGCGTCAAGCGGGGGAAAGGCCTCGCAGGCGCTCGGACCGACGGCGCAGCAGCTCGACCGTGGTCAGCAGCGCAATCGAGATCACCACGAGGATCGTGGCCACCGCCAGAATGGTCGGGCTGATCTGTTCGCGCAGGCCGGTGAACATCTGCCATGGCAGCGTTTTTTGGCTAGCCGAGCCGACAAACAGTACCACGACCACCTCGTCGAATGAGGTGATGAAGGCAAACAAGCCGCCTGAGATCACACCCGGCAGGATCAAGGGCATCTGAATCTTGAAGAATGTCCGCACCGGACCCGCGCCCATATTCGCAGCCGCCCGCGTCAGCGAGCGGTCAAAGCCCACTAGCGTTGCGGTCACGGTGATGATGACGAATGGAATACCCAGAACGGCGTGAGCGAGGATCACTTTCACATAGCCCACAAAGTTCTTGTTCATGCCCAGTGTTCCCTCCATGAAGCGGCCGATATCGCTGTAGAAGAAGAACATGCCTGTGGCTGAAATGATCAGCGGCACGATCATTGGCGAGATTAGGATGCCCATGATGGCGCGGCGGCCTGGAACGTGGCTCTGGCTGAGGCCAATGGCCGCCAGCGTGCCCAGCGAGACCGAGATGATCGTCGCAATCGGCGCAATGATGAGCGAGTTCTTGAAGCTGCGCTGCCATTCATTGTTGGTGAAGAAATCGCGGTAGTGCTTGAGCGAGTACCCTTCCGGGTCCAGACGCAGCATTTCTGGCGTGAAGGTAAAGAAGTCCTGCGCGTTGAACGAGAGCGGCAAAACCACGAGGATCGGGGTGATCAGGAACACGAAGATCGCGCCGCAGATCACCCGGAACAAGTAGTGATAGAACACTTGTTTCGCGGTCAGATAGGGCAACAGTTTCTGGCGATATCGACCTTCGTACAGCCAAAAGATAAACCAGACGAAGAACCATCCACCCAACAGGCCCAGAACGCCGCCCATTGGGCCAGAGAACAGAAAACCGACGATGCCAAAGCCAAGGATATTGATCCATCGGGCCAGTTTTTCGTTCTTGAGTATCGTGATGTAAACCCAGGCCACAGCGGCGATCAAGGCTGCCCCTCCAATGATGCCGAGGAAGACCGAGCCATTGCCCGCGCCGACAAAGATACCGGCGAAGGCGCCTGCCAGCGCAACGCTTGGCAAAACCATGGACAAAGGTTTGCGGGATATCGGAGTAAGTGCGGCCATGTCGATTATCCCAGCTTCACGTTATCAATGCCGACAATCTTGTCGTAGCACCAGTAGAGCAGCAGTACGACGCCCAGAAGGATCGTTCCCAATGCCGCGGCCAGCCCCCAGTTCAGCGAGGACGAGATGTGATAGGCAATCCGGTTCGAAATAAAGACACCCTTGGTGCCGCCAACGATTTCAGGCGTGATGTAGTAGCCGATCGCCAGAATGAACACGAGGATTGAGCCCGCGCCAATGCCAGGAATGGATTGCGGGAAGTAGATGCGCCAGAATGTCGTCCAGTTGGTCGCGCCCATGGATTTTGCGGCGCGGGTATACGAGGGCGGTATGGTCTGCATCACCGAATACATGGGCAGGATCATGAACGGCAGCAGGATATGCGTCATAGCTATGATCGTGCCGATCTGGTTGTTGATGATCACCAGCCTGGCGTCGTCGGCGACCAGTCCCAGCCAGACCAATGTTTCATTGATCACGCCCTGTTGCTGCAACATCACCTTCCACGCCGAGGTTCGCACCAACAATGACGTCCAGAAGGGCAACAACACGAGGATCATCAGCAGGTTCGACACCCGCATCGGAAGTGTCGCCAGCAAATAACTGACCGGATAGGCCAGCAGGATACAGGACGCGGTGATCACCAGCGACATGAACAAAGTGCGCCCGAACAGCTTGATCAGGATCTGCTTGTCCTCGGGCTGCGCCTGCGCGCCCTCGGGCGTGCGGCGCATGTCCACAGCGTTCAGAAAATAGCCATTGGTGACAGCGGGCGAATGCGTCTTGATAACCGCCCAAGTCTGCGGTTCACCCCAGCCGTCGTGAATCTCGATGACCTGGTCTTTGAACGGCCCATCGGTTTCGGGGTCCAGCTTACCCATTTTCCGACCCGAGCGGCGGAACATCGAAGACATGCCTGTCTCTTCGTAGTTCAGACGCGAACCCAGCCGGGTGTGTGTCTTGTTATCGACGGCCACGACCATATCGCGGACAAAGGCGTCATAAACGGCCTCGTCGGGCAACTCGCCGCTGGTTTCATCCCAGCTTTGCAATGCTTCAACCGTCAGGGGCAGTGTCTCTTGTACGATGCTGTTTTCCACAGATCGGAACAGCATCGCCGCAATAGGCACGATGAAAGAGAACATAACGAACAGCAGCAGTGGGGCGACCAGCATCAGGGCCCGCAGCTTTTGCCGTCGCAGAGACCGGGCCAGCGATTGCTTGAGTGGCGTGCCGTCCGCGGCCAGCATGGGACCAGTATTTTGGGTGGCGTCAGTCATCGGTACCCCTTGGGTATTTTTGGGGTCGGGGGCGATAGCCGCCCCCGACAATCTCAGGAAATCAGACGCTTATTGCGCCAGCCAAGCCTGGAATTTGGCGTCGATATCGTCGCGGTAATCCGCCCAGAACTCGTAGTTGTACAGGAACGTGTTCTTGGCGTTTTCCGGATCGGTCGGCATGTGTGGTGCCATGTCGATGCCCAGATCGGCGTGCTGACCCACCAGCGGTGCAGAGGAGGCACGAGCCGGGCCGTACGAGATGTACTTGGCCTGATCTGCCAGACGCTGCGTGTCAGTTGCGAACATGATGTAGTCCAGTGCGCGCTGTTGACGCTCCTCGCTCAGGCCAGCCGGAATGATCCAGCCATCAAGATCGAATACCTGAGCATCCCACAGCATCGCAACCGGCTGCTTTTGCTCTTCGATCACGCTGAACAGACGGCCGTTATAGGTCGAACCCATGACAACTTCTCCATCAGCCAGCAATTGTGGCGTGTCGGCACCGGCAGACCACCAGACGACACTGTCCTTGATGGTGTCCAGTTTGGCCAGGGCCTGGTCCTGACCTTCAGCAGTGGCCAGAACGTCGTAGACGTCTTCTTTTGCAACGCCGTCACACAGCAACGCCCATTCCATGTTGTTGATCGGGCGCTTTTCCAGCGAGCGCTTGCCGGGATAGGCTTCAAGATCGAATACTGCGCAGATGTCGGTTGGCGGAGTATCACCGACCAGATCTGTGCGATAACCGAAAGTGGTTGAATAGACGATCTGCGGGATAAAGCAGTCGCTGACCAGAAGGTCACCGAAATCTTCGGAGGCAGGCGTGCCATCGGGGGCAGGGGCCAGTTGAGTGTCGAAATCGATCTCAAGTGCCAGACCTTCGTCGCAGAGGCGGATCGCGTCCGCCGCAACCACATCAACCACGTCCCATGTGATGTTGCCCGCTTCGTTCATCGCGCGCAGTTTGGCGACGGCCTCGTTCGAGCTGTCATCATTCAGGATGGTGACGCCGGTCTTCTCCGAATAGGGCTCGTGATAAGCCTTGAGCTGCGATTTGGAATAGGCGCCGCCCCACGAGACGATGGTCATCTCTTCGGCGGAAACGCCGCCAGCCGCTGTCGCAATAGCAGCTGCTGTCAGCAGTGTTTTGGTAGTTTTCATGTGTTACTCCCAGTACTTCCCGTTTGTTGTTTGGTCAGCTGACGCACGGGTTTTCGCCAGCTGGTCCCTCGGTAAGCCACGTTTGTACCGCGCGGCTTGGTCTATGCGTCGAGCGCACGACAATCCTTTGCAAGCCAGCCGATCTCGATTTCCTGTCCGGGATTCAGACGGATGGCGTCGGGGGCATTCCGTGTTTTGACGATGAACTCGTCATTGCCCGCCACCGACATGCGGAAGCGGAACACGTCGCCCATATAGATGAATTCCTTGACCGTTGCTTTCAGCGTATGTGCATCGGCATGCAGTCGGTCTTTATTGAATTCTACGCGCTCGGGCCGGATCGAGACCTTGGTACGTTCGCCCGGATTGTGCACGTTGATCGGCACCGCATCGATTTCCGAGCCGTCATCCAATTGCACAAGGCAGGTATCTCCATCGATGGATTTAACAACACCTTCCAGGGTATTGTTTTCACCGATGAATTGCGCCACGAAACTGTTGTCGGGTTCTTCATACAGCTGATCCGGCGGGGCCAGTTGCTGAATGCGGCCATCGTCAAACACCGCAACACGGTCGGACATGGTCAATGCCTCGGTCTGGTCGTGGGTCACGTAGACGGTGGTAATGCCCAGTTCATGCGCCAGACGGGTGATTTCGAACTGCATATGCTCGCGTAGTTGTTTGTCCAACGCACCCAGCGGTTCGTCCATCAAAACCAGTTCGGGCTCGAACACCAGCGCACGTGCCAGTGCGATCCGTTGCTGCTGACCACCCGACAACTGCGCGGGGCGACGATTGCCGAAGGCACCCATCTGCACCATGTCCAGCGCGCGTTTGACTTTCTCCTCGCGCTCGGACTTACCCAGCTTGCGGACTTCCAGCGGGAATGAAAGATTCTCGGCCACAGTCATATGCGGGAACAGAGCATAATTCTGGAACACCATCCCGATGCCACGTTTGTGCGGAGGGATATTGTTGATGGGTTTTCCATCCAGAAGAATCTCGCCATGTGTGGCGGTTTCGAATCCGGCAAGCATCATCAGGCAGGTCGTCTTACCTGATCCGGACGGCCCGAGCATGGTCAGGAATTCGCCCTTTGGCATTGCCAGGTTGAGATCTTTGACGACGAGGTTCTCGCCATCATAAGACTTTTGAACGCGTTGAAATTCAACAAACGCGGCGTCGCTATTTGTGTCGGTCACAAGACCCCCTGTTGCGTCAAATGATTACCCGGTTGGTCCGGGCCTCATTGATCTTCTCGTGCATTGATGACGAGGCTAACAAATGGTCGCAAGCCCGTAAAGCAATTGGAGTCGCGTAAACGCCGCATTTGCCTAATTTTGCGACACGTTCAGTTGTTTCATATGCCAGGCCAAACTCTGGTTGCTTGACAGGACAGGCTTGCCGATCTGCGCTTCGATCCTTGGGATAGCCGTCAGTGTCCGAAGGTTCGTACAACTAAGGAATACGGCGTCGACTGTTGAATCTCTTCCCAGTCGCACGGCGGCATCGACCACGGAATCGGTTGAGATCCGCACAACTTTGGCTTCTTCGGATTCGCCGAAAGTGCCAAACACATCCATCGAGATGCCTTGTTCTGCAAACGCGCGTCGCAACGGAGTGTTTACTTCTTCAATGTAAGGCGACAGCAGTGCAAATTTTGAGACGCCCAAATGTCTCGCGCAGGCGGAGGCTGCCCGCAACGGGTTGGTGACGGTCGCTGTATTACAGGTCTGCATGACCATCTGCTCAACCCGATCCGAGCCGATAACCGAACTGGCTGACGTACATCCATAGCCAACAACTCGATAGGGCCGCGCCTTTGGCAGCAGATCAGCCGCTGCAGGCAAGTCGGTCTCCATCTGCGCCAGCGTGTCGGTGTTAACCTCGGCCCCGCTGGGAATGCGGCTGACATAAAGAGGGCTTTTGTCATCGATAAAAAGGCTACGAAACTCAGGTTCGATTGTCTCGTCAGTCTGTAAAACGATCAGCCCCATTGGTACGGCCGAGGGATCGTCAGGATCCAGTGTGTACGGCAACGTGCTCATATCTCGGCAATCTCCGGTCCTATCCGGGGGCTGAGGAATTCGGGCGCGCCTTCGGTTATCAGGATGTTTTCTTCGTGCACGAGAATTTTGCCATCGACCGCAATACCCGGTTCAAGCGTCAAAACCATTCCCGGTTGCAGTTCAGTATGATCATCGGGAATAAGCGAAGGCCATTCGGTCAACGACATTCCTAACCCGTGGCCCAGTCTCCCGGCATCGGTACCCGCGCTGCCATCGGTAAGTATTGTGTTCATCGTATGAAAAAGCTGAGAAGCCGTCACGCCTGGGCGGGCTTGATCAAACGCTTCATCCGAAGCCTCGACCAATCTGGCATGTGCATCGCGTACCGCCTTGCTCGCTGGGCCGACGGACCAATTGCGATCATAGTCGCAAAAATAGCCATCGTGGACGAGGCCGGTGTCGAGCATCAGCACATCGCCTATACGAAGCGGGGTCTGCGTCGCGGGTGAGATTACATCCGAGTACCCGCCTTGCTCGGCCCCTCCGGCCAGATAGGGCACCCAGTCGGCACCCTCTTCAAGGCAGAGTCTCTGAAAGTTTCGAAATATCTGATCCAGCGGTGTCCCTGCTGAGGCAATCTCGGGCACTCGTGCAAAGGCGTGGGCACCAATCTGACAGGCAGTTCGAATCTTTGCGATCTCGGCGTCAGATTTCACCATCCGCAGCGCCCGCAGGATGCCATGGTCACCCGTAATTTGGCGCGCTCCAATTGCGGATTCGAGATGCCTTAGATCGGCCAGTGGCATCCTTACATGGGTCTCATGCCCGTCGGGGCAGCCGATTGAGGCGTTTTCAGGCGTCAACCCTCTCAGTGTATCGGCCAGCAGGGATACCCCATCATCTTCAAGGTCGGGTGCACTCCAGGTTCGAATGTCGTCGATCCATGTCTGTGCCATCAATGCAGCACCGATGGATGGGATTACTGCAACCGGCTTGCCAGAAATCGGAACGATCAGAAACCAAGGCCGCGTTGGGCTTTCCCAGAAACGGGTCAGATAACCTGTGAAATAGCGAAGCTGGGGCTCAGTCGTAAGCAACAGGGCCGAAAGACCGGTTTCTTGCATCCGATGCTGGGCGCGCGCAACGCGGGTCGCGAATTCCTCTGGTGCGAAACCTCTCATGCAGGTTGCTCGCTCAAGATGCAGAGCACTTTGGAATTCGGTCCAATACCCAGTTCACTACGGATCGCGTCGTTCAGAACGGCCGCAATGCCAGCACCGCCCGAAGCGCTGGTTTCCAACCCGGCCTTCGCCATGGCCGGAAGCTGTGCTTCGACAGTGTCATCCTCGATTGTCACAAACAGATCGGCATCTCGGGCCAAGCCGTTCAAGGCGATCAGCGAGGGCTCTTTGCAATCCAGTCGCCCCATGATGCTGTCGGGCCCGTCAGCAA
Source organism: Ruegeria sp. C9 (assembly GCF_056537585.1). Taxonomy (NCBI): domain Bacteria; kingdom Pseudomonadati; phylum Pseudomonadota; class Alphaproteobacteria; order Rhodobacterales; family Roseobacteraceae; genus Ruegeria; species Ruegeria sp. C9. The sequence goes on from NZ_JBQFRU010000003.1 coordinate 476,251, forward strand.
ACACACAATGCCCCGCTTCGATACTGGCCTGCAGCGCCGGGGCAGAGGTTGGCTCGACAACAATGATCTGCGGAGCATCTCCCCAAACGACCCGCGCATAGGCAGCGACGGCTCCGGCCATGCCGCCAACACCGGCTTGCAGAAGAATGTGCGTTGGTGCCTCATTACATTGCTCGGCGGCTTCGACCGCCATTTGCAGATACCCTTCCATCAGCAAGTACGGTAGTTCAGTATACCCCTCCCAGGAACTGTCCGAGAGCAAAGTCCAGCCATTGTCCCGCGCCGCTTGACTGGCTGCTTCCATGCTGGCGGCGTAATCCGCACCCGCCCGGACCACTTGTGCGTTTTGAGCGCGCAGGCGATCTGCAAAGCTTTCTGGAACTGTTTCTGCGATGTAAACAACTGCATCAGCTCCGAAAGTGCGCGCGCCCGCGGCCATGCTCATCCCGTGATTGCCCGCGCTTGCCGTAACATAGGTGCGCCCTTTGAGCGTGTTACCATCTGGCGTGACCGAGATGTCATTCGCTTCGCAGGCGATCACATAAGCCGCACCCAGCGCTTTGAACGATCCCAGGCCCATACGGCTTCGCTCATCTTTAACCCAGAGATTCGCGACGGGTGCCAGCGCCGATGCATTCACAAGGGGCGTTTCGACAAAGTCAGGGCAGAAGAATCGATGCCGGCCCAACCCATCTGTCTCTACGGAGGGATAAGGGGCCTGATCCGAAAGCTTAGAACCACCTCGAAACGGGTTACTGACTAGTTTCATCGCTCGCTCCCTGATCTTGTGTTGCGCCGACGTGAACGAATTGGCCGAAGGCTGTCAAGCTCGGCCTTGATTCAGCAGGATTGTGTTAGTGTTCTGCATGCATCCCTGGATCTGATGAATGAGTATCTTTTCAATCGTTTTGGTTGGTTGTAAGTGTCTGCACACGACATCGGCGCGGTGAGACAAAACTTCGACGATGATGTGCGGGCGTGATGGAATGGTAGACATATCGGACTTAAAATCCGAAGGCCTTAGTGCCGTGTGGGTTCGAGTCCCACCGCCCGCACCACTACCATCTCAGACAGGGAAACCCAGTTGGGTGATCAATTTCCAGATATCCCTGTTGGCATTCGAGAGCTGAGTGACAACATCCTCGATTTCTTTCATTGCTTTGTCGTCGACTGTGTCTTCACGACCAAGTTTGATGTCAGTCTTGCGATCAGCAATGCGCATCAGGATGGTCTTTGGATTTCCGCTTTCCTGATCGAAAGAATAGATGCAGTGATTGTACTTGTTTCGAATAGAGGACAGGCGCGACAACCGCTGGGTGTGTTCGAGAATCGGATCGCGGATTTCAGGGGGGCGACCCTCCATCTTGGCGAGACGTTCGACCAGATCGATACGGGCACGTGTGGTGTTAAGCGTCAGGAATATGATGACCGCAACATCTTTGTTGGCTCCGGTCAGACCTGCGATCAGGTGGATCAGCAGGCTTTCCGTGTTCGTCCACATATAGTTGAGCCGACCCACCAACAGAATGAGCCGGTCGAACCGGGTTTCGAATGCCTCATCCAACGGGCGCGTTGCGCGCTTCGTTCGGCGCGACCTCAAAGTAGAAATGCGCAGCTTCAGTCCGGTTGCTCACATCGATCTTGCCCGAGACATTGTGCATATGCAGTTTGACGGTGTGTTCGGTGATGCCCAGATTCGACGCAATGGTCTTGTTGCTCTTGCCTTGCGATACCAGCCTCAGGACTTGCTTTTCGCGGCGCGTCAGCTTTGAGTATCGCAACAGTTTGTCAGGCGACCGGGTTCTGGTTGCAGGCTGTTTTTCGATAGGTGTGCCTGGCGCACTTTGTGTTGCGGTCATGCTGTCGGCCAGAAAGCAGGGCAGGTGCAGCTCTTCGTGCATCAGAAGGCGCAGTATTGCGCGCCAAACATCCGGCGCCACGTTCATTGGCAAATACCCGACACTGCCGAAACGGGTACGATCCCAGCGTTCGAACAGAACCCGGGCCGGACTTTTCTTGCGATAGGCGAAGGCCAGACATCCTGTCTCGGCGAGCTGGGAGTAATCAGCGGGCCGCGCCAACAGATCTTCGAGCATCATCTGATCCACAACAATGATGCGCTCGGAGGGAACAGAGTTCCCACTCTCGGCCAGCAGGTCGTCAAGGCTTTCATATCTTGACGCACGAACGCCGAATTCGCTTTGAACACTTCTCAGGGTTTGGTTCGAGTAGAACAGTTCCTTGCCGATAAAAATGATCGACAGCTCTTCGGGATATTCAATCTGATCACGGGCGTCTTCTTGCAATGAAATATTCATTGATCTTCCCCCCACTAATACAAACGCCGCCCTCTGAAACTTTAAATCGGGTACAGAACTGGATGGCGCGAAACAGTAACTTTGAACTCAAATAGTACCTTATTATAGCTGAAAGTACGTGTTTCAGCAACCAAAGGCGGGTTCCGCAATACCGCGTACTAGAACCTTTGATCAGGTTTTTCGTATATAGTTTTAGCGTAACTTTATGAAATTTCAGGGTTAATAATCCTATATGTTTGCGCATGATTGTTTCTGAGGCAAATTTGGTGCGAAATACGCCAGATTTCGAAAAATATATATATTAAACAGCTAATTACGGAAAATAGCCCTTTCGGCCAGCTATGCACATCCCCTTATCGCTGCAACCATGCCCAAGCTTCAATTTGTGAAGTGATCTTAGACCTGACGTGCCTGCGGTCCGCGTATTTCTGCGAATTCTCCGTGGTCATGGAATCGGCTTAGCCGAGAAAGGGGGGCAAACCAAACAGAAGACCTTCACGGCCGCGCGAGTGTCCAGATTGACACGTTGCGCGCAAAGTCTGTTTCAAACCGCGCCTGTTACCGCTTTGTAGATGAATGGCGGTCTGGTGCTTCAGTAAAAGTGGAACTTATTATGGAACGCAGATTAGCTCCAATCACCGATGTCCAAGAAGTTATCGACGATCAGGATCCTGTTGTAGACGAACCGCAGCTGGAAGAAGAAGAGATGGCTGTTGAAGATTTGAACCAACAGCAACAGCAGCAGCAACAACAGCAGGGCGACGACAGCAACACCAACGGTGGTAACGACAGCAACACCAATGGTGGTAACGACAGCAACACCAATGGTGGTAACGACAGCAACACCAATGGTGGTAACGACAGCAACACCAATGGTGGTAACGACAGCAACTCACAGACCAATGGCGGTGACGACAGCAACACCAATACCGCGACCGTAGATATCGACTTCGGCGGCGGAGAGTGGATTCCGCGCGACGATGACAAAGTCGACGTTGATATTGAGGACGTCGAAGGTGATGTCGGCGACGTTATTACTGCCGGTGACGATGTAAATTACGATCCAGGCGACGACGTCAACATTGATATCTCGCAAGACGGGCCCGGAAATGATTTCGCGTCAATCAACCAGCAGTTTGCCAGCCTGGAAGACAATGACAGTCTGGGTACCGCAAGTGTCGTGAATTCAGGTGATTTCACACAAAGCGGTGACGCCAACGGCGGTGAAGCCTATGCCGAAGACGGTATCGACGTAAACAACGACGGTGGCTCCTCTGGCGATGGCGGCATGAGCTATGGTGGTGAAGCCTATGGCGACACCAATGGCAGCCATTCGCTGGCCTTTGGTGGTCATTCAGGAAATGCTGATAGCGCTGCGACAGGTGGAGATGGCGCATCTTCGGGTGATACCTATAACGCAAGCCTGGGTCTTGGTCATTCGAGTGCCAGCGCAGACGGTGACAGCACCGGCGGCGAAGGCGGCGCAGCAGACAGCGAGTCTAATGCCGACAACCACGGCGAAGCGAGTTCCGATAGTGACTCTACTGGTGGTAACGGTGGTAATGCCGGATCGATTGGCCTTGGTCTTGGTCTTGGTTTGTCCGGAGCGAACGCCGATGGCGATGCAGACGGTGGTGACAATACATCTGGGGCATTAGCTGCTGGCCTTGGTCTGGCAGGCACCGATGCTTCCAACGACGGTGCCGATGGTGGCGCTGGTGATGCCGATAACGATGGTTCGGCAGACAACTCTAGCGACGGAACCAACGAAGCCAACGAGTCTTCCTCTGGAGGCAATATTGGTTTGGGTCTGGCTGGCGCTGGCGCGATGGGCTGGAATGATGCCGATGGCGGTAGCGGTTCCGGCGGCGAAGGCTCCGGCGGCGAAGGCTCCGGTGGCGAAGGCTCCGGGGGCGAAGGCTCAGGCGGTGAAGGCTCAGGCGGTGAAGGCACTGGTGGCGAAGGCTCCGGTGGCAATGCCAATGGTGGCGACGGCACCGGCGGAGATTCCGGCTCGGTAGAAGAAGCCTTCCCATTCCCGGTACTCCTTGTGGAAGAGGAAGATCCTGACGGAGACGAAGAAGCTGCAGCAGCTGGTAACTCGAACGGTACCGGCGGAGACGGTGGTACTGGTGGTGCAGGTACCGGCGGTACGGGTACTGGCGGTACAGGTACTGGTGGTACGGGTACTGGAGGTACTGGTACTGGTGGCACAGGTACTGGCGGACCGGGTGCTGGCGGTACAGGAACCGGTGGTGCAGGCGGCGGCTACGTTGACACGGATGCGGATGCGCAAGGTGTTGGTGACCAAGATGCTGCCGGCCCTGTAATCACGCAGTCACCTGGTGATATCGATGGCTCTGCCGACAATGATCAGGACGTTGACGGTTCTGGTGGTAATGGTGGTACCAACACAAGTAATGGATCAGCAGACGCCAGCGGCGATGGAATGGCATCGGCCGAAGGTACTGGTGGCGCTGGCGGTACGGCCAACCCCGAGGCAAGCTCGGCCGGAAGCGGTGCTGGTTCAGCTGACGCAACCAACGAAGCCGGAAACGGCGGTGACTCTGAAGCATGGGCCGATTCAGCCAACGATGGTTATGCCGAAAGCCTTGCCGAAGCGATTGCCGGATACGGTGGAGATGCTTCGTCCGATAATGATGCGGACTCGATGGCTTCAGGTGATGCAACGGGTACTGCGATGTCAGGTGACGGCGGTGCCGGTGGTGCAGCGGCATCGACTGGCGGTACCAGCGGCGACGTCATGGGCTCGTCTACTGGTGGTGCAACCACAGGTGCAATGAACACCGGTGGTGAAGCATCCGGTGCATATTCGGGTGCCGGTGGTGCTGGCGGTAATGGCGGTACCTGGGGTTCGGATAATGGTGGCGATGGTATCGTCAACGGCGAGTCTTATGCATCCGCAGCAGCAGTCGTCGATACGAACGCGTTCAACCAATCGATCGTACAGGGTGCCAACGTGCTTGGTAACTCGGTCGATACGACCATGGTTGGCGGTTCGATGACCTCGACTTATTCGAGCGACGACACCGAGGTCTAAGACCAATTCGCGGGGGCCGCATTATCGGCCCCCGTTCAATGAAATCGCCGGGGCCGCGTAATGTGGCCTCGGCCCAGCAAATCCCGAACCGGAAATTTTAGTCGGCAAGGGGGTAAGGGATCATCGAAATGTCATTCGATAGTGTTACCGAAAAGATTGCACACTTTATTGGATCTTTTGATCTTACGATTGAAAAAGCCCGGTTGAGGGATCAGTACGAAGAGTTCACCGCCATGCGGCGCAAGGCGGAACTGGACGAACTGGAAGAACCCGCAAAGATCCGGATCAAGGCAGATCTTGAATTGGACCCAGGCAAATATGGTCCGCTTTCCTATCGGTTTGACACCCCCCCCGCCACTCCTGAACTTCCACCCCCAACCGACGGCCCTGAATTTGAAACGGTCGTTGTACTTGAACCACCACTCTCAGACGGTCCGCCGTTACCCGAAGCGACAACCGGCCTAGGTGCAACGTTTGTGATCGAGCAGCAGCTGGAGATTGTGACAGAGCTTATCGGGTCTGCTGTGACCTACACGTTCCAGACGATTTTCCTGCGCGACAATGACGTTGTCGGCGAGGGAGATTTCCGCGATGTCGATCAGTTGATCGCATTGGCCGAGGCGGCTGCGCAGGTCGCAGCATCGATGCACGCGTTTGCCGTGCCCTCGTTCTCGATCTCGGACTACTTGTCGGTTGAATACGTCGAGTCTTTGGCCGAAGCGATGTTGGCCCCGATCAATGTCGAAGTTGAAGGCGCGGTTGTTTATCAGTTCCACGGCGAAGACGCGATGGGCGTGATCGTCAATGGTGAGTATGTGGACGAAGCCCCGGAATGGGAAGATCTTCTGCCTGCGCATCATAGACCGGACGAGGAAGAAGAAGACGAAACGCCCGATATGATGCCCGCCGAATGGGCTCAGGACGAGGAAGACGAATTTGCCGAAGGTCACACGGTGATCGCAGGCGGCAACCTTGCGATCAACGAGGTGAACGCAACTGTGGCCTGGGTCGATGCGCCTTATATTGCGGTCGGTGGGAAAGCAATCGAACTGGCCATGGTGAGCCAGGTCGCCGTTGTATCTGACACAGACAAGGGCACGAATGGCGGCTCGGGCACCAATGTGGTGCACTCGTCGACGATCGAGGTCGAAGGCAACTCAGCCCCTTGGCTTAAGAAAGGCTCAAGTGAAGACGATGCCCCGGCATATGTGCATGTTGATTGGATTACGACCGACCTGATCGTTGCAAATTTTGTCAAGCAGGACATCGACGCAACGGATATCGATCATATTGATGCCGAGATTAGCGCGACGACCACGCTGTATGCGTTGGGTGACAACGAGTTGATTGATGTCACCAATATTCTTCAACTTGGCAGTTATTATGACCTGATCATGATCGAAGGCGACATGATATCGGTCGATGCGTTTGTCCAGACGCACGTATTATTGGATGACGATGTGGTGATGGGCGGATTGCCCGGACCCATCGATGGATCGGACGAGAACCTGGTTATGAACGAGGTTTCTCTCAAGAAAGAAGGCGAAGATACGTATCAGGCGATGCACGACTCCATGGCCGACGCCATGACCATGGGCGAGGACGACATGGCAGCGCTGGAAGAGGCGCTAATGAACGATCCGATGTTTGCTGGCATGGAGCAGATGCGGGTCCTCAAGATCGATGGATCGCTGGTTCAGGTCAACGTGGCCGAGCAATCGACGATGCTTGCCGATCAGGATGACGTATATCTGAATGGTCCCCACGCGGACGAGACCGAGGTTCTGGCAGGCAGCAATGCGATGCTGAACGCCGCCAATGTAACCAAGGCCGGCGTGGATTCGGTCGTTATGGCTCAGGATGGGGCATTTTCTGACCTGCTACTGCATCAGGCAAGCCTGCTTGACATGCCCACGAATGAGGACATCGCCGAGATGACCAACGAGGCAATCGCCGCCATCATGGAAGAGGCGGGTATGCCAGGTCACGACAATGGCATTGGGCCTAACGGTAACGATCTCACGCCAAGCGAAATGGCGAATTCCTCCGATGGCCTGCAGACCATGCTGGCCTAATATTTCCTGATTTACGAGTGACCGGAAGGTTAGTTTATGTCGATCGTTTTTTCGTCGCGCCGCACCCGTTTTGCAAGTCCATTGGACCGGCACGGAGGCGGAGGCCCATTGACCCTGGAACCCCGAAATCGGGTAGCAAAACCAAATGAAAGTAAACTTGCAAAAACAGCGTCCCGCCTGCGTTTGACAAGTGATATGCAACTGGCGGAACCCGAAACCAAACCAGAGACCCCGGAAGCAAGTGACACCCCGGTTGCCGGGCCCGCGAAACGATCGCGGCAATCAGAAGCGCCTCAGGCGACGACACAACCGGATAATCCGGGGCAGACCCAGGCAGAGCAGTTGGATCAAACATCACAACCGCGCGCTGGTTCTCCCCTTCGGCGCGCGTCGTCGCGGCCCGCGCAAGATAAGGATCCTGCGGGTGGCGACACTGGGGTGGCCGATACCGAAGCCCCCGATTGTGAAACCGCCGACCAATCGACTGCACGCATGACCCCCTCTGCGCCGTCGGATGGTAAAGACCGCATGGGCACCACGATCGAGGCCAAGGCCAACCAACCCTTGCTGCGCCCGGGGACGGGTGGTGGCGATGGCAAGGGGCCACCCCAAACATTCCACAAACGCACGCCGCCTGAGGATTTCCAGAAGACGCTGCGTACCTCACTGCGCGCCATCTGGCGCAATCTGGCTTTTGTGCTGGTGCTGACCTGCGCGACCAACGTCCTGATCCTAGCGATCCCGATCTACCTGTTTCAGATCAGTGACCGGGTTCTGACTAGTCGCTCGCTGGATACGTTGATCATGCTGACGGCAATCGTTGCCGGAGCAGTCATTTTTCAAGCCGCATTTGATGCCGTTCGTCGGTTCATGCTGATGCGTACAGCGGTCGAGGTCGCCGCCCGTCTTGGTGCCCCGGTTCTTAGCGCTGCGGCCCATGCCTCGCTGCACGGCAACGGACGCGAATATCAGACACTTGGGGATCTGCAACAGGTGCGGGGCTTTCTGGTCTCGGGCACTCTGATCTCATTTCTGGATGTACCATTTGCACCACTGTTCATCCTGATGATCTTTCTGGTGCATCCGCAACTTGGGATGATTGTGGTGACGACCGCTGTGATCCTGATGATTATCGCGCTGATCAACCAGAAAATGACTGCCAAGCCCTTCGCCAAGGCCAACCAGGCGCAATCCCTGGCGAACCAGCATCTGGATTCAATGTCGCGCAACAGTCAGATCATCAACGCTTTGGCGATGATCCCCGAGGCAGTGCGCATCTGGGGGCGTGACACCGCACAATCGCTGACATGGCAGGTCAAGGCGCAGGATCGCAACGTGATCTTCGCGGCCATTTCGCGTGCCGTCCGTCTTTTGACGCAGATCGGCATTCTGGGCTGGGGCGCCTTTCTGGCCCTTCAAGGTGAAATTACCGGCGGTATGGTCATCGCCGCCTCGATCATCGCGGGGCGGGCTTTCGCGCCGATCGAAGGCTCGATTGAGGGTTGGAATACCTTCCTGCTGACGCGCGGCGCTTTTGGGCGGATCAAGGCTCTGCTGTCGAACTCGGCCCTGCAATATGAAAAACTGCGCCTACCACGGCCTGAGGGGCGGTTGGATGTCGAACGCCTGCTATATGTCCCAGGCGGCACCAAGCGGGTGGTTCTGAACGGAATCACCTTTGCGCTGAACCCGGGTGAAACTCTGGCGATCATCGGGAATTCAGGCGCGGGGAAAACGACGCTTGGCAAAACGCTGGTGGGTTCGATCCTGCCGACCTCGGGCAGTGTGCGGCTGGACCTGATGGATATCCGCAACTGGGATCCCCGCCAGTTTGGCGAAAATATTGGCTATCTGCCGCAAGACGTACAGCTGTTCCCCGGCAGCATCAAAGACAATATTGGCCGGATGCGTGCCGATGCCACGGATGAGCAGATTCACGATGCCGCCGTTTTGGCCGACGTGCACAACATGATCGCAACGCTGCCGCAGGGGTATGAGACTGTTGTGGCCGCCGACGGCTCACCTCTCTCAGGTGGCCAGAAGCAGCGTATTGCTTTGGCGCGTGCCTTCTTCGGCAACCCGCGTTTGGTTGTTCTGGACGAGCCGAACTCGAACCTCGACGTGGCGGGTGACAAGGCGCTTGCGCGTGCGATTGAGCAAGCAAAGGAAAGCAAGATCACCGTTGTGGTGATTACGCAAAAGCCGACTCTGTTGAATGTTGTCGACAAGATCATGCTGCTGACCGATGGGCGCGTGGCGCTGTTCGGGCAGCGCGAACAGGTGCTGGAACAGCTCAACGGGCCGCGCCAGCAACCGCCCGAAATACAGGGCAAGGGGGATTAAGCGATGAACGACGTGGCACGCACCGATGAAGGCGGTCTTTGGTACTCTGAGGTTCCGCGCTCGATCACCAAATTCATCGTGATTGGCTTTATCATGCTTATTGTCTGTTTTGGCGGCTTTGGCGTCTGGTCCTTCCGTGCACCTCTGGCCGCTGCAGTCATCGCGCAAGGCAGCTTTGTCGCGACCGGTCGCAACAAGATCGTGCAGCATTTGGAAGGCGGTATCATCGAGAACATACTGGTCTCGGAAGGTGAATCTGTTCAGGCCGGACAGATCATGATGACTTTGGATCAGACCTCGGCCGAGGCGAGTGAACGCGAATTGTTCATTCGCAAACTTCGCCTTCAGGCCATGACCGAACGGTTGCTGGCTGAGCATAGCGAACAGGAAACCCTCGTGTTTTCGCCCGGATTGATCGAAGCATCGGACGACGTCGAGGTCATGACGATCCTCGACAATCAGAAACTCAGCTTTGATGTATCGCGAAAGACGCTGCTGAACGATATTGCTTTGCTGCAGCGCAACATGGAGGCGTTGAAAATTCGTGCGTCAGGATTTGAAGCACAATTGGTCAGCATGGAAAGGCGATCAGAGATTCTCGAGGAAGAATACGAGACCAAATATTCGTTGTTTGAAAAAGGATTAGTGCGCAAAGGTGATCTGAATACGATCCGCCGGGTGCAGGCCGAAGCCGAAGGTCAACTGGCGCGTCTGCGCGCTGAAACGGCTGAGGTAAACCAGATGCTGCTGAAGTATGAAGAGCAGATTCTGCGCACCCGCTCAGCCTACCGCGAGGCTGCGCTGGACGAGTTGGGCGTTATTGAAGCCGATCTTGAAAGTGTGCGTGAAAAAGCCCGTCAGGCCCGTAGCGTTCTGGCCCGTGCCGTTGTACGTGCACCGGTGACAGGCACAGTGGTGCGACTTCATCACCACACGCCGGGCGGGGTGATCGAAACTGGCGAACAGATTGCTGAGATTCTGCCCGCCGATGCGCCATTGATCATCGAAGCGCAGATCCCGCGTACCGAGATCGACAGCGTGGTCACCGGGCAGATCGCGACGGTGCGCCTCGTTGCGCTCAATCAACGGACAACCCCAGTGCTTGAGGGCGAGGTCTATTACGTCTCGGCTGACTCGCTTGTCGAGGATTCTGCCGGTATGCCGCAAGAGGTCTATCTGGCGCGCATTTCTCTGACCACGGAAGAGATGGGTCGCGTGCGGGGCTTCGTGCCGACACCCGGAATGCCCGCCGAGATCATGATCCAGACCGAGGAACGCACCTTTGCGGCCTATATCGCCAAGCCGGTGGTTGACAGTATGTCGCGTGCTTTCCGCGAACATTAAGCGCCTGAATGTCTACACCTTCAATTTTCTGCATGTTAGCCTTTCACGGATTCATTTCCTGGAGGGGCGCAAATGCCATTGACGGTCAAAGACATGATGCAAGCTGCAAACGCGGTGGTTGAGCGTATCGATGCCAGCCGGGCGAAAGAATTGATCGGGCAGGGTGCCTTGTTGTTGGATATTCGCGATGCGCCTGAACTGGAAAGGACAGGGCGCGCGGTCGGCTCGCATCATATCCCGCGCGGGATGTTGGAGTTTCGGGCCGATCCCGAGCTGCCTTCCCATGACGCGGAACTGCGCAAGGACCGGGCGATCATCCTGCATTGTGCATCTGGTGGCAGGGCGGCGCTGGCTGGAAAACTGCTCAAGGATATGGGCTATTTATATGTCTACAATCTGGGTGGATTCGCGGATTGGGTGAATGGCGGTGGCGAGGCGACCGGGCCCATGGATCGGGGGATGTAGCTACATATCTGACCCAAATCAAAGTCACACATATTCCGTTGCTGTAATGTAAAGGCCAGAAGCTTAAACACAGGATACTGGCCATGATACGCCTAGCAGCCACGCTTTATTCCTTGATCGCCACAGCCATCGCGGGTTCTGCCGTGATTGCGGTCCTAGCGGTTGGAATGGTGACCTGGATGGCCATCGTTTCCGCCGCAGCAGCAGGGGCGGTTGTTGCCGCGCCGGTGTCGTGGCTGGTGGCAAAACGCCTGTATCAAGGCGCTTGATTAAGCGTTCAAGAAGGTCCTGACTGCAGATTCGAATTCGCGGGGTTTCTCGGCGTGCAGCCAGTGCCCCGCACCGGGAATTTTGGCGAAGCGAGCTGCAGGAAACAGGGTGCGAATCTGCTCTCGGTGTTCGGGCAGCACATAATCTGATGCTGCGCCGGACAGGAACAGAGCAGGGCCGTCCCAATGGGTCGAAATCTCGGGGAAGCCCATGATCTTTGGCATTTCGCTGGCCAGTACATCCAGGTTCAGCCGCCAGCGGCCTCCCTCAACATCCAAAGACTGCGTAAAAAAGCTCTGCAGCGCCTTTTCGACGCTCAGATCGGCCAGCTGTGCTTCGGCATCTGAACGACGCTGAACGCGGGACATATCGACCGCCCGCATTGCCTCGATGAATTGAATCTGGCTGTGGCTGTATGCCACTGGTGCGATGTCAGCGACGACCAGCTTGCGCACCAGATCGCCATATTCCAGCGCCAGCACCATCGAAGCTTTTCCACCCATGGAATGCCCGACGATATCGGCGATGCCGCCAACGCTGTCGATGACCTTTGCCAGATCATGCGCCAAATCCGGGTAGCCATGCTGAGCATCCCAAAAGCTGTAGGCGTGATTGCGCATATCGACGGCGATCACCTGTCTTTCGTCCGACAGTCGCCGCGCAATGACTCCCCAGTTGCGCGCCGAACCATAGAGGCCATGCGCTATCAGCAGGGGCGGATGATCGGTCGGGTCGCCATGGATGATCGTATTCAGCATGCTTCTGTGATACGCGTCACCGCGCGGAACAACCAGCCCCATTGTCGCCGGTGTGACGCGCGGCTACATTGTCCCGTCAGGAGGCGCCAATGACGCAGGAAATCGATATCCAGACCCGGATCGCAGAGACCATTCGGTTGCTGCGTAAAAAGCTTGGCGTGAAAGACAAGACCCTGATTGCCTCGGTCCGGCGCGCAAAGCGGCGTTTGCCGCGCAAGGTCTATAAACAGGCCTTGGTTCTGGCAGAGGCCGAGCAGATGGCCGAGCATCCCAAACTGCGGATGGTTTTGGATATGCCCCGGCTCGAAAAAGCGTCGGACGAGGTGCAAGGCCACCTGAACGCGATCAATCTGGCAGATCGACGTTGGGGATGGTTCCTGAGCTTTCTTGGTTCGCTTGCGTTGGGCCTGATCGTGTTGGCGGTGTTGGCTGTGTTCGTACTACGATGGCGCGGGTATATCTGACCGCTGCACGCCTCAAAGAAAAACGGCGCCGATCAGGGCGCCGTTTTCTGTTCTAAGATCCGTATTGGATCAGAGATTCGGATAAAGCGGGTAGCGCGCGCAAAGTTCGGCGACTTCGGCTTTAACTTTGGCTTCGACCGCACCGTTTCCGTCTTCGCCATTTGCGGCCAGACCGTCGACCACTTCGATGATCCAGTCTGCGATCTGGCGGAACTCGGCCTCACCAAAACCGCGGGTGGTTCCGGCGGGCGAGCCCAGACGGATACCGCTGGTGATCGTCGGCTTTTCGGGGTCGAACGGCACACCGTTCTTGTTGCAGGTGATATGTGCCCGGCCCAAAGCTTTCTCGGTTGCGTTGCCTTTAACGCCTTTGGGGCGCAGGTCGACAAGAACCACATGGGTATCGGTGCCGTGGGTCACAGTGTCCAGGCCACCCTTGATCAGCTGATCTGAAAGGGCCTGCGCATTCACAACGACCTGCTTGATATAGTCCTTGAACTCAGGACGCAGTGCCTCGCCAAAGGCAACGGCCTTGCCAGCAATCACATGCATCAGCGGGCCACCCTGAATGCCCGGGAAGATCGCCGAGTTTACCTTTTTGGCAATCGCTTCATCATTGGTCAGGATCATGCCGCCGCGCGGGCCGCGCAGGGTTTTATGCGTGGTGGTGGTGGCCACATGCGCATGCGGGAAGGGCGAAGGGTGCGCGCCTGCGGCAACCAGACCGGCGATATGGGCCATGTCCACATGCAGATAGGCGCCGACCATATCGGCGATTTCACGCATGCGGGCAAAATCGATGACGCGCGGGATGGCCGAGCCTCCGGCGATGATCAGCTTGGGGTTATGTTCCTTTGCCAGCGCTTCAATCTGATCATAGTCGATCAGGTTGTCCTGCTTGCGCACGCCATAATGTACCGCGTTGAACCACTTGCCCGACTGGTTCGGCGCCGCACCATGGGTCAGGTGACCACCTGCATCCAGCGACATTCCTAGAATGGTGTCACCGGGCTTGATCAGCGCCTGAAATACACCTTGGTTCGCCTGCGATCCCGAATTCGGTTGGACGTTGGCAAACTCACACCCAAACAAATGCTTGGCACGGTCGATAGCCAGGTTCTCGGCAATGTCGACGAACTGACAACCGCCATAGTACCGGCGGCCCGGATAACCTTCGGCATACTTGTTGGTCATGACCGAGCCCTGCGCCTCCATCACGGCGGCAGAGACGATGTTCTCCGAGGCGATCAGTTCGATCTCGTCGCGCTGGCGGCCCAATTCAGATGTGATCGAGCCGAACAGCTCGGGGTCACGATCCGCGAGGGACTGGGTGAAAAATCCGTTGTCACGAAGATTGGCGTTCATGTGCGCTCCGCATGGCTGGGGTGTATCTGGCGGATTTCCTATCGGAAACGACGTGTGTCAGAAAGGTTGTAAAGCGACGAAATGGCCCTCTATGGCGTCAACTCTGGCCTATTGCGGAAAGGTATGTTTGTTTCGGAACCAAATGTGCAGCACTGGAAACTATAAAACATGACAAAGAGAATCGCCTTTCTGGCCAGCGATGCCAAGGTTGCGCAGACCGCCCGGGATGCGCTTGTGGCGCGCTACGGAAATGCAGCGCCGAGAGACGCAGATGTTGTGGTGGCGCTGGGTGGTGATGGCTTCATGCTTCAGACGCTGCAGGGCGTCCAGCATTTGGACAAGCCGGTTTATGGAATGAATCGCGGTACCATCGGGTTTCTGATGAACGAATATGCCGAAGTTGATCTGATGGCCCGGCTAGCAGAGGCAGAGGAAGAAGTCATCAATCCATTGGCGATGACTGCAATGGACCAGGCGGGCCAAAAGCACCAAGCACTTGCAATCAACGAGATTTCGCTGCTTCGTGCGGGGCCGCAGGCAGCGCGGTTGCGGATCAGCGTTGATGGGCGGGTACGCATGGCCGAACTCGTGTGTGATGGTGCATTGCTTGCCACGCCGGCGGGTTCAACCGCATATAACTATTCCGCTCACGGACCCATTGTACCCATTGGCGCGGACGTTCTGGCATTGACGCCAATCGCCGCGTTTCGCCCCCGGCGGTGGCGTGGCGCCTTGCTGCCGAAAGTTGCGAAAGTCAGATTCGATGTGATCGAGGCTGACAAACGCCCGGTTATCGTTGCGGCCGATTCCATATCGTTTCCGGATATCGATTGGGTCGAGATCAGGTCTGAGATTGCGATCCAGCATCGTATTCTATTTGACCCTGGCCACGGCCTGGAAGAACGATTGATCTCCGAACAATTTACTTAAATCTCAGCGTGTTGATCATTTTTCCACCGCTTGTGTGAACCAGTTCACATGCAACGCGATAAGGGTTTGTTAACTTCAAGTTGCCCGGAGAACACGCCGAGGTGGAAGTGAGTGGCCATCTAAAGGTGTTTTCGAATGGTTGCGCAGTTTTCGCGCTGGCGAGGGTGGGTGGTGCTACGCTCGTCATCTTAATCCGGGCATATTTTAGTATGCGGACCCCGGGACAAAATCCCGGGGTCTATTTCATTTGTGAGGCCTGAGTGACGATGTCTCAGGTTTGCGCGCTCATTCGATCCCACAGAATCGGAGCCATCTGCCCCACACGCGCTTCGATCGCGACCGCTGCATCCACCGCCATGTCCTCACGCCAGCGTCGAGCAGCAATCTGAACATTGATCGGTTGCGGCCCATTCGGCAATTCGGCCAAGCGTGCGGGAACGCTGGCGGCGGGCAGCCCGAGGAAATTCATCGCATAAGAATAGACCGCGCATCCTAACACCTCATGAACGCCTTCGGCACCTTCGGTATCACGATCGGGTCTGAAGAACGGTTGCGGCAGGAAAGGAGACAGGACCAAAGGATATTC
This sequence comes from Ruegeria sp. C9, assembly GCF_056537585.1. Lineage (NCBI taxonomy): Bacteria > Pseudomonadati > Pseudomonadota > Alphaproteobacteria > Rhodobacterales > Roseobacteraceae > Ruegeria > Ruegeria sp. C9. The sequence goes on from NZ_JBQFRU010000003.1 coordinate 492,230, forward strand.
CTGCATGAATAGCGACCATTGGCGCGCATAATGGCTGCGTTGCGCCAACGCCTGAATCAGATCGTCGCCTACGATCGGAGGAAACTCCTGAAAATAAACCTCGAAAATATCGCGAATGGTTTGAGACCCGGCTGCCTCGATATCGTTTTTCATCAACGTCAGCACTTCACCCATCAGCGCGCGATAGCCGATGCGCCCGCATTCGAACACATCCGGCGGATCAATGTCTTCAACTATATATCCGGCATCTACCAGCGCCTCCCGAGCAGTACTTAGCGCTTTGTCCACTTCGGGGTGCAAAGCGTATTCGAACGTATTTTTGGTGAACGCAACTTTGATTGGGACGTCCGGCCCCGCGCCGCGCCAAGGCATTGGCACATGGAAGGGGTCGCGGGCGTCCGGGGCGATCAGGCTGGGCATCGAAAGGTGCAGGTCCTTTGCGCTTCTTGTGATCAAGCCCTGTACCGACATCGATTGTGCCAGCATCCCGCGTTCCACCTTCTGGCTGGGGTTCCAGGCCGGTACGCGGCCCAGCCCCGGTTTCACTGTAACCGCACCATTGGCTGCAGCAGGGAACCGCAAGCTACCTCCGATATCGTTGCCATGAGCCAGTGCGCCGATGCCCGCCATGACCGCAGCCCCCGCGCCCCCGGACGACCCGCCGGGCGAGATATGGCGGCCCCAAGGATTGTGCGTGCGCCCATGAAGTGGATTATCCGTGTCAGCGCGGAACGAGAATTCGGGCGTGTTGGTCCGCCCGATGACAATGGCCCCCGCATTGTGCAAGTTTAAAACCACCGGGGCGTCATCAGGGGCAATGACATCCTTCAAGGCAACCACACCATTTGTAGTGGCATGGTTCTTCTGGTCGACATTCACTTTTATGGTCACGGGGACCCCGTGCAGCGGCCCAACCGAGGCACTATTGCGGCGCGCCTTATCAAGCGCAGATGCACGCTCTAACGCTTCTGTGCCCAGATCGTCCACGACAGCATTCAGCGAGGGATTTACCTGATGCATCCGCTCCAATGCATCACTGATCACCTCTTCTGCGCTCAACTCGCCAGCTTGGGTCAGCGCAGCCAATTCTGTTGCATCAAAACGCCAGATATCGCCCTGTGTCATGCTCGTCCTCCTCACCTCAAACTGAGGTGAGGAGGACCCAATGACAAGCCCCGCAATCGCAAAACGGATCCAACCTTCATCTGGCCAAAAATATCTCGGAGCGCGAGGCAGAGCCTCGCACACGCGCGACAGCGCAAATCGGTTGCGCCGTAAGGCGCTCCACTTGATCGTACCGTGAAATTACTGTGCGTAGCCGATAGTTTGCAGGGCCACCGTGATCTCGTCCAGAATTGCTGGGTCATCGATTGTGGCAGGCATTTTATACGCCTTGCCATCCGCGATCGACACCATCGTACCACGCAGGATCTTGCCCGAGCGTGTCTTGGGCAGACGATCCACCACCACTGCTTTCTTGAACGCAGCGACTGGGCCGATTTTGTCACGAACCATCTGGACCACATCGGTTACCACCTCCGCGTGATTTCGGTCGGATCCGGCATTCAGACACAGGAAACCGACAGGCATCTGGCCTTTCAGTTGATCAGATACCCCAATCACAGCGCATTCTGCCACATCGGGGTGAGCGGCCAACACCTCTTCCATCCCGCCCGTCGAAAGTCGGTGCCCGGCGACGTTGATCACGTCATCGGTACGGGCCATGATATAGAGATACCCATCTTCGTCGATCATGCCCGCATCACCGGTTTCGTAATAGCCGGGAAAATGCTCAAGGTAGGATTTTCTGAAGCGCGCCTCAGCATTCCATAGGTTTGGCAATGTGCCTGGCGGAAGCGGAAGTTTGACTGCGATCGCGCCCAACTCGCCCGGTTTCATAGGATGGCCGCCCTCGTCCAGGATCTGAACGTCATAGCCCGGCATAGGCTTGGCAGGTGATCCCAGCTTGACCGGAAGCTCTTCGATTCCGAGCGGGTTGCCAGCGATGGTCCAGCCAGTTTCGGTTTGCCACCAATGATCGATGACCGGAACTTTCAGCGCATCTTGCGCCCAGATGATCGTATCTGGATCAGCCCTCTCTCCTGCAAGATACAGAGCCTTAAGGCAGGATAGATCGTAATTCGCCATCAATTCTGCGCTTGGGTCTTCGCGTTTTACGGCACGAATGGCGGTTGGGGCAGTGAAGAAGCTTTTGACCTTGTGTTCGGATATCACGCGCCAGAAAGTTCCGGCGTCAGGTGTTCCGACGGGCTTGCCCTCAAAAACAATCGTCGTGTTGCCGTGGATCAGCGGGGCATAACAGATATAGGAATGGCCAACGACCCAGCCGACATCCGAAGCCGCCCAGAACACATCTCCCGGATCGACATTGTAGATGTTTTTCATCGTCCAGTTCAGCGCGACCAAATGGCCGGCAGTCGGGCGCACGACGCCTTTGGGCGCACCAGTGGTGCCGGATGTATAGAGGATATAGGCTGGATCATTGCCGCTGACTGGTACACATTCTGCGGGCTCCGTACCGTATTGAAAACCGTGCCAGTTGACGTCGCGCCCCTCGATTAGTTGTGCGACTTCCTGCTCGCGCTGGAATATTACGCAAAACTCGGGTTTGTGGGTGGCCAGATCGATCGCGCCATCCAGCAGAGGTTTGTAGTGCACAACGCGTCCCGGCTCCATCCCGCATGAGGCAGCGATGATCGCCTTGGGTTTCGCATCGTCGATACGTACGGCCAGTTCGTTGCTGGCAAAGCCGCCGAATACCACTGAATGGACTGCTCCTAGCCGGGCGCAAGCCAGCATTGCCTCCAGCGCTTCGGGGATCATAGGCATGTAGATGATGACGCGGTCACCTTTCTCAATACCTTTTGCACGGAGCGCGCCAGCCAGATTAGCAACCCGATTGCGTAACTCGACGTATGAGATTTCGCGTTTGGTATGAGTAATGGGGCTGTCATAGATGATCGCGGTTTGCTCACCACGACCATTTTCCACGTGGCGATCAACGGCGTTCCAGCAGGTATTTACCTTGGCATCGCTGAACCATTCGTAAAGAGGCGCATTGTCGTCAAACAGAGCTTTGCTGGGCGCTTGAACCCAATCGATCCCCTTGGCTGCATCCATCCAGAATGCTTCGGGGTCGTTCTTCCAGCTCTCGTAGACGTCCTGATATGCCATGATGGCCTCCTCCCAAATTCCTTGAGCTATGTGTTAGGCATCGTGGGTGTTTCGAGCAAGCGATGCGCATAACGGCGCGTCAGTTTATCGCAAAATCTTTGCAGAACCTTGCAGTTTGGCTTGCAAATTTTTGCAAATCCTCTGATCTGAGCAGATTTCTGAGTGTCACACGCAAAGATTTGCAAATCTGCAAATTTATTGCTGCAAATGTTCTGGCGCTAACAGAATCAAACCGGGCACCTAATCTGGTGCCCGGTCATGTATACGTAATGATATAGGCGCTGGGCTTATCCGTAGTGCGCGACTGGCGTACCTGCGATGGCCGCCATGTTCAGCAGTCCCCTGGCCGTAATCGAGGGCGTTACGATATGCGCCTTGTTTCCCATTCCCATGAGGATTGGACCTACCTCAAGCCCGTCCGCTTTCATCTTCAGGATATTGCGCACACCGCTTGCCGCATCCGCATGGGCGAAGATCAGGACATTTGCAGAGCCTTCCAAACGCGAGTTCGGGAAGATACGTGCACGCAATTCAGGATCCAAAGCCAGATCAAGGTTCATCTCGCCTTCATAGCTGAAGTCGCGTGGCTCGGAATCGAGAATCTCAAGCGCAGCCCGCAGCCGCTTGCCTGATCCCTCGGCCTGATTGCCGAATTGCGATTGCGAACAAAATGCGATCTTGGGTTCCAACCCGAACCGCCGCACGTGACGAGCAGCTCCAATGGTGGATTCGGCAAGTTCTTCTGGTGTCGGCAATTGTCTTACATGCGTGTCTGCAATGAACAGAGGGCCATCTTCCAGAATCATCAGCGAAAGCGCGCCATGCGGGCGCAAATCGCCATCATCCAGAACCTGTTCGACATAGTTAAGATGCCAGCGATACTCACCAAAAGTGCCACAGATCATGCTGTCCGCCTCACCGCGATGCACCATGATTGCTGCAATGGCGGTGTTGTTTGTGCGCATGATGGCCTTGGCCAGATCCGGAGTGACCCCCCGACGCTGCATTATTTGATGGTACGAATTCCAATAATCGTAGTAACGGGGATCGTCCTGAGGGTTCACGATCTGAAAATCCTGCCCCGGTCGTACTGTCAGGCCTAGCCTTTCGCACCGTGCGCTGATCACGTCCGGTCGCCCGATCAGGATCGGGGTTTCCGTGGTTTCTTCCAATATCGCTTGCGCAGCCCTTAAAACACGCTCGTCCTCGCCTTCTGCGAAGACAATTCTACGCGATGCGACGGCTGCGGCTTCGAACACTGGCCGCATCAACAGTGCAGATTTGAACACGGTCTGGTTCAGGCGCTCTTTGTAGGCCTCGAGGTCATCAATGGGTCGTTTTGCGACCCCGCTCTTCATAGCCGCCTGTGCAACCGATGACGAAACGACCCCCACTAAGCGCGGGTCAAAGGGTTTTGGGATCAGGTAATCTGGACCAAAAGTCAGCTGCTCACCCTTATAGGCCGCCGCGGCTTCAGCGCTCGTCGTCGCGCGGGCCATGTCGGCGATGCCGTCGACGCAGGCGATCTGCATCTCGTCGTTGATTTCAGTCGCGCCCACGTCCAGGGCACCTCGGAAGATAAACGGGAAGCACAACACGTTGTTCACTTGGTTCGGAAAGTCGCTGCGACCGGTCGCAATGATCGCGTCAGGGGCAACTTCGCGCGCCGCCTGTGGCAGGATTTCCGGAGTTGGGTTGGCCAGCGCAAAGATGATCGGGGTCTTGGCCATCTTCTCGACCATCTCAGGCTTGAGCACATTTGGTCCGCTCAAACCCAGAAACAGATCGGCCCCTCCGATCACATCATCCAGAGTGCGCAGATCGGTTTTCTGTGCAAACTGGTCTTTGTGCGGGTTCATATCCTCGGCGCGGCCTTCATAGACCAGCCCGTGAATGTCGCACAGCCAGATATTCTCGCGTTTAACGCCGAGCTTCACCAACATGCTGAGGCAGGCGATCCCGGCAGCACCGCCGCCGGTCGAAACTACTTTGATATCCTCGAAGCTCTTTCCTGCCACATACAGGGCGTTTTTAGCTGCGGCACCAACAACGATTGCCGTGCCGTGCTGATCGTCATGAAACACCGGGATGTTCATCCGTTCCCGGCACAGTTTTTCGACAATAAAACAATCCGGTGCCTTGATATCTTCAAGGTTGATCGCGCCAAAGGTAGGTTCCAGGGCGCAGACGATATCTGCCAGCTTTTCTGGGTCAGGCTGATCCACCTCGATATCAAAGCAATCGATGCCTGCGAACTTTTTGAACAGGACGGCCTTGCCTTCCATCACCGGTTTCGAGGCCAATGCGCCTATATTCCCAAGGCCCAGAACTGCGGTGCCGTTTGAAACAACCGCAACAAGATTGCCGCGGGCCGTGTATTTCTCAGCATTGGCGGCGTTGTCCTTTATCTCAAGACTGGCTTCGGCGACGCCTGGCGAATATGCCCGCGCAAGGTCCCGACCATTTGCCATTGGTTTGGTTGCCTTGATCTCAAGCTTTCCGGGCTTTGGATACGCATGATAGTCAAGCGCGGCCTGTCTCAGGTTCGGTGTGTCAGACATCGGTAATACAACTCCGTTCCAATATTCGTTTGATGGTTAAACTATTTCTCAGCGCTTGGCTATGTCGCCTCGGACCGCGGTCAGAGACAGGCCTCACGGATACGTTAACGAAACGTTGGTTGAGAGTTGCTGCATCGTTTTTATGTACAGCCAATTCCGGGGAACCTGACGGACACCAGAAGCGGCGGACCTTATCATGCGTCATGAAGACAAAGCTTGTGCTAGTGCACAATTTGCCAACCCTTCAATCAGGATTGGTGCCAATCGGAATGTCTTCTTTGTTGTGCTTGTTTCGGCGGTTTCATTTCTTTTTGTGGTTATGATTTGGCCCGAAGCGGCTGCGGCTTTCATCCAGGAAGGTGGGTTGATTGAGACGATATCGGCCTCTGCGTTACTGGCTGCCGGTTTGGTCGCGTTGGTACGCTTCCGAGTCATCTCGCGGCTTTACATCGCGGTGGTCTGCCTGCTGTTGGCCGAGCGCGAATTGGAGGCGGAGGTGTACACAGAAGGCAGCGCGCCTTTCGTGGTGCTAAACTGGGTTGATTTATTGCTTGATGTGACTGCAGTAAGGATCGTTTTGGCTGCGATCGTCATTGGTGGTTTGCTCTGGCATGGGATACCGAACGGAATTAAGGCACTGAAGATCCGCGCGCCTTTTTTGATGATTTTTTTCCTGGCTGGAAGTGTTGCGGTGCTGGCTCAGCTTCTTGAGGAAATCAGCGGATTGTTCGAAGAATACCTTTCGGTTGCGATGGCTGCACGTTTGTTCGTGATGGAAGAAACGCTGGAGATGTACTTTTCGATTGGCATTTTGGCTGCTGTTCTGATCGGATGGCCAAAACCAAAATCCGAAGAGAAACAGAATGACCAGCAATACCGGCGACTCCCTCACGCGCGCTGAAATCCGACTGCCGACGCAGGAACTGCGCAACGATATCCCGTTTTATACCAAGGTACTGGGGATGCGGATGGATATGATCTATCCGGCAGATGACCCTCGGGTTGCCGTGTTCTCTGGTCACGGTCTGCGCTTGCGGGTCGAGAAAGATGCAGCTGAAGCGGCGGGAACGTTGCGCATTCTGACATCCGATCCAGATGGTTTTGCAGAAGGTCAACGAAGTCTTGTAGCCCCAAACGGCACCCGGATCGAGATTGACGAGTTGAACCCGCCGCTGGTCATGCCGGATACGGTCCACTCTTTTGTTGTCCGTAGGCTCAAGGATCAGGCGCCGTGGATCATTGGACGGGCAGGGATGCACTATCGCGATCTCGTGCCGGACCGGCTGGGCGGATCGATTATCGCCAGCCATATACGTATCCCAGATGGTGGTCCTGTGCCCGATATGGTGCATTTCCACAAAGTCGGATTTCAGCTGATCTTCTGCATCCACGGCTGGGTCGATGTGGTCTACGAAGATCAGGGCGACAAGATGCGCCTGACGGCAGGCGATTGCTTTATTCAGCCGCCTGAAATCCGCCACCGCGTGCTGGAAGCGTCAGACAACGTTCAGGTGATCGAGATTGGTGTCCCAGCCGAGCATGTCACGGAGATTGATCATGAGATGGAACTGCCCACACCGCATTTCCGCCCGGATCGGGAATGGGATGGGCAGCGGTTCGTTTACAATCAGGCGAACGGGGCAGAATGGGTGCCATTCCGTTTGCCCGGTTACATCTGTCGTGACACGACGATTGCCGAGAATACCAAAGGCGTGGCGGGCGTTCAGGTCGTGCGCCGGGGCGAGGGTAACCCTCAATGGGCCAGCCACGACACCGACATACACTTTACCTTCGTGATGACCGGCGAGGTGACTCTTGAGGGTGAAGGGCGCGAGCTCTATCGGTTGGAACAAGGCGATGCCTTCGTCATCCCGCCGGGAATGCGAACACGGCTGTCAGACCCCTCGCAGGATGTGGAACTGCTTGAGGTGACTTTACCGGGGACCTTCAATACGACGTTGGGTTAGGTCCAAGAAGAAGTGGATAATGGCGTCAAGGGGGCTTCAATTCCCCCGTCGCTTTCCAGTAGGGTATGATATTCTGACCAGATGATCAAAAATTGGGATTCGCCATGTCTTTGAAAGATGCAGCTTTGGCCGTTCGGGAAAATGCCCACGCGCCTTATTCGAATTTCAAGGTCGGGGCGGCGATCCGGTCCAGTTCAGGTGTGATCTATTTTGGCTGCAATGTCGAAAATATTGCTTACCCCGAAGGTACGTGCGCCGAGGCCGGGGCAATCGCGGCAATGGTCGCCGCTGGTGAAAAAGAACTGACCGAGGTCTACGTGGTCGCCAGCAGCCCGCAGCCGGTGCCCCCATGTGGTGGATGCCGTCAGAAACTGGCCGAATTCGGAAACGGGGATGTGGTCGTTACAATGGCGACGGTTGATGGTCTGGAAACCAAAACCACGATTGCCGATCTATTGCCCGGTGCGTTCGACGCGTCGCATATGGAGGATGTCTGACTTCATGGATGCGCGCTCGATCATCGCCAAACTTCGCTGTCAGGAAGTACCAACTGGCGGCGAACTAATGTGGTTCGCGCAAGGCCTGGCCGATGGTGGCGTCAGTGACGCGCAGGCCGGGGCCTTTGCGATGGCTGTCTGTATGGGCGGTCTGGGGGCCAATGGGCGGGCTGATCTGACTGTTGCCATGCGCGACAGCGGCGAGGTGCTGACGTGGGATTTGGACGGGCCGGTGGTCGACAAGCATTCGACCGGTGGGGTCGGCGATTGCGTCAGCCTGCTGCTTGCCCCGGCTTTGGCGGAATGCGGGGCGTATGTGCCGATGATCTCGGGGCGTGGTCTGGGCCATACCGGGGGCACTCTGGACAAGCTCGAGGCCATACCGGGAGTGACCACTCAGATCGGGCAGGCGCGACTGACGCAAGTGCTGAAAGACACCGGGGCAGCCATCGTGGGGGCAACGGGCCAGATCGCCCCTGCGGACAAGCGGCTGTATGCGGTGCGCGATGTGACGGCGACGGTGGAGAGCCTTGACCTGATTACGGCATCAATCCTGTCCAAGAAGCTGGCGGCTAGCCCGGATGCGTTGGTTCTGGACGTTAAGGTGGGCAGCGGCGCGTTCATGAAGACACTCGATGAGGCACGCAATTTGGCGCAGGCCTTGACCGAAACGGCTAATGCCGCTGGTTGCCGGACTTCCGCCGTGATCACCGACATGAGTCAGCCCCTTGCGTCCGCGCTGGGCAACGCGCTGGAGGTGGCTGAGGTGATGAAGGCGCTAACCAGCGGGCAGGGATCGCCTTTGGCGGAAATCTCGGCCGAGTTGGGGGGCGTTCTCATGGCGGATGCCGGTATGTGCGCTACGGCAGAGGAAGGAAACGCCAGTATAGCCCAAGTGATCCGCGATGGTCGTGCAGCCGAACGGTTCGGACGCATGATGGCTGCCGTGGGTGGACCGGTGCATTTCGTTGACACATGGGATCGGTTTTTGCCGGAGGCCAATGTGATCCGGGAAGTTCATGCTCCGCATGGCGGATATGTCTCGTCTATTGATGGCGAGGCGCTGGGCCTCGCAGTCGTGGCCCTAGGCGGTGGGCGCCAGATCGAGAGCGATGAGATTGATCCGGCGGTTGGCTTGTCGGGCATTCTGAGGGTCGGAGATAAGGTGACCAAAGGCGCTCCTTTGGCGGTTGTTCATGCGGGGCGGGAAGATGCGGCGCAAAGGGCTGCGGCGGTGGTACTGGATGCTATTTCGCTGAGTGACGAACCGGTCGCGCAACCGCCGCAAATCCACGAAAGGATCTGCGCATGAGCCGCGCTTTCCTTGTGGTAATGGACTCGGTTGGTATCGGCGGCGCGCCGGATGCCGCTCAGTTTTACAACGGCACCAAACCCGATACAGGCGCGAATACAGTGGCCCACATAGCACAAGCTTGTGCCGAGGGGCGCGCGGAAGAAGGGCGGAGCGGACCGTTGCAACTGCCCAACCTGGATGCCATGGGGCTGGGGGCGGCGACCCGTCTGGCCTCGGGCGCACCGACGCCGGGCCTTGAGGCCGCGCCGACGGGCTTGTGGGGTTGCGCACGTGAATATTCTCCGGGAAAGGATACGCCATCAGGGCATTGGGAACTGGCGGGTTTACCTGTGCCATGGGACTGGCGTTATTTCCCGGATCGCCAGCCAGCGTTTCCCGAAACGCTAAGCAAGGCTGCCGCCGAGGCAGCGGGGACCGACGGAATATTAGGCGACTGCCATGCCTCGGGGACGACGATTATCTCGGAACTGGGGGCCGAGCATATACGTACCGGCTGGCCGATCTGCTACACGTCTGCCGATAGCGTATTCCAGATTGCCGCGCATGAAGACAGCTTTGGGCTCGACCGACTGCTGGATATGTGCCGCTCACTGGCGCCTCGATTGCACGAGTTGAAAGTGGGCCGCGTTATCGCCCGACCGTTTGTCGGAACGCCCGAAAAGGGGTTCACCCGGACAACCAACCGCAAGGATTTTGCCATCGTTCCGCCAGAACCCGTTCTGACGAATTGGGCACAGGATGCCGGTCGCCGTGTGCATGCGGTGGGCAAGATTGGCGATATATTTTCAATGCAGGGGATCGACACGCTGCGAAAGGGTTCGGACGAAGAGTTGATGCGTCACCTTTCGGACCTCGTTGATGAGGCGGAAGAGGGCAGCCTGACCTTTGCAAACTTTGTCGAGTTCGACAGCCTGTATGGCCATCGGCGCGATATCAGCGGCTATGCCCGTGCGCTGGAATGGTTCGATCGTGAAATTGGCGCGATCCTACAAAAACTGCGCCCCGGTGATCTGTTGCTATTGACCGCAGACCACGGCAACGACCCCAGTTGGAGCGGCACTGACCACACCCGCGAACAAGTGCCCGTGCTGATCGCCGGACAGGGGGCGGGTGAGATTGGTGCAGTGAACTTTGCCGATATCGCCGCCAGTATCGCGCACCACCTGAACATACCGGCGCAAGGGCCGGGAAGGACTTTTCTATGACAGTCGCTGACCTGCCTAAGATCGAATTACATTTGCACCATGAAGGCGCCGCTCCGCCTAGCTTCATACGCCAACTGGCCCATGAGAAACGAGTGGACCTGAGCGGGATATTCAAACCCGACGGCTCTTATGATTTCCGCGACTTTGCCCATTTCCTTAGCGTTTATGAGGCTGCGTGCGAGGTGCTGAAAACGCCTGAAGATTTCCGCCGCCTGACGCTGGCCATTCTGGAAGATAGCGCCGCGAATGGTGTGGTGTATTCCGAAACATTCCTTAGCCCGGATTTCTGCGGCGGTGGCGATTTGCATGCATGGAAGGATTACCTGACTGCGATTCAGGACGCCGCAGACGAGGCCGAGCGCAAATTCGGGATCACCCTGCGTGGTGTCATCACTTGCGTGCGCCATTTTGGACCCGAGCAAGCCAAGGCCAGCGCCCATTGTGCGGCTGAAACTGCAGGTGACTGGATTACCGGATTTGGTATGGGCGGCGACGAATCCGTCGGAACGCAGGGCGATTTCAAATTGGCCTTTGACTGCGCGCGCGAGGCTGGGTTGCGATTGACGACCCATGCCGGTGAATTTGGCGGTCCAGAGAGTGTTCGGGATGCCGTCCGTGATCTGGGGGTCGAGCGCGTAGGCCATGGCGTCCGCGCCATCGAAGACCCGGATCTTGTGTACGAGTTAGTTGACCGGGGCATAACGCTTGAGGTCTGCCCGGGTTCAAACGTGGTACTGGGCCTGTTTCCTGATTTTGCCGCCCATCCCATCGCGAAATTGCGTGATGCAGGCGTCAACGTCACGGTATCCACTGACGATCCGCCGTTTTTTCATACCACGATGCGGCGCGAATATGAGATGCTGAATGCAGCGTTCGGCTGGCAAGCCGAAGATTTTGCTGCCCTGAATGAAACAGCCCTGAACGCGGCCTTTTGCGATGAAGAGACCCGCGCGCGGGTCAAGAAAAGACTGGAGACATCATGAGCGATCACCTGACCGTCGTCGACCACCCATTGGTGCAGCACAAATTGACGCTCATGCGGGACAAAGGCACCTCAACCGCTGTGTTCCGGCAGTTGCTGCGCGAGATCACGCTTTTGCTGGCTTATGAGGTCACCCGCGAGATGCCGCTGACCACCCGCCATATCGAAACCCCGATGGAAGAAATGGACGCTCCCATTCTGGCGGGCAAGAAATTGGCGCTGGTATCGATCCTGCGGGCCGGAAACGGGATGTTGGACGGCGTGCTGGAGCTGATCCCCTCTGCCCGAGTGGGGTTCGTGGGGCTTTATCGGGATGAAGAGACGCTGAAGCCGGTCCAATACTATTTCAAAGCTCCCGAGGGTTTGACGGACCGTTTGGTCATTGCTGTTGATCCGATGCTGGCAACCGGCAACAGCTCGGCTGCGGCCATTGATTTGCTGAAAGAGCAGGGGGCGAAAGATATCCGCTTTCTGTGCCTGCTGGCTGCCCCCGAGGGCGTCGCGCGCATGAAAGAGGCGCACCCGGATGTCAAAATCGTCACGGCCGCGCTGGATCGTGAGCTGAACTCAAAGGGTTACATTATGCCTGGACTAGGTGACGCTGGCGACCGGATGTTCGGGACCAAATAGGTGCTATTGCCCACAGATATTCTGTAGCCGGACCCAATCGCGGTCGGGCAGTACCTGTTCCAAAGTACGACCCGCCATCGGATCGGCTTCTATCAATCCAAGAACGGACTCGCCTGTGATATCAAGCGCATAGGCGTATGGGGTCGAGGGCAGGGCGGTCTGTGCAAAAACCGCGAGCAGTACGTCATCGCTTAGCTGCGGCTGCGGACCGGATAGAACCTGCTCGGTGTAGGTGTCCACGATCTCGGGCGTCAATTCGCCGGTGGTCAGCAACCGAAATGCGGCACTCGGGCCTGTACGGTCCAACAGATCGTCCAGCGGTTCCTGCTGAGTTGCCCGCGCGCGTGCGGCTATGATGTATCCGGCGGCAACGGCTGGGTCTTCGTGATCTTCGACCAGTGTCCGGTTTAGCAGTACGGTTCCACCCGGCAGGCTCAGGCTGTCAGGCAGACCTGCTGGTAGGATCACGATTTGGCGGACACCGGTGCGGCGCGCCAGCTGATCCAGCGACGCTTGCGCATCAGGCGAAGAGCAAGCCTTGCCTGATACCCTTTCGATCCGCTGCAGGATTGCATCGCCGATTTCTTGTTGCTTGACCTCTGGCACTACCGAAACAACATGGCGCTGCAGTGCGCTGGGTAGCCAAAACAAAAGCACTGCCAAGACCGCCAGAACAACCCCTGCAACGCTGAGCCAACGCAGCCGTCCGGGATGTGGTCTGGCACGGTCGATGGCGCGCTGCAGCCGGTCAATTGCTTCGATCATTGTGGTTTCAGATTCTGCAAGCTCCAGTGTTTCGCCGGGATCGCCGTCGGGATTGAATATTGCAGGGTAGGTTCCGGGGTTTTGTCGCTCTAGCGCCGCCAGCGACCAATGGGTCAGCGCGCTGTCATTGAAGTCAGAAATCGTCAGAGTGGCTTCACCAATCGATACGACTACTTCGCGCCGTTGCTCATCGGGCGAGGGACGCCACAGACCGGTGGCTTCGATCCGCTGGTACTGTTTGAGTGCGGTCATCGGGTAATGCTGCTCGAATATTATTTTGCGCCAAGCTTAGCATGGCGAAAACCAGCGGCGCAAACCTGTTGCGCAGTGTTTGTGAAATGTGCTGAGTGTGCCGGGCAAGTTTCGGCCAGAACGGGCTGATTAAGGGCAGAGGCGCGGATGCAGTCACAACAACAAACCCATTCAATCATGGCGTCGTTGCTGATGGTTGCGGCCATGTCTATTATCGGCGTGATCGACAATTTCGTGATCCGCGTGGCCGAGAGCGTGGGGCTTTGGCAGTTTCACCTAAGTCGCGCCTTACTGATGCTGCCGCTGATCGCGGTATTGTCGATATTGGGTTTGGGCACCTTGAGACCCCGGCGGATTGGTGTCGTCGCGGTGCGCAGCGTGTTGATCACCTTGGCAATGCTTTTCTATTTCAGCGCGCTGGCATTGATGCCCATCGCTCAGGCGCTTGCCGGGTTATTCACATCGCCGATATTCGTGCTGTTGATTTCGGCCCTTTTGTTGAAGCAGCGCATAGGTCCCTGGCGGATCGTGGCTGTTTTATTGGGGTTTTCGGGAATTCTGTGCGTATTGCAGCCGGACCCGACATCATTTGACGTAAAGACGCTACTGCCAGTCGCTGGTGGCTTCTTTTACGCACTCAGCGCTGTTGTAACGCGCACCCACTGTTCCGACGAAAGCACTGTTGCGCTGCTGGCGGCGATGGTTGTCACACTGGGGCTTGCGGGGGCGATCGGACTGATCTGGCTTGCCCTGTTTCCGGTTGGCGTGCCAGTCGGGCCGGATGGCTTCGCGATGCGCGGTTGGGTTTGGCCGATGCAAGACGCGTTGCCTTGGGTAGTGGTTCAGGCCGTGGGCTCAACAATTGCCGTTTTTATGCTGATCAAAGCCTATCAACTGGGTGAGCCATCATATGTCGCAGTCTTTGAATACTCGGTCATGATATTTGGCCCGCTCTTTGCCTGGGTGGCGTTTGGGCAGTCCGTCGGGCAGATGCAAATTATCGGTATTGGCATGATCGCCTCTGCCGGAGTGCTGCTTGGGTGGCGGGAGCGGCGGATATCCTCGCTACAGCAGGCGGCGCAGTAAGAACGGAATAGAATCGGCTTGTATCCGTCATAGTATCGTTTCGAGATGCATATCAAAGCCCGTTCGGAATACTGATTTGTTTATTCAAAACCAGTAAATTGCGGCGAAACTGGCCTAATTTGGCCTCAAATGTGGCAAAACTAAGTCCAATTGAGGCACAACTCTAAGACCTTCTGAGTTGTTTGAAGGTGCCAACAGGGGGACGGCACGTGTTAGAGTTAGTGAGTGTTTCGGGGTATTCGAAACGTGAAGTTAAAGGCCGACAGGCCTTTGTGGGACAGGCCGCATCAGCGCGTCGTGGGGGATTGCTGCACGGAACCAAAGTGTCCACAACAGGGGGCTGGAAACGGGTCGAAAGACTGGTTGCAGGTGATCTGGTGCGGACACGGGACCATGGATTCAAAGAACTGAGGCGCGTTTGCGTCGACCGCATTGTTGTGGCTGGAGACGAGCGTCGGCCCGAGCATCTGCCGATCCTTGTGCCATCCCGAGCAGCTTATAATGGGCGCCCAGTCTGGCTGATGCCGGAACAGGGTATGGCATTGGATCAAGGCAAGCTTGGTGTTGGAATCGAGGGGGTCTCGATCATTCCAGCTCGAATGCTCAGCGGGGTGGGGCGTCTTGAATCCAGCACGCCTGCGCAGTCATTCGATGTCACGTCATTATTCTTTGACGAGGATGAGCTGGTTTTTATCGAGGGCGGATTTCAGGCTTATTGCCCGTCCGGTCGCATGAATACCGGGTCAAGTCGAAACCCTGAGGCCTATGAAGTCGCGGATGCTGAACACGCCGATCTTCTGATCGAGGCCGTGACCGGCAAAGGGAACCTTTCGGCTTTGACCAACCCGTTGGCCGCGTTACCTGCACCCATTCCGCAAGAACCGATTTTCCCGATTCGGCCTGCGTTGGGCGTACGTCGACCCGGGCGACCGGGGCGGCCCAATATGCCTGCGCTGTTCTTGCGGCCTGAATGGCAGCTGCAATAGTACGTGTATAAGAATAAAGCAGGCGCATGGGTTCATGCGCCTGCTTTGTCTGTTCAGGCGGCCTGTGCTTCGGGGTTGAAGCGGCCATAGAAGCTCTGACCTTTTTCCGCCATCTCACGCAGCAGCGGCGGGCAGGTAAAGCGCTCACCATAGGCTTCGGTAAGTTGATCGCAGCGTTCGGCGGCGTAGGGCGTACCAATGATGTCCAACCAGCTGAGCGGGCCACCGGACCACGGGGCAAAGCCCCAGCCAAGGATCGCACCCACGTCGCCCTCGCGGATATCTTCCAGAACACCTTCTTCCAGCGCACGGACGGCTTCCAGAACCTGCGCGAACATCAGACGTTCCTGCACTTCGATCAGGTCGGGCTGGTTTGCGGCATGTGGGTATTTGTCCTGCAGGCCCTTCCAATACTCGACGCGTTTGCCTTTGTCGTCATAGTCGAAGAATCCTGCATTGGCCTTGCGACCCAGACGACCTTGTTCTTCCATCCAAAAGATCAGATCATCGCCCGGATTTTCCGGGTAAGCGTTGCCCATAGCTGCCTTAGTAGCGCGGGCGATCTTGGCCCCCAGGTCAATCGAGGTTTCGTCGTTCAGCTGAATGGGTCCTACGGGGAAGCCCAACTGACGCGCCGCATTGTCGATCAGAACAGGGCTGACGCCTTCGGTGATCATCCGCAGACCTTCGTTGATGTAAGGAATAATGCAGCGGTTGGCGTAGAAGAAGCGCGCGTCATTGACCACGATCGGTGTCTTGCGGATTTGGCGCACATAGTCCAGCGCCTTGGCGACAGCACGATCACCGGTTTCCTTGCCTTTGATGATTTCGACCAGGAACATCTTC
This sequence comes from Ruegeria sp. C9, assembly GCF_056537585.1. Classification (NCBI taxonomy): domain Bacteria; kingdom Pseudomonadati; phylum Pseudomonadota; class Alphaproteobacteria; order Rhodobacterales; family Roseobacteraceae; genus Ruegeria; species Ruegeria sp. C9. The sequence continues at coordinate 508,517 of NZ_JBQFRU010000003.1, forward strand.
TCGACCGGTGAGAAGAAGTGGATGCCAATGAATTGCTCGGGCCGTACGCTTGCCCTGGCCAGATCTGTGATCGGTAGGGTCGAGGTGTTCGACGCAAAGATGCAATCCTCGGGGATGATCGCCTCAACCTTCTTGGTCATTTCAGCCTTGACGCCGGGGTCTTCGAACACCGCTTCGATGATCAGGTCGCAGCCTTTCAGGTGCTCCAGATCGGGCGTGGCGGTGATACGGGCCAGCAGGGCCTCTTTTTTCTCAGCCGTCGCTTTCCCGCGTTTGATCCCCTTATCCATATAGTTTGCGCTATAGGCCTTGCCCTTGTCGGCGGCCTCCTGATCGCGGTCGATCAGCACAACCTCCATCCCGGCCTGTGCCGAGACTAACGCGATACCGGCACCCATCATACCCGCGCCCAGAACGCCGACTTTCTTGACCCGCTGATCGGGTACATCCTTGGGTCGCACTGCGCCTTTCTCCAGCGCCTCCTTGTTCAGAAATAGCGACCGGATCATCGCTGACGAAGACGGGTTCATGAGCACGTTGGTGAACCAGCGCGCCTCAATCTTCAAGGCGGTGTCAAAGTCAACCAGCGCGCCTTCATAGATCGAACTCAGTAGAGCCTTGGCTGCCGGGAAGGCACCTTGGGTCTTGCCGTTCACCATGGCGCTTGCGCCCACGAAGGTCATGAAACCGGCGGGGTGGTAGGGAGCGCCGCCGGGCATCTTGTAGCCCTTGGCATCCCACGGCTTTACCAGATCAGCTTCCTTGGCGTTCAGTACCCATTCCTTGGCCGCCGCAACCGGATCATCCGCCACCGCGTCGATCAGTTGTGCGCCTTTGGCCTTCTTCGGGTCCATCATCTTGCCTTCAAGCAAGACGGGTGCCGCCGCCATTGCGCCGACCATACGGCTGTAGCGCATGGTGCCGCCTCCACCGGGGAAGATACCCAGCAGAATCTCAGGCAGGCCGATCTTGGATTTCGGATTGCTGGTCATCACACGGTGATGACAGGCCAATGCGATCTCGGTCCCGATCCCTGCGCAGGTGCCGTTGATGGCACAGGCGACCGGCTTGCCGCCTTTTTTGGACTTGGGGTCCATGCCTGCCAGTTCCAGCCGACGCAGGATGTTATGGCCACTCATGACGAAATCGAACAGTGCCTGCGCGGGTTCGTCGCCGGCCTCCTGTCGGATCGTGGCGAGCGTGCTCAAGTCCATGCCGCCTGCAAACGACCCTTCTTTGCCACTGGTGATAACGATGCCCTTGATCTCATCATCCGCCAGCGCCTGATCGATCAGATCACCGACCAGAGTGAAGGCCTCGCGCGACAGGACGTTCATGGATTTGCCGGGAACGTCCCAGGTGATGAAGGCGACGCCATCGGCGTCTTTGCTGAGGGTGAAATCAGTCATTGTCATCTCCAATCTGGTCAGCCGTCAGCGGGCTGCCATCCTTGCGAGTGAAAGAGAATCCGTTCTCATCATCTTTCACCATCATGTCTATATCGCTGTAATAGCCGGTCTCTGTCGGGGTCCGGGTGCCCACCACCAGAAAGGTTGCGGGCGCGTCGGTTTTGTTCACAAGGTGATGGCCATTGGTCTCACCTGCAGGCCAAGCGGCGCAGTCACCGGGCAGCATCTCATGCTCGCCATCATCATCGATCAGCATGCATTTGCCGCTGAGCATGATGGCAAACTCGTCCTGCTCCATGTGGTAATGGCGCAGCGAGGATAGCCCCGAGGGCTCCAAACGTACGATGTTGACCCCGTATTGGGTCAGCCCGCCTGCATCTCCGACGCGCTGGACAAAACGACCCGCGGTGGCCTCGGCTAACTTGCCGGGATAAGATGAACCGCCTTTGAACGGTATCTGAGAAAGATCCAGTTTGGGCATCAGACGCGCTCGATAATTGTTGCCGCACCCATACCGGATGCGATGCAGAGCGTGGCCAGACCGGTTTCCTTGTCCTGACGCTCCAGCTCGTCCAGCAGCGTACCGATAATCATCGCGCCGGTTGCACCCAGCGGGTGACCCATCGCGATCGAGCCGCCGTTGACGTTAACCAGCGCCGGATCAACATCAAACGCCTGCTGGAACCGAAGCACGACCGAGGCGAAGGCTTCGTTGACTTCGAAAAGGTCCAGATCACCGATTTTCATTCCGTTGTCGGCCAGAATTTTCTCAGTCACCGGAACCGGACCGGTCAGCATTATGGTCGGATCAGTGCCGATCTTGGCAGTTGCCTTGATGCGCGCGCGCGGCTTAAGGCCGTATTTCTCGCCGAACTCCTTATTGCCGATCAGCACAGCGGCCGCACCGTCCACGATGCCCGAGCTGTTGCCCGCGTGGTGTATGTGGTTGATCCGCTCAAGATGCGGGTATTTGATCATCGCCACCTTGTCGAAGCCCGGCATCTGCTCACCCATCATTGCGAAAGACGGGTTCAGCGCGCCAAGCGACTGCATGTCTGTGCCGGGACGCATGTACTCGTCGCGGTCCAGAATGGTCAGACCGTTCTGATCTTTGATGGTGATCACCGACTTTTCAAACCGATTGTCTTCCCAAGCCGCTGCTGCGCGTTTTTGGGATTCAACGGCCAGAGCATCGGCATCATCGCGGCTGAACCCATATTCAGTTGCGATTATGTCAGCCGAGATACCTTGCGGCACAAAATAGGTTTCCATCGCCAACGACGGGTCAACGGCAATCGCCGCACCATCGCTGCCCATGGCCACCCGGCCCATCATCTCGACACCGCCTGCGATATAGGCTTCACCCGCGCCGCCTTTGACCTGGTTTGCCGCCAAGTTCACAGCTTCCATGCCCGAGGCGCAGAAACGGTTGATCGCCAGACCGGGGATCGATTCATCTAGATCCGAAGCCAGAACTGCCGAGCGCGCCAGACAGCCGCCTTGCTCCATCACCTGCGTGACGTTGCCCCAGATCACGTCTTCCACGGCGTGACCTTCCAGATTATTGCGCTCTTTCATTGCGTTCAGGGTCAGGGCGGACAGGCGCACCGAGGTTACCTCGTGCAGGCTGCCATCCTTGCGGCCCTTGCCGCGCGGAGTGCGCAGGGCGTCATAGATATAGGCTTCGGTCATGGGGTCTTCTCCTTAAGCTCGATCCGACGGGTTGCCGGGCATCAGGTCGTAGGGGTGTTTCCAACCGGGCTGTTCGCTAAGGCGCGTCAGCCAGGCATCGATGTTGGGCCAGTCGGCGCGATCAAAGCCAAATGGTTCGGGATAATAGAGGTAGCCGCAGCAGCTGATATCAGCATTGGTCACGCCGTCACCAACGATCCAGTCGCGGCCTTCAAGATGGGCGTTCAGTGTCTGATAAGCAGCCTTGAGGCGACCCTGATTGAACGCGATCACATCCGGGTTGCGGTGCTTTTCGGGCAGGAAGTTAATCAGGAAACGGGTCAGCCCAGCCATTGAGCTAAGCTTGTGATTGTCCCACAGAACCCATCTGAAAATCTCGTAGTTCTCATCCCGATCCTTGCCGCCGAATTTGCCGGACTTCTCGGTGACATAGGCCTGAATTGCCCCAGACTGACTGGTGCGAAAATCGCCATCGACCAGTACGGGTGCTTCGCCCATTTCGTTCACTTCGGCCCGGAATTCAGGGGTGCGCGTTGCGCCGTTGAAAAAGTCGACAAAGACCGCTTCCCACTCCAGACCTGACATCTCAAGCGCCAGAGCGGCTTTGTAGCTGTTGCCGCTTTCACCGAAGCAATGCAGTTTGATGGTCATTTGAGCGCCCCTCCCAAGGCGTATTGCGCGTTCAGCGCTTTCTTGCGTCCAGCTCGGAGTTGAAGATGCGCAATCTGTGCGTCAGGTTCTCGTGATCAATCACGCTATTGAAATTCTCGAACAGGAACGACAAAGCCTCACCTTCATCCAATCCCGCCTCTCGCGCGAAACCGCGGAGTTTGCGATAGCCATCCTCGGTCATGGCGACGGGAAAGCGGCGGGTCAGGCGAAAGCGTTTTGGCATCTTGTCTCCTCCAAGGGTGGGTTCGGGCTACGACGCCCGAGCCCACACTGAAATCAGAAGTTCGCTGCGTCCAGCGCCATTACCGTGTCCGCCCCGGTTTGGATGCGCGCCAAATGCATGGCTGTCGCGGACAAGCGACGGGCCATGTAGAAGCGACCGGTATTGATCTTGGTCTCGTAGAACTCTTTGTCCGAGGCGCCACCATCCAGCGCTTCGCGAGCGGCTTTCGCCATCTGAGCCCACATCAGGCCCAGGCAAACATGACCAAACATGTGCATGAAGTCATACGAACCGGACAGCGCGTTGTTAGGGTTCTTCATGCCTTCCTGCATGAAATACATGCCAGCGGCCTGCAGGTCCTTAGACGCAGCCTTCAGCGGTTCGATGAACGCTTTGTCATAAGCTTCATCCTTGCCGGCATTTTCCTTGCAGAAGGTTTTAACCATCTCAAAGAACGCCATGACATGCTTGCCGCCATCCTGCGCCAGCTTCCGGCCAACAAGATCCAATGCCTGAACGCCGTTTGCGCCTTCGTAGATCATCGCGATGCGGGCGTCGCGGGTGTATTGCGACATGCCCCATTCTTCGATGTAGCCATGGCCGCCATAGACCTGCTGCGCCTGAACGGTCATGTCGTAACCTTCATCCGTCAGGAAGCCCTTGATGACCGGTGTCAGCAGCGAGATCAGCCCGTCGGCATCCTTGTCACCCGAGCGGTGCGCCTTGTCGATCATGGTCGCGCCCCACAGGATGAACGCACGTGCGCCCTCGGTGAAGCTTTTCTGATCCATCAGGTTGCGACGGATGTCAGGGTGCACGATCAGCGGATCGGCCGGGCCATCCGGGTTCTTCACACCTGTTACGTCGCGGCCCTGCAGGCGGTCTTTGGCGTATTCGACGGCGTTTTGATACGCTGCCTCGGCCTGAGACAGGCCTTGCATGCCCACACCCAGACGCGCTTCGTTCATCATCGTGAACATGGCGCGCATGCCTTTGTGTTCGTCGCCCAGCAGCCAGCCGGTGGCCTCGTCATAGTTCATGACGCAGGTCGAATTGCCGTGGATGCCCATCTTTTCTTCGATCTTGCCGACCGAGACACCGTTACGTTCGCCCAGCGAACCGTCTTCGTTCACGATGAATTTGGGGACGATGAATAGCGATACGCCCTTGATGCCCTCGGGGCCGCCAGGGATTTTGGCCAGCACCAGATGGATGATGTTGTCAGCCATGTCGTGATCGCCAGCCGAGATAAAGATCTTCTGGCCGGAAATCTTGTAGCTGCCGTCGCCCTGAGGTTCCGCCTTGGTGCGCATCAGGCCCAGATCGGTACCGCAATGCGGTTCGGTCAGGTTCATGGTGCCTGTCCATTCGCAACTGACCATGTTGGGCAGGTACGTGTTCTTTTGCTCATCCGAACCATGCGCGAGGATTGCCGAGGCTGCGCCGTGGGTCAGGCCCTGATACATCACAAACGCTTGGTTCGCGCCCGAGAACATCTCGCCTACCGCAGTACCCATCACATAAGGCATGTTCTGGCCGCCATACTCTCCCGGCATGTCGAGGCCAGTCCAGCCGCCTTCTTTCATCTGCTCGAAGGCATCTTTGAAACCTGTTGGGGTGTACACAATCCCGTTTTCCAACCGGCACCCTTCGATGTCCCCAACCACGTTCAGCGGGTGCAACACATTGGTGGCAACTTTGCCCGCTTCTTCCAGAACCGCGCCGGTAAACTCGGCCTCCAGTTCATCATAGCCGGGGATATCCGACTGCGAGACTTTCAGAACATCGTGCAGGATGAACTGCGTATCTTTGGTTGGCGCGTTATAGACGGGCATGTGAAGCTCCCTTAATTCATATGTCCGAAAGGCCGGGCTTATTCGGCGGCCTTCTTTTCCTGTTTCATCGAGGCGATAACCTTTTCGCCCCAGCGCAACTGCTCTTTCAGTTCGTCAATGGCCTGCGTCAGCTCTTCGCGGCGCGATTCCATGTCAGCAAGGCGCTCGCACGCGATTTCATAAGTGCGGGACATCTGGGTCAGCTGCTGGTCACCCACGTGGTACAGGTCCAGAAGCTGGCGGATCTCTTCGAGGCTGAAGCCAAAGCGCTTGCCGCGCAGGATCAGTTTCAGGCGTGCACGATCCCGTTTGGTGAACAAGCGCTTTTGGCCCTCGCGGATCGGAAACAAAAGCTCTTTGGCCTCGTAGAACCGCAATGTGCGGGGCGTGACATCATATGTCTCGCACATTTCACGGATGGTCAGCAGATCTTCGGTCATGGTTCAAACTCTCATCACTGGCGTCATGCAATCTGAGTTGCGCAGTCGATGAGCGTTTTACAACACACAAGTGACGTTTACGTAATGCGGACGCTGCGTCACAAAATAGTTGACGTAACATCCAGTCGCGTAAGCGGGGGTTTCGGCAATTTTCTTGCCGTAGGGGAAGGAGCTATTTCAGCAGGCCGACGGTCTGATCGCGCAATTGCTGAAGCGCATCCATTGCTTCATCCAACTGCGCGCGCTGCTGGCGCAGCTCTTCCATTTGACGATCGGCCATCTCGATAAAGGTCGCCATTTGCGCCTGATTGCCCTGATCTTCGTAGATCAGCAGCCACTGGCGAATCTCTTCCAAAGGAAATCCAAACTTTCGACCACGCATGATCAGTTTCATCCGGGCGCATTCACGAGGCCCGTAAAACCGCGACCTGCCTTCACGGTCAGGCTGCAGCAATTCGATGTATTCGTAATAGCGCAGGGTGCGTGGGGTCACGTCGAACTCGGCGCACATTTCTTTGAATGACAAACGGGTGTCGGACATTCCGGGTCTCCTTGGCAGCAACCTAGGGCGTCGTTGCGGCAAGCGCAACAGGTGGGCTTGCCCTTGGTGTAAACGCAGGCCCATAAAGGGGCAGGTACAAGGACAGGACCCAACCCCATGGTCGATAAGACAGTTTTAGCGCGCCAGTTCATCGAGGCGATTCCGCACGCCAAGGCCTTGGGGCTTGATCTGACCCACATCGGAGAGGGCGAGGCTGAAATCTCGATGCCCTATAACGAGCAACTGATCGGCGACCCTCGGACTGGCGTGATCCATGGCGGGGCTGTGTCGGCCATGCTGGATACCTGTTGCGGTGCCGCAGTGATGAGCCACCCCTCGGCCCCGGGAGGAACCGCCACCATCGATCTGCGTATTGATTACATGCGGGCCGCAACGCCGGGTCAAAGTATCCGGACCCGCGCGACCTGCTATCACATCACGCGCAACGTGGCTTTTGTGCGGGCGACGGCGACGGATGATGACAGCGACCGTCCCGTTGCCACCGCTTCAGGTGCCTTCACCGTGGAGGGTCGCTAAGATGGCAAGACCTCGCCCAGAACCTATGCAGGTGGTCAAGCAACGCCGTGATGCCGCATTGACCGCGCTGGTCGAAGGTGTGCCGTATATTCGGTTCCTTAATATAACATTCGACCGGCGGGGGGACGAACTGACAGGCGTTCTGAATTTCGATGAGAAGTTGATCGGTAATCCTTTTCTACCCGCTATCCACGGTGGGGTGACAGCAGCGTTTCTGGAAGTCACTGCCGTAATCACGCTGAGTTGGGAACATATGTTTCCCAGGATTGAATGCGGTGAGATCGGTGCGGAGGACATCCTGACTGACGTGAATATCCGCTTTCCCAAAACCATCGACTTCACGGTCGACTACCTGCGGTCTGGCCTGCCGCGAGACGCCTATGCGCGCGCTTTCATCAATCGCTCGGGTCGACGTTATGCCTCTGTCCGGGTCGAAGCCTGGCAAGACAATCACGCCAAACTCTTTGCGCAAGGTACGGGGCACTTCCTGATGCCGCAATCTCCGACATCGAAAGACTAAGGATGGAGGACGCCTCAGCGCCCATTACCCATCGGCGCGTTTTGAAAATCGCGTTGCCGATCGTGCTGTCGAACGCGACCGTACCGATCCTCGGGGCAGTGGATACCGGCGTTGTCGGTCAGATGGGGCAGGCCGCCCCTATCGGGGCTGTGGGTATGGGTGCGGTCATTCTGTCTGCGATCTACTGGATATTCGGCTTTCTGCGGATGGGCACTACCGGGCTGGCGGCACAGGCGCGCGGTGCAGGTGACACTGCAGAAACCGGAGCGTTGCTCATGCGAGGCTTGCTGCTGGGCGGAACAGCAGGATTGGTTTTCATTGCCGCGCAGGTTTGGGTATTCCTTGGAGCTTTTGCACTGTCGCCCGCCAGCGCCGAAGTCGAGTCTCTGACGCGCGCCTATCTGGAGATTCGCATCTGGGGCGCTCCGGCCACGATTGCCCTTTATGCGGTGACTGGCTGGCTGATCGCAGTCGAACGCACGCGAGGTGTATTCATCCTGCAGATATGGATGAATGGGCTGAATATAGCGCTGGATCTATGGTTTGTGCTTGGCCTGGGCTGGGGTGTCGAGGGCGTTGCCATCGCGACATTGATCGCCGAGTGGACGGGTCTTGCCCTGGGTTTGTGGCTTTGTGGCGATGCGTTTGGCGGCAAGCAGTGGCGGGATTGGCCGCGTATTTTTGATGCCGCACGGCTGCGCCGGATGATGCAGGTGAATGGCGATATCATGGTGCGCTCGGTTCTATTGACCGGGGCTTTCACCACGTTTTTGTTTGTCGGTTCCGATCTGGGCGACGTGAATTTGGCGGCCAATCAGGTGTTATTGCAGTTTCTCGAAATCACCGCGTTCGCTTTGGACGGATTTGCTTTCTCGGCAGAAGCTCTTGTTGGAGGAGCCGTCGGTGCTCGCGACCGCCGGAAGGTCCGGCGCGCGTCGGTCATGGCTTCGCAATGGGGCGTTGGCGGGGCCATCGGGCTTGGGCTGGTGTTTTACCTGGCAGGGCCCGCGCTGATCGATCTGATGTCGACATCGCCTGATGTTCGGGCGACGGCACGCGAGTATCTGCTCTGGGCTGCTCTGGCACCGATCATCGGAGTGGCAAGCTGGATGTTCGACGGTATCTATATCGGCGCCACCTGGACCCGCGATATGCGCAACGCGATGATCCAGTCAGTCGCGCTGTACGTGGTTGCGTTGTTCGTGCTGGTGCCAACGATGGGCAATCATGGGCTTTGGGCCGCGCTGATGGTGTTGAACATCGCACGGGGCCTTACGCTTGGTTGGCGCTATCCGCGACTTGAGGCAGAGATCGCCTAAAGCAAGTCCAGCAGGTTCTCGGGCGGGCGTCCGATAGCGGCTTTGTCGCCCGAGATGGCCAGCGGACGCTCGATCAGGATCGGGTGTTCGGCCATGGCCTGAACAAGCTCCTCATCGGGCGAGGTCTTGGCCAGACCAAGCTCTTTGAACGTTTTCTCTCCGGTGCGCATCATGCTGATCGCCGGGATATTCAGCTGGGCCAGAACCGTCCGGATTTCATCGGCCGAGGGCGCGTCTTCGAGGTATTTGCGCACCTCAGGATCTGCGCCGTTTTCCTGCAGCAACGCCAACCCCGCGCGGGATTTGGAACAGCGCGGATTGTGCCAATATTCGATCATAGCCAGTCCTCTCGTTTGCTGCCCACCGCTTGCGCGACCGAATCGAAGCCGTCGCGCTCCAGCAGCGTGTCCAACCCCTGTGCAATGTCAGCGGCCAGGGAAATCCCGCCATAGACCATCGCCGTGTAGAACTGCACTGCGGACGCTCCGGCACAGATCTTGGCATAGGCCTGTTCTGCCGTGCTGATGCCGCCAACCCCGATCAGCGGGATATCTGCGCCGGTCAACTGACTAAGCTGCGCCAGCACCCGCGTCGATTTCTCGAATAACGGCGCGCCGGACAGGCCTCCGGCCTGATCCTTGTGCGCACTGCGCAGGCCATCGCGAGACAGTGTGGTGTTGGTGGCGATCACCGCGTCCACACCGGTTTCACGGGCGACATCGGCGATGTCCTGCAATTCGGCCTCGGTCAGGTCCGGGGCAATTTTCAGGAAGATCGGGATTGGGCGGGGCAGGGCGTTTCGGGTTTCGATCACACCGCTCAGCAACGCAGTTAGCGCCGCTTTGCCCTGCAGATCCCGCAGCTTTTCGGTATTGGGCGAGGATACGTTGACGGTGGCAAAGTCCAAGTGCGCAGCGCAATGGGCAAGCACTTTTGCGAAGTCTCCGGGCCGATCATCACTGTCTTTGTTGGCCCCAAGGTTCAAACCGATCACCGCGTCCTTTGGACGCTGCGCCAGACGCGCGGCCATGACCTCCATTCCCTCGTTGTTGAAGCCAAAGCGGTTGATGGCGGCGCGATCTTCGGTCAGGCGGAACAAGCGCGGTTTAGGATTGCCGGGCTGCGGACGGGGTGTCACCGCCCCGACTTCGATAAACCCGAACCCGGCGCGTGAAAGCGGCAACAGTGCTTCGCCATTTTTGTCAAACCCTGCGGCCAGTCCGACGGGGTTGGGCAAATCCAGACCCGCGACTCGGGTCTTCAGTCGGTCCGATGTGACCGGCCCAGGCGTCGGTGCAAGCCCCGAGGTCAGGGCCTTGATCGAAAGCCCATGCGCGGTTTCCGGGTCAAGACGGTGCAGCGCAGCGAGTCCAAGTTTTTCGGTCAGTTTCATCCGAAGGAATCTCCACCCTCTGTCGGCGCGCAGCGGATCAGGCACGAGGTTTCAACGGCGGCCTGCCGGTGTATCACCGCGGCGCGATAGGCAGGGTCGGTCACCATCTCAAGAAATGCGTGGGCGGTGGGGTAGCGGGCGATGAACACAGCATCCCAAGCCTCATTTTGTGGACCGATCAGCATAGTCTGAAATGCGCCGCGCCAAAGGATCGACGCTCCTATGCGGGCGACGATAGGCGCGGTTTCAGACCCGTATTTGCCATAGGCCTGTGCGCCGGTCAGATGTGCGCCGGCCAGTGCGTGATCGGACGGATACTGAGCTGTTTCGCGAAACTTCACCAGATTGAGCATCTCGATAGGATGGTCTCGATCGAGGGCCTTAAACGCCTCGAACTGTTCGCGTTCGGGATCGATGAAGCGTGTCATTCCATCTCCTGCGGGAACTGGTGCGCCTGACCGTCAAAGGGCAGATCGCGCGACCAGACCACATCCGACATTTGAATCTGGCGGTAGAGATGGGGGAACAATGCGCCACCACGCGAAACCTCCCATTTCAGATCATCGCCCATTGCTTGGCTATCACAGGCCAAGAGGGTTAGGCCCTCGACCCCGGCAAAATGCTTGGCAGCGGTTTCAGCGGCCTGTTCTGCGGTTGAGAAATGAACATATCCATCCGAAACATCAATCGGTGCACCATCCGAAGCCCCTTGTGCTTGCAGGTTTGCCCATTCATCGGCGCGGAAGATCTTGTAAATCAGCATGAAGTCCTGATGCCCCGCACGACGGGTAGAATCAAGCCGGATTTCCCCCTTTGACTCTTCGCCACGCAACGCGCACCATCGCGCAAAACAATCATAGGGAGTTTCACGATGTTCACCCGTTTTCTGGCTTCGGCTGCGGTATTGGCACTCAGCGCCGGTATGGCGGCTGCCGAATACAAGCTTACGATTCTGCATACAAACGATTTCCACTCGCGCTTTGAACCGATCAACAAGTACGACAGCGCCTGTGGCGACGAAGACAATGCCGAAGGCAAGTGCTTTGGTGGATCGGCGCGCCTTGTGACGGCAGTCGAAGAGGCCCGCGGACGGGCCGATAACTCGATCCTCGTTGATGGGGGCGACCAGTTCCAGGGCTCGCTGTTCTATACCTACTACAAGGGTAAGGTTGCGGCTGAGTTCATGAACAAGCTGGGCTATGACGCCATGACTGTGGGCAACCATGAATTCGACGATGGCCCTGAGGTGCTGCGCGGCTTCATCGACTCGGTCGATTTCCCGGTGCTGATGTCCAACGCCGATTATGCGGATGAGGAACTGCTGACCGACAAGATCAAGAAATCGGCTGTGATCGAAGTGGGCGGCGAAAAGATCGGTCTGATCGGACTGACGCCGGAAGACACGCACGATATCGCGTCACCCGGTCCAAACATCACCTTCTCTGATCCAGTTCCTGCCGTTCAGGCTGAGGTCGACAAGCTGACCGGCGAAGGTGTGAACAAGATCATCGTTCTCAGCCACTCAGGCTATGTCGTCGATCAGCGCGTGGCGCAGGAGACCACGGGCGTTGACGTGATCGTGGGTGGGCATTCGAACACATACCTTTCAAACACATCCGACAAGGCCGCCGGACCGTACCCTACCGTCGTAAACGGGGTGCAGATCGTTCAGGCCTATGCCTATGGCAAGTTTCTGGGTGAATTGAATGTGACATTCGATGATGACGGAAATGTTGTATCCGCAGAGGGTGAGCCGCTGATCATGGACAATGCGGTGACCGAGGATCAGGCCGCGCTGGACCGCATCGCCGAGCTGGCCGTTCCGCTGGATGAAATTCGCAACAAGGTTGTCGCGGAAGCTTCAGCTTCGATTGAAGGCGACCGGTCCGTTTGTCGCGTGCAGGAATGTGAAATGGGCAATCTTGTTGCGGATGCCATGCTGGCGCGGGTTGCCGATCAGGGCGCCCAGATTGCGATTGCGAACTCGGGTGGGCTGCGCGCCTCGATCGATCCGGGTGAGGTGACCATGGGTGAGGTGCTGACAGTTCTGCCGTTCCAGAACACGCTCTCGACCTTCGAGATCAGCGGTCAGGGCGTGATTGATGCTCTTGAAAACGGGGTGAGCCAAGTTGAAGAGGTCAAAGGCCGCTTCCCTCAGGTGGCAGGAATGACATTTACCTGGGATCCATCGGTTGCCCCGAATGAGGGCCGGATTGTTGAGGTCATGGTCGCCAAGGATGGCGGTTTCGAAGCTATTGATCCAGCTGCGACATATCTGGTGGTGACAAACAACTATGTCCGCAATGGCGGCGATGGTTACTCTGTGTTCTCAGGTGATGACAAGAACGCCTATGATTTCGGGCCTGATCTGGCGGATGTTACGGCGGAATATCTAGCCGAGAACGCCCCGTATCAGCCTTATCTGGACGGGCGCATCAAACAGAAGTGATGTGACCGGAGAAGCAAAAAAAAGGCCGTCTCTCGGGGTGGCCTTTTTTTGGTCAATCGAACCTGTATTCGGGCCACAACGCCTGATCCAGCCCATCCAACATCGGCTGAATTTGATCCGCAACCTCTTGCCAGCCACCAATTGACCCGGTTGAGATTTTCTTGCGCACCTGATCGGTGCTGGCGGTGCGGACTTTCCGGGTATTTTTCTCAGGGGTCATCATCCGCTCATCCCAGTCGATTCCGCAGAAGGCGGCGACTTGCTGGATACAGGTTTTGGGGTCGACTACCAGGTCCTCATATCGAACCGTCAGAATACGATCACCGAACAGCTTTTCCCAATGAGAAAGATAGCACCGGTACAGGTTGGCCGAGTGGGCAATCGATTCAAGATTGGATGCATAGCGCATACCCGGTGAGTGAAAACGCCTGATCCATTTTGATAGCCCCACATCCCTTGGATCGCGCAACATGTTGATCACGCGGGCATTCGGGAACGCTGACATTATGAAGCCGAGCCGCTGATAGTTATGTGGCATCTTGTCAACGAATGCAGTCGAACTTTCGGGTAAGGGTGGCATCAGCCTGCGAAACTCTGCTGCACATTCAGCAGCTGCGTCTGCGTCAAATGGTTTGCCGCTCTCTCTGACCTTCTGGGCTAATTCACCTGCAATCGTCAGCTCTCCGCAGCCGGCGATATCCGGTGCCGAACTAAGCATCATTTCCATCAGTGTTGTGCCTGATCGTGGCTGTCCGACCACGAATATCGGCTTGGGCCCATCGCCTACGCCTGCAGTCGCAGGGGGTACATTCAGGGGAAAAAACGTGCTGATTTCTTTGAACCGTTTCTCTTCTTGCGTACTGTCATAGGGATTCACGTTGTGTTGAATGGCATTGGCCCGCGCAAAGTGGGGGAGCGCCGAGAACAGCCCATCACGTTTGGAGATCAAGTGCGCCTTTGCGAATTCAAGCACCGAGTTGGCGTGATCACTTTCTGAAATTGCGGTGTCGACAGCACGCGCAAGGCTCTCGGCATGGTCATTGTCCACCATTAGAGACATTTGGTAGAGCGCCGCCGCGCAAAACTTGTTTCTCTCAAGTACAGCGCGTAAAATGGTTTTTGAGCCCTCTTTGTCGCCCGATTGATACAAGTCTACGGCTTTTGACAATGCGATTTTTTCATTTTCAGGTGCGATCCCATAAGCGCGGGCAATGTCCTGAGAGCTGTGATCGGAGAATCCGACCTCTCCGTAGGCGCGGGCCCGCAACCAAAGCAAATCTGCATTGTCAGGGTCTTTTTCCAGTTTGTTCGTCGTATGGTCGATGATCAGGCGCCAATTCTGTCCCTTGAGCTGAATTTCATCAATGACGCGGACCAGTTCTTTGTTATTCGGGAAGCGTTCAAGTTTCTGCTCGGCATAGGATAGCGCACGCGGAATTTGACCTGTCTGCATTAACGCGTTGGCGAGGTTTTCGACAAATTGAGCATCGTCCGGTTTCATTCGCGATGCTTCAGCGAAGTGTGGAATGGATTGCTTGTACCGCTTCATCTCGGTCAGGACAAAGCCTGCGATTGCTTGGTAATCGGCATCCTTGGGGTGTTTCTTGATGCCAAGCTGCGCTTTTTTCAAAGCCTGCGGCAACTTCCCTGTCTCCAGATCGGCCAATGCTTTGCTCTTGAGGGAATTTGCGGTCTGCTGTGCCATTTGTGCGCACGTCCCATGCCATTAAGAAACCAGTATCGATGGTTCATTACCCAAGCGAAGATGGTTTGCAATGGCTGTTCCGTATTATGGTCTGGTACCTTCAACGGCGGCTTGGGTTTTCTTCCGGCACCATGCGGGATAGACCGTTGATATGGTTTTGAAAGTCTCCAGCCTGCAGCAATTCTACAACCACACGTTTGATACGATTATCGACGTGCGTAGCCCGGCTGAGTTCGCCGAAGACCATATGCCGGGCGCTATCAATCTGCCGGTTCTGAACAATGAAGAACGGGCACGGGTCGGTACCATCCACGTCCAGCAAAGCCCGTTTCTGGCCCGCAAGCTGGGTGCTGCGCTGGTGTTTCGCAACGCGGCAGGCCATATCGAGGATCACCTGAGCCATCATGAGGGCGACTGGAAGCCGCTGGTCTATTGCTGGCGTGGCGGGCAGCGATCAGGATCATTTACCTGGATGTTGCAACAAATCGGCTGGCGCGCCGAGGTGGTTGAAGGCGGCTATCGCAGCTATCGCCGACTGGTAAAGCAGTTCCTCTATGATGAAGTGTTGCCATATCGATTGGTCGCGCTGGATGGTTATACCGGGACGGCCAAGACAGACCTGTTGGGCCATCTAAAGGCGCAAGGCGCGCAAGTGCTGGACCTTGAAGGGCTGGCCAATCACCGAGGCTCATTGTTGGGCGAAATGCCGGGTGGGCAACCCAGTCAGAAAGCCTTTGAATCCGCGCTTGCCGCTTCCTTGGGCGAGCTGGATGCAGCGCGTCCGGTGGTTGTTGAAGCAGAATCATCCAAGATCGGAAACCTGATGCTCCCGCCCAGCCTGTGGTCGGCCTTGTGTTCTGCACCTCGCATCCAGATCACAGCACCGATTGCTGCGCGCACCGCGTATCTGGTGTCTGCCTACGATGACATTCTGTCGGATAGCGAACGGCTACGTGATCGATTGTCTCCACTGCGCATTCATCGCGGTCATGAGGTTGTGGATGGTTGGCTGGAATTGATCAATGCCGGCGACAAGCGTGGACTGACACAGGCATTGATGGAACAGCATTACGACCCGGCCTATGCCAAATCGCGTAAGGCGCAGCGTGCCGAAGTGATCGCGCAGATTGAGGCACCGTCACTTGATGATACCGGGCTGTCGGCGACGGTGGCTCGGATTAAGAATGTTCTGGATCAGCTTTGAACACGCAGGCCCGATGTAGCGTCGATGTGACCAATCAGGGCGGCAGGGTAACCGGCGGCGCGTAGTTCCGAGCATACTTGCTCGGCTTCGTTGGCATCGACGGCCGCCAAGAGACCTCCCGCAGTCTGAGGATCGAATAATAAATCCGCCTTGCCGCCGGTCGGAAGGCCTGGGGCGATGGCACGGTTGTCGGTGTAGATTGTAGATCGAATGCCCTGATCACTGAGCTCTGCCGCACCTTCCAGAGCTGGAATCGCGTCCAAAGACAGGGTTGCCCCGCAGCCAGATGCTTCGCATACCCCTTGCAGGTGACCCGCCAGACCAAAACCGGTGACATCCGTCATCGCATGGGCATTTTTCAGGATGCGGGACGCCTCACCCTGCGGCTGTATCATTTGCGCGAAAGCCGCCGCGACCCAAGCGCCTTCCGCCTTGCCCGCCATTTCGGCCGCCATCAAAACACCGCTGCCCAACGGCTTTGTCAGGATCAAAGCGTCATTAGGTTTTGCGCCACCCAGCGTGATCGGTTCAGCATCACAGAGCCCGGTCAGAGTGAACCCGATGGTCATTTCGTCACCCATTGAGCTATGGCCGCCGACGATCTCAGCCCCGGCTTGGTGCATGACGTCGCTGGCAATATGCATGATCTCAGCCAATGTGCGCTGCTGCAACTCAGCTGACATGCGCGGCAGGATGATCGTTGCTGTCGCAGCCTGCGGACGAGCGCCCATTGCCCAGATATCACCAAGCGCGTGGACAGCGGCGATGCGCGTCATCAGGGCGGGATCGTTGGTGAAGCTGCGTAAGTGATCCGATGTCATAACCTGTCGCGTGCCACCGGTTAGCAGCACCGCCGCATCGTCACCGGGCAGGGGTGTAATGTCGGGCCTGTCGAGCTGCGGCAACTCCTGCAGTGCGGCATGCAAAGCGCCTCGACCCACCTTTGCACCACACCCGCCGCACATTGGTTTTTCTCCCAACGCCTCTTGCAGCCCTGCTGCGTGATGACGCGGCAATGCGGTGGTGGGCATTTGGGGCAGTTCACGGAACCGGTTCATGAACTTCTGATCGATATGGTTTTTCCATTGCCACATGAGCGGCCCGCTGAATGATGTTCCCAAGCGCTCGGCCAGTGCGAATTTTCCACCCAGAGAGATGAGTTTCAGGTAATCCTTCTGCGGCATGTAGCGCCGCATTTTCCCAGACCCTAGCGCGGCGCGCAAATTGTCATACAGTATTGGTGCCTCGCGCACTGCGTAGACCCCTGCCTTGGGGCGCGGGTTCTCGGACAGATGGGCACAATCCCCGGCGGCGAAAATCGCCGGATCACTGGATTGCAGGGACGCGTTAACCTTGATGAAACCGTCATGCAGCGCGAGGCCGGTATTGGATATCCACTCATAGGGCCGCGCGCCTGCAGCACCGGTGATGAAATCGGCTGGTATCTGGCGACCGTCCGTTAGCTCGATTTCGCCCGCAGAAATCTTCTGGATTGATGTGTTTTCCAGAACTTCGATCCCCAGTTGCGCCATCGCCTGCCGGATGGTGGCGGATGCCTTCGGGACAGTCGCTGTCAGGGCTGTTGCACTGTCGATCAACGTAACCTGCGCTTCACGTCCTTTGGAACGCAGTGCATGGGCCATCGCCATGACTAGCTCTACTCCCGCAACGCCACCACCGATCACGGCGACCGCGGCGCGGCCCGTCCCTGAAAGATAGCTTTGCCACTGCGCGGCGAAGAGGCCGAGCGGCTTGGCCGGAACGGCATGCTCGGCGAATCCCGGCAATGCTGGCATATCCGAGGTGATCCCGACATTGACCGAGGCTACATCAAACGCCACCGGCGGGCGTCCGGGCACATGGATTTGGCGTGTGTCCGGGTCGATACCTTCAACTGCGCCCAGTATCACCCGCGTACCGGCAAAGCGGGCCAGACGCACCAAATCAATATCAAGCTCCCACCGCTGATAGTGACCAGCGACAAATCCTGGCAACATGCCCGAATAGGGTGCGGTGGGACCGGGGTTTATCACCGTAACCCGCGCGCCGGACAGTGGTTTCATACCCCATTTGCGCAGCAGTAGCGCGTGCGTGTGTCCTCCGCCTATCAGAACCAGATCGCGGGTTAGGGGCAGCAGAGGTTTGTGCATAGGTCTCAGTTCGTACTGTGGTCCGGGACGTCCTCGACCTGTTCGACCGCGTGGGTGGCCCAAAGCTCATCCTCGCCTGCGTCTGGTAGATCACTGGGTTTTTCATGGCGATGAATGTGCCATTTGGCAATGAAAAGGGCCGTGATCGGAGCCGTCAGGAACAGAAAGAGCGTGATCAACAACTCGTGCATCGACAGTTTGCCCTCAAGCAAAACCGAATGCGCGATCGAGGCTAGCAGGACGCCGCCCACGCCCAGCGTAGTTGCCTTGGTGGGTGCGTGTAGGCGGGACATGGGGTCTTTCAGCTTGATCATGCCGAATGATCCGACAAAGCCGAAAATGCCCGATACGATCAGGAAGAATGCGATGAGCAGTTCGAAGATAAAGGTCATGCCACGCTCATTCGATGATATTGCCACGCAGCATAAAGCGCGCATAAGCCACGGTTGAGACAAAGCCGAGCATGGCGATGATCATGGCGGATTCAAAGAAGATTTCGGTCTCGATACTCAAGCCGTAAAGGATAAGCAGAGCGATGGTGTTGATCACCATTGTATCTAGGGCCAGAACACGGGTACTGACACCGTCGGCTGTAATGATACGCCACAAGCACATCATGATCGCAGCGCCGAAGCAGGCAAAAGCAAAGTAGATCGCATAGGTGATCATTCGAAAATCTCCTTCAGGCGGCGCTCATAGCGTTGTTTGATCTGGTCGCGCACCTCTTCGGGGTTCGGTGCATCCAGACAATGAACCAGCAGGTAGTGCCCTTGTGCGGACAAATCGCAACTGACGGTGCCAGGGGTCATGGTGATGGTTCCGGCCAGAACTGTGATGGCCTCGGGCGTGCGCAGTTCCAGCGGGACGCTGACAAAGCTTGGCTGGCGGTCTGCATCGCGCTTGAACAGGATGATCCGGGCCACCGCGATATTGGCCATCACGATATCCCATAAGACTACCAACATGTATTCCGCCACCATCGGCCAATTGCGCAGTTTCGGGCGATCCGGCCAATAGGGCTGAGTGATAAACGGAATGATGATTCCCAATAGCAGGCCAAAGACCACCGAGTTCAAAGACCCGGTGTTTGCCAGAAACACCCACACCAGTGTAAGTAGCGCGGTCAGATGGGGATGCGGAAATATACGGTGCAGAAGCTTCATCATTCTTCCCCTCCCAGCACGGCCGAAATGTAATCTTCCGGCGCGAACAGTTGCACGGCCGTGTTGCTGGCATATTGCAACGCCGGACCTGCAAATAGCGTCAGCAGCACAAGTCCCAGAACCGCCCCGAACACCGAAGTAAAGGCGAGGCCCGGATAGGGCTCGGGCGCGGTTGGTAGGCCGGCTTCTTCGGTTGGCTCAGGCGTCACATTATGTTGGGCGTCGTGACTTTTCCAGAAGATCAGCGTTCCCGCGCGGGCCAGACCCACGATTGTGACGAACGACCCGATCAAGATCACGGCCCAGACCGCATTTGCATCGGGCGCGCCTCGTGAGGCGTCCAGTACCAGCAGCTTGCCCACAAAGCCCGATAGTGGCGGCATGCCAGCCATCGCGATGGCGCCGACAAAGAACAGGGCTGAGATCAGACCGGATTGCGGCATCGGCGTCGAAGGGGCTATGGCTCCGCCACGGCGCTCCATTACCATGTCCGCGACAAGGAACAGCAGGGCCGTCGCCAGCGTCGAATGGAAGATATAGTAGAGTGCTGCCGCCGTCGCGGCCTCGCTAAACAACGAGATCGCAATCAGCAATGTGCCCATCGATGCGATGGCGCAAAAGGCCACCATTCGCGCGATATGTTGCGAGCCCAGAATGCCAATAGCGCCAACGGCCAATGTCAGCAGCGCTGCAGGTTGTAGCCAACTACCGACTAGCCCTTCGGTTGCGGCTACATTGGGCCCAAAGACCAGCGTATAGACCCGCAGGATCGAATAAGCACCGACTTTGGTCATGATCGCGAACAGCGCCGCAACGGGCAGCGGCGCATTTGCGTAGCTTGCAGGAAGCCAGAAATGCAGTGGCAACACTGCGGCCTTGATACAGAAAACCAGTAATAGCAAGACTGCTCCAACCCGCAGCAAGGCGGTGTCTTCGGGTGGGATATCGGCCACGCGAACGGCCAGATCAGCCATGTTGAGCGTGCCGGTCACAGCATAAATCGTACCCAATGCAAACAGGAACAAGGTCGAGCCGAGCAGGTTATAGGCGACGTACTGAACACCGGCCTTCAACCGCACTGCGCCACCTGCATGCGTCATGAGGCCGTAAGAGGCAATCAGCAGGACCTCGAAAAACACAAAGAGGTTGAAGGCATCGCCGGTCAGAAAAGCACCGCAGACACCCATTAGCTGAAAATGGAGTAGAGCATGGAAGTGTTTGCCTCTCTCATCCCAGCCAGAGCCGATGGCATAAAGGACAACCGGCAGGGCCAGCAGGGCCGTCAACAACACCATCATGGCCGAAAGATTGTCCAACACCATCACGATGCCGAACGGTGCGGGCCAGTTGCCGAGCTCATAGACCTGAACCTCGCCACCCGATGCCTGGGCGGTAATGGTCAAGGCGATACCCAGCAATCCCACGACGCCGGCGACCGAGAAGATGCGTTGAAGGTCCAAATGATATCGCAACACCATAATGATAAACGGGGCCAGGATCGCGGGCAGGACGATCGGCGCGACGATCCAATGGTTCATGCGTCTTCTCCCGGCGCGTCCACGCTATCGCTTGCGCTCATATCGATATGGTCATCCTTCGAGGACAGATAGGCAGACAGCGAGATCATCACGATCACCGCCGTCATCCCGAATGAGATCACGATGGCCGTCAGCACCAGCGCCTGCGGCAGCGGGTCGGTATAGGGGACATCTTCATATTTGTTCAGAACGGCAGGTGCGTTCAGCGCCAGCCGCCCGGTGGCGAATAGGAACACGTTCACCGCATAGGTGATCAGGGACAGGCCCAGAATGACTGGGAATGTACGACGGCGCAGGATCAGAAATATCCCGGCGGCGGTCATGACGCCTACGGCAGAGGCTACGAGCGCTTCCATCAGGCCTGCTCCTTCTCGTTATCTTCATCCTGAGGGCTATCCCGCAGCGGGTTGATATCCATCGGGAATTCTTGTGCCATTCCCGGCTGCCACGCGAAGCGCGACAGGCTGTCGAGCGCCAGCATCACAGCGCCCAGTACCGCAAGGAAGACGCCGGTATCGAACAGAATCGCGGTGGCCCATTCGAATTCTTCTAGCGGGGGCCAGTGGATATAGCCGAAATCGCTGGTCAGGAACGGGCGTTCATTGAACCATGCACCCAGACCAGTGGCAGCGGCGATCAGAACGCCCCAACCGATAGTGCCGTGATAGTAGAACCGCTGCCGTTCAATCGCCCAGGTATAGCCGCTGGCCATATATTGCATCAGGAAGGCGATCGCGACGATGAGGCCTGCGATGAAGCCGCCGCCGGGCTGGTTGTGGCCTCGGAAGAAGATATAGGCCCCGACCATCAATGCGATGGGCATCATCACGCGGGTGACGACCACCATCATCAATGGGTGAGAGTCACCCGACTGCGGCCAATGTGGTTTACGGTTCAGCAGGTAACTGCGCACATTGGTGCTCAGCACTGCTTCGGTCAGGGCGTAGATGATCAGGGCTGCGATGCCCAGCACGATGATCTCGCCAAAGGTATCAAAACCCCGGAAGTCGACGAGGATCACGTTCACGACGTTGGTGCCACCGCCACCTTTGTACGAATTGGCCAGATGGAATTCCGAGATCGTTGGGAAAGCAAAATCCCGCATCATCAGCGCATAGATCAAAGCGCCTGAGCCGATCCCGGCAACCACCGAAATTGCCGCATCACGCCAACGCCGTGCCGCGCTGCTGTCCCAGGGTGTGTCGGTCGGCAGAAAGTTCAGCGACAACAACAGCAGGATCATCGTCACCACTTCGACCGAAATCTGTGTCAGCGCCAGATCGGGGGCAGAAAGGTAGTTGAATGCCATCGAAACGATCAGGCCAACCACCCCGATCAACACCAGTGACAGCAGACGGTTGCGGTGGAACCACATGATCGCCAGCGTCGCACCCACCAGACAGATCCAGCCGATGATCGGGATGACCTGAGCCTCAAGCGGTACGCGTGTTTCAACGCCAATGGTGCCGGTGGTGTAGGCGTAGTAGCCAAGCCCAACGACAAAAGCCACGAAGATGATCGCATACCGGCTGAGCACACCATTATGCAGCTCGTCCGTAATCCAGCGGCTGAGACGGGTCAGCGCGTCGATGATTGCCTCGAAGATCACCTTTGCCTCGGGCCGGGGCAGGGCGTTCCATATCTGGTCGCCGCGTTTGTGCAACGACAGCAGGAACAGGCCTCCCAGCGTCGCGACCACCGACATGTAAAGCGCAGGTGTAAAGCCGTGCCACAGTTTCAGCGAGTAATAAGGCAGCTTCTCGCCCCCGATCACCGCGCTGGAGACAACCGCGACAAGCGGGCCAACGATGGCTGCGGAATAAAGACCGATCAGGACAACCAGCACCACAAGGAACGCCGGCGCCAACCAAAGACCGACAGGCGGGTCATGCGGATGCGCGGGGTAATCGTCCCGCTCGGGCCCAAGGAAGACATGGCTGACAAAGCGAAAGGAGTAGGCCGCTGAAAATAGCGCAGCCAAAAGCGCCAAGCCGGGTACCAAGTAAGGCGAGTTAAGCCAAGTCGTGTGGACTGTCTCTTCCAGCATCATCTCTTTCGAGAGGAAACCATTCAGCGGTGGCAGACCGGCCATCGACAGGGCAGCGATGGTGCCGATAGTAAACGTGATCGGCATCAGATGCCGCAAACCACCCAGCCGTTTGACATCGCGTGTGCCGGTCTCGTGGTCCACGATCCCGGCGGTCATGAACAAGGCCGCCTTGAACGTCGCGTGGTTGATGATGTGGAAGACGGCTGCAACAGCAGCGATCGTCGTGCCAAAGCCCAGTAGCATCGTCACGAGACCCAGATGGGACACCGTCGAAAACGCCAACAGCGCCTTTAGGTCATCCTTGAACAGCGCAATCACGGCACCCAGCAGCATGGTGATCAAACCGGTAGTGGCGACGATGTAGAACCACGCATCCGTACCCGCCAGAACCGGCCACATCCGGGCCATAAGGAACAGGCCTGCCTTCACCATTGTGGCCGAGTGCAGATAGGCCGACACCGGCGTCGGTGCCGCCATCGCGTGCGGCAGCCAGAAATGGAACGGGAATTGCGCCGATTTGGTGAAACAGCCAAGCAAGATCAGGATCAGCGCAGGAAGGTAGTAGGGCGAGGACTGGATCAGCTCTTTGTTCTGCAGAATGACACTCAGGTCATAAGATCCCACGATATTGCCGAGTATAAGCATCCCTGCGATCATCGCAAGCCCGCCCGAGCCGGTCACGGCCAAAGCCATACGCGCGCCTTGACGACCCTCGGGCAGGTGCTTCCAATAACCAATCAGCAAGAATGAACTGAGCGACGTAAGTTCCCAGAATATTAGCAGAAGCAGGATATTGTCGGACAGAACAATTCCCACCATCGCGCCCTGAAACAGCAGCAGATAGGTATAGAACTGCCCCATCGGATCCTCGCGCGACAAGTAGAATCGTGCGTAGAGGATGATCAGAAGACCGATGCCCAGGATCAGCAGGGCGAACAAAAAACCCAGGCCGTCCAGCATGAAGTTCGCGTTTAGTCCAAGCCCGGGTATCCAGTCGAACCGCGCGGTCACAACATCACCGCGCATGACGTTGGGAATGTGTATCAGCAATCCCATCAACGCGAGGAAGGTGGTCAACCCAGCCGCTGATGCTGCTGCGTTTCGTCCTGCCCGGATCAGGAGGGCCGGAAAGACAGCTCCGAGGAAGGGAAGGGCCGCGATAAGGAATAGGGACAAGTGCGATACTCCGGTCTGTGCGGTCAATATGACTGAATTACTAGGGATAATTTATTGACTGTCCGGAAATTGCAAGGTTCCGAAAGGTCCTAAAGCGCACATATTGGACGTGATCCACCTGTGTAACTATGACGCGAACTTGATCTGAGGGTTGGATTTCCTGAAAGCGTCGCGAATTGCCATATGATAATACCGATCTGACAATGCAGGAGAGTGCCGCATGGCAGAAGGGAAACGCCGAACCCGCAGATGGGTCCTATTGGGCGGAGGGGCCGCCATTGCAGCGGGTTTCGCAATCCGCGAATACCGTCTGATCCCGCAGGCCTATGCTGGTGGTCAGATTGCGGCGGCCACAGCCCATCAACAGGCTCTCGACGGCGCGATCCATCTTATCGATATCCGAACCCCACGCGAATGGCGGGCGACCGGGGTCGCCGAAGCAGCCCATCCGCTCGACATGCGCCGTGAGGATTTCGTGCAGGCCTTGGACCACCTGCTCGGGGGGGACCGATCTGCACCTGTCGCACTGATCTGTGCACGCGGGGTGCGCTCGGCCCGATTAAGCAATCGACTGACCGAGGCTGGATTTACCAATATCATCGACGTGCCCGAGGGCATGCTGGGTTCGGCGGCCGGGCCCGGTTGGGTGCGGGCTGGGTTGCCTGTCAACGATTATGAAGAGGAAACGGGATGAGTGTCAGACACTGGTTGGCCGCGTGCTTTGTTTTTGCCGGGCAACCCGGCCTTGCGGCTTGTGGCGATACCGAGGGGATGTGCGAAACCGCATCAGGCGGATATCACATCGAACTGCCGAAAGCGGAGAACCCTCCGCTGGTTGTGTTCCTGCACGGCTATGGTGGCAGCGCCACCGGTACGCTCAAGAACCGATCCATGGTCGAGCCACTGCTGGCGCGCGGCTACGCGGTGATGGCACCGAAAGGGTCCGAGAGAAACGGCCGAAAAAGCTGGAACTTCTTTCCCGGTTGGGAAGGTCGGGATGAACCCGCGTTTCTTCGTGAAGTAGTGCAGGACGCTGCCGACCGGTTTGATATCGACCCGGATCGCGTGGTGCTGGGCGGCTTCTCGGCTGGCGCGTTCATGGTTTATTACCTCGCCTGCGCTGCGCCGGATTCATTTTCTGCTTATGTCCCGGTTTCAGGCGGGTTCTGGCGGCCACATCCCGAAAGCTGTGATGGTCCGGTGCGCATGTTCCACACCCATGGTTGGACGGACAATGTGGTGCCGCTGGAGGGCCGCCTTTTGGGCGGAGGCCGTTTCCACCAGGGCGATATCTTTGCCGGATTGGAAATCTGGCGGGTCGCCAATGAGTGTGCCGATACCAAGCCCAGCGGGTTTTCTACCACGGGCCAGTTTATGCGTCGCAACTGGATGGGATGTGCCGAAGGTAGCGCCTTGGAATTTGCTCTGTTCCCGGGCGGCCATACGGTGCCAAACGGCTGGGCTGATATGATGGTAGACTGGTACGAAGGCTTGCCCGGCGGGTGATCATTCCGCCGGTGTGATCACGCCTTTGCCTTCGATCAATCGCTTCAACTCATCGCGATAGCGCCGGGCCGAGCGTGTAATTGCAGGCTCACTGACATCTTCGCGCATACCAACCATACGGCGCGCGGTGCCTGCCGATACGCCGCTGAGCGCAGACAATGGGATCGCCAGTGCCAGGCTGATCGCAATCGGGGCCAGCCAGACCGAGACCAGACCGGCGAGGATGCCAACGCTAAGCGCGACGCCGATGATAGTCTCAAGGCTGTGGCATAGGATCAGCGTGCGCAGCCCGTAGCTGCCACCATCGCGCGCTTGCGGGGACCAGCCCTTTTGAATGCCCAACGCGGTGCGGAACACTGCAATCATCTGCTGCACCATAAGTATAGGGGCATAGAGGATCGACAGGATGACTTCGGACAGAAATGAAGTGAAGAATTTCCGCGTTCCGCCGAAATCGGAATAGCGCACACCGCTGAGGGGCAGAGCAGCGACGCCCAAAACCTTGGGTGCCAATAGCATCGCATACATCACCAGAATGATCAGCACATGGCGTGTTTCGGACATTTCTGGCCATTGCGGGAACAGCGGATTGTCCGGGCTGAAGTAATGCAGAACCGAGGCGTCCTTGCCCTGACCGATCAAGGCCCACATCACCAAAAGTGCGAACCATAGCGGCGACATCAGATATCCGACCGCTCCGTGGAACATATGGAACCGCGAGACTGCGCGGAAGCCGGTCGAACCCAGCAGTTTCAGGTGCTGCAGATTGCCCTGACACCAGCGGCGATCGCGCATTGCGTGGTCAATGAGGGTGGGGGGCGTTTCCTCATATGATCCGCGTATGCGCGGCAGAAAGCGCACGGCCCATCCTGCGCGGCGCAGCAATCCGGCCTCGACGAAATCGTGGCTCATGATCAGCTTGTCTTGTCCGTTGAGCGACCGCAACTTGGGCAGACCTGCGCTAGAAGCAAATGCACAGGTGCGAATGATGGCGTTGTGGCCCCAATAATTGCCTTCTTGCCCGCACCAGCGCGCGAGGCCTTCGGCAAAGGCAATACCATAGACGCCGTTGGCAAACTGCTGCATCCGGGCAAAGACCGATTGCGCGCCAATCAGCTGCGGATAGCTTTGGATCAGGCCTGCGCCGGGATCGCGCGCCAGCGCATCGGTCAGGCGCGAGATCGCGCGACCCGTCATCAGGCTGTCGGCATCCAGCACCAACATCGCATCCCAGTCCGCGCCCCAGCGGCTTACCCAATCGGCAATATTGCCGACCTTGCGATCCGTATTCTGGGGGCGGCGGCGGTAATAGAGTTCAAGCCCCGGTGCCAGCGTGGTCCGTAGCGCCTCGACACTGGCCTGTTCCTGCGCGGCGATCTCGGGGTCGCGCGTGTCGGATAAAATGAACATGGCATAGTGGTGCTGACCACCGCGTTTCTGCAGGTCTTCCAGCATCGTGCGGGCGTTGCCGAGCACGTTCCACGGCACCTCGTTATAGACAGGCGTCAAAAGCGCCACGCGCAACGGTTGCGAGCGTCCTTCACGCTTTGGCTGCTCTTGCCGGGACAGCGAGACCATGCCCAGCAGCACGGTGCAGACCGTGAAGGAAATCCAGAAGAAATTGAACGAGATTAGCGTCAGCAGGATACCTTCGACCAGATTAATCCCTTCGGCGCTGAACCAGTCGGACATGACCCAGAGCAGACCCAAAGCCGCCGCCATGGCAGGTGAGAAGACCAGCGCACGCCAGAACCCGACGGAGGGAATTCGACCCCCGGCAGGTACCTGCGCATCGCGGAATCCCTGCGCAAAGTTCTGCGCTGGCATCGCTAGAGGGGCCTCGGGCGGCATGATATGAAGATCGCGGTTCATATGGTCCAACGGTAAAGCCAGACTTCAGAGGCTGGTTGTTTGTCTTTCAGCAACTGCGCGCGCAGTTCCACGTGGTTGCGTTCGCCTGGTTCGAATGAGAACGCCAGCCGCAACCCGCCCGTGTCTGGGTTACGCTGCAGAACGCCTTCTGAAGTTTCGGCATGGGGCGAGTCGACAAACACCGTGATGGCCTCGGGATCGTCAAGCAGCTCACTGGCTTCGAAATCAATCACAGCTAAACGGCCCTCGCCGAATGTGTTGTCGCCCATCGCGGTGTTGATCACGCGGGCCATAGGGGTGTGCTGCGGTTCCTCGCCCCAGATCAGGCGATAGGACAGATCAATCTGGCTGCCTGCGGTGTAGGGTTCCATCGGGCGCCAATAGGCGACGATGTTGTCATAAATCTCCTGATCCGCTGGGATTTCGACAAGCGTGACGGTGCCTTTACCCCAGTCTTCGCTGGGTTCGACCCACAAGCTTGGGCGTTTGTGATAATTGGCTTCAAGATCCGCATAGTCCGAGAACTTGCGCTTGCGTTGCATCAGACCAAAGCCGCGAGGGTTTGTGTCGACAAAAGACGAGATCTGCAGGCGAGTCGGGTTCGCAAGCGGGCGCCACAGAACCTCTCCTGCGCCGTTGCGGATCATCAACCCGTCACTGTCGTGCACTGCGGGGCGAAAATCATCGAAACGGCTGTGATTGGTCTGATCGAACAGGAACATAGATGTGCCGGGCGCGATGCCGACATGGGGCAGTTCGGTACGTGGGAACAGGGTGGCTTCAATATCCATCACGCAATCTGAACCGGCGGTAACGTGGAAGCGGTAGGCCCCTGTAACGCTGGGGCTGTCCATGAGCGCATGAACGACCATGTTACGTTGATCCGGTTCTGGACGCTCCAACCAGAAACGAATGAATTCGGGGAATTCCTCGCCATCTGGATCGCCGGTCTTCAAGGCGAGCCCTCTGGCCGAAAGGCCATAGACTTCGTGCAAACCGATGGCGCGGAAATAGCTGGCCCCTTGCCAAACGCAGAACTCGTCTGTCTCGCCAGGGCGGTGCATCTCAGTACGCAGGCGTAGACCTGAAAAGCCCAGCGTGTCGTCAATGGGCAGCTCAGGTACGTCTTCAGACTTGTCGAACATGGCCAGATCAAAGGCGACCGGCTTGGTCATACCGTCCTCGACGGTCGATACTTTCACTGTGCGTGGAAAATACAGGCCCGGCGTGAAAAAATCGACGTTGAAGGGCGTCTCGGTCTCGTACCAGAGCGCGCGATCCAGCCGGAACCGGATTGAACGGTATTGCTGATACGTCAGGTCCTGCCACTCCTGCGGAACCATCTCACGCTCGGCATAATCACGGCTGGCCAGGTCGCGGGCCATTGCGATGACGTCGTCTCGGCTGAACGGGGTCTCTCCACCTGTGGCATATGCCGCTGGGGCGAAGGCCAGAGCGGTTGATGAGGCGAGAAAAGCGCGACGTGTAAAGTTCATTTCTTTGATTTCCAAGGTTGTGACTTGAACCAGGCGGCCAGATAAGCCACGCCGATGATCATGGCAAAGCCAATCATGTTGGCGATGAACACACTGGCAACATCCCGCCCACTCAGGTCCAGTCCGACGCCGATAAGTCGTGCTGCTGCCATAGAAAATACGAACACCGCGAGCGATTGCTGACCCACTTTGGTGATGATGGTCAGCAGGAACTGCCAGACCTTTGCGGCTGCCCCATGACCGGTCGCTATCAGGCGACGGCCATGCTCACCGGCGATAACCCAACCCAGATAGGCAAGCGACAGAAAATGCAGATATCGGAATAGACCAAAGTCGGTCTTGTCGCGAAATTCTTTGGTCACTGGCCAGACCTTGCGAATCTCATCAGCCAGATCAGGGGCTGCTGCATTGATCCAAGTGAATACCTTCCACGAGCCGAACGGCATCGAGAAGATCAAAAACAATGCTGCCGCCCAGATCAGAGTTTTCGACACCGGCGGTGCTGGAATCCAACCTCGCATGAACGCAAAGCCGGTGAAGAACAGCAATTGCCACCCGAATGGGTTGAAGAACCACTGGCGCTCTGACCAGGGCTCGGCCGGCAGGTCAAGGTAGTCGAATTGTGCAACGAGCCAGATCGTGACCGAGGCCATGGCGACCGCCCAGAATCCGATACGATATAGCCCCATAAACAGGGGCATCATCGCCAGTACCACCAGATACATCGGTAGAATATCGAAGTAGTTCGGCACATAGGTCAGGGTGAACAGTCCGACGATCTGTGACGCCGGATCGTTGAAGAAATGCTGTAGATTGAGAGAGGAGATATAGTTTTTCTCGAACAGCCCACTCTGGTTCAGGGCCGCCATTGTCATCGCGACAAAGAAGAACAGGCAGATATGCGCCCAGTAGACCTGCCAGATGCGAAAGCTCACGCGTGCGGTGCCCATCCACCAGCCTTTGCGCATGAACGCCCCCCCAAAAGCAATTGCCGAAGCCATGCCTGAACAGAATACGAAGATCTCGGTTGCGTCCGAAAAGCCAAAGCGGGCAGGTATCCATTTGGCCCACGGATCGTTCGGAATATGGGCAATCAGGATGATGAACATCGCGATGCCGCGATAGAAATCCAACCGCGGATCGCGCGTAGCGGCGGGGGCGGCGACCTGAGACGCCACCGGAGCAAAATCAGAAGCGGGCGATGCGGTCGCCATACGGTTTCTGTCCTTCTTGGTCTTTTATTGTTGTTATTCGGCGGGGACGCTTTGTGCGTCGCCGCTGTCGCGTGCGGCCTCGATCAATTCTCGGCGGGCGAGGGCGTAATTGTCCTCTCCCCCGGCACGTTTGGCGCGGCGGTCGTCCAGGATGCGCTCGACAGCATCCAGGCGGCCAGCGCGCAGGCCGGAATCAATGGTGATGCGCTCGAATACATCACGTTGGGCGTGGCTGCCACCCGCCAGTTGCATCCCACCCCGGGCATTTGAAAGAAAATCAAAGGCTTGGCCGTAAAGGCCTTCTCCAAAGGCCTCAAGCCCCTTGGCGGCGGCAATGCCCGGGTCGGACATGCGGATCGGCGTGTCGCCCTGATTGCGCTGGGCGTCATTTTGAATACGCTGCAGCATATTTGCTGTAGCCTCCGAACGATTGTCCCCGGTCAATGCCAGCAAGTAGTGAAGATCGGCGAAGATCAAGCATCCGTCTTCGGTTCGTGCTGCGCTGAGATCGGCTAGTTCTTCCCAGCGGTTGCCAACATCAACGCCCTCAAGCTCTAGCCGGGACAGCAGCGAGGTTGCATTCGAGATATCGCGATAGTCGTCGGTTTTGTCCTGGCGGATGTGATGATCGTAAAGCGCCATAACTTGATCGACTTGCCCCAAATCCAGATGCATCAGCGCCTTGTGCCACCAGACATGATAGCGGAAATTGTTGCAATGCGCCCAAGCGTCCTCGCGTCCCGCGAGCCAGTCCAGTCCCAGCTGCGCGTTGCCCGTCATCTCGTGCACGTGCGCTACAGCGTGCAATCCCCAGGCGTCGTCCGAAACCATCCACAAGGCCTGACGACCGGCGATCTCGGCTTTCTCGTAGGCGCCGGTTTCCTCCAGCGCGAACGAGTGGCATCCCAGCAAGTATCCACGTCCGGCATGGTCGGGTTCATACGCTGGCATCACCCGTTCGATCGACCGACGCATCCCCGCCGCATCGCCCAGAACGAAACGCGTCGCATGGCTGAGCTTCATGGCCAAAGTATCCGTTGGGTGCGCTCGCAGAATCTCTTCAAATTTCTGAACGGCCTGTGATGGAAGGTCGGCCATATACAAACCCAGCGCCTCGACATATAGCCTTTCCCGGGCTGAAACTGGCTGACGCTCCATCGCTGCATTCGCGGCACTCAGCGCTTCGGCAGCGACCGCGATCATCTCACGCCGGCCCAGCAGAACCATGAACAGCCCTTTGACCGCATGGCCCAGCGCAAAGTCCGGCTCAAGCTCCAGAACCTTGCCGAGATGTTGCGGTGTGACAGCGGCATGCGCCATGAACCCAAGGAGAACACCATCCCATGCCTCGACGCTCGCGGGCTGGTTCAGGGTGTTCATCTGTCCAAAGACGTCTTGTTTCATACTCGAGTCCAATCTGATTGCGACGTTCTACACTGTTCGATGTAACAGAGTGTGCAGCCGGGTCGTAACAGTATCGACCCTGCTCTCGAATTGGTGAAATCCCGTGTGTGAGAAACGCGAAAAAAACCGCCGATTCAAGGGCATGTTTCAGCAACTTGCCGCCTAAACGGGCAGAGTGTTTCAATCTTCGAAGGGGTTTTCCGCGTTCAGAACAGCCTGTGTGTCAGCCCCACAGACCGGTGGTGCGCTGCGATATGTTACAGGCGTGCGTGACAGGTTCAGGGGATTCCCGATCAGTTGCACCTCGCCAGGCTCAGCTTGCATCGAGATCTGCATCTGGCGGGCAGCGACCTGATCCGAGGCAAAAACCCGATCGAGCGTCCGCACCGGGCCAACAGGGACTTTCAGGTCTTCAAGCCCCGCGATAACGCTGCCTGTATCCAGCGCCTGAACTGCCGGGCGCAGGATCGCATTCAACGCATCCCTATTTTCAAGACGGGCCGGGTTGGTGGCAAATCGGGGATCGTCGGCTAGCTCTGGCTTTTCGATGAAGCCGCAAAATCTTTTGAACTGACTGTCATTTCCAACGGCCAGAATCACGTGCCCATCCGCCGTCTGATAGACCTCGTAAGGCACAATATTGGGATGCCCGTTGCCGCGCCGCTGAGGCACTTCGCCCGAGGTCAGATAATTCACGCCTTCATTGATCAGCCAAGCGATCTGTGCATCCACCAGCGCCAGATCGATCTGCTGACCCTCGCCAGTCATGTCGCGATGACGCAGCGCAGCCAGAATACCAACGCAGGCATACATACCACACATCACGTCAGCAATTCCGACGCCTACTTTCATCGGCGCGCCTTCGGCGTCTCCGGTCAGAGACATGATCCCGCCATATCCTTGCGCCATTAGATCATATCCGGGCTTCGATGAGTTTGGGCCTGTCTGCCCGTAGCCTGAGATTGAACAATAGACGAGGTCGGGAAACTCATTGGACAAGGTGGCGTAGTCGAGCCCGTATTTCGCCAGTCCACCGGGCTTGAAATTCTCGATCAGTATATCAGCGTGCGAGGCTAGGCGTCGGACTTCTGCCTGTCCTTCGGGTGTTGCGATATCCAAGGCGACCGATTTCTTGTTGCGGTTGGAGGACATGAAATATGCGCTCAGGTCTGAGCGGTTGCCATCCGCATCCTCGGCGTAAGGAGGGCCCCATTGCCGCGTATCATCACCACCGGTCGCCGGGTTTTCGACTTTGATGACGGTAGCGCCAAGGTCGCCCAACAACTGCGTACAAGTGGGTCCTGCCAGAATGCGAGACAGGTCCAGTACCTTGACGCCTTTCAGCGGTCCTTCAGATGCGGCCATCATATCCTCCACGGTTAATTTCCGCAGCAATGACAGTGAACTTGTCTGCTTTCAACGCCTGATCCAATGCAGCCCGCAAATCGTTGCGGCTACGAACTGTGTGACCATAACCGCCGAATGCGCGGCCTAAAGCGGCAAAGTCATGGCGGTCAAAGTCCACTCCGCGATTGCCCATCTGGCGCTGGCGTTGTTTCAGTTCGATCAGCGCAAGGCTGGCATCGACAAAGACCAGAAAGATTGGGTTGCCACCCAATTCGGCGGCAGTCGACAGCTCTCCGGCAACCATCAGAAAGCCGGCATCGCCAGAAAAGCTGATCACGGGGCGATCCGGTTCGGCCAATTTCAGACCGATCGCCATCGGAACGGCACACCCCATGGTGCAGAGCGCCGAGGACTGGATCAACCCGCGTGCCTCCGAACACTCCCACATCTGACTGAGCAGAATACGATGCGCGCCGCTGTCGGCCGTGGCGAGGGTCTCGGGTGGCAGAACGGCACGAGTTTCTGCGATGATCGCCGCCGGTCCCCAGTCTTCATCTGTCGGAAAAGCATTCGCCAGCGCAGCCTTGACCTGTTCAGGCTCACCATTCGGCCAAGTCTTGCCGGCAGGGTTGCCCTTGGCAATGGCCTCAAGCGTTGCGCCGGTGTCGGCGACCAGATTTAGCCCAGCCTGATGCATGTAATGATCGTTCACCACGGCTGATATGTCGATCACGCGCTTGGTTTCTGGGTCCCAGATCTCGCGCCAGCCGGGGCGCATCTCGATAGGGTCATATCCCAAACACAGTACCAGATCAGCCTGTTCCACCAGCGGGACTAGGTGCTTATCGGCCAGCGGAGACAAACCCGCCCCGCCCAGGCAGAGTGGATGATCCTCGGGCACCACCCCCTTGGCCTTGTAGGTGGTGACAAAGGGGATGTTGAAATGCTCTAAAAATGCTCGCACCACACAGCGCGAGTCGTCGTAAAGAACATCAAGACCGATGATCGCCAAAGGTCGCTCAGCCTCGGCCACCCATCGGCGGGCCTTTTCCAGACATTCCGCGCCAGGCGCGACAGGAGCAACTTTTGCCAGTCGACGACGTTTAACCCCTGATACGCGCGTATCGGCCACCGAGATAGGCACATCGATGTGTACCGGGCCGGGGCGCGCTTGGTTGGCAAGCGATACCGCCTTGTCGGCGATGATATCGGCCCCGTCGGCCGTCAGCATAAAGCTGCCTTTGGTGATCGAGCGATAGACTTGCGCGTGATCCATCACTTGATGGGTGTAGGTCAACGCCTCATCCGCGTCGACGCATCCGGTCAGCACGATCATCGGCACCCGATCCTGCAGGGCGTTGGCGACCACATTGATCCCGTTCATCGCTCCGGGCCCGAGTGTGGCCACGAGGATTGCAGGTGCACCATCGCGATGGTGGACCGCTTCGGCCATGAAACCTGCTGAGTTTTCGTGTTTTGCAAGGTGGAAAGCAATGCCCGCGCTTTCCAGCGCATCCACCAATGTCAGAACCTCGCCGCCGGGCATTCCGAACGCATGGCGGCATCCGGCCTCGAAAAGGCGTTGTGCCAACAAATCCGCAGCGCGGGGAGACAGGTCCTGCATTAATCAAGCTCCGACAAAGTTATCTGTCAGCAGATTGCGGAGGACGCGTCCGGACGCAAGCAGGTTCACGTCAGTGTGACTATTTGACGGCGTTTTCCGCTACGGCCTGAAACTTTGCGTCCAATTCTATGGCAATCTCGCGCAGAGCGTCTCCGCCCTCGTCTGCGTAAGGGGCAAAGACGAAGCTTGGTGTCTTGTAAGAAAGGGTTGCAGTGCCGTCCTCGTTCTCGGTTACGTAGAAGCGGATGGGCGCTTCGATCATCGCGTTGGTCGAGGTTTCAAGAACACGAACCGCGTAATCGTTGTTGAATGCGCCAATCACCCGGTTGCCCGGAATGGTGATACCGCGCGAGGCCGCCGCTTTGGTCGGCCCGGCCTGTGTCACAACGATCAGGCCGTTTTCCTTTACCGCGGCCTTTGTGTCATCCACGAGGGTCTCATAGCTTTTTCCGCTGGAGTAAACCGCCCATCCAGTAAGAGGTTCGATGCCGTTGGCCCAAGCAGGCATCGCCAGCAGGCAGATCGCAGCCCAAAGCGCCCTCATGTTCTTTCCCCTCCTGTTGACTGGGGAATTGATGACAGAAAAGCGCTGAAACGGGGCTCACAATCCTGTGCGCGCGTCAGGCCGCACGTTTCTTCAGCAGATAGATATCCATGATCCAGCCGTGATCAGAACGGGCCTGCGCGCGGGTATCCAGAATGTCTTGCGCCACATCCGCCAATGGGCCTTTGATCAGAATCTCTTCTTTCATGCCCACATATGCCCCCCACCAGATGTCATAATCGGTCATCTTCAGGCTCTGGAACGAGCATTCGCCATCCAGCATTACGGCCACTTTCGACGCCGTTTCAGGCCATCCATCATCGCGGATGCGACGGCCTGTGGTCACGACATAGGGCGCGCCCAGATCATTGATCGGGATCGCATGGGCTGCAGTCAACGCCTGTAACGCTGTGATTCCCGGCATAACCTGGACTCGCGGTTGCGGGTCCAGCCGCGCTGCAATTCTTAGCGAACTGTCATACAGCGACGGATCACCCCAGATCAGCAACGCCACCTTCTGCGCGTCCGGGT
Organism: Ruegeria sp. C9; assembly: GCF_056537585.1. Lineage (NCBI taxonomy): Bacteria > Pseudomonadati > Pseudomonadota > Alphaproteobacteria > Rhodobacterales > Roseobacteraceae > Ruegeria > Ruegeria sp. C9. The sequence continues at coordinate 544,071 of NZ_JBQFRU010000003.1, forward strand.
AGGCTGAAATCGACTCGTGCCAGCGCAGGGCAATTGCGTCGTGCCATTCATCGACGCCTCGGAGATAACCGTCATCTGCCCGGCGTTTGGGAACGTCGAAATAGGCGATCCGTGCAGGTTTGTCGGTGACCTGCGTGATGATGTCTTCGCGCAAACCGGCCAGATCGGCTTTGTTCTCTCCTTTTCGCGGAATCAGGATCAGGTCCGCTGATCTGATCGCCTTCGCCCCCTGAAAGGTCAGGTGGTCGGGATTACCCGTTCCGATTCCGATCAGGATCAGTTCAAACATCTTCGAACTCTGCCAGCGGGCCATACAGGATCAGGGCCGGGGCGGTTCCAACCTCGGATCGCAGCTTGTCGGACAGGTCTCCGATTGTGGAGCGCTCCAAGGATTGCTCTGGAGTTGAAACAGATTCGGCCATCAATGCAGGCGTCTCCAACGGCAAGCCATGCGCGCTCAGGGCTTCGACCAGCAAGGGAAAAGTGCGCTTGCCCATAAATACGACCGTTGTCGCGCTAGCATCAGCCAGGGCGGGAAGGTTCAGATCGGTCGGCAATTTGCCACTTACGTCATGCCCGGTGACGAATTGAACACGACGTGCAGTCAGGCGTCGGGTCAGAGGAATACCAGCGGCAGCTGCCGCCGCGACGGCAGAGGGGATGCCGGGAATGATCTCATATTTGATGCCGGCTGCCTGCAACGCGACCAGTTCTTCTTCCAGTCGACCGAACAACCCTCCGTCACCGGATTTCAGGCGTACCACCTGCTGACCGGTCTGCGCATACTCCACCAACAATCGGCTGACGTGATCCTGCTTGGGCGAAGGGCGACCGGCGCGTTTGCCAACACCAACCAGATCAGCATCGTCACGCGCATGGGTCAGGATCGGGCCGCTGCTGAGATCATCAAACAGCACCGCATCGGCCTTCTGCATCCGGTCTACGGCCTTGAGCGTTAGTAGCTCCGGATCACCCGGACCGGAGCCAATGAAAGAGACAAAACCGGTCATGCCGAGGCCTCTGCAATAAGATGGAAAAATGTGCCGGTGACATTGCCGCGTCGCGATCCTGTCTGAGGGCCTTCAGCTCCTTCCGCATCGAAGACCCGCGCGAGTGGAGCGTCGGGTTGTTCGATGATCGAGGAATAGTGGAACTCATGTCCGCGCAGGGCGGTACCCGCCGCAAAGCCGGGCATTGGAGCCAAGAGTTCAGCCTTACGATAGCCAAGGTTGAATTTGCGCTTTTGGTATGAGGTTTGCAGACCCAACAACCCTGCCATCTGATGTGGGGCGCCTTCCTTGTCGACCAATACTTCCCCCAATGCCATGTACCCCCCGCATTCACCATGCACAGGTCGCGTTTCCGCGTGTTTGCGCAGCCCGGTCAAGAATGTATCTGCTGCCGCCAATGTTCCTGCGTGCAGCTCGGGATAGCCCCCCGGTAGCCAGACCAGTTCAGCGTCTGCAGCTGGCGCTTCGTTTGCCAGTGGCGAAAAGGGCAGTATTTCTGCACCGGCGCTGCGCCACCCTTCCAGCAGATGCGGGTAGGTAAATGAAAACGCTGCATCACGGGCCAGTGCGATCCGCTGCGCGGGGGGGCGCGGCAGCGCGGCTGACGATGGCCCAGCAGGGCCTGAGGAGGCCGCCCGTTTGATCGCATCCAGATCGACATGTTCACGCAGGAATGCGGCATATCCGGCGATTGCCGTTTCCAGATCCGGATGCTCAACCGCCTGGATCAGGCCTAGATGTCTTTCGGGCAGGGTCAGGTCACCTCGGCGCGGAAGAACGCCCAGAACCGGCAATCCAGCCCGTTCCATGCCCAGCCGCGTCAGCCGCTCATGTCTTGGGCTGGCACAGCGGTTCAGGATCACCCCGGCAAAAGGTAGATCGGGGTTATACATCCGAAAGCCAAGCGCGGTCGCCGCCGCCGATTGCGCCTGTCCTCCGACATCCAGGACCAGAACGACCGGCCATCCCATGCGCAGCGCCGTTTCAGCGCTCGACCCATGCCCCAGCTCTCCGGGTTTGGCGACACCATCAAACAGACCCATCGAGCCCTCGGCCACCACGATATCTGCTCCGGTTGCCTGCTCTGAGATCGCGGTTAGCAGTGGCTCTCCCATCGCCCAGCTATCCAGATTGAACGAGGCACGGCCTGCCGCAGCCCGGTGAAAAGCCGGGTCGATGTAGTCCGGTCCGCTTTTGAACGGTTGTACGGTCAAGCCGTCCTCGGCCAAAGCCCGGAGCAATCCCAGCATGACAGTGGTCTTGCCTGTACCCGACGACGGAGCGGAAATCAGTATTCCGGGGGGGTTAGTCATCACCATGGCTCCAGCTCGACCACGGACTGTCGGCGCTTTGAGGGCGATAGCGGCGGTCATATGTCTTGGAATACAGACAGCTTTCGTCAAACCCTTCACCTGCAAGCGCGGGACCAACCATGATCAGTGCGGTGCGCGAGATGCTGTTGTCCAGCGCCTCCTTCAACGTGGCAAGCGTTGCGCGGATGATCTTCTCATCTGGCCAACTAGCGCGGTAGACCACGGCGACCGGGCAGTCTGTCCCATAGGCAGGTGTCAGGTCGGCGATGACGTTATCCAGATTTCCGATCGAAAGGTGGATAGCCAAAGTCGCACCTGTTTTAGCGAAGTTTTTCAGTGTCTCGCCTTCCGGCATCGAAGACGCACGCCCGGGCGTGCGGGTCAAGACCACTGATTGCGCCAGACCGGGCAGTGTCAGCTCGGTCCCGAGCGCTGCAGCCGCAGCCGCAAACGAGGGTACACCGGGCGTGACGCTGACCGGGACACCCATCTCTTTCAGACGTCTGATTTGCTCACCCATCGCCGACCAGACAGAGAGGTCCCCGGAATGCAGCCGCGCCACGTCCTGTCCAGCTTTATGCGCTGCTTCGATTTCGGCCATGATCTGATCCAGATCCATGGGTGCGGTGTTTATGATCTTCGCGCCTTTGGGGCAGTGGCCCAGAATCTCCTCGGGTACCAATGATCCCGCATAGAGGCACACCGGGCAGGAGGCGATGATATCCCGCCCGCGCAGGGTCAGCAGGTCGGCGGCGCCCGGTCCGGCGCCGATGAAATGAACGGTCATGTCTGTCCTCCGATGGCGACGGCGCAGGTTGCAAGCCGGTCGTCCGAGATTTGTCTGGGTGAAATCAGCCGCGCGCCATGTCCGGCGGCAGCAAGAGCGGATGCTTCGGCCACGCTGCCGGTGCCATATGTGGCGCGACTGCGGGTTGAGCAAGTAAGTGTGCGTTGTTCGGCAAGATCATTTGCCGGAATGAAATGTATCGGCAGCTCAGTTGCTTCTGCAAGCGCGGCAAGTGCGGCGTGTCCGTCCTTGTCCGCAACGGTCGCAAGGGCATCGACAGTTTTTCCTGTCGAGGCAAGCTCGAAAGCGGCACGAAGACTGGCCAGCGTAGCAGAGGATGAGAAACCTAACCCCGCGACGATCATAACGTGAGGCTCCACTGCACCACTGGGTAGGCAGATTTCCAGCCTCGCCGTGGACCAAGCGCAGCTGCCTGCGCCAGTTCGATGCGCAGCAGGTCTCCGCCGAGCTTGTCGTGCCATTCAGCTAGTAACGCTTCGCTTTCCAATGTCACCGCGTTGGCGATCAGCCGCGTGCCGGCCTGAAGATTAGCGTGTAGCCAGTTCAGCAGATCCGCACTCAGACCGCCACCGATGAACACCACATCGGGCCGGTCAAGATCAGCCAACGACTCTGGTGCAGAACCGTGCACAACGCACAACCGATCCTGCCCTAACGTATTGGCATTGCGGCGAATGCGTTCGGCCCGATCAGCACGCGGCTCGATAGTCGTTGCAGTTAGCGTCGGATCGCACATCAGCCATTCGATGCTGATCGAACCGGTGCCGCCGCCAATATCCCACAGATGCTCACCCCGCTGAGGGGCAAGCGCCGACAGGGTTAGCGCGCGAATGGGGCGCTTGGTGATCTGGCCGTCGGTTTCAAAGATGTCATCGGGTTTTCCCGAGGCTTTGGGAAAGGCACGCCCAGTACCCGCGACATCAAGACCGACACAAACCGGATGTTCGAAGGTTCCAAGCAACGCCTCGGTCAGCGACATGCTGCGCGCGCGTTCACGGGGGCCACCGAGCGCTTCCATGACGTGCAGAGTGCAATCGGCAAAATCGGTTTCGCCCAGATAGGTCGCCAGCTCGGCTACGGCTTTGCCATCGCGCAGCAAGAGAATCGCGCGCAGGCCGGGTGCCAAGTGAGGGCGAAGGCGCGTAAGAGGCGCGGCATGTAGCCCGAAGGTCAACATGTTTTCAAGCGGCCAACCAAGCCGCGCAGCAGCAAGCGAAAAGGTCGACTGGCCGGGTAGGGCAATCCATTCGTTCGTTCCGAAATTGCGCGCGATAACGGACCCGGCCCCGAACCAGAACGGATCACCCGAGGCCAGCACAACGGTCTGCCGACCGCGCAATCCGGTCAGAATTGGCAGGCCATCGGCAAATGGGACCGGCCATTCAATCCGTTCCGCCGCGCTGTCTGGGATCAACGACAGGTGGCGTGTCGGACCCATGACAATCTCAGCGCGGTCCAGCACTTGACGGCTTGCAGGGGACAGGCCATCCAGTCCATCTTCGCCCAAACCCAAAACAGTCAGCCACGGAGTTTCAGACATGCCCAACCTCCTGATTCTTGGTGGCACGACCGAGGCGAATGCTCTGGCAAAATCGGTTGCCGATCAAGGCATTCCCGCTACATATTCCTACGCTGGACGTGTCGATAACCCGCGCTCGCAACCCGTGCCGATGCGCGTGGGCGGGTTTGGTGGTGCAGCGGGACTGGCGCGGTACATTCACGAGCACGGCGTCAGCCATGTTGTCGATGCGACTCATCCCTTTGCGGCACAGATGAGCCGAAATGCGGTGGAAGCCTGTGCGGGGGGCGCAACGCCCTTGGCCGCTTTGACGCGACCTGCTTGGGTCGCGCAAGACGGGGACAACTGGCAGCACGTACCGGATATTGAAGGTGCGGTTGAAGCTCTGGCCGGTCCAGCCCGCCGTGTCTTCCTGGCAGTTGGCCGCATGCATCTTCATGACTTCGCAGCCCAACCTCAGCATCACTATCTTTTGCGGCTTGTAGACGATCCGGACGCATTGCCGCTTCCGAAAAGCGATGTGATCGTTTCGCGGGGCCCGTTTTCTGTTGAAGAGGACCGGGCCTTGATGGAACGTCACCATACGCAATTGATTGTATCCAAGAATGCGGGTGGCACCGGCGCGCGGGCCAAACTGGATGCCGCAAGGGCGCTGGGCTTGCCGGTTCTGATGATAGACCGTCCGACCCTGCCGAAACGGACCGAGTTGGCAAATGTCACGCAGGTCTTGGACTGGCTGGCGCATACTTAATCCTTGGCCAGCGTGAATCTCGGGGTGTAGACGATCGGGGCGCTGTTGCGCTCGACTATGCGTGTCAGGGACGAGCCGACGATGACGACGGTCTGCATGTCCGCCATATCTGCCGTGGCTTCTTCCAGAGTTGAAATCCGCAAAGCCTCATCCTCGCGGGATACAGCGCGTGCGAACAGGATCAGGCGTTCCGGCTCACATTCCTCCCGCAGGATTTCCAGCGTTTTTTCAAACCCTTCCGGTCGAGACTTCGAGCGAGGGTTATAGAACGCCATGGCGAAATCGCCCTGCGCGGCAAGTCGGAGGCGCTTTTCGATCAGTGGCCATGGCTTCAGGTTGTCGCTCAGGTTGATGGCGCAGAAATCATGCCCTAACGGTGCCCCAGCGCGGGCCGAAGCCGCCAGCATCGCAGTGATCCCGGGCAACACTTCGATCTGTATGTCGCGCCAGTCATTCGGCCCGTTTTCAAGCGCTTCAAACACCGCTGCGGCCATCGCAAACACGCCGGGATCCCCTGACGAGACTACAACGACGCGCTTACCGTCGGCCGCCATTTGCAAAGCGTGCTGAGAGCGGTCGATCTCGACCCGGTTATCGCTGGCGTGCAGGGTCAACCCCTCTCGCTCGGCCACCCGAGCAACATAAGGGATGTAGCCAACCACGTCCGTCGCTTCTGCCAGCGCGGCAGCGACTTCGGGAGTGACCAGTGCTTCGTTTCCAGGCCCAAGGCCAGCGATCTTGACCCAACCGCTCATGGTCGGCGTCCCTGTCCATGAACCAGAATGATTGAGAAATAGGGCGTGATCCCTTCGCAATTATCAGACAGTTTGCAGACCCGTTGGTTCGGCATCTGAGCGTATTCGACGATCCACGCGCGGTCATACAGCCCGGCCTGTTTCAGCGCGCGCTTTACCTTGTCGAAGTTCCGCCCGATCTTCATGACAACCAGCGCGTCGGTCTGGGTCATGCGTTCAGTCAGAGTATCCTCGGGCAAGGTTCCAACAAGAACCGTGAGGACATCGTCGCCCCAAGTTATCGGGTCACCGGTTGCGGTCCAAGCGCCGGACATGCCGGTTATGGCGGGTACGACTTCGACTTCAGATATGTCTCGTAGTCGATTGTAAAGGTGCATAAATGATCCATAGAAGAACGGATCGCCTTCGCACAGAACCACTACATCCTCACCATTTTCGGTAAGTGATTTCAGATGTGCGGCACAGTCTTCGTAAAACACCGAAAGGAGTTCATTATACCTTGGATCCGTCACCGGGATTTCGGTTGTTACCGGATACTCCATTGGAATCTCGATGGCATCGCCGGGGATCATTCCATTGACGATCTTGCGGGCCTGACCTGTGCGGCCAGGTTTGCGAAAAAACGCCACATGGCGGGCATTGCGCAGCAGGCGGTCCGCACGGACACTCATCAGGTCCGGATCGCCGGGGCCGAGGCCCACGCCGTATATTTTACCCCCGCTCATTCCGTGCGGCTCGCGATAGCATTGATGGCAGCAACTGTGATCGCACTGCCTCCCAAACGGCCTTTGACGATACAGGATGGTACTGGCTGCGCTTCCCACAAGGCATCCTTGGACTCGACCGCTCCGACGAAGCCCACCGGGCAGCCGATAATGGCAGCGGGGCGTGGGCAGTCGGGATCTTCCAACATGTTCAGAAGGTGGAAAAGCGCGGTAGGGGCGTTACCGATCGCGACCAGTGCTCCTTGCAGATGCGGACGCCACAGCTCTAGCGCGGCGGCAGAGCGCGTGTTGCTCATTTCGGCAGCCAGAGGGCGCACGCGCTCGTCATGCAGGGTGCAGATCACTTCGTTATCAGCGGGCAGGCGAAAGCGGGTGACGCCTTCGCTGACCATGCGGGCATCACACAGGATCGGCGCGCCATTTTCCAGCGCGGAACGCGCTGCCGAGACAAAACCGTCCGAGAAATGGACGAACTCTTCCAGCCCGACCATCCCTGCGGCGTGGATCATCCGAACGGCGACCTGTTCTTCATCGGCATCGAACCGGGCCAGATCAGCCTCGGATCGGATGGTGGCAAAGCTCTGCTTGTAGATCGCCGCGCCGTCGGTTTCGTATTCATAGGGCATCAGGTGAAGTCCATGGTCATGAGTGTTTCTTCGGTCAGGCCGCGTTGGCAGGGCTCATCCCCCGCACGGCCTTGTTTGACAAGGTCAAATCGTCCGGAATTGCCAACCAAAGTGACATCGGCCGGACCCATTCGGGCGCATCCCTTGGCGCAGCCCGATACATGCAGGCTGCCTGCAACGCGCGCGGCCAGGGCGCGCGCCACACCGCGGGTTTCGACCTGCGCCTGCGGGCAGTATGGCGCGCCGGGGCAGGCGTCGGTTGTTCTCAGCGGGTCGGTGCCATCTGTGACAAAGTCAAGGGCGGGTATCGCCGCCCCGCCTTCCAACAGGAACAGCCGCCATGGTGTGACCCGCAGGGCAGTGGCGTTGCTGTTTTCGATCAGCAAATGGAGTTGCCGCGCCGGTAGCTGCCCAAAGGCAGCGCCATAGAGTGTCCCCTGCACGCAGGCTCCCGGTTGAAGAGGCACGCCAATGGGGCCGGGCGCGCTGCCTTGCCACTCGTTGGGCAAACCATATGTGGCAACGGTCCGCGCCATGCGGCGGGTCTCGGTTGTGTGGGTTTGCGCAAACCACTTCGCCAACGCGATCACTTGGTCGATGGCTTGAGCTTCCGACACCACTCGCCCGGTTTCGGCCCCGTCCGCGCGCAGGATCAGGCTGCCCGAACCGAGTTCAAGCCGGATATCCGCCGAGTCATCGGCCAATAAACGCTCGGAACCTGTGTCGATGGCAAAGCCGAACTTGGCAGGTAAATCCGGAAGCTCGGCCAGACGCTGGATCAATTCCTGTGTCAGCCGAGCGGTCAGATCACCGGCTTCATAGAGTGGCGAGACCAGAATGTTGCGGCGAATTTCGATTCCGGGTTCGGCGTCCAGCAGGTTCAGCGAGGAAAGCGCGGCCAACAAGGATTGATGGTCGGTTTCCTTTACTCCACGCAGCTGAAGGTTGGCGCGGTTGGTAAGGTCGATCGTGCCATTGCCGAACCGTTCCGCCAATTCGCACAGCCCTATCGCCTGTTGGGCATCCAGGCGCGCCAGCCGAGGGCGCACACGCACGACCAGCCCATCACCGGACATCATCGGGCGATGGGCACCGGGGCACCAGCCCTGCACGATGGGCGCACTCATCCCAACCCCTCCAGGTCGGCGCGGATCGAGTTCCGGCGGGTATGCCATAGCCCTGCCTCCAGCAGTGCCCGGAACCGATCCTGCATGGCCTGATGTGCTTGCGGGTTTGCCTGTTGCAGGAAGGCGTCGACCTCTTCATTGCCCAGCGTGGCGTCGTGGTACAGATCGAACAGATGCGGTGCGACTGTGCCGGACAGATGCGCAAAAGATGCCATATGATCCAGCGTCGCCGCGATTTCAGCGGCACCCCGAAACCCGTGCCGCTGCATTCCGGCAATCCATCCCGGGTTGGCGGCGCGGGCATAGACGACGCGGCTGATTTCCTCGGGCAGGGTGCGGGCGCGCGGGTTGTCCGGGTTGGTATTGTCCAGATGATAAAGCTGCGCAGTACCACCAGTGATTTTCTTGGCGGCAGCAAATCCGGCCTCGTGCGTTGCATAATCATTGGCCAGCAACAAGTCCGTCTCGGTCAGGTCCTGTAGGTGCACAAAGCTGTCGGCGTTGGCGACGCGTTGCGAGATACCGTCCTTATCTTGCGCTATATGCTCGCCTTCCAAAGCGAAGGAACTGGCATCAAGCCAAGCCTCACCCGCTTGCACGCGTGCCTCATCCGTATAGGTTTCGGACAGATGAGTCATGTTCAGACCATAGCTGCCGGGGGCTGGCCCATAGACCCGCGCCGCAGGCTCCTGACCGGCGTAAGGATTCCAGTCGGGTGCTTCATCTCGTTTGGTCAATGCGCGGACAGCCTGACCGTACAGCGCTGAAAGCGTCGGGAACACGTCCCGGAACAGGCCAGAGACGCGCAGTGTTACGTCCAGACGCGGGCGGCTGAGATCGGTGATCGGCAAAACTTCGATGCCCGAGACCCGCTCAGACCCTTTATCCCAAACCGGCTTCACTCCCAGCAGGTGTAGCGCCATGGCGAATTCCTCGCCCGCTGTGCGCATAGTGGCCGAACCCCATAGATCGACGATCAAGCCCTTGGGGTAGTCGCCTTCTTCCTGCATATGCCGCCGAACCAGCTCTTCGGCGAGCTTGACGCCTTGTGTGTAGGCCGCGCGCGTGGGAACCGAGCGTGGGTCGGTCGTATATAGATTCCGCCCGGTCGGCAAAACATCCGTACGCCCGCGATAGGGGGATCCGGACGGCCCGGCCTCGATCCGTTTGCCCGCTAAAGCGTCAATCAGGGCAGAGCGTTCAGCTTGGGCTGAGGGGGCAGCGTCGAATTTGCCCGTCTCATCGGGGACGCGCCCATAGATATGCAGCCCATCACCGAACTGGCTTTCCTTGATGTCGCAGACAAATCGGTCAATGCGCGTGATCGCCTCGGCGGTACAGGTGGCCTGATCGAGGCCAAGATCGCTTTCCAGCCCGATGGCCTGCGCCTCGTCCCGGATATCTTCCTGCAGGCGGTCACGGCGTTTGGGGTCGAGGCCATCCGCATTCGAGAACTCGTCCAACAGCGATTCCAGCCGCACCATGCGATCTGGTGTGCCGCTTTCCTTCATCGGGGGTGGGATATGGCCCAACGTAACCGCCCCGATCCGACGCTTGGCCTGCGCGGCCTCGCCGGGGTCGTTGACTATGAAGGGGTAGATCACCGGCAGATCGCCGATTAACGCCTCGGGCCAACATTCGTTGCACAAGGCGACTGATTTTCCCGGCAACCATTCCAGCGTGCCATGTGCGCCGATATGGATCAGCGCATCCGCGACCAATCCTTTGCGCAGCCACAAGTAAAAGGCGACGTAGGCGTGGCGCGGTGTGCGCGACAGATCGTGATAGTCGTCATCGCGCAGTTCGGGTGTGCCGCGCTCGGGCTGCAGCGCGATCAGAGCCTTTCCGCGACGCAGCGCAGTGAAGTGGAACGCGCCATTTGTGAAAGCAGGGTCGTCTTCGGGAGTGCCCCAAACCTTATTGAGATCGGCGCGGAGTGTTTCCGGCAGCGCCGCCAGCGCCGCCTGATAATCCTCTAGCGGCCATGAAATCCGGGCATCAAGAAGAGTTTCAGCAATCGGCTCGGTAGGCGCGGTGTCATACCCTTCGCCTTGCAGATCGAGCAACATTGCCTCAGCCGAGGCCAGCGCATCCAGACCCACTGCATGTGCCATCTGCCAGTCTTTGCCGGGATAGGTCGATAGTACCAGCGCCGGAACCTGCTCCGCTTTGGGTTTGTCGTGAAGGTTCAGCCAGCCGGAGACGCGGTTGATGATGGCTTCGATCCGTTCGGGTTCAGCCCGATGAGCGAAGCGAGAATACTCGAGATGCGGGTCGCGTTTGCCCGGCTCTTTGAAGGATACGATGCCCGCGTTGATCCGCCCGTCCACTTCCGGAAGGACCACATGCATGGCAAGATCAGCTGGTGAAAGGCCACGTTCCGCTTCGGCCCACGCTTTGCGGCGTGAGGTGGCCAGCGCCACCTGAAAGACCGGCACCTCTGCCACATCGAGAGGTGAGGTGCCTGATGCGCCCTTGCCTGAGAATGAGGTGGCGTTGACGATCGCCGAAGGCTTCAGCGCTACAATAGTCTCGCGCAGCCAATCGGCGGCATTTGGTGCTTTGAGCGACGGGGCAAACAGGCCGACGGCCTCAAAACCTCGCGCGCGCAAGCTGCGGATCAGCGCTGCGATTGGGGCTGTGTCCGCCGAGGTCAGATAAGCACGATAGAAGGTTACGATGATACGTTTCGCATCACCGGGCAGAGCGTTTTCTGCAGGGATCACGCCGTGATCTGGGCACCAGGCACCGCATTCGGGGATGGTCTTGGCGCCCATGACCGGACCTGCATACAACCCCGCAGCCAGTGCCATCTGCGCCAGAGCGGCCTGCGCCGCGACCTCACCGCCGGTGTCGCACAGATGCGCCAGCCGCCGCAGGGTCGAGACAGGCAGGGTAGAGTAATCATCCAGCCGCGTATCCTCGCGACCGTCTGCGGGCAGTACGGCCAGTGCAATCCCTTTGGCCTGCGCCAGCGCCAGAACCTGCTGCAAGCCGTAGGCCCAATAGGGCACTCCACCGATCAGACGGATCAGGATGCCCTTTGCGCCCTCCAGTGTCTGCTCGACATAGGTGTCGACTGAGAGGGGATGCTTCAGCGCCGTCAGATTGGCCAGCCGCATCGTTGGCATGCGTCCTTCAGGCCCACCTCCACGATGCCATCCCGCCGCGAAAGCGCCAAGGTCACTGTCGGAAAAGGACAGCACCACCAGGTCCGCCGGGCTTTGGCCCAGATCGGTCGGGGTCTCGGTTTCTTCGAGCCCATGGCTTTCGCGGAAGACGACGTGCATAAGTCTTACTCGGCAGCCTCGGTTACACCCACGAGGATATCGCGGATCTCGGCCTCTTTGATATCGTCATGCTCGGCAATGACCACAAGGCGCGAGCGACGGTCTTCGCCGGGCTCCCACGGGCGGTCATATTGGTGACGCACGCGCGCACCGACGGCCTGAACCAGTAGGCGCATGGGCTTGCCCTGAACGGCGGCATAGCCTTTGACGCGCAGGATATTCAACTCGTTGGCCAATCGCTCAATCTTGGCGACCAGATCAATCGGATCGGTTTGCTCGGGCAGTTCAACGATGATGCTTTCGAAATCGTCATGCTCGTGATCGTGATGGCCGTCGTGATGGCTGGGACGCGCGTCCATGTCATCCTCGGCCGCGGCTTCTAGACCCAGTACGACGCGGACGTCCACGGCACCCTCGGCCACTTCGACAACGGGCATGGGGCGGGGCGCTTCGGCGGCGATGATCTCTTTCGCTTTCGCAACGCCTTCCGGGCCAGCCAGATCGGGCTTGGTCAGCAGAATGATGTCGGCGCAGGAAATCTGATCCTCGAACACCTCGGACAAGGGAGTTTCATGATCAATCGAGTCATCTGCCATGCGTTGCGCATCCACCGCCTCGACATTCGGAGCGAACCGACCAGCGGCCACGGCCTCGGCATCGGCCAGAGCAATCACGCCATCGACGGTGATTTTCGAGCGGATATCGGGCCAGTCGAACGCCTTCAGCAGCGGTTTTGGCAGGGCAAGACCGGAGGTTTCGATCAGGATGTGATCGGGGCGCGGCTCTAGTGCCATCAGGGCTTCAATGGTCGGGATGAAATCATCGGCCACGGTGCAGCAGATGCAACCATTGGCCAGTTCCATGATGTTTTCCGCCGGGCAATCAGGAATGGCGCAGGACTTCAGGATATCGCCATCGACGCCGACATCGCCGAATTCGTTGACGACCACCGCCAGACGCTTGCCCTGCGGGTTCTGCATCAGATGGCGCACCAGTGTGGTTTTGCCCGAGCCCAAAAAGCCGGTGATCACAGTGACGGGGAGTTTCTCGAGATTGCTCATTTCAGGGCTCCAATCGGGGGAATGCGGGCCGCACAGTTTTTGCGGAAATGTTCGGGACGTTCGCGCCATTTGACCAAACCGTCCTCGGTGGCGAGGTATTTGGCTGCGCCTTCGACGATGGTTTCGACATGGTCGATCTCGTTCAGATGCTCATACACGAAAGTCCAGCGATCCGGTCCTCCGCGTAGCACGATCGAGCAGCCTTCATCGCAATTCGACAGGCATTCCACAGCTTTCAAGGTAATGCCTTCGGGCAGGCCCGCCTGTTCAAGCGCCTTGTGCAGCAACGTGCCGGGGCGCTGGGCGTCATCCTCGACAGGCAGCCCGCGACGGCAGGTAGTGCAAACCAGCAGTTCGACCGGTGCGGTCTCGGTCATGTCTCTCATCCCCCCAAATCCTCTTCGTGGGGGACGGGGTTTCATGCGGGCCGATCACAGCCCCACACCGGAACACCCCGTCCGGTTTCATCTTCGGGCGTTGGCAGGTCTCCCGGCTTGCGGATGTCAGAGGAGGCCTCTGTCGGATGTCCCGCCTTCCCGGCCATACTGCCAGTGGCTTTGGGCACCCTCTCCGGTCACGGTCGCGGGGGCGGCTGCGTTTGACGGCAAAAACCGCTGACGCATTCCCTTTTCATCTGCTCTCGCAGACACCAACGAAAGGGACATGCGGCAGGGCAGGGTTGCTTGTCAAGCGAGTCGCGCCGATCCGTGAAAAAGCGGATAAAAAGCGACCTGTCGGGGTCGCTGGGCGGCATGATACTTCTGCAACGACGTGCTGGCATGGCAGCAAGATGCGAACAGGAGGATACCGCGCATGAAAGTAGGGTTTATCGGGCTGGGGAATGTAGGGGGCAAGCTATCTGGATCGCTGCTACGAAACGGTATCGATCTGACGGTTCATGACCTGAACCCGGATCTGGTGACCGAATTCGTCGCCAAGGGTGCCAAAGCCGCCAAAAGCCCGGCGCAACTGATGCGCGATTGCGATGCTGTTATAACCTGTTTGCCTTCTCCTGCGGCCTCGGATGCGGTGATGCAGGAAATGTTGCCAGAGGTCGGCCCTGGCAAAATCTGGATGGAAATGTCGACCACCGACGAAGCCGAAGTCAAACGCCTTGGCGCAATGGTCATCGAACGAGGCGGCGCAGCGGTGGATTGCCCGGTTTCGGGCGGATGTCACCGGGCAGCGACGGGTAATATCTCGATCTTCGCAGGCTGTGATCGTGAGACTTTTGAACGTATCCTGCCATTCCTGACCACCATGGGGCGGCGCATTTTGCACACGGGCGATCTGGGCTCGGCCTCTGTTCTGAAGGTGTTGACCAATTATCTGGCGACCGCCAACCTGATCACCTGCGCCGAGGCATTGGTGACAGCCAAGGCCGCCGGCATGGACCTTGGAACCACCTATGAGGCGATCAAGATATCGTCAGGCACATCCTTCGTGCACGAGACCGAAAGTCAGGTCATCCTGAACGGCTCGCGCGATATTTCCTTCACCATGGACCTGGTGAAAAAAGATATCGGTCTGTTTCAGGAGGTCGCCGACCGTGCCGGAGTTCCCCTTGAGATAAACCCATTGATGATCAAGATTTTCGAAGATGGCATCGCGCGATATGGTGAGCGTGAACTGTCCCCGAACATCATCAGGCGGCTAGAGGACGCGACCGGACTGGAGATCCAGGCGCCAGGGTTTCCAACCGAGATGCTGGACGACGAGCCAGAAGAACCGGGTTATGAGGTGATCCCGCAGAATCGGTAGATCAAATAATCGGCAAGTGTTGCGGCTGTCTGGCGACCTGGTTGGACAAAATTCTGGGGCTATTCTAAACAGATCAACAGGAGTCCGACACCGGCACAGGCAAGAGAATAACTTATGACGAATGAGACCTTTCTCATCGTAACAACGATGAAAAACGAAGGGCCTTTCATGATCGATTGGGTGGCCTACAACCACGCAATCGGTTTTGATGACATTCTGATTTATACCAATGATTGCGCTGATGGTACTGATGCCATGGGCGAACGGCTGCAAGTGCTTGGCTGGGCTCACCACGAGCGAAACAGACTGGGTCCGCGCGCCGCGCCGCAGGTTCGTGCATTTTCGCTTGCGCGGAATCACCCAAGCTATCTGTCATCGGATTGGATTCTCAGTTTGGATGTGGACGAGTATATCAATATCCGTTTGCCCAATAGTGATATAAGAAGCCTCGTTGAGGCCAGCGGCGTGGCGGACGCGATCTCGATCTGCTGGCGCATGTTCGGAAATGCGGGTCAGAACGATTTCGTTGATCGACCTGTACCTGAGACTTTCTTTCTGGCCGCCACCGAAGACAGCTATCCGCATCACCGGACCAAAGGGTTCAAAACGCTGTTCCGCAACAATGGGAAATTCAGCCGTTTTCGCGCCCATCGTCCCAGGATCAATCCAGAAGATGCACCGAACCCTGACGCGCCATACGAAGGGGTGTTGTGGCGGGATTCGGGCGGGAACCTCTACCCAGCAGACCAAGTGAAATGGAAAGCATGGCGTGGTTTCAGCCATGAATTCGCGCGCATTCATCATTATGCTGTGCGCAGCACTGATAGCTTTTTGGTCAAGCGCGACCGTGGGCGCACCAATCATGTGGGGCAGGACCAAGGGCTCAAATACTGGCTCATGATGAACCACAACGATGTTGAGGATCGCTCAATTCTGGAACACATGCCGGCTATGCACGACATCAAATCTGAGATGATGGCAGATCCGCAATTGGCAGACCTCCATCACCAAGCATGTGAGTGGCACAGGTCGAAAGCCGAAGAATTGAGAGCCAGACCGGATTGGGTTGATCTGGTTGAAGCGTTGCAAAATTCCTCAACCGGAGAAGACGTCTATGGGTGAAGCTGTATCTGCTGAGGATCGCCGCAAGAAGCAAGCTGAGCAGCGCGAGCGGAAGGATTCCCTGCGGCGCGAAATGCTCAAGACCATGCCGCATGGACGGCTGAGCGTTGAAATTGGCGTTTGGAAGGGCGAATTTTCGCGGATTCTGCTGGAAGAGCTGCAGCCCTCGAAATTGTGCCTCATCGATCCCTGGCAAGTACAGCAAGACCCAGATGGCGGTGCTTCGCTTGCCGGAGCGCGCACGCAGAAGGATATGGATCGAATATACGAGGCAGTAACGGGTAAATACAGCACCGAGATCGCCAAGGGGCAAATTTCGATCATTCGCGACTATTCGCGACCGGCGCTAAGCCTGTTTGAAGATCAGAGCATCGGGTTTGCCTATTTGGACGGCGACCATTCCTACGAGGGCGTAAAAACGGATCTGGATGCTTTGCTGCCCAAGATGATCGAAGGCGGCGTAATCATGCTTGACGATTATCACAGGCGAGGGTGGTGGAAAGATGACGTGATGCGTGCGTTCCACGAATTCCTCGGGGCACATTCTGCGGGGCTGCGGCTCAAGGCCATCATGGGGGCGCAAGTGGCCGTCGAGAAACTTTGAGCCGAGATCATTTTTCTGATTATAGATTCGAGCGAAGTAACCTGGGCTGGCTGATGTCTTCCAGCGTCAACAGTGTTAAGCAACAAGTTCAGCGATGAGGGATAGGGTTGATGTCTAAGTCCGATCATCTTTGAATAGCGGCACTTTCCCAGGCAGACAGGAACTTTCTGCGCTTCAGCGTATCGAGGAACGTCAACAGCGCAGGGTCCAGCGCAATCGCTGCGCTTTCGGTCGTGGAGTCCTGCGTGTCCAGAAGTGGCAGTGCTGCCATTGATTCCGGATTCAGCGTGGTCAGGTGCCGGACAAAGGTTTCCGCTTCCTCCGGCAAGCGGCTTTTGCCAGTTACCATGGCGGTTCGCATCATCGTCGTCTGAAAATCCGAAGGCAGAATGATCTGAAGGGCATCCTTTCCTTCTGTTCGTACCGCCGCATAACTGCCAAGCACGTTGTAGGCCACCGCGATTGTACCATCCGCCAGGTCGTTAATCATGTCGCCCGAACAACAATACAGCCGCACATCCAGGCCGCCCAAAACCTCCATCAAGCGCCAATAGGTTTCCGAGGCGCGGGCGTCCTGCGTGGCGAACAAATAGCCCAATCCCGACTGGCGCACGTCATAAGTACCGACTTTGCCCCGAAAATCATCCGGGCGGGCGCGCAGCGCTTCGATCAGTTCCTGCCGCGTTTGCGGCATTGGTTGCCCTTCGAACGCGGTGCGGTTGACAACGATGGTTGCGGGTTCCGAAGTGAAGGCGAACAGGCTTTGATGCCATTGCGCCCAAGGGGGGTGCGGAAGATCGTTAAGCGCCAGCGCATATCCGTCATTCGCGAGCTTCAGTTGCAGGTCCATCGCGCTGGAAACGACAACGTCGAACGCTTCTGGCGTGGCTCGGACGCGTCGGTCGATATCGGCCGTGCCGGTCACCAGATATTCGACCGATATCGCTGGATTCTGGGCGACGAAATCCTCGATCAGCGGCGCAAACAGGGCGGTATCGGTGCTGGAAATGACCCGCAGTCGGGGGCCGTCGGCACTTTCGTTGAATATTTGTCGGTCTTCCCAATCCTGAGCCCCTGCGCCGCTGGCGAACAGGCATAGGATCAGAGTGACAAGATAACGCATGCGCCGCCCTCCGCTTTGTTTGACAGTACCAGCGTGCCACCATGGGCGACCGCGACGTCCTGGGCAATGGTTAGCCCGAGGCCCGATCCGATGGTTCCTGCCGCGTTCTGACCACGTTCGAAACGTCTTGTGAGCGTTTCGATTTCATCGGGCGGAAAGCCTGGCCCCTGGTCGCTGACCGTGATCCGGGCTGTGGGTGATCCTGCGACATCGATGACTACGGTACTGTCCGCTGGCGCATATTTAAGCGCATTGTCTACCATGTTCCGCACCGCATTTTGGATGAGGATGGGGTCGCCCGAATACATGACCTGCGGATCGCCGGTCAAAGCAAGCGAAAGGTCCTTCATTTCGGCTATGGGCGTCAAGCGCTGGACAAGCTCACGGATCAGAGTCACCAGATCGATATCCTCGCGCTCCAGATGGTCGGCGCGGAATGTGATCATGGCGTGATCCAGTAGTTGCCCCGCGGCCCGAGAGCTTTCGTCGATGGCGCGCATCATTGATCGCAACGCCTCGCGGTTGTCTTCTCTCTCGACCCGTTGCAGCGTCGCCTCGGCATAAGACCTGACCGTTGCCAGCGGGGTGCGGACCCTATGGGCGGCCTCGGCGATAAAGTCCTCGGATTGGCTGAGAGACTGGTCCAGGCGTCCCATCAGCGAATTCAGCGATGACACCAAAGGCGCCATTTCACGCGGTACTGGTTTTTTGAATGGGCTGAGATCTTGCGGTCCCCGACGGGTGACGGATGTCGTTAATCTGTCGAGCTGGCCGATGGTGGCCGAACTCACCCAGAAGGACAATACGGCCGCAAGCACAAAGAACCCCAATCCCAAAAGGCCGGCATTGCGTGAGATTTGATCCAGCGTCTCCGACAGCGCATCTTGGGTCTGTCCCAAGGCCACTTCGATTTCTGTCTGATTTCCCAGCCCAACCAGTGTGCGGCTGGCACTGACCTGACGAACGTTTTCACCGCGCACTTCACCGAAGCGAAAGGTCCATTTTCCATCAGCGGGTCCTTGAGTTGGGGTCAGGTCTTCGTAGCCGGACAGGAACTCGCCATCCTGAAAGATCGCATAAAACACCCGGTCGTCCGACGGCGTGCTCAGCATTGAAAAGGCAGCATAGGGGATATCGACTTCAAGCTCGCCTCCGCGCAGCGCCGCGGCGTCGAGGATCGAGGTGACTGAGGCACCCAGAATGTTGTCCTGACCTTGCTGGGCAACCTGAACTGCATAGTCGCGGACAGCAAAGAACAGCACAAGGGCCAGAATCGCGGCACCGCCGATTAGCGTTAGCGCAAGACGGTTTCGCAGTGATCCGGAAACGTTTGGATTAGTTGCCATGATCCAGCCTGTAACCCAAACCGCGCAGCGTTGTGATCCTGAGGTCAGATTTTTCCAGATGCTTGCGCAGTCGGCCGACATAGACCTCGATGGCATTGTCCGAAACATTGTCGTCGTAGGAGAACAACCGGTCCGCCAGCTTCTGCTTAGAAAACACCTGACCGGGGGCGTTGATCAGCAGTTCCAACAAGCGCAGTTCGCGGTTGCGAAGCGAGACGATATCGTCGCCCACCGTCAAATGACCTGCAACCGGATCAAAGACGACGCCGCCAATTTCAATCGTCGTTTTGGTCTTGCCGGATTTGCGTCTCAGCACTGCGCGGCAGCGCGCCTCAAGTTCGGCATGGTCGAAGGGCTTGGTGACATAATCGTCCGCCCCAAGATCGAGTGAGCCGATTCGATCCGACACTTGACTGCGGGCGGTCAGAACGATGACAGGTGTGTCCAGATGGCTGGCGCGATGCCGTTTGAGGAAATCGCGCCCGTCCCCGTCGGGAAGCATGATGTCCAGCAGGATCAGGTCATACTCATCGATTTCAACAAAGGCCACAGCATCTTCTATTTTCTCTGCGTGATCAACCACATGCCCGTCCAGTCGCATGCGCGAACTTATGGCATTGGCGAGGTCCAGATTGTCTTCGACCAAGAGGAATTTCATCGGGATCCAATAGTAATTTCACCCATGACAGGTTGATGTCAGGTTGATGTGTTTAGGTTTCGAATAATCTGAGCCGCACTGCGGCCGGTTGTCAAACGGGAGGAATTCATGACGACAATCAAACTGGGCCGTCGCGCCCTGATCGCGGCTGTGACCGCTATTGGTCTGGCTGGACCGACTTTCGCTGAAGAGGTCGTAGATAGCATCCACTTTCTGATCCCCGGTGGCGCAGGAGGCGGCTGGGACGGCACGGCCCGTGGCACTGGTGAGGCGCTGACGAATGCGGGTCTCGTGGGAACTGCATCCTACGAAAACATGTCGGGCGGCGGCGGTGGTAAAGCCATCGGATATCTGATCGAAAACGCCGACAGCAACCACGGCACGCTCATGGTCAACTCGACCCCGATCGTGATCCGCTCTCTGACCGGAGTGTTCCCGCACAATTTCCGCGACCTGACACTGGTCTCGGGCACGATCGGTGATTACGCGGCGATTGTTGTGGGCAAAGACAGCCCCATCAATTCAATGGCGGACCTGCTAGCCGCGTATGACGCCGATCCAAGTACAACGGCCATCGGCGGCGGTTCTGTGCCGGGTGGGATGGACCATCTGGTCGCGGCGATGGTTATGGAAGCGGCAGGCAAGGACGCTTTGGGCGTGAAGTACATCCCCTATGATGCAGGTGGCAAAGCGATGGCCGCACTTCTGTCCGGTGAGATTGCCGCGCTGTCGACCGGTTTCTCGGAGGCTGTCGATCTGGCGAATGCGGGTGAGGTGAAGATCATTGGCGTCACCGCGGAAGAGCGCGTGGATGCAGCCCCTGATGCGCAGACCATGAAAGAGCAGGGCATCGACACAACTTTCGTGAACTGGCGTGGCTTCTTTGCTGCTCCTGGCCTGCCCGAGGACAAGCTGGTCGCTTATCAAGAAGCCATCGCCAAGATGTATGACACACCTGAATGGGAAGAGGTCCGCGCCCGTAACGGTTGGGTGAACATCCACAACTCGGGTGCTGATTTCCAATCGTTCCTGGAACAGCAGGAAAAGCAGATCGGCGATCTGATGAAAAAGTTGGGTTTCCTGTAAGGATACCTCGGGCAGAGCGGGCAACCGCTCTGCCTCAACCAACAATAAATCAAAGGAGGGGGAAACATGGCGCTGGATCGCTGGATCGCGCTCGTTTTGCTGGGCATATGCCTGACATATGGCTACACCGCCTGGTTCACGATGGATGGCAGTCTGCCCCCCTTCATGCAGCGCAACCCTATTTGGCCGAGCACCTTTCCCAAGGTGCTGTCGATTTTGGGGATAATTGCCACAACGATTATTCTGTTGGGCTTTGAAAAGGCTGAGCCCAAAGAGGCTGATATCGATTATCGGAGGCTGGGCGAATATCACCTGGGCCAGGCGCTGCTGTTACTGGCTTTGATGGTTGCCTATGCGCTGTGCCTGCGTCCGGTTGGATTTCTGATCTCGACATCCGGGTTCCTGATCCTCGGTTCTTTCATTCTGGGCGAACGCAAATGGCACGTCATGCTGCCGGTTGCCGTAATCGCTACAGGTTCAGTCTGGTACCTCGTGCAAGAGGTTCTTGGCATCTACATGCGACCCTTGCCGGGCGTTTTCGGAGGCTGACATGCTTGAAGGATTGTTGATCGGCCTACAAACGGCATTCTCCATCCAAAACTTGTTGATGGTCATAGCGGGCTGTCTGATTGGTACATTCATCGGCATGCTGCCCGGTCTTGGGCCGATGTCGATCATCGCCATTATGATTCCGGTCGCCATTTCGATGGGCGATCCGTCCGCCGCATTGATCCTGCTTGCCGGTGTCTATTACGGCGCGATCTTTGGTGGCTCGACATCTTCCATTCTTCTGAACGCGCCGGGGGTCGCGGGAACCGTGGCCTCAAGCTTCGACGGCTATCCGATGGCTCGTCAGGGCAAAGCCGGGAAGGCGCTCACAGTTGCCGCTATCGCCAGTTTCGCCGGGGGTACGATAGGCGCGCTACTGCTGATGGTCTTTGCGCCTGCATTATCCTCGGTCGCACTGCTGTTCCACTCGGCTGAGTACTTTGCCTTGATGGTAGTGGGTCTATCCGCCATCGCCGCCTTTGCGGGAACCGGGCAGGTGGCCAAGGCAATTGTCATGACCATTCTCGGGCTGATCATGGCCACTGTCGGCGAGGGCGCGCTGTTCAACTTGCCGCGTTTCACGATGGGGATCATGGATCTGCAGTCCGGCTTTGGTTTCATCACGCTTGCAATGGCGATGTTTGCCCTGCCCGAAGCGCTGTTTTTGGTTCTCAAACCCAAGGACCTGCAAGGCGACGAAGGCGAAATCAAGGACCTGCGCATCACAGGATCCGAGGCAAAGGCCATCGCTCCGGTGGTTGGTCGCCAATCTGTGCAGGGTTTCTTTATCGGTGTGCTTCCGGGGGCAGGGGCAACGATTGCCAGTTTCCTTGGCTATGCGGTTGAACGCAATATTGCCCCGAAAGAAGAGCAGGAGGAGTTCGGCAAAGGCTCGATCAAAGGTCTGGCAGCACCCGAGACAGCTAACAATGCTGCCTGTACCGGTTCCTTTGTTCCGTTGCTGACGCTCGGCATTCCAGGTTCCGGAACTACGGCCATTTTGTTGGGCGCCCTGATCGCGCTGAATGTGACACCGGGTCCGCGCCTGATGATCGACGAGCCACAGGTATTCTGGGCTGTCATCATGTCGATGTTCATTGGCAATCTGGTGCTGCTGATCCTGAACCTGCCGTTGATCCCCTATATCGCCAAGGTGCTTGCAGTACCGCGCAACTATCTGATCCCGTTCATTTTGTTCTTCACCCTCATGGGGGCCTATATCGGGCAGAACAATGCCACGGAACTGCTGATATTGGTCGGCTTCGGCGTCTGCGCCACAGCACTGAAATTTGCCGATTACCCTCTGGCACCGCTGCTGATCGGTTTCATCCTTGGCGGCATGATGGAGGATAACTTCGCCCGTTCCATGCAGCTGTATGACGGCATCGCCTTTATCTGGGAACGTCCGATGACGCTGGGCCTGTTGGTGATTGCCCTCCTTCTGGTGCTGTTGCCCAGTTACCGCGCACGTCGCGCCAAGGCGCGAGCGGCAGGCGTGGCCGATGGCGACTGAGCCACTTTCAGGCATCCGGGTTCTTGACCTGACTAATGTCCTGGCCGGGCCGTATTGTTGCTACCAACTGGCCCTGATGGGGGCCGAAGTGATCAAGGTCGAACGCCCCGGCAGCGGAGATCTGGCCCGTGTGCTGGGGGCGGATCCTGATCGGAACAAGGCCGGCATGGGCATCAGCTTTCTGGCGCAGAATGCAGACAAGAAATCCGTGACTTTGGATATGAAGGCTGATCGGGGAAAGGCTCTGCTCAAGCGGCTGGTCAAGACTGCCGATGTGCTGGTCGAGAACTTCCGGCCCGGCGTGATGGACCGGCTTGGGCTGGGGTATCAGGTTCTGCGCGCCGAGAACCCCAGACTGATTTATTGTGCCATCAGCGGGTTTGGTCAGGATGGACCACGCCGGGATGACCCGGCCTATGACCAGATCGTGCAGGGGATCAGCGGTGTCATGTCAATCACAGGTGCGTCAGATACCGCGCCTTACCGAGTCGGCTATCCTCTGGCAGATACCGTCGGCGGGATGACGGCGGCCTTTGCCATAAGCGCGGCCTTGAATGCCAACCCGCGCGGGGCATTCCTTGATGTCGCAATGAACGAGGCGGTGGTTTCGACCATGGGGTGGGTGGTGTCCAACTATCTGGTCGGTGGCGTGACTCCTGCGCCGCATGGGAACGAAAACACAACCTCGGCCCCGTCCGGAACTTTCGCCACATCCGACAACCCTATAAATATCGCCGCCAATCGCGACGAACAATGGCATGCGCTCGCCCAACATCTGGGCCGCGCCGACCTTTTGACGCATCCGGACTACCTAACCCGCGAGGATCGCAAGACCAACCGGCATGAATTGCGTCAAGAGCTGGAACGCACGCTTTCTACCCGTCCATCCAGTGATTGGGTCCAAGAGTTGAATGCGTTGGGTGTACCGGCCGGGCCGGTTATGACGGTGCCGCAGGCTTTGTCCGACGATCAACTCTCAGGTCGCGGGCTGATTGGAACTCTGTCGGCGCACGGAGAGAGGTTACGCCTTGCGGGCAGCCCAGTGGTCATTGATGGCGCACGCTGCATGCCACGATCCGCACCACCGGATCTTGGGGCCGACAACCTCTCGATTTGGGCCGAGCTTGGACTGTCGGACGCAGAGATCGAAACGTTGCGACATGAGAGGGTGATATGAGCGATGTTGCCGATTGGTGGCGCACCGCCATCATCGATATGGAGCCCGGGCGCATTGAACTGCGTGGCCAGCCGATTCAAGACCTGATCGGCAATCTGGGTTTCGCTGAAATGATTTGGTTGATGGTGCGGGGTGACAGACCGACACCTGCGCAGGCTCGATTGTTCGAGGCCGCTTTGGTCGCCGCCGTGGATCACGGCCCGCAAGCCCCCTCGATCGCGGCTGCACGAATGGCGGTGACCTGCGGGCTGTCTCTTAACAACGCGATGGCGAGTGCTGTTAACATGCTGGGTGACATCCATGGTGGTGCCGGCGAGCAGGCGATGGAGCTTTATCACTTTGTAGACGCCCATGCCGAAGGCCCAGAACAGGCATTGGACGACTGGATCGCCGAACGCGGGAAGATACTGCCGGGTTTCGGGCATCGGTTCCATACACCGACGGACCCGCGCGCACCCCGGCTGATGGCCCTGGTTGCTGATGCAGTCGAACAGGACGCCTGCGAAGGTCGGTTCATGAAAGTCGGGCAAGCCGTGGAAACCGACCTGATGCGCCGGAAAGGCAAGCCGGTGCCGATGAATATCGATGGTGTCACGGCAGTGATCTATGCAGAGCTAGGCTTTGCCCCGCCATTGGCACGAGGCTTATTTTGCCTTTCGCGGTCGGTCGGCATTCTGGCCCATGCCTGGGAGCAGACCCAGCAAGGCGGACGCAACAAAGGCCCTACGCCACCCCACTACCGCTGGACTTATCTAGGCGATTGAAGTTGAGGTATGCCGCCTGTCGTTCCTCATGGCTTCGGATTCCTTTTATCCGGATTCTGAAACACAGCGACATAGTTTGTCGCCTGCGCCTTCGCTTTGCAGCCAACACCGTCTAGAACTGCGTAGTACAGGAGCTGGATAATTTGGGTGAAGTGACGTCGCAGCTGACACAGTTAGGACTGGCATAGTGTGTTGTCGTTTTCCAGGAAAATGCGCACAAGGCGGAAAACGTAATCGCCCTAAGTCAAGGATCTAGAGTGAATTGGAGGCGAGTACCGGAATCGAACCGGTGTACACGGATTTGCAATCCGCTGCGTCACCACTCCGCCAACTCGCCTTTTTAAGCAATATCAATAACTTGCCGTGGTGTGAGGGGCGTTCTATCAGCTTTCAGGATGAACGTCCATAGCCTTGAGGGCGATTATTTCTGTCTTGTTTGGAAATTTGACAATACCCCAATGGTACGTTTTTGCCGCGCCCGGAAATGCAATCTGGCCCGTTGCTGCAGGCAGGCGGATGTGGCAAAAGCCAGATAACAGTCTGATAAGGAATGAGCGATCACATGACAGATTTCGCAGCCCGGCGCCTTACGATGGTTGATACTCAGGTCAGGCCCTCGGATGTGACCAAGTTCCCTATCATTGATGCGATGCTGAGCGTTGCGCGCGAAAATTTCGTGCCGGATGCGCAACGTGAGGCAGCCTATGTTGGTGATCTGGTCGAGTTGGGTGATGGAAGTTGTCTGCTTGAGCCCAGGACGCTGGCTAAGATGTTGGACGCAGTCAACATTTCCAATGATGAAGTGGTGCTGGATATCGCGCCTGGGCTGGGTTACTCAACCGCAATTGCCGCGCGAATGGCAGAGTTGGTTGTGGCAGTGGAATCCGACCCGGCATTGGCGGCTGAAGCTCAGACGCTTCTGATGGAAGCTGATGTAGACAACGCCATTGTTCATGAAGGACCGCTTGAACAAGGCGCGGTTGAGCATGGACCCTACGATGTGATCATGATTCAGGGTGGGGTCGAGCAGCTTTCAGACACTTTGCTGGATCAACTCAAGGATGGGGGCCGGATCATTTGCCTGTTCATGGAGGGTGATCTTGGCACGGTTCGTATGGGTCTCAAGTCCTCAGGCCGTGTCTCGTGGCGATTTGCGTTCAATGCTAGCGCACCGATTTTGCCCGCATTTTGCGCTGAGTGTGCATTTTCGCTATAGTTGGCAATAGAAGTATTTTGATGCCTTGATTACTTGAAAACACCGGCGCAAACTGCGCTGGTGGTTGCGTAATTTCGATTTGAGAGGACTTAGTTATGCGCGGGACGACGACAGGAAAGCTGGTCAAAGGCCTGACTTTGGCTGCTGGTGTTGCATTAAGTGTGATGCCCGGAAGGTCGGTTTGGGCAGATAATCTGACCGATGCATTCATCGGCGCGTATAACACCAGCGGCCTGCTTGAGCAGAACCGTGCCTTGTTACGCGCAGCGGATGAAGATGTCGCCATTGCGCTCTCAGCGCTGCGTCCGATCATCAACTGGACCGTGCGGGTGAGCCGGGATTACACGCGCACCAACACGAGCAGCTTGATCACGACGCGCGAGCCTTCGAGCTTTTTTTCCGGTCTCACGCTGAGCCAGTTGATCTATGATGGTGGCGCTTCCATCCTTGGCAAGCAATCGGCGCAGGAAACTGTGCTATCCACCCGTCAGTCTCTTATTGATATTGAACAACAAATCCTGATCAGAGCCGCGAACGCCTATCTGGGTGTTCTGCTGCAGGAAGAGACGGTTGCGATCCGCCAGAACAACGTGGAAGTGTCGGCGGAAGAACTGCGCGCATCGCAGGATCGCTTTGAAGTAGGTGAGGTTACACGTACAGACGTTGCCCTGTCCGAGGCACAATTGGCCAGCTCTCAGGCTGATTTGGCGGTCGCACGTGGTAACCTGAGCATTGCTCAGGCTGAATACGTAAACGCCGTTGGCAAGACACCTGGGCGGACGGCTGGCCAGCCAAGGCTGCCCAACCTGCCGCGTTCAGAGGCGGATGCGGTGAATTTGGCTCAGCGTAACCACCCTGCGATTCTTTCCGCACAGCATCAGGTGCGTGCGCTGGACCTGATCGTGCAGCAGCAGCGTGCAAATCTGGGTCCGAATGTCAGCCTGAATGCGGATGCGGGCATTACCGAGAGCTACGACAATGACGATTACATCAACGATGCGACGATCTCACTGAACTTCAATCAGCCGATCTATTCCGGTGGCGGTCTGGCGGCAGCGGTGCGTCGTGCGATGGCAACTCGTGATGCGTCGCGTGCCAACCTTCTGAACGTTCAGAAAGACATCACACAAGGTGTTGCCGATCGCTATGCTGCGTTTCAGGCGGCAACTGCAAGCCTGCGGGCGTCAACAGAACGGGTTCGTGCTTCGCAGGTGGCGTTTGACGGTATTCGTGAAGAAGCAACGTTGGGTGCACGGACGACGTTGGACGTCCTGAATGCCCAGCAGGATTTGCTGGACGCGCAATTGGCCGAGGTAGCATCCCGGACCGAGCGGTCTCGGGCGGCATATGAACTGCTGCAAGCCCAGGGGCTGTTGACGGCAGAACGTTTGGGTCTTGCAGTGCAGATCTATGATCCGACCCTGTATTACAACCTCGTGAAAAAGGCGCCGTCGCAGGTCAGTAAGCAAAGCCGCGATCTGGATCGAGTGCTCAAGGCATTGCGCCGCGATTAAAGGGCATCGCTACCTGTTGTGGCGCTGGCTCGGATTGGCTACAATCGGGCCTAGGTTAGAGCGGTAGAAAATAATGTCAGATCGTGTTGTAAGCGCCAATATTCAGGACGTTCTTTCGTCGGTTAAGCGAATGGTCGAGGAGGACGCGCATGACGAATCAGAATTCATCTTTGTTCCGACGGCCCCGGCTGCTAAGCCGGGCCGATTGGTTTTAACGGATGCGCTGCGCGTCAGCAATGAACCGCTGATCGCCAAGAAGGCCCGGCCCTTGAAACTGATGCCCCAGCATAGCGCGGGTGACAGTACCCCAAAGCAGGCCGCAAATGCGCCAAGCAACCCTGCCGAACCGATGCGGCTGCAACCCAGCGATATTGTGCGCGCTGGTGATGTCGACGCCAAGGCAGACGCACCAAAGCGCGACCTAGCGGGAAGCCTCAGCGCCAAGATTGAAGCTTTGGAAGCTGCTATCGCGCGCACCGAGGATCAGTGGGAGCCCGATGGCGAGAGCGATGACGACTACTCTGGCACCAAGACGCAGGCTGTTGAATGGCCGGCAGACAGAGCTTTTGCGCAGTCTCAGGCGGCTGAACCAAAATCCGAAGCCACATTTATTCGCGACCCGGAGGTGGTGGAAGATATGGCACAGAAGCCGACCGATGTGACAATCGGAGAAGAGGAATTGCGCGAACTCGTCGCCCAGATCGTCCGGGAAGAGCTGCAGGGCGCGCTGGGCGAACGGATCACGAAAAACCTGCGCAAGATGGTTCGGCGTGAGATCACGCGGGCGATCGCCTCAGCGGATACTGACTGAGGCTTAACTGGTGCGTGGCGTCTGCGCCATCGCGAGAAGCAGATCCAGATCCATATGCTGTTCCAGATGGTCGGCAAGGTCATCCAGCACTTGTTCGACGCCGTCTTCGTAAGCTGTTTCCGATTTCACGCCAAGTTCTGCCAGATAGCTGGCGCGAAACGCGTCCGAACTGAAAATCCCATGCAGATAGCTGCCGCGTATGCGCCCATTGGCGCTGGCGGCACCTTCCGGGCGACCTTCGATCTGCAGCCAGGCCCGAGCGCAATCCGAGCCATCAGTACGGCCCATGTGGATCTCATATCCGCTGACGGGTTCATGACCGGGCAGGGCGGTTGCTGAGCGCAGGATAACCTGCTTTTCTCCGACCATTGTCGTGCTGACATCCAGCAATCCCAACCCTTCGACCTGACCGGGGCGTCCATCGACGCCATCGGGGTCCGAGATGGTTTTGCCCAGCATCTGATAACCCCCGCACAGGCCCAGAACATGACCCCCGCGGCGGACATGGGCATAAAGGTCGATATCCCAGCCCTGCGCCCGGAAATAGGCCAGATCGCCGATTGTAGACTTGCTGCCCGGCAACAGCGCCAGATCGGCATCTCCGGGCAGGGGACGGCCTGCTGGAATGATCTCGACCGTAACGCCCGGTTCGGCGGAAAGCGGGTCGAGATCGTCGAAATTGGCCATCCGCTCAAGCTGAGGCACAGCGATCTTGCATGCCCCTCCGGTATGAGAGCGGATGTCCATCATGTCTTCTGCCGGCAGCTTCCATGCATCATGGAACCAGGGCACCACGCCCATACAGGGCCAGCCGGTCCGGGATGCGATATCGTCGCGCCCTTCATCGAACAGGGAGACATCGCCTTTGAAGCGGTTGATGGCAAAACCCCGGATCATCGCAAGGTCCCCGGCCTCCAAGACGGCTTGCGTCCCCACGATCTGAGCGATCACGCCACCCCGATGAATGTCGCCCACCAGAACCACCGGAACCTGTGCGGCACAGGCAAATCCCATATTGGCGATGTCACCCTTGCGCAGATTAGTTTCTGCCGGACTGCCCGCGCCTTCGATCAACACCAGATCAGCGTCGCAGCAAAGCCTTTCAAAGCTTTCCAGAGCCGCCCCTAGCAGTTTAGACTTGTCCTTGCGATAATCGCCCGCCTTCATTGTACCTGCGCGCTGGCCCTGAAGAATGATCTGCGCGCCGGTATCAGTTTCGGGTTTGAGCAGGATTGGGTTCATATCCGTGTGCGTCGGTCGTTTGGCCGCCCGCGCCTGCAGGGCTTGCGCGCGCCCGATTTCGCCGCCGTTTTCCGTAACAGCGGCGTTGTTCGACATATTCTGCGGCTTGAACGGAGCCACGCGCAACCCGCGTCGCGTATAGGCACGGGCCAACCCGGCCACCAAAACCGATTTGCCGACATTGCTGCCGGTGCCTTGAATCATGATGGACCGCGCCATGGCCTGTCTCCTATGCTCGGGCGCAGATGACCTGATTTAAGGCCAAAGGAAAAGCCCCATATGAATACGCCTGCGCATCTTTTGATCGGTGCTGCTGTTTTTGCGCGCCCGGCCCGGGGCGCGACGCTATGGGCAGCTCTGTTTGGATCCTTGTTGCCGGATTTGTCGCTATACCTGATGGCCGGCGTTTCGCTGCACATCCTGAACATCCCGGCACAGGTGGTGTTTGATCAGCTTTACTTTTCACCCGCGTGGCAAACCGTATTCGCCATCGATAACTCGTTCATTTTGTGGGGAGTGGCACTTGCACTCGGGCTGTGGCGCGGCTGGTACCTGCTGACCATTGGCGCATCCGCAGGGATACTTCATTTGGTGATGGATTTCTTATTGCACGCAGGCGATGGCCGACCACAGTTCTGGCCGATCAGTTCATGGGTCTTTCACAGTCCGATCAGCTATTGGGACAGCACACATCATGCGGCTTGGATCGCGCCGATCTCAGTGACGATTTGCATTGCCGCTTATGTGGTGCTTTGGCAGCGCGGCCTGTCGGTTTCGGCAAAACTGTTCTTTGCGCTGTTACTGGCGGCCGAGCTTTGGGTGGCGTGGCAATGGATCATGTATTTTTGATCTGACCAATCAGCCCAAAGAAAAACGCGCCCCGATGTCAGGGCGCGTTTATTCAATCGGATGCGGGGAACAATCAGGCAGCTTCGGCCTGCTGAGCCGCATTCCGGCGTTCGCTTTCTTCGCGGGACAGGGCGACAGACGTCCGTACGCCGCGACCAACAAATTCCATCAGCCCGCCTACAACCCGCTCATTGGGGTCGATGCCGGCGCACGATAGTACTTCGCGCCCATCGCGCGAACGTGCCCAACGGGCAATTTGTTCCGGTCCGTTGCCATACTTCTTGTCGTCGGCGATGGCATCATCCAGAGCAGCCAGTACAACGGCTGCGAAAAGTTTGCGTGCACGATTGCCTTGTTCGTTGTTAAAGGCAGTGCCGTCAACGAAATCTCTCATCTCGTCTTTCCTGTTTTTCTTGCTCTTGCAATTTTCGGCGTGACGGTCCTTATGACCTATTACATGCGATTCGGATACACCTAAAATGCATAGTTGCGTTGCGTCATTTGCATGGCTCGCTGCAGGTGCAGCACTAGGTTTCGTTGTCTTGTCAGGTGTGGTCACGCCAGATATAGGGACGAGAACTGACGCATCAACCGTTTGTGAAGGATTTAAGTCATGCCCAAGATAAATGGGAACGAAATTCGCCCCGGCAATGTGCTTGAGCATAATGATGGACTGTGGGCGGCGGTCAAAGTTGATCACGTAAAGCCCGGCAAAGGTGGCGCTTTTGCACAGGTTGAGCTGCGCAACCTGCGCAATGGCTCAAAGCTGAACGAACGCTTCCGTTCGGCCGACAAAGTCGAACGCGTGCGCCTTGAGCAGAAGGATCAGCAGTTCCTGTACGAATCCGATGGCATGCTGGTGTTCATGGACTCCGAGACCTACGAGCAGATCGAACTGCCTTCGGAACTGCTGGGTGAGCGCCGCCCGTTTCTGCAGGACGGCATGACTATCGTTGTGGAGTTTTACGAAAGCGAGGCGCTGAACGCCACGCTGCCCCAAAAAGTGACCTGCAAGATCGTCGAGACCGAGCCGGTTGTGAAGGGTCAGACTGCGGCGAACTCGTTTAAGCCAGCGGTTCTGGACAATGGCGTCAAGGTCATGGTGCCGCCTTTTATCGGGCAGGATGAGATGATCGTAGTGAATACCGAGACCATGGAGTATTCCGAACGCGCGTAAGCGGACGATAGTTCGGTGCAAAAGGGTCGCTCTGCGGCCCTTTTTTAGGTCCGAATGCGATAGCGCTCGGGATGATCTCCAAACAGCTCCAGCATCAGTTCGTACTTGATGCGATTGGCGCTGACCTGTCGGTAGAATGCGATCAAGAAAGCGGTCGGGCCTTGAATGCGTCCGAGACCGCTTATCGCGGCCACGACGGTGCCGACATCGGTTTTACCCTGCAACACCAGCCAGCCGCCCAGCATCAGAATCCCAACAGTCCCTGCGCCATTGATGATACTCAGCAGGAACTTGGCCGAGAGTTTCCAGATGAACATCTTGCGGCGGGTCTCGAATATCTCGTCGAACTGTTTCTCAATCGCTCGCGATGCCGCCTCAATATCCTCGTGCGTCAAGCGGTCGGTCGCGCTGCGCAGGATTCGAACACGCTCGGCCACGAAGATGTTCACTTTTCGCTGAGAGGCCAGAACGATAATGATCTGCGGAACGATCATGGAAAGTGCGATCAAGCCCAGCCCCGGTTGGGTTGAAGAGATGTAGCCGATCACGCTGATCAATGTGCCGATTTGCACCACAGGATCGGAAAACGCACCGCCTGCGAACTTGCCCAGCTCTTCCGCCTCAGCAGATACGGCCGTTGTCATCGTGCCCGAACGAAGGTCTTGCCCCTCTTCGCTGAGATCGATTGATCGGGCAAGCAACCGTCCCCGGATCAGTCGGATGATGTCCTCGCCCAACGTTCCAGAGCGATACCCGAGCACCCATTTCAACGTAAGGCTCAACAGGATGACGCCCATCATCCCAGCGCCCAGCAACAGCAGGCGATCCACTTCGATGCTATCAGATGTCAGGTGATTGACGATGTCGCGCTGGAACTCAAGCGGAGCAGCCGCCAGCGCAGCCACCGCCAATGACAGCAGAATAAGGATGATTTGCCGTCCGGCGCTGACACGCCATATCGCGGTATAGAGGCGAAACATGCACGTATCCCGTTAGGCCAATTGCAGTCAGTGATACCGCGCGGCCCGGCCGCGTCAAATACGCAAACAGTTTCAAAAGATTGGGCGTGCCGGTTCAGCAACAAAATCAACCTGGCAGTTTTAGCGTCGCGCCACCTGCCTGCATCTCGTCCCCCGCGCGATCCAGCCGAAGGTATGCGATCGCCTTTCCGCCAGACTGTGTAAACAACACCCCGGCGGGTTTACCACTGGAGTGAATCTCGGTCCCGACCGGAGCGGTGCCCGCGATCTCGACAACGCGCAGACCTTTGCGCAACTCAGTCTTGTGCTTCATGCGCGCGGTGACCTCTTGTCCGACATAGCAGCCCTTCTTGAAGTCCAAGCCATTCAGCGCCTCGAACCCGGACTCAAGAATATAGCTGTCTGGCGTCAGTTCGATGCTGGTTTCAGGGATACAGTGACGGACGCGGATAGCATCCCAGTCCGTACCATCATCACCTTCCGGAGCGGTAGAATAAGCGCGCCATCCCAGATCAGGATGCCGCGGGTCGGGTAGGGCGCCTTCGGGCGCGGGGCCGGTGCCGCGTTGTACGTTCAGGTCGGTCTGGTCGATGGTCACATCTGCACGCAGCTTGTACATCGTCAGTCGTTTGGCAAGCCCGTCGGCCAGCACTTCGGCCACATCCAGCAGCACCGACTCACCGTCTCGTTTGAGAAAGAAGTCAGCCAGGTACTTGCCCTGCGGAGTCAGAAGGGCGGCGTAGACCAGCCCGTCGTCCAGCCGCTGCACGTCATTTGTGATCAGCCCCTGCAGAAAGCTATCAGTATCGTTGCCGGTCAGGCGCAGAATGCGGCGATTGGACATGGGTTGATCCTCGTCAATTCGTCTGGCTTCGTGATATAGGAAATCGCGCCGCCATGACCAGAGGGTTTCAGACGTGTCCGCCCCGATCAGCATCGTGATTCCGACCCTGAATTCGGGGCATTCCCTGCCGGGAACGCTGCAGGCTTTGATGGAAGGGCTTCATTCAGGCCTGATCCGAGAGTTAATCGTGACCGATGGCGGCTCAGAGGACCCAACACTTGAGATGGCGGATGAAGCCGGAGCCATGATCGTAACAGGTCCGGCGTCAAGGGGAGGGCAGTTGCAAAGGGGGTGTGCCAAAGCATCTGGCGACTGGCTGCTGATCCTGCATGCCGACACCGAGTTGCAGTCAGGCTGGAGCGCCATCGTGGCAGAGCATCTGCGTTCGCACAGGCCGGCAGCCTTCCGATTGCGGTTTCGCGTCAGCGCGATTGGTGCCCGCTGGGTTGCTGGTTGGGCCAACCTGCGTAGCAGAGTGTTTGGTTTGCCCTACGGCGATCAGGGGCTGTTGGTACGCCGCAGGGATTATGACTCTGTCGGAGGATTCCCAGATCAGCCACTGATGGAGGATGTCGCCTTGATCCGCGCTTTGCCGCGCCCGGTGCTGTTGAAAGCAGACGCGGTTACGAGTGCGGAACGCTATATCCGTCAGGGTTGGTTTCGGCGGGGCGCGCGGAACCTTTGGACTCTGGCGCGGTACTTTCTGGGGGCTGATCCGCATCTGCTGGCGCAGTCGTATCGGCGTTGAAAGCTGTGCGTAGCTCAACGATGGATTTGCCCAGACGGAACGGTGCAGCAAAGCTTACCAGACATAGGGCAATGATCTGCAGTACCAAAATATGCGCATTCGCCTGCAGATATTCCCATTCATCCTTGAGCTTGCCGACCTGTTCGATCAGATCGTCATAGCTTTGGGCCAGGATCAGATAATCACCGGCAATCGCAGGCACCTTGCGCCGCATGTTGTCAATTGCGGTTTGTGTATCATCGTCCAGAGATGTGAAGACGAGAAATTGATCGATGCTGAAGGCATCCGCTTTCGCGGCCATCTCGCGGGCCTCATCCATGTCATCACTCGACGTTCGGCCGAATAGAAAATGCAGGCCTTGAAGCGGGGCTACTTCGTTCGTGACCGCGATGAACAACGGTAAATCGGCATTGCTTGCGGTTGAGGCGGACAGAAACTCTACCTTTTCGCACAAAACAGCTGTATCCGGGTCGTAAGCGGGGTCACAGAACCTCAGCCGAAACCGCGCGGCATCACGGTCGAATGCAAGCGTGGCGGCATAAGCAACGTCGATCTGACGGTCCAGCCGCGAACTGTCCGAGGTGTAAAGCCCGGCCAACACGGCGACCAGTGCACCGATCCCACCCAATACGACCCAGACGAGATCCGCCAGTTTCCACGCCCGATGCGCTGCAGGTTTGCGGAACAGAAATCCTGTGCCAAACAGGCCGATCATAAAGGCCAGTATCAGCAGAGGTAATTGGTTTTCAGCGATGAATGTCATACGCCGGAGTGTACGGTCTGCGCAGCGTCTGACAACAGGGCTCACGCGCAGTTGTACCTTATGAAACGTCGCTACCTGACGTCAGGACCCCGAGCTTTGGCCGAACTTGCGAAATAGCTTCGTCCGGTCAAAGGCCTGCTCTAACTCGTCCGTGCGCTGCTTGACACTGTCCCAGAGACGTTCCTGCATTTCGGCAATGGCGCATTCCAATAGCACCATTAGCGAAGTCATGGAATCCCAGGCCGAAGGCACTGCGATCCTTACCGCAAAGGTGTGTTTCGCCAGCCGGTGGATGGGGGATCGCCATTGATCCGTCAGCAGGACAACCTCGGCCCCGCGTTCATGGCAAAGCTGCCCGATCAACAAAGTAGTGTTCTCATAACGCCGCACATCCAAGGCCACCAGCACGTCGCCTTCGCGCACTTCGAGCAGATCGTGAGTCCACGACGCTGCATCTGACAGCAGCTTCACATCAGGACGGATCATCTGCAGGTGGAGGTAGAGATATTGCGCCAGGGTCCCGGTTATGCGTCCGCCGGTGATGAAAACACGCCGTTTGGGATCGCAAAGCATACGGCAGAAACTGTCAAACTCATCCGGGTCGACCTCATCAATCGAACGCCGCTGGTTCTCAAGCGCTTGGCGGGAGTAGCGGTTGAGAATGTGTTCTTCAGGTAAGTCATTCTGCCAGACATCCCGTTTGGCGACGGGCCCCGAGATCATCTCTTTCACTTCGCTGCGTATCGCGGACTGAAACTGCGGATAGCCATCAAAGCCGGTTTTCTGAA
The DNA here is from genome assembly GCF_056537585.1 of Ruegeria sp. C9. Classification (NCBI taxonomy): domain Bacteria; kingdom Pseudomonadati; phylum Pseudomonadota; class Alphaproteobacteria; order Rhodobacterales; family Roseobacteraceae; genus Ruegeria; species Ruegeria sp. C9. The sequence continues at coordinate 579,691 of NZ_JBQFRU010000003.1, forward strand.
GCATCCGCGCAACCGTGGCGGTGGAAACCGAGGCGATACTGGCCAGCTCGGTAATGCTGCCAAGCCCTGCCATGGGGTAATCATCCAGCAGCACGTTGACCAACTGCCGCTCGGTCGGTGTCATCATTTCGCGATGCGCAAGGAGCCTTTCTGTCACTCGCACGGAATACTCCTTTCCCTTTCTACCCATGTTTATGTGGAAAATTTGACAATGCAATCTGGCTTGGGGAATTTTATACAGGAAATTTATTGACAGGTTAAGAGCCTCTGTGGAATTTTTTCCAAATGGAATCACGTAGCGCCACTCTCACCTCTGCTCAGCTTGATTTCGGTCCTGTCGTTCACATCGACGACGCGCCGGAAGAGCCTTCGGTTGTGGTGGTGTGCGAACACGCCTCGCATCGTATCCCGGACGGACTGGGGGACATGGGGCTAAGTGCCGAGGCACTGCGCAGCCATATCGCGTGGGACCCGGGCGCGCTGCCGGTTGCTCAGGCACTGGCTCAGCAGTTGAACGGCGTGCTGGTGCATGGCGGGGTGTCGAGGCTGGTTTATGACTGCAACCGCCCTCCCGAAGCCCCCGATGCTATGCCGGAATGCAGTGAAGACACACCGATCCCGGCGAACCTTGAACTGAGCGCCAATGCGCGTCAGCAGCGGATCGAAGGCGTTTATGTACCGTTTTGCCAAGGGCTAGAGGATGTTCTGATCCGTCATCACCGCACGCTAAAACTCATGGTGACGGTTCATAGTTTCACGCCGATATACCGCGGAAAGCCGCGCGATGTTGAGCTTGGTTTGCTGCATGGCCAGGACGCCCGCTTTGCCAAGGCGATGTTGGCCAGCGCCGCGCACGAGCTGCCCCTGGTTACTCGATTGAACGAACCCTATTCGGCGGCAGACGGGGTGGCGCACACTTTGGATCTTCACGCAGCGCCCAACGGATTGTTGAACGTCATGATCGAGATCCGGAATGATCTGATTCAGACAGCCGAGCAGCAGCGGGTCATGGCCGATTGTCTGGCCCCGTGGATCAATCGTACCATTGCTCCGTTCTGTAGCGGGGTGGGCGAATGATCAAGGCTATGTCAGCATATGTGCGTGTGGTCGATGCGGTGAACTACCGGATCGGGCGGGTCATGATGTGGGGCCTGTTCGTGATGATGGGTATCCTGCTGTGGTCCTCGATCTCGAAGACCTTCTTTCTGCCTTCGCTCTGGACGCTAGAAATGGCGCAGTTTGCGATGGTGACTTATTACATCATGGGGGGGCCGTATTCGATCCAACTGGGTTCGAACGTGCGAATGGATCTGTTTTACCATAATTGGAGCCATCGCCGGAAAGCCTGGTTCGATGCCTTCACGGTGCTGCTGCTGATCCTTTATCTGGGTGTACTGTTCTACGGTGGGCTTGGATCCACGGCGTACAGCCTGGGCTATTGGGGTGATGAGCCTGGCGCCTATTTCACAGGCCTTCTGACCGGCAGCGAAGAGGTCGGACGGCTTGAACGATCCTCCACCGCGTGGCGGCCATACATCTGGCCGGTCAAGGCGATCATGGTCTTCGGCTTCTTCCTGATGCTGCTGCAGGCGATATCAGAATTTTTCAAAGACATTGCGCGGATCAACGGGCAAGAGATCGGGGCAGCGCGGGCATGAGCCAGGAATTTATCGCAATCTTCATGTTCGCTTCGATGATGCTGATGCTGTTCACCGGGCAGCGCGTCTTTGGTGCCATTGGTGCCGTCGCAGCCATTGCGGCACTGGCGCTCTGGGGGACAGGCGGGCAGGACATTCCGTTTTCGGCGGCGATGAAGCTGATGAAATGGTACCCGCTGCTGACCCTGCCGATGTTCATCTTCATGGGCTATGTCCTGAGCGAAAGTCGTCTGGCCGATGACCTCTATCGCATGTTCCACGTCTGGATGGGGCCGGTGAACGGTGGGCTTGCCATCGGCACCATCGGTCTGATGGTGCTGGTCTCGGCCATGAACGGGCTTAGCGTGGCAGGTATGGCCATCGGGGCGACGATTGCACTGCCTGAACTGCTGCGGCGCGGATACGACAAGACCATGGTGACGGGGGTCATTCAGGCCGGGTCGAGCTTGGGCATCCTTGTGCCGCCCTCGGTAGTTCTGGTGCTTTATGCCATGATCGCGCGGCAACCCGTCGGTCAACTTTGGCTGGCAGGCATTGTGCCGGGGCTGCTGATGGCGTCTTTGTTCATCCTCTACATCTGGATTCGTTGCCGGCTTCAACCGCATCTGGGACCAGCGATGGAAGACGCGCACGAGGTCCCAAGGTCCGAGAAACTCCGTCTGCTCTGGGCCGGGGCACTGCCATTGATGATTTTCGCTGCGATGATGCTGCCGTTCGTGAATGGTTGGACCTCATTGGTAGAAAGTTCGGCCATCGGAGCGTTGGCGGCGCTTGTGGCGTCTGTCCTCAAACGTCGGATGACGTGGAAGATTTTCGAGGACTGTACCAAGCAAACCTTGGCCATCTCGTGCATGTTCATGTGGATCATCCTTGCGGCGCTGGGCTTCGGCGCGGTGTTTGACGGGCTGGGCGCGGTCAAGGCCATCGAGAACCTGTTCACCGAGCAGTTGGGGCTGTCACCGTGGCTGATCCTGATCCTGATGCAGCTCAGCTTTATCATCATGGGCACGTTCCTGGACGACACCGCAATGCTCGTCATCGTGGCGCCGCTCTATGTGCCGCTCGTGGGGGCGCTTGGCTTCGATCTGATCTGGTACGGTGTACTTTACACCATCACCACCCAGATCGCGTATATGACGCCGCCTTTCGGCTACAACCTGTTCCTGATGCGCGCAATGGCTCCGCCAGAAATCAGCCTGCGCGACATCTACCGCTCAATCGTGCCCTTTGTCGGGGTGATGATCCTGGCGCTCGCAATAATCATGATATTCCCCGAGATCGCCTTGTGGCTGCCCGGGTATGTTTACGGAAATTAACCAGAAGGCCCGACACACGGGCACCCAAACTTAAACGGAGAGGAAATTGACATGACGACAAGACGTAAGTTTCTGAAAACTGCGGGGGTAGGGGTTGCGGCGGCACCTTTGGCAACGCCTGCACTGGCGCAAAGCACGATCACATGGCGGATGCAGACATATGCCGGTCCTGCACTGGCCGAGCATGTGATCGACCCGGCTATTAAGATGTTCAACCAGATCGCCGGTGACCGTATGCAGATCGAGCTATTCTACGCCGATCAACTGGTCCCGACCGGAGAGCTGTTCCGCGCTATGCAGAAGGGAACCATCGACGCGGTTCAATCGGATGATGACTCGATGGCCTCGCCCACCGAAGTCACTGTTTTCGGCGGCTACTTCCCGTTCGCTTCGCGCTATTCGCTGGACGTGCCGGTGCTGTTCAACCAGTGGGGCCTGAACGAGATCTGGGATGAGGAATATTCCAAGGTCGGCGTCAAACACATCAGCGCCGGCGCATGGGATCCGTGCCATTTTGCCACCAAGGACCCGATCAACTCACTGGAGGACATGAAGGGCAAGCGCATCTTTACCTTCCCGACAGCGGGCCGGTTCCTGTCGCAGTTCGGCGTGGTTCCTGTGACCCTGCCTTGGGAGGATATCGAGGTCGCCGTCCAAACCGGCGAGTTGGACGGTATTGCCTGGTCGGGCATCACCGAAGACTACACCGTGGGTTGGGCGGATGTGACTAACTACTTCCTAACCAACAATATTTCGGGGGCCTGGGCCGGCCACTTCTTTGCCAATATGGATCGCTGGAACGAGCTACCGGAAGATCTGCAAACTCTGTTCAAGGTCTGCTGTGACCAGTCGCACTACTACCGCCAGTGGTGGTATTGGGGCGGCGAGGCCAACCTGCGGGTTAACGGTACCAAGATGCAATTGACGACCATCCCGGATGAAGAGTGGGCGACGGTTGAAGAAGCTGCTGTTAAGTTCTGGGACGAAATTGCTGCGGAATCCGAGACCAAGGCAAAGGTCGTGGATATCTTCAAGCGCTACAACGCCGAAATGCTCAAGGCCGGGCGGCCCTATCGTTACGGATAAAACACTGGACCGGCCCGTTCTTTCGCGGGCCGGTCGTTACAGGGACAAAGAATTTTCGTCGAAAATTCTCGCATATCACAGAGGTATTGCATGCTGACATTTGAGCATTTGAAGGCTGAGGTTTCGTCTGGCGAGATTGATACGGTATTGGTTTGTCTGGTTGACATGCAGGGCCGTTTGATGGGGAAGCGGTTT